>JAFRHI010000021.1 GCA_017433415.1 Bacilli bacterium
AAAAGAAAAAAAAGAAGAAGTATAAAGATCCTGTTGAAGTTGTATATTTAGTAAATAAGTATAAATTGGATTTGAAAAGAGTTAAATATAACCAATTACTGTGGGTTGTATCAATTGTTTCTTCATTTGATATTGCTCTTATTGTTACAGTGATTGTATCAATAAAGAATTTTATTTTAGAGATTGTAGTTGGGTTTGTTTTTATGATAGCTATTATAGTGGTTAGTTATCACTTAGTATATTTATTTTATAAGAAGAAGGGAATGATTAGTAATGGATAATATTATGAAAATAGAAAAAAAGTGGCAAGATTATTGGGATAAGAATAAAGTTTTTGAAGCAAAGAATGGTGATGGTAATAAGCATTACTATATCTTAGTTGAGTTTCCATATCCTAGTGGTTCAGGATTACATGTTGGTCATGTAAGAAGTTATACAGCTCAAGATGCTATTGCGAGAATGATGAGAATGCAAGGATATAATATTTTATATCCTATGGGTTTTGATGCCTTTGGTGCACCAGCTGAACAATATGCAATTAAAAATCATATTCATCCTAAAGATGCTGTTAAGGAAAATATAGTAACTTTTAAAACACAAATGAAGTCACTTGGTTTTTCGTTTGATTGGTCTAGGGAGTTTTCAACTACTGATCCAGATTATTATAAATGGACACAATGGCAATTTTTACAATTTTATAAGCATGATATGGCTTATAAAGATACTATTCCAGTAAATTGGTGTCCTAAGTGTAAAAGTGTTTTATCTAACGAAGATGCAGCTGGTGGTGTTTGTGAAAGATGTGGTTCACAAGTTGTGCAAAAAGAAAAAAGTCAATGGATGCTTAGAATGAGTGATTATTCTGAGGACTTATTAAAAGGATTAGATGATACTAATTTTGCTGAAAGGGTTAAACTAGGTCAAATAAATTGGATTGGTAAATCTACAGGAGTAGAACTTGATATTGATATAGTAGATGGCGGTAAATTTAGTGTATTTACTACTTGTCCAGAAACCGTTTATGGTATTACTTTCTTTGTTATTGCACCAGATGGTAAATTAATCAAGGAATTAATGCCACGTGTTAAGAATAAGAAGGAAGTAGAGGAATATATAAAAGAGACTGCTAAGAAGTCTAATATGGATCGTACTGAGTTAAACAAGGGTAAGACTGGTGTTAAAATTGATGGTATTGAAGCAATTAATCCTGTTAATGGAAAGAAAGTTCCTGTATTTTTAGGAGATTTTGTATTAGGTGATTATGGTACTGGTGCTGTTATGGCTGTACCTAGTCATGATCAAAGAGACTTTGAGTATGCTAAAGAACATAATCTTGAAATAATTAAAGTTATTGAATGTGGAGATATTTCTCTTCATGCTATTGAAAAAACTGAATATATGGGTCATGATTTTAAAATGATTAATTCTGAAGAATTTGATGGAATGGTTGTTGATGAAGCAAGAGTTAAAATTGCTGATATGCTAGAAGAAAAAGGTATTGGTCGTCGAGTTAATAACTATAAGATGCGTGATTGGGTATTTTCAAGGCAAAGATTCTGGGGTGAACCAATTCCAATGATTAACTGTCCAGAGTGTGGTTGGGTACCAATGAATGAGGAGGATTTACCATTATTACTTCCGGATATAGCTGAATATGAACCAACTGAAGATGGAGAAAGTCCACTTGCTAATATCAAAGAGTGGGTTAATTGTAAATGCCCAAAATGTGGTCACGATGCTAAAAGAGAAACTGATACCATGCCTAACTGGGCAGGATCATCTTGGTATTTCTTGAGATTTATGGATCCACATAATGAAAAAGAATTTGCTTCAATGGACGCTATGAAATATTGGAATAGAGTTGATTGGTATAATGGAGGAATGGAACATACGGCAAGACATTTGTTATATGCAAGATTCTGGGTACAATTCTTATATAATATTGGTTTAGTTCCAAATAAAGAAATGATTTGGACAAGAGTTAGTCATGGTATGGTTCTTGGTTCTAATAATGAAAAGATGAGTAAATCTCGTGGTAATGTTATTAATCCAGATGATATTATTAAAGAGTATGGTGCTGATGCTTTAAGAGTTTATGAGATGTTTATGGGAGACTATCAGATGGATGCTCCTTGGAGTACAGATTCTTTAAGAGGCTGCAAGAGATTTTTAGATAAAGTTGAAAGACTAAAAAATAAGCTTAATGATAAGAAGGGCTATACTCCAGAGTTAGAAGTTCTTCAGAATAAGACTATCAAAAAAGTTGAATATGATACTACTCATATGGGTTATAATACGGTTATTTCTAGTTTAATGATTTTAGCTAACGCTTATGATGATTTAGAATCTATTACAAAAGATGATTATAGATTATTACTTATACTATTAAATCCAACGGCTCCTCATATTACTGAGGAACTTAATGAGCAAATTGGTTTTGAACCAATATGTAAATCTGAATGGCCAAAGTATGATGAGGAAAAAACTATTGAAGATACTAAAGAAATAGCTGTTCAAGTAAATGGTAAAGTAAGAGCGACAATAGTAATTAATGTTAATGATGATGAAGAGTCAATAAAAGAAAAAGCTATGGAATGCGATAATGTTATTAAGCATATTGAAGGCAAAGAAATTGTTAAAGTTATTGTCATAAAAGGAAAAATAGTTAATATAGTTGTTAAATAGGAGCTTTGCTCCTTTTTTTTGACATATATTTTAGAGTATACACTTTATACTATTAGTGGTGATAATATGAAAGTTAAATTAATTGATTGTGAAGATGAAGGGGATTTGGAAGAAGATATAAATAATTTTATAAATGGCAATAATATAGAAGTTGTTGATATTAAATATCAAGTTGGTGTTGGAGTGTTTAGTGAAGAACAAATATTTTGCTTTTCGGCTATGCTTATTTATACTTTAAATAATTAAAAATTTGTTTTTATATTACTTTTCTGTTATTATTATAGTGGAGGAGTATATGAAGAAAGATGTAACAATGCGAAAAAATTCTTTTGTTAAGGGTGCTTTTATTACAACGTTAGGGATTGTTATTTCTAAGATATTAGGAATATTGTATGTAATTCCTTTTCATGCAATAATAGGGGAACGAGGAGGAGCACTATATGGATATGCATATACTGTCTATCTCTTTTTTATGTCTCTTTCGACAGCAGGTATTCCATTAGCTATTAGTAAAGTTGTTTCGGAATATCAGACTTTAGGATATTATGGTGCTAAAAAAAGAGTTTTTTTACTTGGTAAAAAGATTTCTTTATTATTAGGATTTGTTTGTTTTTTAATTATTATGGTTTTTGCACCATTACTTGCCAAAGCAGTACTTGGTAATGTAACAGGTGGTAATACCGTAGAGGATATAGCTTTTGTTATTAGAGTAATTGGAACTGCTATTTTAATAGTACCGGTACTTAGTATTTATAGGGGATATTTTGAAGGACATCGTTTTATGAGCCCACCTTCAATATCTCAAGTTGTTGAGCAAATAATAAGAGTTTTAATAATTATTTTTGGTAGTTTATTGGCTTTAAAGAGTTTTAATTTATCATTGACAACTTCGGTAGGAGTAGCTCTTTTTGGTGCAACTGCTGGCGCTTTTGCGGCATATTTATATTTAGCTTTTAAACATATGAAAAATAAAAAGAAGTTTAATGAAAGGATTCGTCCTGTAAATGAACCATTTATAAGTAATAAGGTAATTATTAGGAAGATTATTATATATTCAATTCCATTTATTTTAATTGATATATTTAAATCTTTATATAATTATATAGATATGTTTACGGTAGTTAGAGGATTAGTAAATAGTGCTAATTATACAGCTATAGATGCAGAGACAGTTTATAGTATTCTCTCTACTTGGGCAGCCAAGTTTAATATGATTATTTTAGCTATATCTACTGGTGTAATAGTTAGTTTAATTCCTAATCTTGCTGAAAGTGTTGTTAAAGGACAAAAACAAGAAGTAAACAAGAAAATTTCACAGGCGCTTAGTATGTTGTTGTTTTTAACAATTCCAATGACGTTTGGAATTAGTTTTTTAGCTAAACCTATATGGACTTTATTTTATGGAAGTAGTAAATATGGTGCCAGTATACTTAGTTACTATATATTTGTTGGTTTGGCAGTTAGTTTGTTTACTGCTGGTGTTACGATACTTCAGTCATTGAAAGATTATAAGGCAGTCTTTATTAGTTTGGCGACTGGTGTTATGGTAAAATTTATTTTGAATGTTAATCTTTTAATTATTTTTCATAAAATGAATTTTCCAGCTTATTATGGTGTAATTACTGCTAGTATTTTTGGATATGTTACTTCATTTATAGTTTGTTTAATTATACTTAATAAAAAATATGAAATAAATTTTGAGGACTGTGTAAATAATTTTATTGAAATTTTATGTGGATCTATGTTAATGGCATTAGTTTTATTTATATTAAGATTTATTGTTCCAATTACTGTAGCAAATAGACTTCTTAATTTAGTTATTATTATTTTATATACTATTGTTGGAATTGTTACTTATTTTATTTATACAAATAAAGTTGGGGCTATAAAACGTGTCTTTGGTAGGGATTTAAAGAAATTATTAAAAAGATTTAACTAGTATAATAAAAAAATAAATACAAATGTATTTATTTTTTTGCTTTTAATTTGTGATAAAGTTTAAATGCTATGTTGTAGGTAGTATACCAGAATTTTGATATTACTAAGTCATATTCACCAATTAGTTCAACAACTTTACCACCAAAACTCTTTTTGAAAAGATATAGTCCATATAATGGATTATCTTTATTAAAATCACCTGTTATACCATAGAAGTTATATCTTTTGTAACCATTGTCAATTGCGTATTTTATTCCAGCATAATGAACAGTATAGGCTGATTGAAATTGCATTAAATTATCATCTGTCCCACCAAATAGTGATAATACTTCATTTCCATATATTAAGAATAATATGGTACCTAAAGCTTTCTTTTCACCATATTCTTTTTTATAATCTTTTATTTTGTCTAGTTGTTTATTTAATCTTTCTATCGCTTCTTCATCTTGTTTATTACTAGAGTTATATTTCTTTTCATTCATTTTTAAAAGATTATTATCGTGTTTGTAGATTCTATCTTTTAATGCTTTTTCTATTTCATTAAGTTCATTTTTAGTGTTTTCTTCAAAGGTATTAAAATTAATTTCACCAATTAGTATTTTTAAAATTCCAGAATCATGAAGATTATCCCACATAGCTTCATAGTATGATAGTGGTCTATCAACAAAATCTCGTCGATCGGAAGTGTGTTCCATTATTTCTTTGAATAGTGGTAATTCATCTCTAGTTATTTCATAAGTTGTAATACCTGACTTTTCATTTTTGCGAAGAATTTGTCTTGTCTTAGATTCCATATCTTTTTGAACTTCTTCTTCTGTTCTATTATTTATTTCAATGACATGCATCCATCTTGGTTGTAGAGTATCTTGCATTAAATTAAAACCAAAGAATTTATAACCTAAATCTTTTAGGTTATCGACTACTTCTTTGTTATTGTAACCATTTTCAACAACATTACCATCATTATCACGTTCTTGATATTCGACATAAGGATCAATTTTTACAAAAATAGCTTTTTCTTTTTCGGCATACTTTTTTAATTCTTCTGTAAATTCTTTTAGTAATTCTTTATTTTTATAATCAATTAAGAAACCACGTGGTGAATAAAACATTTTTTTCTTTATTATTGGTAGTTCTTTGGCTAGAAGAAGGGCTCCAGCAACAATTTTTCCTTTATCATCTTCAAATCCGATATAATGTGCTTGCCAATTATTGACTTTTTTTAAGTCGGCCCATTCTTTTGTTTGATGAAAGGTTATTTGTTCATGCTTATCAGCAAATTTTTTGAATTTTTTTTCATCCAGCTTTATTAATTTCATTTTGTAACTCCTTCTTACTTCTATTTCTAATAATTTTTCTATATATTGGTACAAGTTTAGTAAATACAAAATACATTAATTTGTTTGTTACATAATCCCATTCACCAATAAATTCTACATAATCTCCACCAAATTTCTTTTTAAATTCATGTAGTCCTAAACGTGGGTTATCCTTTGAAAGGTCCCCTATTGTTCCAAATTGATCATATATTTTTATACCCTTTTCTTTACAATATTTTAGATGTTCATAATAGGTATAATAATTGACATAAGTTTCACTAAGAATATTATGATTACCAGCATATAGTACCCAGGCTTTATCACCATATTCGATTATCATATGAGCACTTAGTGTTATATCTTGTCCATATTCTTTTTTATAATTTTTATATTTTTCAATTTCATTTAATATGTTTTCTTTTTGTTTAGTTAATTCAGTAAGTTTAGCTTTAGCGCTTTTACTTAGATTATCAATTGGAAGAATTGATATTTGATTATTGATATCTTTTAGAGTTTGTTCTAAAGCTTTAATAGTTTTATTAATATGTACTTTTCCTAAGAAAAGCGTCGCTTTAGATGAAGGATTACCATTAAATATTTCATATAATGTTTCATAGTAATCTTCATTGTAAGAGATGAAATCTTTTCTACTTTCAGTTAGAGTCATTAAGTGATAAAAATCTTTTAAATCGTTTTTAGTTCCTATTGTAACTTCAGTGTTTAATTTAATAGCTTTAGTAATTCGTTGTTTTGTAGTTTTTGAAAAATGGCTTTCAATCTCTTCTAAATCCCTGTTTAAATCTATTCTAAAAGTATAACGAGGTTGCATTGTTTCAAAATTTTTAGTAAAGCCAAGGTGTTTAAATCCTACAGATTTTAATGTCTCAAAAATATCATTAAAGTCAGGATTTGGTTCTTCAATATTTTCATAATTAAATTTTGTTTTAATAATATCTGGATCTATCTTTACGAAAATAGCTTTTTTGTTTTTGGCAAAATCAACTACTTTTTTGGTCATTGTTCTTACTAGTTCTTTATTTTTATAATCAATTACAAAACCACGAGGTGCATAGAAGTAGCATAAATTTAATGGTAATTTTTTTTCTAGGAGTAGAGTTGCACCTACTAGTTCGTCTTTTTCATTAACTAATCCTAAATAGTGTGGTATAAGATTCTTTTTAACTTTTGAAAATTCTCCCCATGATAGTGATTGGAGAAAATGTGATTTTGTTTTATGATTTTTAACAAATTCATCGAATTGTTCTTTTTCAACATTTTTAAGTTTTAACATAATGATGCCTCACTTTCCTTAAGATTAGTATAACACAGTTAAAGAAAATAAGGCATCAATTTATTTAAATCATATAATAATTGTCATCTTTTTTTAAATAATTAGTATTATATTTATCTTCTATTTTGATAATTCGTTCTTCTAATTTGTTTATTTCTTGTTTTAATTTGTTTATTTCATCAAAAATATTGGGAAAAGGAGTTGGAAAATAGGGGAATGGATAGTTATTCATAAAATCACCTTTAAATCTTTCTATTTATTTTATGTATATTAGGGCATTTTGTGATAAAATATTGACGGGTGGTATTATGCGTCTTAGAAATGTTAAGAATAAAGAGGAGATAATGAATAATTCTAATTATTTAGTTAAAAATCCTTCTAATAATAAGGGTAAATGGAATAAATTTTTTAATAATAATAAGCCAATTTATGTTGAAATAGGTATGGGCAAAGGTAAATTTATTATTGAACATGCTAAAATGTATCCAGAAATAAATTTTATTGGAATAGAAAAATATGATAGTGTAGTCGCTAGAAGTTTACAAAAAATACCCGATAATTTGAACAATTTAGCAATTCTTAGGGCTGATGCTTTAGATATCGATGATATTTTTGATAAAGAAATTGATAAAATATATTTGAATTTTTCTGATCCCTGGCCTAAAAAAAGACATCATTTGCGAAGATTATCTAGTAAAGTATTTCTTGATAAGTATGATAATCTTTTTAAGAATCAAAAAGTAATAGAAATGCGAACTGATAATAGAGATTTGTTTCAATATTCATTAGTTAGTTTTAGTAGTCATGGATATATACTTGAAGAAGTAACGCTTGATCTTCATTCTGATAATATGCCACTCATAACTACAGAGTATGAGGATCGTTTCTCAAAAAATAATATGCCCATTTATTATGTTAGGTGTATAAAAAAGTAAAGGTAGATAAAATATTTTACATTTACTAAAAAGATGTTATAATATATTAAGAGTAGGTGAAATATGAAAAGATTAATTGTTTTACTCTCTATTGTCTTGCTATTTATTACTGGTTGTAGTGTTACAAGATTAGATAATACTGATATTAATAAAAATATTAAGACACTTTTATCAGACAAGACAAAATTTTATAATGTTTATTATGATGGATATAAATACTATATTCCAAAAGGAGTTAGTTTTGTTGATAAGGAAGAGTATAATGCTATTTTAAGGGATAAAAATAATAATAAATACTATTTGTATGTTGATGTTGTGTGTTATCTTCATAATACTAAGGTTAATTACGAAGTAAATAAAAGTAGTCATTTTTCAAAATTATTGGATTATAACAAAAAGGTTGGGTATATTCAAATTGATGAAGTTGGGAATAAGTATTTTATTCAGTTTGTTTATAATTATGTTAAGATGGAAGCTTTGGTTTCTAAAGATGATTTGACTGATACAATTACTAATATGGCAATTATACTTAGATCAGTTAAGTTTAACAGAGCTATTTTGGAAAGTTTAATTGGAGAAAATGTTTTGGATTATAAGGAAGAAGAGTATAGTTTGTTCAAAGGTGATTCTTCAAAAGAAAACTTCTTAGATGTTGTTGAAAGAGAAGAAACTGATCTTTATAAACAAGATATAGAGGATGAGAAAATAGATTTGAATAATTAGATTAAGAGGTGAACTCATGGGTGTATTAGATAAGATTAAGAATGCTTTATTTGAAGTAGAGTATATTGAAGTGGAAGAACCTCCAAAAAAGGAGAAAAAGGAAAAAGTAAAGAAAGAGAAAAAAGAGAAAAAGTCTTCTAATAAAGAAAACAAGATTAAAGAGAATAAACCGATTGCTAAAAAAGTTATTCTACCTAATAAGAGAAGTGAAAAAGTTGAAGATCTTGAAGAAGAAACTGTAGATATGGATACTATTCTAGATGATACAGGAAATATTGAAACTTCTTCTGGTGATATGCCAAGGTCAGATTTTAAATTTATAGATGATAACGATTTAAAATTTGAAGATAATATGCCAGATGAGGAACCAGAAATATTAAGAGTTATAGATGAGGATGATGGTACTTCAAGTAATATTGAAAATAGGGGATTTGTAGAGATGCCTCCTGTTAGAGAAAGAAGATATCATGAAGATAGATATGAAGAATATACAGAAGATACACATAACTATCGTGAAAGTAAACCTTATGGAGTGGATAATTCTTATAAAATTCCTGTTCATGAATATGGTGGATATGAAAGAAAAGAAGAGAAAACATATTTTAGACCTAGTCCAATAATATCTCCAATTTATGGAATTTTAGATAAAAACTATAAAAAAGAAGATGTTGTTCAAAAAAAAGAAGTTAGGCTTTCTAGTTATTCAAGAAATAATATGAATGTTGATGATATTCGTAATAAAGCATATGGTACTGATAAGAAAAAACCGGAAGAGACAAAGTTTGAAGTGGAACCAGATAGCGATGATGACAGTTTGCTGGTTGATTTAAGTGATAAATCTAAACCTGAAGTAAAGGAATTAACTGTTGGAGATGCTATGGAATATTTTCAAGATTTAGGGTTAGAATATAATGTAGATTATGTTGATGTTAGTAAAGAAAATGCCAAAAAAGAAGAGATTTCTTCTAAAAATAAAAAAGAAGATATGAAGACAGTGGCTGAAAAGCTAGTAGATGAATACAAAAAAGAGGCAGCAGTAGATGAAAAAGAAGTACCTGATACTGGAGATGCATTAGATGATGACAATGATAATTTGTTTGATTTAATTGATTCCATGTATCATGAAGATGAATAGAAAGGAGCTTTGATATGTTTTTATTGGATGTATTTTTACCTGTAATATTATATGTAGTAGCGATCATATTATTAATTGTACTGATAGTTTTAGGAATAAGAGTAATTGCGTTATTGGATAAAGTTGATCGAATTGTAGATAATGTTGAAGGAAAAGTTAATGCTTTTAATGGTGCTTTCTCTGTCTTGGAACGAGCAACTAATGGTTTTGCTAGTATTACGGATTCTTTGATATTTAATGCATCTACATTTGTTTCAAAATTATTTAATAATAAAAAGAAAGGTAAGGAGGATTTAGAAGATGAGTAAAAAAGGTTTTGGAAAATTTTTTGCGGGGGCAGCGCTTGGTGCAGGTTTAGGATTATTGTTTGCACCTAAAAAAGGAGAAGAGGTTAGAAAAGAATTAAAAGCTAAAATGGATGAGTTTGTTGATTACTTAAAAGATATTGATACAAAAGAGGTAAAAAAGGAATTCAATAAAAAAATTGATGAAATTAAAAAGGAATTGGCTGACTTAGACAAGGAAAAAGCATTACAGTTGGCTAAAGATAAAAGTGCTGATTTAATGGCTAGAGCTGAAGATTTAGTTGATATGGCTAAAGAAAAAGGGACACCATTATTAAAAAAAGCCGCTGAAGAAGTACTAGATAGTGTTATAAAGGTTTCTAAAGATACTTTAAAGAAATTAGAAAAGTAATATAAAAGTTGATTATTATCAACTTTTTAACTTGATATTTTTAATATTTATGATATTATATAATTGTTTTTGGTGATAAGTAATTAGTAGTATATTAGTTTTATTTAAGAGATTTAGTGGTTGGTGAAAACTAAAAAAGAATAATATATGAATTACATACTTTGAGAAAAATCGTTTGTCGCGTTAAGACATAAAGTGCATGTTTTACATGAATTAAGGTGGTACCGCGAATAATTCGTCCTTATGGATGGTTATTCGTTTTTTTTAGGAGGAATTGAAATGACATTATATGAAGAATTAATGTGGAGAGGACTTATTCAAGAAATTAGTAGTCCTGATTTGATTGAAAAATTAAATAATGGAGGAATGACATTTTATATTGGTACGGATCCAACTGCGGATTCAATGCATATTGGTCATTATTCATCATTTTTGATATCTAAAAGATTAGCTAAAGCAGGACATCATCCATTATTACTTGTTGGAGGAGCTACAGGTCTTATTGGAGATCCTAAACCAACGGCTGAAAGACCAATTATTAGTAAGGAAGAAGTAGAAAAAAATATTAAGGGTCTTACAGAACAAGCTAAAAAGATATTTGGTTTTGAAGTTGTTAATAACTGGGATTGGACTAAGGATATTAATATTTGTGATTTTTTAAGAGATTATGGTAAATATTTTAATATTAATTATATGCTTGCAAAAGATCATGTGAAATCGAGAATGGATGTAGGTATTACATATGCTGAATTTTCTTATATGTTACTACAAGCAATGGATTTTTATTATTTATATAAAAACTATAATTGTGAATTACAGGTAGCAGGTAGTGATCAATGGGGTAATATTACTTCTGGAATTGAACTTATTAGAAAAAAACTTGATAAAGAGGCATATGGTATGGTTATGCCATTAGTTACTGATTCAACAGGTAAAAAGTTTGGTAAGACTGAAGGAAATGCTTTATGGTTAGATGAGGGTAAAACATCTTCTTATGAGTTATATCAATACTTAATTAATCTAGAAGATTCAATGATTATTGATTATTTAAAGAAATTGACATTCTTAAGTAAGGAAGAGATAGAAAAAATAGCCAAAGAAAATGAGAAATGTCCCGAGGAAAGAATTGCTCATAAGGCTTTAGCTAGAGAAATAATAACCGATTTACATGGTGAGGAAAGCTATAAAGAGGCAGTATCAATTTCAGAAGCACTATTTAGTGGTGATATAAAGAAATTATCTTTAAAAGATATAGAAGTAGCATTTAAAGGATTAGCTCCATTTTATATTGCTGAAGATATTAATATTGTTGATTTACTTGTTAATAATAAGATTGTTTCTAGTAAAAGAGAAGCTAGAGAGTTTATTGGTAATGGATCTATTACTTTGAATGGTGATAAGATTACTGATGTGGAAATGATTATTTCTAAGAAAAGTTGTATTGAGGATAAATATCTTGTTATTAGAAGAGGTAAAAAGAAATATTTTATTGGAATTTATGAATAATTTACGAAAAGAAATAATACTTTTATAAGTATTTCTTTTTATTTTGTGGAAAAGAAATGTAATTTTTGATAAACTGATTATAGTGGAGGTGTTTATGAAGACTATTAAAGGATTAAAAATTATTACAATAATATGTTTTTTGATTGTAGTGGTAGAAGTTTTTTATGTGGTAAGACACCTAACAGATAATAATACGGAATCTATTTATTTTGATGGTATTAATAGTGTAGTTTTAAGTGATAATTATTATGTTACAGTTGGTAGTAATAATAATAACGATAATAAATATGAAAAAGCAAAAATATCTAAATATAATAATAGTAAAGAAAAGACTTTTGAGAAACTTTATAGTATTGGGTATAATAGTGCTTTCTTTGGAGTGTGCACAGATGGTGATAATGTTGTAGCTGTTGGTAGTTATGAAAAAAGTTCTAAAGATCATGAAAATTTAATAAGAAAAGCGCTTATTACTAAGTATGATAAAGATGGAGAAATTGAATTTTCTAAGGATTTTAAGTTACTTGATAATTCTAAATTTACTGGTATTGTAAAGTATGAAGATTTTTATTATGTTGTAGGTCAGAGTATTTATAAGAATACTAAAGTTGGTGATGATGCTGGTGGAGCAATTTTAGTGAAATATGATTTGAATGGAAATCTTATTTGGAGTAAGAATTATGGAAGTAATAAAACAGCAATTTATAATGATTTATTGATATATGATGGTTATATTTATACTGTTGGAATGAACGACAATTATTTGGGAATTATTTGTAAATATGATTTGGATGGAAATCTTATTAATGATAATACGTATGATACTACAGATGATATTGGTTTTAGTGGGATTATTAATTTGGATGAGAAAATATTTGTTAGTTCTTCTAAAAGAAATAATGATTTAACTAGTGCGATGATAATTGAATATGATACTGATTGTGATTATGTAAATGAAGCAGTTTATAATAGTGAGGGTAATACTCGTTATAATAAGCTTATAGTAGATAATGATAATAATATAATAGCTATTGGGATAAAGACTACAAATAAAAAAGATAATTCTAAGACAGCTGACGTTTTAAATTATGATGGGTTAATTGGTAAGTATAAAAGTGATTTGAGTGAAGTATCTGTTGTTGTATATGGTGATGAACGAGATGATTATTTTACAGATATTACGTTAGATAATAATAATTATTTAGTGGTTGGTTATTCTTCATATGAAGATGGTAGTTATTTGTCAAAGTTTATTAGATACAGTGATGCTTTAAAAGTATTGGGGGTAGAGTAATGCTGATTACATTAGTTAGACATGGTCAAACTGAGGAAAATTTTTCTGGAATTGTTCAAGGGTCTACTAATACGCTGTTAAATGATAGTGGTAGGAGAGAATGTGAGCGTTTAAAAAATAAAATTCGTGATATAGAGTTTGATTATTGTTATATGTCACCAATGATACGTACCGTTGAGACAGCTATGATTATAGTAGGTGATAGAGTTGAACTTATTCCAGATGATCGACTAGTTGAAAGAGATATGGGTGATTTTGAAGGTGGAGATTATGAAGCGTATAAATCATTAAAATATTGGGATTATGATTTTAATGATAATAGTCATGGTGTGGAGCCTATAAAAGATGTTTTTAAGAGATGTGAAAGTTTTTTGGAATATATAAAAAAGAAGCATCCTAATAAAAAGATACTTGTTGTTACTCATGGATCTCCATATAGAGCGATGCGCCATATTTTATTAAAGCATGAGTTAAAAGGTGACTTATGGGATTCGGCAATAAAGAATTGTCAGATAGAAACTTTTGAAGTATAAAAAAAAGAGCACGATAATGCTCTTTTATTTATTATAGAATTCAACGATTAACGCTTCATTAATATCAGCATTAAGTTCATTTCTTTCTGGTAGTCTGACATAAGTAGCTGCCATTTTTCCTTCATCATAGTTAATAAATTCAACTCTTTTATTAACTTTAGCTAAAGATTCAGTAACAACTTTTAAGTTCTTGTCATCATCTTTTAGAGAAATAACATCACCTGGTTTTACTCTGTATGAAGGAATATCAACTTTCTTACCATTAACAGTTACGTGACCATGGTTAACTAATTGTCTAGCACCACGACGAGTTGTTGAAAAACCAATACGGAAAACTAGGTTATCAAGTCTTGATTCAAGTAATCTTAAGAAATTTGTACCATGAATTCCACTCATTTTACTAGCTTCATTGAAAGTCTTTTTAAATTGTCTTTCATTTAGACCATACATAAAACGAACTTTTTGTTTTTCTTTTAATTGTGTACCATAGTCAGATAATTTACCTTTACGGTCATTACCATGTTGACCTGGTCCGTATGGACGACGAGCTAATTCTTTACCAGTTTCACTAGTAGAAAAACCAACACGACGAGCTTTTTTGTAACTTGGTCCAGTATATCTTGCCATAAATAATCTCCTTTCCTATTTTTACAAATTTCTTTTATTTAGCCATAACTTAGGGAGTTTCTTCTAACCTTTCACGTAAACAGCAATTGCTACTCAAGAATTTTAAGAAACACATTAAATTATTCTAAATTCGCTG
The DNA here is from genome assembly GCA_017433415.1 of Bacilli bacterium. Taxonomy (GTDB): domain Bacteria; phylum Bacillota_I; class Bacilli_A; order RF39; family UBA660; genus UBA3789. The sequence continues at coordinate 14,816 of JAFRHI010000021.1, forward strand.
TTCAAGGAATTTGCATTATTAATTATATTTGAAAACCCTTTATATGTCAAGGTTTTTATGGTTTTACGTAGTGTTTTTAATAATATTAAGATAAAATGTAGAAAAATGTAGAAGTTTTATGGTAAAATATAAGATGAGAATAGAGGTGAAGTTATGCAAGGACAATTTCTTATTATTGGATCTGTTTTAGTTTTAGCTTTTATTATTGTTATTGTTATACTTCATTTTGTAAAAAAAGCGGAGATGAAGTATTATCAAAATAAGGTAAAAAACTTGGAAATTCAAAGGAATATGGTAGCTTCAACTCCAGTATTATTGGAATTATCGAAAGTTGAGCCAATTATTAAGAATGATAAGATGGAAGAAAAATATAATAAATGGCAGAGTAAATTTATTGAGATAAAAGAAAAAAGATTAACACTTATAGATGATATGTTAATAGATTTAGATATTTACATCGAAAACAGAGATTATAAATCCTGTGGTTATCGTATTGCAAATACAGAAATTGAAATTTATAAAGTAAGAGAAGCTGCGGAACATTTACTTGAGGAAATAAAAGATATTACATTAAGTGAAGAAAAATATCGTTCTATTGTAACTAAATTGAAGACTAAATATAGAAATCTTAATCGTGAATTTAATGATCATCGCGATTTATATGGTTTTATGCAGGAATCAGTTGAAATGCAATTGGAAAATATTGAGAGAAGATTCTTGGATTTTGAAAAAGTCATGGAAACTAATGAATATAATGAAGTTGTTCAGATTTGTAGGGCATTAGATACGATGATTGATCATATGGATATTGTGATTAGTGAGCTACCAGATATTTTACTGATGGCAAATAAAATTATTCCTGAAAGAATGAAAGAAGTTCAGGCAGTGAATAAAGAGATGACTGATGATGGTTTTGTTTTAGATTATTTAAATCTTGAATATAATATTTCAGAATCTAAGAAGAATATTGATAGTATTTTGGATAAAGTTAAATTACTTAACTTAGAAGGATCAATGTTTGATTTAAAGACAATGCTTGAGTATTATGATTCTTTGTTCTTAGATTTCGAAAAAGAAAGATTATCAAAAAAAGTTTATGAAGAAGTTGTTGAGGGCTTTAGTGGTCGATTAGAAGAAACAAACAAATTGGTAGATGATGTTTATAATCAGCTTGATGATATTAAAAATATGTATGATTTAAGTGATCAAGATATTGATGTTATTCATGAGGTTAATAAAACTTTAGTTGTTATAAATGATGATTACAAAAAAATGCTTTCAAAAGATAAATCAAAGTCTAGTCCATATTCTGTCTTAAGTGAAGAAGCTGAAGGATTATCGAACCGGCTTGTTTCAATGGAGAATGAATTTGATTCTGCATTGAAATCATTAGGTAATATGTATGATGATGAGCTTAGAGCTAGAGAGCAACTTGAGGAAATTCAAGGATTTTTGAAAGAGTGTAAAAACAAGATTAAGAGTTATAAGTTGCCAGTTATTTCTGATAATTATTTTGTGCAATTAAATGAGGCAAATGAGGCTATTTCTGAAGTTATTAAAGAGCTTGAGAAAAAGCCAATTGTTATTAAAACTCTTAATACTAGGGTTGATACTGCACGTGATTTGGTTTTAAAGCTTTATAATACAACAATCAATATGGTTAAAACTGCTAAGTTTGCAGAAATGGTAATGATGTATGCTAATAGATATAGAGCTGATATGCCAGAAGTAGATCAAAGTTTAAATGATGCTGAGTATAGCTTTTTTAAAGGAAAATATAAGGAATCATTAGATATTGCAAGTAAAGTTATGTCTTTAATTGATGAAAAAACATATAAGAAGCTGGTAGATACGTATGAACAATAGATTTGGTTTTGCAAAATATGAGGTTTTGACAGTTATAGTTCTTATAATGTCATTATCTTGTTTCTTACTATATGGTGTTTTTAAAAATAGAGATAGTAAAAAATTTGATACTTTTATGAATAGTGCTATTGTCTTTTGTAATACCGTTAGGGCTAATGAAGCTACATTTCATAATTCTGGCGTTGTATATTTGGGTGAAGTTCTCGATGAAAAATTGATGTCAGAAATAAGAAGTCCTTTTAGTTCAAAATATTGTGATAATAGTGAATCAAAAGTGGAGTTAATTAATGATGTTCCGCATGTTACTTTAAAGTGTGATAATTATATTATTGAAAAAGCTAGATTTAATGATAAGGAAAATGCAAAAATTTATAAAATTGGCGGATGGAGCTCTAAAAAAAATAGTTCTGATGATGAAGAAAAAACATTATATAATTGTATTATTGATGGCAAAGAATTATTTGATGACTATTACGAAGAATTATACTTTATTTCTAGAATTAATAAAAAGTTTGGGACAGATTATTATTATGCAAGTAATATTAAGGATGAATGTAAAGTTAAACATAAAAAGTTTTATCGTACTAAAGAGATTTGTGAATAAACAACCAATAGGTTGTTTTTTTCTTTATTTTTATGTTAAAATATGCGTGGTGATTGCAGTGAAAAGAGTAATTTTAATAAAATATGGTGAATTATCTACAAAAAAAGGTAATCGTAATTTTTTTATTAATACTTTATATAATAATATTAGGAATAAACTTAGTTCTTTTGATGTGAAAATTCATAAGGATCGCGCAAGAATGTATATTGAGTTTGATGCAACTGATTTAGAAAAAATTAAGGGTGTTGTTGATACTATATTTGGTATTCATGCTTATCATATAGCATATATTGTTCCTAGTGATGATAATAGCATTCAAAGTGAATTATTAAAAATTGTTGAAACAGAAAAGTTTTCTACTTTTAAGATAGAAACAAGACGTAGTGATAAGAGTTTTCCTATAAAGAGTCAGGATTATAATAGAGTTTTGGGTGGTTTATTATTAAAAAATATTGCTGGTATTAGTGTTGATGTGCATAATCCAGATTTATGGATAAAGGTAGAGATACGAGAAGGAGAAACATTTATTTATTTTGATAGTTTTACTGGTTGTGGAGGTTATCCAGTTGGTACCCAACCACGGGGAATGTTAATGCTCTCTGGTGGGATTGATTCGCCTGTTGCCGGTTATTTGGCAATGAAAAGAGGAATTGTTTTAGATGCAGTTTACTTTGAAGCTATGCCACATACTAGTATTGAAGCTAGAAATAAGGTTATTAGTCTTTGCAAAAAACTTGCTAAATATACTGATAGTATTAATTTGCATATTGTTAATTTTACGCCTATTCAGGAAGAAATATATAAAAATTGTCGAGAAGATTATTGTATTACTATTATGCGAAGAATGATGTATAGAATTACTGAAAAATTAGCTAAAAATCATAAAGCATATGCAATTGTTAATGGTGAAAGTGTTGGTCAAGTTGCTAGTCAAACATTAACTAGTATGCGTGTTATAAACGAAGTTACTAATATGCCTGTTATAAGACCAGTTGCTTGCTTAGATAAGTTAGAAATCATTGATATTGCTAGAAAAATAGATACTTATGATATTAGTATAATTCCATATGAAGATTGTTGTACTGTGTTTGTTCCAAAGCATCCAGTTATAAATCCTAAATTGGAGCTTGCTATTAATGAAGAAAATAAATTTGATTATAATGAGATGATTAATACTGCAGTTGCTGAGATAAATACAATTAAGATTAATGAAGAATATGGAGAAAAATTTTCTGATTTATTATAATTTTGGTATTAAATTGGGAAAATATCACAACCTATAAATGTATAGGAGGTGATAAATTGTCTAAGAGGAAAAAGGCTTCTATGAAAGTTAGAGTACCTGGTTCAAATAAGTCAATTGCTAAGGCAAAATATGAAATTGCTAATGAATTTGGTTTAGATTTAGAAAATAGTAAGCAATTAAATGAACAAGGTATGAATAGATCTAAAACAAACTCTCGTGTTAATTCAAAAGTAAAGAGTAGAAGACAAAAACAGGAGAAAAATTGTAAATAAAGAATCGCTATTTGCGATTTTTTTTATATTATTATGAGAAATTTTTCTTCGATACTTTAAATATGTTTTTAAAAATAAAAAAAAGAATGACTTTAATTGAATTATTTAATTATTTTTGATAATATATTTGTGGAAAGGAAGATATTATGAAGTTATTATGTGTTAATGCTGGTAGTAGTTCTTTGAAATTTCAAGTTTTTGAAATGCCAGAAGAAAAAGTACTTATTAGCGGTTATATTGAAAAAGTTGGTATTGAAGATAGTTTTTGGAATACCAAGATAGATGGGAAGAAAATAAGAGGAGAAAGATATTTAAAGAATCATACTGAGGCAGTTAAGGTTATGCTTGATGAGATATTAAAGCATAAAGTAGTAAAAGACTTAAGTGAGATAAAAGGAGTAGGACATAGAGTTGTTCATGGTGGAGAAAAATATGCTGAGTCCGTTTTAATTACTGATGAAGTAATCAAGAGTATTAAAGATTTAACTAAGTTAGCTCCTAATCATCATCCTGGTAATCTTGCAGGTATTGAGGCTATGCAAGAAGCTTTACCAGATGTTCCAATGGTTGCTGTATATGATACTGCATTCCATCAGACAATGCCAAAGGAAAATTATTTATACCCTGTTCCTATGGAATGGTATGAAAAATATGGTGTACGTAAATATGGTTTCCATGGAACTAGTCACAAATATATTACTGAAGAAATGAAGAAAAAACTTGGTCGAGATGATGTTAATCTAATTATTGCTCATGTTGGTAGTGGAGGATCATTATCTGCCATTAAAGATGGTAAGTGTTTTGATACTACTATGGGACTTACACCACTTGATGGAATTATGATGGGTACTAGATGTGGTTCTATTGATCCATCAATCATTGATTATGTATGTAAGGAATCTGGATTAAATGTAACAGAAGTTACAATGATGTTAAATAAGAAAAGTGGATATTTAGGAATTACTGGTCATAGTGATGCTAGAGATGTAGAGGCAGCAGCTAGTGAAGGTGATGAAAATGCCGAATTAGCACTTAAAATGTATAATAATCGTGTTGCTAACTATGTTGCACAATACTATGTTGAATTGGGTGGTAAAGTAGATGCTATAGTTCTTACAGCTGGTGTTGGTGAAAATGGAATAGAGTTTAGATCTAATCTTATTAATAGATTAGCACCATTAGGATTGACTATTGATGAAGAAGAAAATAGTCGTATTGCTGGATTTAAGGATAAGCATGAAGGTATTATTTCTGGTAAAGATAGTTCAGTTCCTATTTATGTAGTACCAACAGATGAAGAAATAATGATTATAAGAGATACATATAATATAATTACTAATAAATAATATGAGCTCAATTATTGAGCTCTTTTAATTTGCTTAAAATTATAGTATAATGTTAGTATGTATTGAAAAGAGGGAGAATATGAAAATACTTGCAGTTGACTTTAGCAACAGTTCAATGAAATTTTCTTTATATGCTGAAAACAATGAATTGCTTGTAAATGGATTGTTTGAGCGTATTGGTTTTGAAGGTAGTAAATATACTTTATTTTTTAATAATCAAAATATTAGTGAGGAAATAGATATTTCTAATCAAGATGTAGCTGTTGAAATATTACTGATTAAATTACAGGATTTAGAATTTATTTCTTCAGTTGATGAAATAAGAGCAGTTGGTCATAAAATTATTCATGGTGGAAATAAATATGGTGATAGTGTTTTAATTAATGAATTTGTAATTTCTGAATTAGAAAAGCTAATTGATTATGCTCCACTTCATACTTCGGCTTCTTTGAAAGGAATTAGGGCTTTTGAAAAAGCACTTCCTACTGCTTCTATGATAGGAGTATTTGACACAGGATTTTATAAGGATATTGATGAAGTTAATTATTTATATCCTGTTCCATATAAATGGTATAGTGATTATGGTATTAGGAAATATGGATTTAATGGTATTAATCATAGATCTGCTGTGGATGCTATAAAGAAAGAGATTAATAATAAAAACTTTAAAATGATAAGTTGTTATATTGATAAAGTTGTTTCTATTAGTGCAATTGATAATATGAAATGTATTGATACTTCAATGGGATTTACACCACTTTCTGGTGCTATGATGGCTACAAGGTCAGGAGATATTGATTCATCTATTATTCCATTTGTTATGGAAAAAGAAGGTAAGAGTGCTAGTGAAATTGTTGAAGATTTGAATAAGAATAGTGGTTTATTAGGCCTTAGTGAGTATAGTAATTCAATTATTGATATTATTGAAAAAGCAGCTGATGGTGATAAAAAATGTCTAATTGCTAAGAATAAATATATTAGGAGAATAGTAGATTATATTGCTAAATATTATGTTTTGCTTGGTGGAGTAGATATTATTTCTTTCACTGGTAATATAGGAGTTAATTCAGCGATGCTTAGAAAAGAGATCATTGAAGAACTTGAAGTGTTAGGCGTTAAACTAGACTTGGATTTAAATAGTAAAAATGATGGATTTATGAATATTAGTTTAGAAACATCTAATATAGATGTATATGTAGTACCAACAGATGAATTTTTGAGTATTGCAGATGAGACTTTTAAATTTATAAGATAGATAGGGTAGAGATATGTTTGAAAAGGTTATTTCAAAAATAGAAGAATATAATACAATTGTTATTGCTAGACATAAAGGTGTTGATCCAGATGCATTGTGCAGTCAATTAGCACTTAGGGATTCTATTAGGTTAACTTATCCTGATAAAAAGGTTTTAGCAATAGGCACTGGAAGTAGTAAATTTTTAGATTTTGGTCGATTGGATAAACTTGAAGTATTCGATAATGCTTTATTGATTGTTCTTGATACTCCAGATGTTAAGAGAATAGATTTGGTAAATATTACTAATTTTAGTGAAATAATAAAGATTGATCATCATCCTTTTATTGAAAAATTTGCGGATATAGAAATAATTAATGATGAGATGAGTTCAACTTCTGAAATAATAATGAGTTTTTTATATGAGACTGAACTTGAATGTAATTCAGATATTGCGGAGCTTTTATACATGGGATTAGTTTCTGATTCTAATAGATTTTTATTTAATACATGTCGTTCTGAAACATTTAAGATGGTTGGCTATTATTTGGATAAATATCCCTTTGATATTACAAAGGCTTATCAAAAATTATATTTAAGACCTCTTACGGAAGTTCGATTACATGGTTTTATTTCTCTTAACATGAAAGTTAGTGATAATGGCTTAGGATATATAATTATTAATGAAACTGATTTAAGAGAATTTGGTGTAGATAGTGCTTCTGCTGGTAATATGATTAATGATTTTAATTATATAAATGAGGTTCTTGTTTGGGCAACAATTACAGAGGATATAAAGAATATGCAGTATCGTGTATCAATTCGTTCTAGAGGACCAGAAATTAATAAAGTAGTAGAAACTCATGGTGGTGGTGGGCATCGCTTCGCGGCTGGTGTTAAGACAAAGACGTTGGAAGAAGCATTAAGTTTGATGGATGCGCTGGATGATAAATTACTTGCATATAAGAATGAGTTAAGTGAGGTGGATAGTAATGATAATAAATAAAGCTGATTTAGATGTTATTGCGACAAGAAGAAGTCAATATCCTGATGATGGTAGAGCTGAGTTTTTATTAGTAGGTAGAAGTAATGTTGGGAAAAGTAGTTTTATTAATTCAATATTATCTAGAAAAAATTTGGCACATACTTCTTCTAAACCGGGTAAGACTCAAACGTTAAACTTTTATGGTGTTAATGATAAGTTTTATTTAATAGATGTACCAGGATATGGGTATGCGGCTACTGATAAAAAAACTCAGGCGAAATTTGGTATGATGATTGAGGAATACTTGGAAAAAAGAGATCAATTAAAGAGAGTCTTTATGTTGATTGATTTTAGACATAAGCCTAGTGAAGATGATCTTCTTATGTATAACTTTTTGAAGTATTATAATTTGCCTGTTACTGTTATTGCGACAAAAGCTGATAAAGTTAGTGGTAGTAAAAAACAAAAAAATCTAAAGATTGTCTTAGATACTTTAGATTTAGTTATTGGTGATGATTTAGTAGTTTTTTCTAGTGTTACTAAATTAGGTGTTAAAGAAGTGTTACAAAAAATAGAAAGTTTAATTTAGTTATACATCCTATTAATATATTTCATATATTATATTAGGTGATTTATTTGCGTATTGAGAAAATAACAGATACTGATTATAAAATATGTATTTTATTTAAAATAGTTGATGATTATGAGAAAAATATAGAAAGAATTATTATAAAATTACGAAAAAAATTAAATTTGTGTGGATTTTATAAAGTATATATGATTATTCGTGATTTTGGTATTTTTTTAATACTTAAAAAGGTTGATAATTCATATTATAGAGATGTATTGAATATTAAATTTATAAAAAGTGATAATTTAAATGTTTATTTTGTGACAAAGGATTATTTTATTCTAGATAGAGAGAAAGAAATATTATATTATAATGGTTACTATTATTCTTTAGTCGATTCTGCTGTTGATGTTATTAGAATATCTGAATTTGGTACTTTTGTTTTTGGAGAGTGTTTGAATAAAATACTAGAAGAAGCTGTTATAGTGTAATTGTAGGTGAGTTTATGAAAAAGAAAAAGAAATTATTATGGGGTTTTTGTTTGATAGTATTAACAGCACTTTTGGCTGTAGTAGCTTTTTATGGTAGAAATAAAGTGCTATTAAACAATTTAGAGGAAGAAGTTAAAATACTTGCTAAATTAGATGTTGGTAGTGATAGATATAATCGTGGACTTAAAACTAGTGGTGATTATGCACTTGTGGAAAAAACAATAAAAGAGTATATGGATGAATATGCTGTTTTATTGCAGGATACGTTAAAAATTAAGCAAGATGAAAAATTTACTAAGATATTGTCATATTCTAATTATGAAAAAGATGGGCCTAATTTTGAAGAATCACTTAATTATTTAGCTTTAGAAAAAACAAATTTTAATGATAATATTGCTAAGCTTTTAGATATGAGTAAGGAAGAAGCTATAATTAAGTATGGAGAAGATAGAATAACTGATGAATATTATTTGTCTTTATATAAAGAGCTTATTCTTTCTGATGATTTAAAAAACAATTTTTGGAGTACTAGTGCTGATTTAGTAACTACCAGAGACGATGTTAATAGGCTTTTTGATCAGAGTACAGAAGCTTTAAACTTGCTAGTTGCAAATCAAAAATATTGGAAGTTAGAAGATGGGGAAATTAAAATTATGAGTCAAACATTATATGATCAATATATGGCGATTATTAATGGTTTGAATAAATAAAAAGAAGATTTTCTCTTCTTTTTTATATTACGATAGTAATGACGTTGTTACTACCTTTATTTACAACTCTTGATAGGGTGTTTTGTAGTTTAAATCTTATGTTATCAGGCATAAGATTTATTTTTGATTGTATTCCTTCTTGAACTATAGAATCTAGGCTTCTACCAAATATTTCACTTTTCCAGATTTCGTTAGGATCTTTATCTTGATTTTTAGTTAGATAGTCTATTAATTCTTTAGATTGTATTTCACTACCAATTATTGGTTCAAAAGTAGATTCAACATCAACTCTGATCATATGGATTGATGGAGCGACAGCTTTTAATTTAACACCAAATCTTGGCCCTTGTTTTATTATTTCAGGGGTATTCAATTTCATATCTTCTATTGATGGTGTGGCAATTCCATAACCTGTTTGTTTAACCATTTTTAAGGCGTATTTAATTTGATCATATTCTTTTTTTGCAGTATTAAATTCTTGAAATAAAGATAATAAATCTGCTTTGTTTTTTATATCTACATCGATTAATTCTTTTAGTGTTTTATTGTATAATTCTATTGGCGCAGTTAAATTTACAGTTATTATTCCTGTAGATGTGTCAATATCTGATAGATAGCATTTTTCTATATATTCATTATCAAGAAAGTGTTCTGTAATTTTTTCAACGTCTTTTATTTTATCTATTTCAATAACACTTTCTTTTATGGAATTAATATATGATTTTTTTATTTTATTATCTGGATTTAGAATGGCTATCCATTCCGGCATATTTACTTTTACTTCTAGTACTGGGAATTCATATAAGGCTTCACGTAATATGTTATACATGTCTTTTTCGTTCATTGATTCAACACTAATTGGTAAAACTGGTACATTATATTCTTCTTGTAGAGATTTTGAAAGGTTTTCTGTCTCAGAATTAGTTGGATGAGTGGAATTTAAAATTACTATAAATGGTTTTCCTATTTCCTTTAATTCAGTAATGACTCTTTTTTCAGCATCTAAGTAATCTTTTCTTTGAAATTCTCCAATTGAGCCATCTGAAGTCATTACTATACCAATTGTGGAATGTTCTTTAATTACTTTTTCAGTACCTATTTCAGCAGCTTCTGTAAATGGTATTTCATCAGTATACCAGTATGACCTGTTTTCGTGATACCCATAAGTCTTTTTAAAAATTGCTCCAAAGCAATCGTATTTTTTAACTTATACTAATACTTCACTTTTCTTTATTCTATAATGAATTTCTAGTTTTTTATCTTTTGTTACATATATTTTATCAATTAATCTATTCATTATTTCTCTTGTAGGATTTTTCATATCTAAAAAATTCTTAATTATATCTAAATATTCAACATAACAAGAAGAATCTTCATCAATACTAGAAATTTCATCTTTTAACTTCTCCAATTTGTTATTTGCAGTTTTAATATCTTCTTCAGTAGCATTAAATAATCTTTGATAAGTTTCTACACTTATTACATTATTGAATTTATCATCATATAAAGCATCTTGCTTTCTTTTTAAATCAGCTATTGTATGATTTAATTCATCTATCTTCTTTAATTTATCTTGTTTTGGATCAACATATTCACTTTTAATAATATTCTCAAATTCTTCTTTATCATTAATATATTGATTAGCCATATTACTTAATTTATCATAAACTGTATTTTCTAGCTTTGTATAGTTAATATAATGAGAAAAGCATATATCATACTTACTAAACTTACGATAGTTATTGCAATTCATTGTAACTCTATCTCTTTTCTTATCATAACTAATACTCATTCTAGCACCACAATCTTTACAAAAAACTAAATCCGATAAGACATAGTCAACATTTCTTCGGTCAGGACTATAAGTGTTTGAAGAATCTTTAATACTTTGTGCTATTTCAAATGTTTTCCTATCAACTAGTGGCTCGTGTGCATTTTCTTTAATGCACCATTCGCTTTCAGGAACACTTTTTCGTTTCTTTATCTTATAATTGACTTTTTGAAATTTGTGTTGAATTAAATCTCCAATATAAACTCTGTTTTTAATAATATTACTGATAGATGTGTGTTTCCATATTTCAGGATGGTCAAATTTATTTAATTTAGAACCAGAGTATTTATACATAATTGGTGTTGGTAATTCTTCTCTTGTTAGTATCTCTGCAATCTGACTACTACCATAACCTGCTACATATAAATCAAATATTCTTTTAACAACAGGGGCAGTTTCAGGATCAGGCACTAATTTGTGCTTATCTAGGGGATCTCTCATATAACCATAAGGAGCAGCACTACCACAGAATTTACCATCTTTTTTCATTTGAAGTAAGTTTGAACGAACTTTTTTAGAAATATCTTTTGCATACATATCATTCATACTTAATCTAAATGGCATCATATCAGAGCCACTTGTTTCAAAAAAAGTATCTATATCATCATTTACTGCAATATATCTGACATCATTTTTAGGAAAATAAGTTTCAACATAATAACCTGTCATTATATGGTCACGACCTAATCTTGATAAGTCTTTTGTTATAACCATATTTATTTTTCCATTCTCAATGTCATTTAGCATTCTTTTAAACTCTGGACGCTCAAAATTTGTTCCTGTATAACCATCATCAACATAAATATCAACTGCAACTAAGTTTTGTGCTTTTAAATAACCAATTAATAGACTTCTTTGATTGGTGACACTTTCTGATTCCATATCATCACCATCTTCACGAGATAGTCTTATATAAATGGCTATTTTAAATATTGTATTGTCTATTGTATATTTATTATACACTTTTAACTCCTTTCGTTAGACAACACTTTCACTTCATTAGTTGATTTCATTATACTATTTTTTGAGTCCTTTTTAAATACTTTTAATGAATTTTTATGAGCTATATAATATTTATATATACAACTCTTTAACACTTCTTTTAGATCACAACCATTACTATCATAAAACTCTAGTGTTTCATACATGATTATTCCTCCACAATGAATTTTATGTGTAATAGTTTATAAAAATTACTATTCTTCATAAATTATCACAACCTTTCTTTCAATTTTTTAATTATTTAATTATTTAATTTATCTAAAATCTTTCAATATTTCATCCATTTCTTTTTGCTGTTCTTCACTCATTGGTAATGCTTCTTCTCGTGTACCATTCCAAACTTCTACACCATCTGGATCATATCGTATATGAGGACCACTCTTTCCATTTATTAATTCTTCCTGATTATCAGATATATGAGTTACTGTGATAAAACTTTGTATTTTACCATTAGTAATATAAGAATTAAGATAACCTTTAATAAATACCTTTGTTCCTTTAACAAAAAAATCTTTATATATCGTATAAAGATTCCTATTAATATTTAAACTAGAATAAACTTTTCTTTTATCATATTTAAGAGTAATTAAACCAAATTTAATATAATCTTGATTATTATCTGTAACATTATTTATGGTTCCAGATATAATAATTTCATTTAAATCAATTTCCATTTTTAACTTCCTTTCAATTAATTAATTTATAATTTAAATTATTTAAATAAATTTAAAATTTATATTATTTATTAATATTATTTATTATATTATTTATTCTGTAAGAAGATATTCGCTATATTCACTAGCAACATCTTGCGTTTACCCCTAGAATATATCTGCTAAATATATTTTTCTTTCATTAGGTTCTTGTTCAACTCTGATATAATTTTTTCTTCTTAATGAAGTTATACAACTAGTAATTGTTCTTTTAGATACTTTCATAAGATTACCTAAACGCTTATTACTAGCATAACAAAAACCATCTTGCATAGTTAGAGTAGTTATTAAACCCATCAATACTTTAGAAGTAGAAGATATATCTTCATCTAATAAAACCACCATAGGCAATTCAACATATTTTAAATTTCTTAAATTATCCATATTATCAAACTCCTTTCTTTAATTTTTAGGTATTAAAAAAACTTGTAAAAATATCTTACAAGTCATACTGATATAAAATGAACTAAGGCAATAGTAACCCTGAGACTTTATTTTAAATCCTGTCTCTAGGATTGAAGCAGTTCAGTCTTTCGACTAGGTACTAACATAAATCTCCGAACATTTACTGTACCTTATTTACTAGCGATTATTCTATTCTAGCAAATTGTGTATTCATATAGTCCATTGTCGTATTCATTGAACTTAATATAATTATATTTTTCTAATAATTTTAAGTTCTTTCTGAATCCAACATTTTTCAAACCTTTAATCTGACCTTGTATTCTACCAATATTCACATGATTGATAGTTCTATCAAATCCTTCTGAATATAGATAAGCATATATATCTTTAGCTTCAAATGTGATATTCTTATCTTTCCATATCCTATGGTCTGTCATATCTAGATGTTTAATTTTTCTCATTCATATCGTTTTCTCCTTTCTTCAAATTTACTACTTTTGAGTACATCAGTACTCGTTTTCAATTTCAATATTACATCATAATTACCAACTTGTCAATACTCTTTTATTCATTTTTTGAAAAAATATTGACTTCTGTATTCACTTATGCTATTATTAATGTGTGAGGTGAAGAAAATGTCTAATGATAAAACAATCGGTGAAATAATTACCGAAGCAAGAGAATTAAAGAAATTATCTCAAAGACAACTTGCAAAATTAGCAGGAATTAATAGTTCAGGAATATCTAAAATAGAAGCTGGTGAAAGAGATCCTAGTCCAAAGATATTAAGAAAGATAAGTAAATACATAGATGTTAATTATAATGATTTAATGTATAAAATGGGATTAGGTATTGAAGTTAGTCCATTAAATCCTTTTATTAAAGATTATTATTCAAATCTAAAAGGTGATGAACTAAATGAAGCTGAAATCAATGTTTTAGGTAATAAACAAAATCTTGAAAAATTAGTTTCATCTTGTGAAGCAAAATTAAAAAATGAAAACATATTAGAACAAGAAAAGGATTTATTATTACATACTATTGAAGATACTAATTATCAAATAAATACACAAAATGAAATTATTAATTTAATTCAAAGTTTAAAAGTAAAGGAGAGAAATAAAAATGCGAAATAAAAAAATATCTAAAATAATTTTAATTTTATTAACAATATTCTTTATAACAGGATTTGTACTATCACAGGCAATAGCCACTGACTATTTTAAAAATATGTTTTGGGCATCGTATGCATTTCTTATTGTGGGAATATTATTAGATGTTAATGCTTGGAGCAAATTGGGATTAGATGTAGATAAAGGCAAAGCAATAACCATCAGAAGAAGTTTCGATGATAATACTACTTTATTAGCAGTATCTCATGGAACATTAACATTAGTTATTTTACTTTTTGATACATTCAATCATAATGTAATGAAAAATAATTATGTAATAATTGGTATGTTCATTATGACATTAGAATTTGAATTATTTACATATTTATCAATATGGAATGCTAAAAGAGATACAGCAAAATTATTAAAAGGTAGTAAATAATTTAAAAAAAATAACCTTTTACCTTTTTATTAGATTAGGTATTAGGTTATTTTTATATAAGAATACGTGGCACGTTTTGCGAGTTTACTCGTGAAAGTGGCGATAGTATTCTTCTTTTTATTTAAACTAGATTTAAATAAAAAGGCAACATTACTACTTACGAATAGTTTGTAGTTATGTTGCTTATCGGGTTTCAAAAGGGGTGTCCCTTTGCACACTATTCCTAGTTGGCTAAAAGCCAACTTGGTAGTGTGTTACTATCTTGTCTTAAAGATAGTCTATTGCGAAAATTCATTAGTTACAAAGGTTCTTTTGAATTTTCGCCTCTAATGTATTTTAATGATTTATTCTCAATATTCTTGCATAACCCTCTGGACGATTTTGCTCAAATTGATGTGAAACTTGTTCAATATCAATTTGTTGATTATTAGCTAGTGCATATTCTTGTATAGTTCTCTTTGTTGATTCGTATTCTATTTGTGCTTTTTTATCAAAATCTAATACACAAGAACTACTAATAGCACCATTTGAATAAGCAATATACCAATTATCACCCATAAAAATTATTGTTCCTTTTGGTATTAAAGCACTCTCAAATTCAGTTTCATTAAAATATGAATATATACCATTTATTTTATTAATTTTGCTCATTATATTTGCATCTAGATTTTCAGTTGCTATTATTTTATTTCTTGGTCTATTATATACTGCTTGTACATCTTTTGGTTTAATATCTTTTGGTTTAATTCTTCCAATTGTTTTGGTTGATGCCATACATAATAAAGAATAATTTCCATAATCTGTTGTGAAAGTATCATTTTCTTGTAAATTTTGAGTATTTGTAACAAAATCTTTCCAATCTTGACTATCATGATCCATTGGGTTATTACCAATTTTATTTACAACATCAATATTTACATTTGAAGGAACACAATCTAAAGCATAACTCTTTGTTACAAAGACAAAATCAATTTTATCTTTTTCATTTTCATTATTTTGTGATTTTTCAACAATATCAAGACATGCTTCTCTAAATGTTTCTATTATTTCTTTTAACTCATTTGCATAACTACCTTCATATCCATATCCACCCTCATCATAAATAGTTCTTAGTTGGTTAATATAAACACTATTACCATTTCTAAATCCAGCTGCTCTTGCAATAAAATTTCCAAAAGTATCAGTTATTTTAATAACAAATCCATTTTTATCTAAAGCACAATAGTGCAAGAAGTCATTGTCATTACCATCAACTCTAAAACAAGCATTAGTGTTTATTCCTGATAATAACAAAGTTTCATCTTGCGAGTCATACATTGAATATACATAATTAGTTGTAGAACCTTTTATGTATGGCACAGTAGATTTATCTCTTTTTGCCATTTCACAAACTAATTCTTTTGCAATTCTAACTATTTCTTGTGCATCTTCATTTGTATATTCTTGATATCTACATAATTTTACTATTACATCTTTTCCGAGTATAGCTAATGATTGATCATCAGCACAAATACTAAGTTCGCATAGTGACATAACATCACTATAATTATTTATATCATAATTAAATTGTTTAGCTAGTTTAATAACTTCGCTCATATAATCCATTGTTGCCATAATTGTTTCTTTATCGATACCACATTGAATTAATGATTCGTTTTCATTTTTATTTAAAAACAATAGTAACCAAACTAATCCATTATTAATGACATAATTAGTTAATAATGAATATGATTCATCATCTAAAATACTACTAGGTTCAATTATATCGGTATCAACAAATATTCCATTTAATAAATTTCCAAAATTAAAATTCTTTTTATAATATTCCAAAGCAAATTCAAAATATTCATCATTAAATGGTAATTCATCTTCCAATCTTTTTAAAATACTATTATCGATGTTTTTGTCTATATCTAATGTTCTTGCTTTAAATATAATTTCTTTTTTAACTTTTTCAAATATTTTTTGTTTTTTTCTATATTCGTTATATTTAGAGACTTCTACAGCATCAAATAAAGGACCTTGATATCTATATTTACCTGTTTCGTTGTCATATATAATTATATCCATATATTTTATGACTTCTTGATCAGTATATTTAATATATTTACTATTTAGCCTATTAACTAATTTACTCGCTTCCTCATATCTTTTATAATTATTAAATCCACGAGGTGCTTTTATAAATGAATCCATTTTAGAGTAGCCAAATTTTACAAAATTATCTATCATATTCCATATTAAATTTTCATCAAAAGTTTCGCTACATTGAACAACAAGATTATTTAAAAAATTACAAATTCTTTCGTCTTTTATTGAATATAATTCATTAAATTTTTCTTTTTGTTTTTTTTCTATTGTTTTTTTGTAAATAACAGGATGATTTTTTCTTGGAATAAAGAATTCTTTAATGTATTCATTATAAGATTCTAAAATTGTTTTTTTATAGTTTTCTTTGCTTTTAGAAACATACAATGCTGATAGTTTTGCAATAGTATCACGAGAAACGTTAATTTGTTCTAAACTAGAGTTACTATGTATTACAACATGATATTGTTTCATGGCTTGCATCAAAAGATTAAACTTATCTTCCAATGCACTTTTCATTTCAACAAGAAATTCCAAGCTTTTTATAGCTTCATTAAAATTATTAGTATTTTTTAATTCTGTACAAATCTTTCCAAAAATGTTTGTGTAATTTTCTATATAACATGCTCTATATGCATCCCACTCAGTTTCAGCACATTCTTCAAATACAGATTTAAAATTGTTAATAGTTGGATATATGCTGATTGCATTACTAAATAATCTACTAAATCGTTCTATATACTTATCAATACTATCTGGATAATCAGCAAATACATCTTTAAAGTCATCATCGTTCTTATCAAAAAACTCAAACTTTTTAATAGTGTTCATCATAGCATCATCATTTGAAAAGTCGTTTAAAGAGTGTTTTTCTAATTCTCTAGTGCTAAAATCAAAATCATGTACCAATAAAAACTTAAACACTTCAGGATATTGTCTTGCTTGATATGATACATATTGTATTGTATTTGGATTTCTTTTAATAGAGTTTAAAACTATTTTTTCATTTTCTGCTAAATCTATACAATAATTTGTTGTTTTAGATAATTCATATCCAGATTTTATTGTTTCCTCAATTAAATCATCGTAATCTTCTTTAGAAAATGATTTCCAATCAACAAAGTTTGCCGAATTTGCATCTTGTCTAATTGAATTTAAAGCTATTGCATAATTATTTTTTAAAAAAGCAGGACTATTAGGTTTTAAAATATATTTTTGATTAATAGCCATCATTCTTACTCTTTCGAGCAATCTAGGATTAAAATATTCTATATAGTTAGCACTATTAACATCTCTGTCAATAGCAGCATTAATACATTCATCATTTTTTAAAATAAAACTTGGAGTCTCTTCATCAAAAATACAATTTCCATTTAAAAAAGCATTTATAAGATATTTTTCTTGTTCTTTTGTTAATTCGAAATCATTAGGTCTTTTTTCTTTAATAATATCTCTTAACATAATTAAAGTGTCTCTATTAAATAAACTATCATCTGTTATTGTAATATTCCTATTTACTATAATAAAGTCAAATAATTTTTTTAATTCATAATTATTTAATCTCACTTTTACCATCCCC
>JAFRHI010000022.1 GCA_017433415.1 Bacilli bacterium
ATTAAATTATATATCAATTATTACAATAATGAAAGACCTAGTTATGCTTTAAATTATAAAACCCCAATTCAATACAAAATTGAATCAGGATTTTAATGTGTTTTTTATAAAGTGTCTACTTTTGCTTGACTAGTTCAAATAGGTGTTTTAACAAATCAAATGACTACTTATAATAGCTTCTAACGCAGTAAATCTATTATTCATAATATCATTCTTTATTATATCTATATTATCAGAAATATTAGTAACTAAATTTGAAACATTATCTTCTAAATCCTTTTTCTCCAATTTTTCAACAATCAATTCCAAATTAGTTATTTTACTATATTTACCATAATTAGAATTCTTCAAACTAATTCTCATTAAATTTATAAGTGTCTTAACATCAATATTATTAAATCTCTTATCACTTAAAATTTTAAAAGCACAATATAAATGACTATTATTAAGTGCTCTATCAAGCGCTGTTTCACCATTATTATTCTGAATATTAGGCAAATAATTAGTCTTTTTACACAATTCTTCAAACACCTTAACAGCAGACACAGAGTCATCAAGTGCCAATATATGAGCAAAAGTATCACCATCTAGATTAGCGTGATTAACATCCCAATTCTTCTTTTTCATAAGTTTAATAGCTAAATCATAGTATTTAGCTTTCAACATCCTAGTAACAACATCATTACCAATTCCATCAACCAAATTAACATTAATCAAATTATCATCAATCAATGCCTCTATTGTCTCTATTTCATCTTGCTTAATCAATGAAAAAACGAGCCCCGGATCATCCTTACAAGAATTATATAAATGTTCATTCATTATACAATCACTCCTTCGTTTGATAGTTATTTATTCTAACAGAGGAAAAATTACCTGTCAAAACATCAAAAAGTCAAGCTATAAAAATTTTTTATCAACAAAATTTGTTAAAAAATAAAGCTTTTAAATCAATATTTTTTTTAGTTGGTTACCAAATTTTTTAAAGTAATAAACAATAACTATAACCAAAAACCATTATTTTTATCCCAAAACTAGTATTGTTAATGAAATATCTTTATGCTATAATTTCCTAGTAATAAGGAGATATTTATGAAAAATAATAAAAAAATATATCTATTCTATTTCTGCTTCTTTATTTTTATATTTGCACTTAGTCCAATATCTGGAGATGATTGGGGAAATTATTTAGTTGGTGCTAAAGGATTAAAACACATGCTAGGAAATGCTTTAGGCATGTACTTTTCTTGGGAAGGAAGACTAACAAGTAGAATTTTAATAAATATTTTAACCTATAATAAATGGCTATGGAATATCATTAATACCCTTGTCATTATAAGCACCATTTATTTAATCAATAACATTTGTAATTTCAAAAATAAGAAACTACTCATCTTATTTACATTTATAATGATTACTTTTATGAACATTTATACATTTTCCCAAACAATTGTCTGGATAGCTGGAAATATTACTTACTTGTTTGTTATTCCCTTGATACTCCTATATATTAATCTTTTACCAAAAAATAAAAAAATAAATAAACAAAAAATGCTTATTTTAATAATCTTAAATACAATAATCCCTATGTTTGTTGAACATATGGCCCTACTCCTAATATTTATCAATTTAGTATTCTTAATCATTTATTACTTAAAGAATAAAAAAATAAACAAAAAATTATTTATTTTTCTAATTATCTCAATTACTAGTTTCTTATCAATGTTTTTTTCACCAGGAAACCAATATCGAACTAGTGTAGAAAATATAGATTTTAATAAACTAAGTATAATAAAAAAACTATTATATAATTTACCAAACTTTACATATTATACATACACAATCAACACTCTTCTATTATTAGTTATCTTCATTGGTAGTATTCTCTTAATAAAGAATAGTATAAAAAATAAATACTTAAAAATATTCCTATATTTATATGAAACACCATCCGTATTTTTGGGAATTATTTATTTACTAGTAGAATTAAAAGTTTCAAATATATCTATTTATCAAAATAATATAGTTATAATATATTATCTAATATTAACTATTATAAATTTCTATCTCATATTAAAAAACAAAAAAGATTTCACAAAAAACAGAGCACTATTTTTCTATATCATAGGAATCTTTTCTAACACAGTAATGTTACTATCACCAACTTGGGGCTATAGAACTAGCTTAGCTACTTATCTATTTTTAACTACTAGCTATTTAATCATAATTGACAACTACATTAAAGAAAACAAATTATTAACATATGGCTTATACTCTTGTAATATTCTTGGAGTTCTATTTTATAGTATCTTCTATATCAATATTCATAAAGCTTATCTTGATAATTTAAAAGCTATAAATACTGGTAAAAAGAATAACAAAAAAATTATAGAAATAACTGCTTATCCAAACTTTGCTCCTTGTAATATTAATCCCAATAATGATTATCATTTAAATAAATTTTATGAATACTATAATATTAATAAAAATACTGAAATAAAACTTATTGATAATCATTGGAAACTAATTTATTATAAAAAATGATATGATATAATTAAATAGAGGTGAAAATATGATTAAAAATGATGGAGACTATATAACTATCATAACTGATAATGGTATTAAAAAAACAGCTGAACTAATCAATAAATTCGAAATTCAAGGTTTAGGAGAGTACATAATATATAAATTAGATAATGCTTTTTATGGAGCAAAATATGAGTTTGACGGAGAAAACACAAAACTTATTACTGATTTAACAGATAATGAGAAAGCTTCTTTAAATGAAATGTTTAAGCAAATGGGGGTAGAATAATGCTAAATTTTGATAGTAGTCATCAATTTATCAACGGAGATATCAAAAATAAAAAAGGTAAAAAAATGTTTAAAAATTTTGTCTTAGCTGGATTAATCGCAACCAATGTATTTGTCTTTAGTGGTTGCTCAAAAGATGTTCCCTGTAATATAGAAGAAGAGCATGCTCACTACTATGTCAATGACGATAATTTGGGTAGATACATAATTAGTGAAAAAAACTCAGTTTTTGGTTTAAGTAAATCTGATGATTATATTCCTGTCGATGGTATTGAAGAAATTCTCTACCTTGACTTTCTAAATGAAAATGAATTATTCAGGATTAGTGATAACCAAGAAATTATTAACGCTATTACTAGTGCACATCAAGATTATATTGAATACCGCTATGAATATTCTTATTTGATAGCCGTGCCAGCAGTTATATACTCCGGAGGGGTTGCTATGACAAGGTTTAACTATATTCCTGCTATTGGCTATTCATGGACTACTGATACTAGTAAAAATTTAACAGGAGAAGAACGAGCTTGCCACTATGTATATTATGGCTACAAAGTAACCAAAGATGAACATGGTTATTACACATTAATTAAGAGTGAACCAGTAGATGATTTACAACAATTACCTGAAGGATATGATTATATAAAAGAAAATTTCTATGATATTGTAAATTTATATAATAAAAGCGAAGTTTTCGATTATGAAGATGGTCCTGAAGAAGATAAAGAAATAATTAGCGAAGAAGAATATATTGAATCTCAAAATAAAACAAAATAATTAAAATTATACAAAAAAAAAAGCTACCACTAGGTAGCTTTATTTTTATAGTTCTTTTCCGCAGTTAGTACAAAATTTACCACCAGTAGATGGAGTTCCACAATTAGCGCAGAATTTTCCACCTTCTACGGCAGCTCCTGCTGCTGCAGCTGGCTTGTTACCATTAGCTAAATCTTGAGCACTAACTCCTTGATTCTGGAATGCACCTTGTGCAGTTCCTCCAACCATTCCACCACTAGCCATGTTCATCATACCAACACCCATGAAGGCATTTGCTGCACCATTTTCATTTTTAGCAGCATCTTGAACAGCTTGAGCATAAGCACCAGTAAGTGTACCTTGTTGCATATAACTGTTTGAAGAAAGTTCGTAATTATCAATTTTCTTATTAGATTCTTCATCTAATGTAACAGATTCAACAACAAATCCTTTAATACTTATACCACGATCTCTGATTGGTTGATCGAATACTTTTTCATCCATTGTCTTTTTGATTTCATCAGTTGCACTTGGAAGTTCCAAAACAGGAACTTTATGTTCACTATTACCTAATTCATTTAAGACATTTTGGAAAGATCCAATAACTTCTGATCTCATTTGCTCAATAATAGCATCTTTACGATACTCATCAGCAGTTCCTGCTATTTTACTCATAAATGTTGCTGGATCACTAACAACAAATGTATATTTTCCAAAGCATTTAACTTCAACACGTAATGGTGTCATTGCTCCAGTCATTTGATTTGGAATTGGATGTGACCAATCTTGAAAAGGAATTGGTGCAGGAGTTCCAAATTTATTATCAATAATCTCTTTTGCATTAATATAGAAAACAGCTTGTTCCTTATTAGGTGCCCCATTATAAGTAAAACGAGTCCACATTTCTTTAAATACTTCACCAAATTGTCCTGCAAAGAATGTTGGTGATGCTGATTGATCAAAAGTATAAATACCTTCCTCAGCAGTTGCATCTAAAATTTTACCATTTTGAAATATAACAGCAACTTGACCTGGTGCTACTTGAATAGCACTATCTTTAGAAATAACGCCATTAGGAGTAGATACCCTTTTCATTAAAATATCATTTCCTAAATCTTCACATCTAATATACTCTTTCCATTGGTCATGTAGAGTACTTCCTACTGCTCCAACAGCAGCTCTAATTAATCCCATAAAACACTTCCTATCTCATATTTATTAATTTCATTATACTACATTAATTTATAAATTAAAAGACTTATTTATTAGCAACAAAACACTTTAACACCTAATAGCTCCACAATAAGAAGAACCGTCTGGAGTAATCGCACAACCATTATGACAATCAAGTTGTGCCCAAATATCTCCATCAGCACCAACATCAATCCAATCGCATTCATAAACTAATACACCATTTTTACGCGACTCTGAACATGTATTTCCGTACATTGAAACTAATTCTGCTTTATTACGTAAATAAAATGGACTATCACCAATATATGTATTGTTACTTGCATTATAAGTTGCTCCACCACCAACTAAATAAATATAATCATTAAGTACTGAGTGAAAAAGTCCTACACTAGTTTCAACTACCTTCCCATCAACTATCTTATGACGTAAAAGTGGATTTTCTCCAACCTCAGATGCCTTTGTATAAACTTGAACATTACTTGGTATAGGCATATTAAGTTGACATTTTACAGGATATTTATTTGCCGTATAAACATAATGATAATTTTTCTCAACTTCTACTTTAGATACAACCTTTACTTGATATTCACATAAAGCCACAACAGTAACTGGTACTAACATAACTAATAATATCAAAGCGCTTTTACTTATTTTTACATTTTGCAAAGCAAGAACAGATAATATAGCACATAATAAAAGTACTAACATAATAACAACAATTGATCTATAGCCAGTACCTGGATTTTTATCATCACTACCACCAACCATACTTATAACAAGTTCTTTTGAATCACTATATTTACCATCCTGAAAACTACTATCAGGTATTTCTCTATTATATGAAACACGAAATTGAACAGTCTTTTTTTCTCCTGGCTTTACTATCGAAGAATCACCCATAGTAATTAATTCATACTTTACATAATCTAATTTTTTACCTATTTTATTAGATGATAATTCATAATCATCATTAGTATTATTCTCCACAACAATATTATATTCTATATAATCACCAACTTCTGATAATTTCAAATTAAGATTAAGATTATCAGAAACAATAGAAGCCGGTTCTATTTCTTCAGCCATTCCATTAATTTCAGAAACCTCTACAGATTTCAAACTAACACCATCAGTTCTACATTCTTTAGCTAAAACTAAAATTGGCATCATAAACAAAAATAAAAATAAAATTATAAGCTTCTTCATAATATACTATCCTCATTTTTTTTATCATCAACTATTTCTTCATCTAAATCAGTTCTTATAATTAAACTACCATCATCTATCTTACTTTTTAAATAATCTGAATATTTAGTTTTTAGACTATTTTTAGTTTTAAAAAACAAAAGCATTACTATAACAAATGTTAAAGATAAAGATATAATAATTAACTCAAACCAAGGAATTATCTTTATAAAATTTCCATTTTCATCTAATTTATAAGAACTACTATTTTTTTCATAAAATCCATTTACTATTTTAATGTAATTACGAGTCGCGGAATAGTACTCTTCTTTTTTTATATCCTCATATATATATGATAATGTTTCATTTATTCTAGCATCAGTATAAATATTAAAGATTTTACTTCCTTTATTCCCACTATTACCCATAAATAGATTTGAAGTATCTTTTTCCTTATGAATAACAAAAACTATTCCCTCATCTAAAAAGTCATTATAATCATAAAAATTATATGCATAATCTTCAAGTTCCTTTCCACCTAAATCAGCAACAGTAACTATCACTAAATCCATCTTGGAATTATTTATATAATTATTAACATCCTCATATAATGAAATTTCCTCTTCGACAGAAAACAAATCTGCATAATCATAAATTTTTTCACTACTATTAACAGCAGGCGTACTCAATATATTATTAATATTTTTAGAAGTTACTTCAACATCATCTGGTAGATATAAATTATCATTATTTCTCGTATATGTATATACACTAGCACCACAATTTATAGAGAACAATAATAAAAATATACTTATAAGAATTAAACTAAATTTTTTCATATAACCTCCTATAAAATTTTTGCAAACAAGAATGCTACTGCAAATATAATTAGGAATAATAATAAACTAAAAATAACAAGTTCCAATATACCAATTGGAAAATTAAAAATATCTTTACCATTTTGACCATTTCCAATATATTGATAATTCTTACCCTTATAATTAACATTTAAAAAATAAACTGGTACTAATATTTTTTTATAATTCAATAATTTAATTTGCAAATTATTTTCAGATACTTTCTTTAAATCATGTTTAACACTATTCTTAATAAAACTCAAAGAATTATTAAGAATCTTTGTATTTAAAGAAGTTAATTCTTCCTCCAAATTAATATCTTCTCCAATAACTATATCATCGAATTCATTTAAATTTAACTCTTTTAATTGACTATAATCATATGTAAAAGCCCCTACAAATAGTGCATTATCTATCTTAGACCATAGATTAATTAAAACATCATTATAATCAATATTACTATAATCCTTAACTCTATACTTTTTTGTCACCGTATTCTTCTTATTATCTATAACCTGCTTATCACCTGCCAGAAAAGAAACATCACCACTAACATTAGTACTAATTAAGTACTCAGGAATATAAATAGTAGAAATAGATTGCATAACTTTTTTACTTTTAAAAACAAATGGAACAATTGGATTAAACATAATTCTTTTTTTATAATTTTTTATAACATCATCTTTTGATACCACAAAAGGTATAATATGTGAATAATTATTAATAGTCTGTCCGTCAATCTTCTCATTCAAATTTTCACCACAAAAAACACAAGTAGTTAATTCACTTTTACTAAACATTGTATTTTGACAATTATTACAAATATATTTAAAAAACTGCTGCTTCTGATTATCAAATTCATTATTCATATTATTCACCTACTATTATAAGTATATCAAAAGTGCTAATATCTAACAATATCATTAGGAACAAAAACTTTTCCTATTATTTCTTTTACTGCACTACCACAGTAACTACATTTTTTTTCACCTAAACTCTTAATTGGTGAACCACAATTTGGACAATGAATACCTAATACATTAACTTCTTCACCTATTTCATTTTCATCAATTATATAAATAAACTCAACTTTTGCTCTATCTTGTGTCTTCACAGATTTAGAATTAGTTTCTAAATAGTATTGAAAACTTGAACTAAAATAAATAGTCGCAACAGCATTATCTTTTTTATAACTAGACACTACTGTCTTATGGATTTTAAAGTCATTAAACTTAACATTTTTTCCTTTATAATCATTAATCATATCATCAGCATAACTTTTAATCTTCCCTGTAAGTTTAGATGTATCACTTTTTTCAACTGCGTTGAAAACATCTAAAATTACTTTTTCAGCTTTTCGTTTTAATTCATTAATATTAATATCTGGAAAATCTCTCTTTATTTGTTCTAAATATATACTATCCATACTAGACAATGATTTTTCCTCTTCTTGATCCTCAAGTCTAGCCTCCTTTATTACATCACCTAAATTCATACCACTAAAGCCTGCTTTATCTAAAATTCTTCTAATTTTCCCTTTAGCAAAAAAATAAACAAAAACAGAAAATGCAATGAGAACTCCAACTCCAATTAAAAAATACATATACATCACTCCATTATTAATATAATCATATCATAATTATTAAAAAAAGAAGAGATATTATCTCTTCTTTATTTAACTTCAATTTTTTCTTTTCCACCCATATATGGTTGTAAAACTTTAGGAATTTTAATTGAACCATCTTCTTGATAGTTATTTTCAACTAAAGCAATCAAACCACGAGGAGTAGCAACTACAGTATTATTTAAAGTATGTAAGTAATAAGTTCCTTTCTCTCCCTTAGCACGAATACCTAAACGTCTAGCTTGTGCATCACCTAAGTTACTACAGCTAGCAACTTCAAAATATTTTTTTTGTCTTGGGCTCCATGCCTCAATATCACAAGATTTTACTTTTAAATCTGCAAGATCTCCACTGCAGCATTCTAATTGTCTTACTGGTATATCAAAATTTCTAAAAATATCTACCGTTAATTTCCACATCTTGTTATACCAGTCCATTGATTCTTCTGGTTCACAGATAACAATCATTTCTTGTTTTTCAAACTGATGAACACGGTACAAACCTCTTTCTTCTAATCCATGGCTTCCACCTTCTTTTCTAAAACATGGTGAATAACTTGTCATGTTAATTGGAAGTTCATCACGTTTAATAATCTGATCTTTAAATTTACCAATCATAGAATGTTCTGAAGTACCAATTAAATATAAATCTTCACCTTCAATTTTATACATCATAGCTTCCATTTCAGGGAAAGACATAACTCCAGTAACCACATCACCATGAATCATAAATGGCGGTATAGCATAAGTAAATCCATGATCAATCATATAATCTCTGGCATAAGCAATCATTGCTTCATGAAGTCTAGCAATATCACCTAATAAGTAATAAAATCCTTCCCCACTAGTTCTACCAGCTGAAGCTTTATCCATTCCCTTCAATTTCTCAATTATATCAGCATGATATGGTATCTCATATTTAGGAACAACTGGATCTCCAAATTTTTCTACTTCGACATTTTCTGAATCATCTTTACCTATTGGCACAGACTCATCCATAATTTGTGGGATAACAAGCATAATATCACGAATTTTTCCTTGAAGTTCTTCCATTTCAGTTTCTAATGCTTTTATTTCTTCTCCGTCTTTAGCAATCTCAGCCTTTACTTTCTCTGCTTCTTCTTTTTTACCATCTTTCATTAATTTACCAATTTCAGAACTTAAACGATTCTTATCAGCTTTCATTCCATCCATCTTAACTTGAACTTCACGAACTCTCTTATCAAGTTCATATACTTCATCGACTAACGGTAATTTTTCATCTTGAAATTTCTTCTTAATATTCTCCTTTACTAATTCCCTATCTTCTCTTATTAACTTAATATCTATCATATTCTCACTCCTTATTTTCTAAATTTTTCAAACCTATATTTTTGTTTAATATCTGGATATTTTTTATTATCTACTTCAGACATAAACATATCAAATGGTCTAGCAGCCCAATCAACTCCTTCAACACATTTTGTTGGATATAATGGCTTATAAATCATTAATTCCTCACCTGTTTCAGTATGCCTCGAAGTACCAATAATCTCATATAAATATAATAATGGATCTTTACTCAATTGCTCCTCTGTCATCATTTCTCTTTTAAAATGTTGTACAACATCTCCTTTATTAAATCTTCTTTCCATAATACAACCTCCTAAAATAATTTGTTTTCAACATTCCTATACATAATTCTTTCAATTTCATCCTTAGTAAATTTTTGACTTAATAATTTTTCTAAATCCTCTTTAACCGTATGATAAGAAAAAACCATCTTTCCAAAATCTTCATCAAATAATTCTCTTGCAAAAACCATATCGTCAGTTGAAACTCCAATATTATCAATTCCAAGTATTGCAATAGCTCTTTCAATATGTTCTAAATACCTAGAAGATAAATCATCATCCTCACTGTCACTAACAAAAGGTCCATAGGCAACTAAACCAAGCAATCCATCAACTGATTTTAATTCTCTTAATTGCTCATCATCTAAATTTCTCTCATGATGACATATTTCAAAGCAATTAGAATGACTCGCAATAACCTTAACATCCTTACCTAATTTTTTTTGTTCTCTGATAAGTTCAATCGTATCAGAAAAAGTCTTCTTATTCATATGACTCATATCAATAGATATCCCCAAATCAATAGCTTTGATTAAAAATTCTCTTCCTAAATCAGTTAATCCATAATCTCCTCTATTACCAGAACCATATTTATTAGGACAATTCCAAACTAATAAGATATTTCTAAGGCCAAGATTATATAATTCTTCTAATTCTGAAATATCATTAATATAATCACAACCCTCAATACTAAATATAACCTTTTCATCAGGCAAATACTTTTTAAATATAGAAACAGACTTTTCAAACATCTCAACAACATTAAAATCTTTAGTCCCAAGTTCCACGTCCATTTCATCTAGACTCATAAAATAAAGATTAGCTAAAAGTCCCGAGACATTATCACTATTAAAATTTTTAATCCACTCTTCCAAATAACCATAGTCGCCTCTTAAATAACTATAGTACATTATAGAAAGCAAATCATGATGTAAATCAATCAAAAAATCATCTCCTAAAAAATAAAAAGAATGGCCCAAGGAGTGCAAAGCACGGTACCATCCTTTTTTTTACTTAATTAGATAACGGTATTACCCGGAATAATCATCTATAGAGTAGATAAATAAGTATTTTATATTCGTTTTCACCATCCACGAACTCTCTACGCTAAAACATCTTATTATTAGTTCTAATCATCGACTTGTTATAATTATATATAAAATAATTAATAAAATCAAGTGGCTCTTTATGAACCATATGTTATTTCACAATAATTATCATTTAAATATGGTTTAAACTCTAAATCTCTCTTATACGTTACTGTATCAACGTTTATATCCTCATATAATGTTTCCTCAAAGCCATAAACTCCATCCGTTAAAGCAATATAATATTTAGCCTCACCATTCTCGATTACAACTTTTACATTAGCAGTTATTGCTTCTCTTGACTTAGAAAATATAAGAAATATCTTTCTACCAACATCCGGATAATAAAAATAATATGTTCCATTATCACTTGAAAAAGATGTTTTTTCACAACTTATCTGCTTCTTAGAAACTCTATTTTCCACTTCATAATAGACCTGTTCTGCTGCATACACATAATATCTCTTCTTCATATTTTCAATATACTTAGGAAAATCAGCTTTCCTAAGGTATAAAGTAAGACCAAGTCCTCCAAAGAAAAACAACAAATAACAAAATAAAATTATTTTTTTAAACATAAAATCTTTTTCAATAGTAAGTTTTTTATCACTATATATTATTCCTTTATAAACACTACCATCAAATGCAATAACAGGAAGCATTATAACTGGAAAGAACATATAAAAAAATGGTTTATGTCCAAAATGATCAGCAAAAGATCCTTGTATTTTCAAAAAGTATATTATTAAAACTATAGCTAAAACTAAAGCAATAATTGAAGTAGTCTGATTTATAAAAGCAAGTATTCCAACAGCAACAAATCCAATTAAAAAATATAAACCTACTACCCATTTTTCATAAGCAATAGCAAAATACATAAAATAATTAACTATCGGTACAAAAACCATCCACCAAGGTTTATTTGCTTTAATATAAACAATTTGTAAACTAAGTGACATTATAAACAAAAATGAAATACCTAAAGTTATAGTTGACCATAAAGAAAGCATACTCTTATTAAAACCATCATAATAAGAGTAAATTAACCCTATTTCTACAAACATTACTAGAAAAAACACTATTATGTTAAAAATATAACATCCCAATCTATTACTATTCTTATTATTCGAAACAACATCTCCTGCTTTTTCTTCTGTCCTAACAGCAGCACCTTGACCTATCTGATATGTATTTGTTTGATTTTTAACATACTGTTGCATATTTTTATTTTCTGCATGATCAGCATTTAAATTTCCACACTTCATACAATATCTAGCATCAGCTTTCATTTCAGCACCACAACGACTACAATAAATTATATTATTATCATTATTCATATAAACATCACCATCTTATAGTAATTTTAACACAAAAACAAAAAGAAAAAAAGAAGCTATTTAGCTTCTACAATTAGTTTTATAGCAGTACGCTCCTCACCATCAATAGATATATCTTGAAAAGCAGGAATACAAACTAAATTTTTTCCACTAGGTGCAACAAATCCTCTTGCTATCGCTATAGCCTTTATTGCTTGATTCAAAGCTCCTGCACCAACTGCCTGCACTTCTACTCTTCCTTTTTCTCTAAAAACATTAGCTAATGCTCCTGCTACACTATTTGGATTTGATTTACTACTAACTTTTAATATTTCCATTATTTTCCTCACTTTCTATATTAAATACTATTCTAAAACAAAAAAAATATGTCATAAGACATATTAATCTTCTGAATACCAGGTAGTAGCAATTACACTCTTATCGACCTCTACACCATCTTTCCATTTATGTAAATAAGTACGATAACCCCTAACTCCTATTTTTACCGATTCTGTAGTATATTCAAAACCATCTTTAGCATTACTATTAGACCAAAATTCAACATGAGCATTACCATTTTCTGAATAAGCTTTTATATATATAGGATATTGATAAGTATTCTTAAATTGCATATCAACACACCAACCACTATTATAACTAGCAACAGTAGCATCAAGTCCTCCATCTATATATAAACTCTTCTTTTTATGTGGATAACGCTTAACAATCTCTAATCCTCCAAGTAAAGCTGCATTATAGGTAGTTGTTGCTATTTGACATACACCATTTCCAACAAACTCATAGTAAAATACATATCCCTTTTTATTAAATGGACCAGCTTTATCACAATAACTAAACACTTCCCCCGGTTCAACTACAGTACCATTAATATAAGCAAGCGCCGTGTTCAAATTAATGTTCCTTGCATAGGTATTGGGCATAAATGGAGTCACCGCAGCAGAAGTCAAGGTATCTATCTTAGCATAGTTCTCATTCCCAGTAGGATTAACCGTATCACCAACAAGTTCAATCACCTCAGGATTTACCTCATTAGAAAATTTATCCTTAATTACCTTAATGCTTTCCTCTACATTTAAATCATAGCCTGGCGAACCACCATTATAAGAAACACCATTAGAAACATCAAAATAGCCATTTACAACATCAACATGAGAATTTCCAACAATTACTCCCAAAACTTGTCTTAACATATCATCATTAATCTTATAAACAGCATTAAAAACTTGTTTTTCTTTCTTATATATCGACCTTATCTTTTTACTATAAGTCAAACCTTCTTGATATTTTTTTATTTGTTCAATTGACTTCTCACAATCGATAGTAACACCCAATTCATTCAATTTATAATTATATTCTTTTCCATTAGCAATAAGTTTAATTGGCTTAGATAGAATATTATAACCATTTGCCTCTAAAGTTACTTTTGCACCATCAAAAGAATTAGAAGATAAATCAACATCTCCTACATAAATTCCCGGAAAAACCATATCATTATACTTCTTTAACAAATTCGTATTATAAATAGTAAGTCCCAAATAAGCTAAAACTAAAATACTAAGTAAAGAAATAATAATTATCAATTTATGCTTACTATCAATCTTTTTCATTTACTCCACAACTCTTTTTATTTCTTTTAATATTCTCTTATACCCTTCATCGTTTAAATATATACCATTATCAGTATATTCTTCATTCAGTTTATCTTCTTCACTAACAAAAGAAAACACATCCAAATAATCAACTTTCTTTTCTTCTGTAAGTTTTTTTATTTCCTTGTTTAAACTAATTATCAAATCATTATCAATTTCATCATCTAATATATCATCATCATAATCATCTACATCTTTATTAATAGGATAAATTGATTCAACATATATCTTAGCATATGGTCTATTATCTTTAATACCATCAATAATAGCACCAATATTATCAATAATTTCCTCTTCCTGTTTATTATTATTTAAATCATTAATTCCAAGTTGAATAAATACAACTGATGGATTATAAAGATATATCTTATTCTTTATATCACCAAGTATATCTTCAGTAGTATATTTACTATTACATTCCTTTACATAATGATAATCAAGATCATCAAAATTAAATCTTTCAGTATAAAAATCCCCAATAAACAAGTAACTATCATCAAGAGGTTTTTCTACTTCTTCTTTTTCAATAACTTTAGTATCTTCTTTTGGCTGAGAAATAGGCGCTTTAAAAAAATCATGTTTTATTAAGACTGAAATCAAAAATAAAATTATAAATAATGTTCCTAATAAAAGAAGTATTCTACCTATTAAATCAAAATTAATATTTAGATGTTTCTTCTCTTTATATAATTTTTCTTTTGCTACTCTAGAATTTTTAACTTTCTTATCTAATCGACCTTCTAAAAAACTAGTATCCAAGCTATCGTAGTCATTAAGACGATTCTTATCAACTCTAATTCTTGTTGTATATTCCATTTCCTTTTTTGCTTTCACACTTTTGTTATCACTATAAGGTTTATTACTTTTTGCCATATAATCAACTACCTTCTATATCACCAATATTATAACAAATTCTTTATCGATAAAAAAGCCCAAAAGAAAAAAATATCATATAATAAGATATTTTTTCTATTATTGTAATACATACCAATTATCACCTAACTCATTATCACTAGGATATGTCGCTAAATTAGAATTATATAAATAACCATAGCTAGTATTTCCTTGAACATACCTAATATTAGTTACATGATAAATATCACATGTAATATAAGCCCAAAGTGTTACTCTAGAACTCTTTATTACACAGAAATTCTCAACAACATTATCTCCAGTTTGTCCAGATCTAATTGAATCAGAATTAGCCGCAAAAACATAAACATCATGATCTGGTAAAGGATTCAAAACACTCGAAGTACGTCCTTCAGTAAAGTGTAATTTCTGATCATCGACATTCGCAATCTCTGCTAGTTTTGCTCTTTCCTTAAAAGCAAAATATGAACCAGCTGCTATTCTACCACTCTCAGTATTAGAAATGGTTAAAACTTCATCCCAGGTCTTAACTTTATCAAACTTCTCCCACTTATAAACCCAACCGGCATATAATGTAATATCATTATTTGTTGGTAATACATCAGTAGAAACATATTGGGAGATTCTTCTTGCTTCACCAATACCATTATTTAAATAATGCGTATATAAATTATTATCATCGTAATTAAAGGCATTATATAAATCACCATAACTATCAGCATAATACCTTAAAGGCCTATCTTTATAGCTAACACTACTATCATTTTGTGAAGGAGTATCAGAAAACCATCCAATAAATATCCCATTAGCCTTAGTCGGTACAGGAAGTTCTCCAATAGCCGTATTATAAACAATCCTTTTACTTGGAGTATTTACACTACCACCATTAGCATTAAAAGTAATAGTATATTTTAATAATTCCATAGTCACATTTATAGTATGATTATCTTCTCCCATAGTATAGTTTTCGTTAACAGTATAATAAAGATTCTTACTTACAGTATAATTCGCAACACTACCAACTTTTACACGATGCGAAACACTACCAGTACCAGTATAAGTACCTTCAGTAGTCGTTAAAGTTACATTGGAATCCGCTTGATCACTATTAATAGTTAAATCATAATAATCATAAACTTCAAAATCAAATAACAAATCAACATTATATGTAGTATTAGAACTATCAAAACCATTATTCGCATATCCAATAGTTATAGTAAAAGTCTTTACTGCTCCTAAACTACATTTATTACTATTATTATCATCACATATTAATTCATCTAAATTATAACCACTAATAGTATACTGCAAATTACTCGGAAAACCTGTTATATCAAGTATCTCCATTCTAGCATTACCAATATTAGTAACCTCTACTATATATGTAACAGTAGAATTAGCATTAGGCAAAGTAAAACTAGGCAAAATATTTTTTACATTATAATCTTCACTTATTGTATATCCATCATTTGTACTCCCACCAGGAATAATACTTGTTATTCGTATATCTTGGACTATTCGTATCTGTGCCCCAATATCACGAAGCATAAGATTTCTGTTAAAAGCCGAAAATCCTACAGTAAGAGTAAGTATCAAAACAAAAAAAACTAATGGAATAAGTTTTAAATTTCTTTTTGCATAATGACTCACCTATACCACCTACTATAATTTTATTATAAATTGATAGCAAAGAATTTGCAACAAAATTAATTGTCGAAAAAAAAGAGAGTTTAACTCTCCTTTTTATCATTTTCTAAATCAACCTCTTTTATAGTCAATAAATATAATTCTTCTTCGTGACTAATAAAGAAATCACATTTTTGATGCTCATTAACAATATAATATTTTATTGGTAATTTCAAATTATCTCGAACATCCAATAATTCTTGAAATTTACTAACCTTAATAACATTAGTATTATCATTAATAAGAGGTGCTGTCTCTGTTTCAACAATCAATCGATCATACTCTTTTAAAATTCTAGAAACATATTTATCATAACTTGATTTCTTAACCATTACAGATTTAAGTAAACGAACTAATTTAATTATAAAATAAACTACTGCACCAAGACAAATAATAGCTAAAATAACAAAGAAATAATTTGTTATTGCTAAATGTTCAGCTGCAACAACTTGATTACTGTCATTTACTTCTTTATAGTCTAATTTTACACTAATTGCTTTTTCAGTAAGTGGAATATTAATTAACATCTCACTATTACCATTAATAGGATATTTAACTTCATACTTACCATTATCCTGCCTTACTCTAAAATAAACTAATAAACTACTTTTTGTATCAAGGCCATAACTTGTTCTAAAATTATTAGCTAAAGCATTGTAATAATTATAATCAATATTTAAACTCTTATTAATAGTATGTTCAGTACTATTGCCAATTTTTTCAGTAACTGGTTCTTGTAAAACATAATCTTTTTCAAAGAACAAATCTTTCTCAGTAACATCAGTTATTTTAAGTTTAGCAATAATATCATAAGTTAAATCAACATCAACCATTTTATCAAGTGTAAATTTATAATCAAAATCTACATTTATGTGGTCAATAAGATTAGCAACATATAGCATATCTTTACCTAAATAATCTTTTTCATAAAAATTGTTTGATTTTAAATATACTTTATAATCTAAATTACTCTTCTCGCTATAATTAATAGAATCTGTATTAATTACCGAAAATGATTTTAAAATAAAGAATACTGCCAATCCAATTGATAATAACAAAAGTAGTGCAATTTTTCCAACTCGATATTCATAACTAATATATTTACCACTATTACTTAAATGCTTATCAGCATCATCTTTCTTTGTCTCTTTTTCAACACTATCTTTATTATCATCAATTTCTACATTCAAATTATCGTTTTCTTTTCCATTATCTAAAACATCAGTAGAAACACTCTCATCTTTATCAACTACATTTTCCACAGGGGCATCTTCTACCAAAGGAGTAGTTTCTGTTTCAACACTATCTTTATTATCGTCAATTTCTACATCCAAGCTGTCATTTTCTTTTACATTATCTAAAACATCAGTAGAAACATTCTCATCTTTATCAACTACATTTTCAACTGGGGCATCTTCTACCAAAGAAGTAGTTTCTTCTTCAATATCGGAGATTACGTCTTCTGCTTCAACATTTTTTTCTGTAGAAAGCATTTCAATATCATCATCATTATTATCTAGAGAAACTTCTTCAAGAGGTCTTTCAATTTCATCAGAATTAGCATCTAACTCATCTAATTTCGTCATAATTTCTTTGGCCAAATCTTCAGAACTAATAGTTTCTTCTAAATTTTTAATATCAACCATTTTATCAAGAGAATCTAAGTTATTACTAATATTCTCTTTGTTGATATCATTAGTTTTCTTCTTTTTTTTGTGCCTAGACATCTCACAAAAGCCTCCCTTCTATATCTCATTTAACCATACAGTTGGCATTCCTAATAAAGGAATCCTATGATCAACTGTACCTATTATCATATCCTCTGTTATTACCCAATTATCTTCATCATCATTACTATCACCTTTAGTATAGTAATAGTATTTACCATCTTCTTCAATAATATTAACTAAACGATGAACAACAATAATACCCTCATATCTATAAGCAATTACTCTTCCAGATTCCAGTTTTTTACGTTTATTATCAATTTTTTCAATAATAACTACATCACCACGGGAAATATTAGGTTCCATACTACCACTAGCTATCGCTATTGCATAATAATGAAAATATCCTGAAGTGAAATAAACTAAAACTACTGTCAAAATAATAGGTATAACATATGCTCCTAAAACTCTTTTATTATAATCTCTATTCAAAAATTTATCATAATCTTTAGATAAGAATTTATGAGTTCTCCACAAAAATCCAATTGGTAACAATAACTGAATTATGGAAGTTAAATACTCATCCGGATTAGGAATTATAGGAAATACATACCGGTATAGATTGATAACTAAAGCAAAGAAAATAATTGGTTTATATCCTATTTTTAAAGTCAAATAACAATAGACAATATTACTAACTATTGCTGGTAATAAACTAAGTGCAATAAACAAGAATGTTTTATAATTACTAGAAAAATCAGCAAAATGAAATGCTACTGTTATATCAAGGAATATAAACAATATACAAGTTGTAACATAAAGTATTTTATTTCCTTCTGACTTTGACATAATCATATATCTAAGTATTTCTTTTAATACAATAGTTGCTGCTGTAGGAAATATAAATGTTTTTAAACCATATAAAGTGTAATAACTATCAACTTTAGCAAACGTTATAAAAATTCCTAAAAGATAAAATAATATGAAGAAAGTTAATAAATAAATAACTATATCAAAAATAATATCTTTTATATACCTATGCTTATCCTTTTCAAAACCAAAGAAAATCTTGAAAGCTAATAGTGTTATTACCAAAAATAGTATCATTTTATATCCCGATAATATATTCCATACAAAACTATTTAGAATCAAGACCAAAAAAATTAGTACTTCAAAAGTCAATAAACGACTATACCCCTTTTTCATGCTATCCTCCTAAATAATTTTGTTAAAATACATTATAGTAGGCACAACCGATAAAATCGATTGCGCCATCTATAAAATAATTCTAATATTAATCTACAGAACCATATAGTAAAGAAATATCACCAAAAGCTACAGTAAAATCACCATCTGCTCTATCCCCACCAGCTGCATATTCAATAGTTACAACTACATTCTCACTAGCACCTACTGCTAAAGTATGACTAGATATTGAACCATTTGATGCAGTATAAGTTTGTGAACCTACTTGAACACTAATTGAAATATCATCACAAGCAGCAGTTACTAATGCTGCTGTAGTACCAGTACCAGGAGTACAAACTTTTGCAGCAGCAGGACTTGAACCTGAAACATTATTAAATGTTACACCATTCAAGTATGCTAACAACTCACCAGTATTCTTAGCTTTAAAAGTATAAGTTGCAGTTTGTCCTGGGGCAGTAAAATTAGCCTTTAACCCAGTAATGTCATGATTACTATTGTTAATAGTAGCAGCATCTGCAGTAAATCCAGTAGTTGGAGCTAATGTTGGAGTTACAGAAGTACCACTTTCATCAGTATTAGTAAATATAACATTAAATGTATTAGCATCTGGAGTAACAGCAGCACTAGATTTAATTGTTAAAGTTTGTGAAAAAGCTGCGAAACCTAATGATAAACCTCCAACAGCTAACAATAAAGCAACAATTGCCATAAGTTGAGCTCTTCTATTCTTTTCCATAGATACACCTCCTTTTCTTTATTTCAAGCATATGATGACATTTCTTTTATTCTTTTTTAGAGATAACAATCCCCACATAATGTATATCAAATACATTCTATTGTCATATGCTATCTATAAAAATTCTAGCATTAAAGTGTACAAAAATCAAGCATATGCAAATTTTTTTTATATACAAATAGACTTTACAAAAAATTTGTAAAGCCTACTAGATTTCAATACTATTATAAATTATGGCATAGCAATAAAATGCATACCTGTCCAAACCTGTACAATATCACCAGGCTCATAATAAATATTTTCAGAAGTACTATACCATTGCTTGACATTTAACATTTTCGGCAATCTATAATAACTACCTTCTTTTATCAAATAATCTCTTCCATCAAACATACTATCCTGATCAGTAGTAACCATCCAATATCTACTATTATCCTTCATTATTGGTGGTAATAACATATTATCAGCTATAATACTATTTTTAATATAATCTTTAAATAACGCTAAATTCGTTCGATTGTCATTAAGAAGAATTGCTAACTCGCCTGCTCTAAATCCCTTATACATATAGTATGGTAATACATCAGCTAAATATTCATAATCAATTGTTTTAACAACTCTATTATCACTCCATGTAATATTATCATTGAAAGGATATAAATTAGTAATATCCGTATATCTATCTGTCGTTATAAAATCATCAGATACTATATTATAATATCTAGTTGACGCTACAAAATAATATTTTTTATTCTCATTAACCACCTCAATATTAGTAACACTAACAGTAGTTAAACTATCACCATTTAATTTCTTAACATTAGTACCTATATGAAAATGTTCTTTATCCTTAAAATTAACAAATCTATTTTCATCTGCACTAAAAAATGAATGATCATTAAAAATATTAATAGTTGAATTATCACTAAAAGTAATTTTTATATATGAAGGAGTTGTATAAGCTTTTTCAATCCATAATGGATATTCTGGAACAAGTCTTCCTAATTCATAGCTCCATACCATTAATAAATCATCATATTTAATATCTTCTATATTCTTATACTTACCATTAGCTAGTAAAACTTTTGTACCTTCAATTAAGCAACTACCACCTTCAGCAGTTATAACAACATCACCAACAACATTTGGAATCGATACTCGACCATTATTATATGTATAACTACCAGTACCAAGAGTTTGTCCACCCATTGTAACAGTAATAGAATCAGGTAAAGTATTATTACCACTAGCTGTCATTGTACCAGTATAAGTTTGATTACGATTTACTGTCGAAGTATTAGGACAATTCAAATTAGTACAACTAAACCTAACATTAAAAACCCATTTATAAGCATCTGACGTACTACGTGAAGCATGACCACGATCAGTTGTTGCTGAATTAACATAATCGCTACCACTATTACCACTTTCATCTGTACCACTAACAACAAAATAGTATGTTCCTTCACTAAGACCAGTAACAACTAAACTCTCACTATCATCACTAGTATTCATAGTTTTAACAACATTTCCACTATTATTAAAAACTGTCACCGTATAGAAAGAAATATTTGTATCATCCTCACCACTCCAAGTAACAAGAACAGATCCAACATCATCTTGAATAACAGCATTAACATCACTAATGAAAGGTGGTGTTGTATCAACATAAACAACTGTCTTATCAACCAATAAAGAAATTCTACCAGCATTTATAGGACTATCACCACTAGGAGTAACATATATCGTAGCACGCTCTTCATCAACATTATATTCATTACCTGCTAACTCTTTTACATAAAAAGTATAATTAGTATCTCCTCCAGCTGTAATAGTCTGTGTTGGATAGGGATTTCCATTAGCATCTACTATTTGAAAATGATCACTACTAATTGAAATGTCAAAAGTACTATCATAACTATAAGTACTTAAAACCCTAACAGAAAACTCTGCCATATCAGGATTACCCCTTAAATCACCTGTCGTTGGAGCATTCATCGATGCCAAAATATGAGCCGTTGTATCTTCAGCTACTTGTGGCGCAAAATCTCCATTAATAACAAAAGTATCAGTATCTTGCTCACTAGATGGATTAGTAAAAGTAAACGATACGGTTAATGTCTTTGACTCTCCTGAAGGTATAACATCACCAGCGGCAATACCAGTTATTGTATATCCTACATAAGAAGAATCAATAAGTTCCCCATTACTCTGTCTATTAACAGTCATTGGATAACTAAGACTTGTATACACAAAATCATAAAAACTATCATTTTGAATAGTAACATCAAACACTGCAACATACGTAGCACTCTCATCAGCAACAGTCGTAAATTTAAGTCCAAAATCAATAGAATCTCCATTATTAATTACAGGATTAGAAGTAGCATTAGTATGTGTACCCTGAGTAACAGTCTTAATATAAATATCTCCACTAGCCTTAAAAATAGAGCCTCCACTTAAATCTAAAATTTGCCCATAAAGAGCAAATCCAATAGTCATAAACATTAATACTAAAACAGCAAAAAAAGAGATTATAACGCTGTTTTTTAGTCTTTTCTTCTCAACATACCTATTCATCATAATCCTCTTTTTCAATCACATATTCCCAAGCCATATGCTCAAATATAATAACAAATCTTGTTCTATTCTTTTCTTGAACATAATTTATTGGAGTTCTAACATCATTATAAACTACTAATAAATCATCAAAAGAACTAACTTCAACTAAATTAAATTTATTTAGTTTTAATTCTTTAACTTTTACCATGATACTTCCATAATCATTAGTAATCTTAAT
Organism: Bacilli bacterium; assembly: GCA_017433415.1. Lineage (GTDB taxonomy): Bacteria > Bacillota_I > Bacilli_A > RF39 > UBA660 > UBA3789. Next base: position 23,088 of record JAFRHI010000022.1, read on the forward strand.
AACATTTCCATTATAACTATCTAATTTTTTATTCTTAGCTAACCATACAAAATGTTTAAATATAACATAGAACAATCCAAATATATCAATTAAGAATAATATTTTAAAGATAATATGCTTTAAATCATTAAGTCTAACTTTACGAGTTATCTCTTTCTGTTTATTATTCTGATCAGTATTAATAACTCCTTCTACTGCTACTTTAGATAAAGGTATTTTTACACTTATTTCAGAATTAACAGGAATAGTATCTTCAGCACTAACTTGAGGTTTTCCATCAACAACAAGAGCAAGTTTCAAGAATCCATCACTACTTATATTATATGTATCAACAAACGATAATAATAATTCATTATATTTCTGATAATCAATATTAATTGATTCAGATATTTCACAATCTTCTTCACCAAATAAATATTTAGTTCTGATATCAGTTAAATTAAAACTCTTCTCCCAATAAGTACCAACTTGGTTATTTGTCTTTTCAGCACTTACTGTTGCGACTATATGATATTTTAATTCACCATCTACAGGAGTATTAAATAATACTTTATACTTATAATCAACAACTAAATGATCTATCAAACTAGTAATATAGGTCTTATCCTTCCCAAGAAAAGGTTGATCAAAGAAATTATTTTCTTTTAGATATACTTTATAATCAATACTATTATCTTCATTGTAAGAGTATTTTACATCTTGGCAATCATTAAAACCAATAGAATAAAATACTAAACCAAGAATGACTAGTACTGCAACATATACCCAAAAATAATCTGTTGACCTTTTCTTTACCAGCACCTATATCACTCCTTTCTTAAAAATTCATTAAACCAAACCGTCGGCCATCCTATATACTTACAAACATAAACGACTTTACCAATAATGTCTTCTTCTTCAATTAAATAAGAATCTTCATTATTATTGGCATCTCCCTTAGTATAGAAGAAAACCTGTTCTTCATATTCAACCTTTTTAACAACTCTATGAGCAATAATTTTACCACTCTTCTGATAAATTAATATTTCCCCAACCAGAGTATCTTTAGGATTCTTCTTATCAACTAATACCGCATCACCTTTATAATAAACAGGTATCATTGAGTTAGATGCTATCGCAATCAATTGATATCTAAAAATACCTGAGACCAGTATAATTAAAGCAATTAACACTATAATTAGTGGCCTAGTCATAAAACCAGTACTAAATCTATTTTCTTTTCCTCTTCTTCTATCCAATCTATTTATTTTAACAATATACTTTCTATCTGCTAAATAAATAACAAATGGTATCAATATATGCATAGTTCCATATAAATAATCATTTAAATTAGGAAAGAATGGGAAAATATATATATAACATTTAGCCAATACCTTAAATACTAAACTAGGTAATAGACCAAAATTATATGTCACATAACTACATAACAATTCCTGCGCAATAATAGGAAAAATAGTTATAGAAATAAAAATGAACCATCTAAATTTATTATCAAGAAATCCAATATTCATCTCTAATAATACATTCAATATAATTAACAAAATAGTTAATATAACAATTTCACTTTTATTTATATAAGCACTTTTAATAAGAGTATATCTAAACACCTCTTCTACAACTAAAAATATAAGTACAGGAATAAATCCATTTAATATCTTATCAACATCAAATGAAAATGCTGTTTTAGAAAATCCAATTAAAATTCCAAGCAAAAAACAAATAAAGAAAAAACCTACAAAGACAGATATCTCAATCTTTATAGCTGTCTCTCTATCAAAAGAATTATCCTTCTTATAACCTAAAAAATAAATTGCTGGAACAAGTAAAATTCCTAAAAAACATACAATTACAAAACTTCTACCAATAGGATTATTATAGTTAGACATTAAAAGGAAATATAATATCTCAAATATTAATAAAGCTATCTCAAATATATATATCCTTTTAAGTCTAACCTTCATAATCACACCATCTTTATATTAAAATTAAGCTACATCAGCATAAATAAGAGATCCATTAATTGTAATTGTTTGATCAGTTGTTGGTAATAATTCTTGTGCAACATTTTTATAAGTAACAGTTAACGTTACATCTTTTGTGGCACCATTAGCATTAATTACATTAGATAAACCTGATGCACTTGTAGTATAATCTACTCCATCATAAGTAAGCTTATAATCAGCAAATACTTGTTGTGCTGACGTTAAAGTACTTAAATTAATGTTTGTAAGTTGAGCATTAATAGTACCATCATTAACAACTTTCCAAGTCGCAACATAAGTATCACCTGGTTTATTTAAAGTTACATTGAAAGTAAAATCAGTATCTGTTAAGCTACTCGTTGGCGTAACAGTTGCTGCACCACTTTCTTGTAATGTTCCTGATTTGTAATGAACATTCCAAGCATTTTTGAAAACTGCCTTACTTGAATTACCACTAGTTCCACCACCAATATTCAAAGTTTGTGAATATGCAGCGAAACCTACAGCCATAAATAATAGTACTGCTACTAATAAAATAATGGTCTTTCTTTCACTTTTTTTACTTTTTCTCATCTTCATACCTCCTCTATTATATAAATTTAACATTTTTTGACATTTTCGCAATATTTTTATTAAATTTTTGTTGCAAAAAAAAATAATTTGTGATATGTAATAATTTTACACGTCACAAATTACCTTTTAGTATAAATATAAACTTTATTTTCTTCTGCCATTCCATCCGGATCAACATACTCTCCGAACCCCATATATTTTCTATGTGGTGGAGTATAAACAGCTACCTTTCCACCGCTATTTAAATGTCTATGAACTTCCGTATTTAAAAAATCAGTCAACCCTAAAAATTCATCATCTTCTAAATAATCAGTTATGTTGGACATAAATATAGCATCATAATATAGCCCATCATTAAGTTTATCAACAAAACTATGAAATGTAGAATGATAGAGATTTATTTGAACATCTTCCAAATTTTCTTTTGTCTTCTCATAATTTTCATCAAAAGCAAAACTACCATGACCATCATCTACAAATGTCTGCAGATGAAAAAACTTATTCAAATTGTTCTCTAAATCGCCATTTTGATACATTGTATCCCAAAAAACAACCGAATCAAAATCAAGTTTTTCCCTTATTTTTAAATAAAGTTCTTTCCACAATAAATCATTAAAAAAATCGCCATTGCGCTTAAAACAAAAATACTGAGCAAATTCATCTTGTGTTAAGGCTTTCAAAGCCGCTATTTTTAGTTTTGAAACATATAGTTGAAATCTATTTTTATCAAACGCATCAATAACCTTAGCACCATTACAAACAGCTTGTAATATATGGTCACCTGATGCCGCTACTGTCAGTACTCTTCCATCTTCTATCGGAAATTTAGTATAGTAACGTGATAAGGCTTCATTAGTACGAATATAAGATTTTCCATAATTTTTAGGAGGTCTAATATATGCACCAGCAAGCATTCCAAGACCAACCTCAATATCTTTAGGTAATTCTTTCATAATATACCCCCTTACTCTTTTTTATAAATATATACTTTTTCACTATCAATTTCTGTGCTTTCACTATATTGAGCTTTAAATTGAAGGCCAGGACCTAATACTGGAGCATATACAGCCATCAAGCCATCATCATCTAAATATTTACTTAACTCAAAAAGTACATATCTCTTAAAATAATCTTTTCTCTCACGTGATATCCAATCATAAATATTAGATAAAAAAATCACTTTATATCGCTCATCAAGTACTTTATGCAAATGAAATAAATTACTATATAAATATCGAATGCTAACATCATCAATAACCTCACGAATAGCATAATAATTATCTTCATCACGATAACTATCTTTTCCTAAATCATGACGTTGTGGACCAAAAACAAGTCTAAATATATGTTTAATATTTCCATACTGATATACACTATCCCAAAAAACTCTTCCTTCAAAATCCAAATAATCACGAATTTTTTCATAAATACTTGGACTAAAAAAGTAATCAGCACCATTATTAATTGAAAAAAAGTTCTCAAATTCTTCATGACTAAGTACTTTTAATGCCGCAATTTTCAAACGAACAATATAAAAAGTAAATCTATTATTATCAAAAACATCTACAGACTTTGCTCCATTAGAAACCGCTTGTAGAAGATGATCACCACTAGCAGCAACTGTTAAAACTTTCTCACCATAAATTGGAAACATTTTAAAATATGCTGATAATTGTTCATTAGTATTCGCAAAAACCTTTGAATATTCTACTGGCCAATCATAATTTTCTTCATTTAAAATTTCTAATGCTGTCAAAGCATCTTTTTTTAGCTGCGTCACTTAGAATTCCCTCTTTCGTATAATATCTTTAGTTCTACAACCTCTTAAATTCTTTTTCTAATCTTTCACCTTTTCGTAATGTATAAACAAATCCATCTTCACCACAAGATTCATTAACAGAACAAATTTTAGGATTAGGATTATCAAATGGAGCATACACGGCCATCATTCCATTATCAGTAAGATGCTTCGAAAGATTTTCAATTAAATCTGAAAAATTTTCTCTCTCATCTAAAATTAACCAATCATAAATATTTGATAAAAATATTGCATCATATTTTTTATTCTTATCTAAAAAATCAACTAATTCATATAAACCAGAATAAAAAAAATTAATTTCGGAAATTTTTAAATTCTTCTTTGTTCTAGCATAAAAATAAGGACTAGAAAATCTTCTGAAGCTATCATCAAAACATTTTGTAAATGAAGTATATGAACAAGCCACAAAACTACCCACATTATCTAAAAGTTTACCATCAAAATACATAGCATCCCAGAATTCTTTAACATCTTCTTCTAAATGAGTTCTAATTCGCATATAAGTATTAACATTTAAAAATCCTTTTAAATTATAATAGTAATTTTTAAACTCTTCTCTTCCTAATACCTTTAAAGCCGTTATTTTGAGTTTTGCAGCATAAATAGCAAATCTATTTCTATCAAAAGCATCTATCTCTTTAGCCCCATCACAAACAGCTTGTAATATATGATCTCCCCCTGAAGAAACAGTAAGAACTCTTCCACCTTTACATGGAAAAGCTCTATAATATTTAGATAATCCTTCATTAGTATTAAAATATATTGCTCCATATTGACTATTTAGTTTAAATCCTGTTTTCCGATTAAGCCTTTCAAGTCCCGCTTTAATATCCTCACTAATATTAGTCATTATTATCTTACCTTTTCACCATACTCTTCAAACTGTAATAAAACATCTTCTAAATGTTTACTCTCATAAGATAATTTACGTCCATATTCATTTAAAGCAACATATTGACGAACTAATTCACTTTCTAATATTAATTTTTGTGCTTCCTCAGCTAATTCAACAAAATTAGCAAAAGTATCATCTTCTGTATTTAAAATCATATCAATACTTAATCCATTATAAATAAGGTAAGAACTTATCTCAATATACCTTTTTAATGAACTATCATCAACTTTTCTAAGATTCTCTAAATCTTCATGTACACTAGATAATAACATGTTCTTTCCTATATAAGCTTTTTTAACATTTTTATAATTATCCATAAAATATTATCTCCTTTACTATTCAATTAAAAACAAGAAATAATCAAAACTACCCCTCTTTTTATTGCTTGCTATAATACCACATTTTATAAAAAAAGTAAAGAAAAACAGAAACCAGTCAAATTAATTTCTGTTATTTTTATGATAGACATAAACTTTTCCTCTATCAAATTTTTCATTTCTTTCATAAGAAGAAAAAACTAAGTTGTTTTGACCAATAGGAGTATAAACAACCATTAAACCATCATCTGTTAAATGCCTACTACACTCAGTACTTATAAACTTATAAAATCTTTTCTTTTTTAGAAAAGATAAATGATCATATATATTTGATAAAAATACTGCATCATATTTCCTATCATCTGCTAGATTTTCAATAAATGTATGTAAATCATCATAACTATAATTAATTAATACTGAATCCAGTTTATTTCTAGTATCTTCATATCTATCAGGACTACTATAACTATCAGAACCATCATCACTAAATCTATAATAATTAATTATATTTCCATGGAACTTATCAAGCCAGCCACTTACATACATATTATCCCAAAAAATACATACATCATCATCTAAACATTCTCTAATCTTACCATAAATTTTCTTATCTAAAAACTTTTCATGTTGCCAATTAAAATAACTAATAAAATCTTCTCTAGATAGAGTTTTTAATGCTGCTAATTTTAATTTTGCAAAATAGATTTGAAATCTATTTTTATCAAATGTATCTATCTCTTTTGCTCCATTAGAAACAGCTTGTAATATATGATCTCCTGATGCAGCAACAGTAAGAACTCTTTTTCCTTCCAAAGGAACATACTTATAATAACCTGAAACAAACTCATTTGTCGAAACATATATATAATTATAGTCATCCGGAAAATGCTCACTACCATGTAGAATCGCAACCCCAGTTCTTATATCATAATCCAAACTTCTCATAAAAACCCCCGCTTTAAACATTTGCTTGCTATAATAACATATTTTAATAAATAATCCAAGAAAAACTATTGAAAGTTATTACTATTGCCCATTTAAAATTGATCTAAGACCTTGTTTATATAAGTCAGCAATTCCTGCTTTTGCTATTTCTTCTGCTACTGTAAGATTAATACTTTTAATTCTTTTTCCATCGGCATAAACAATAATTTTACCAACAATATCACCTACTTTTATTGGTGCACTTACACTTCCTTTACTATCAATAGAATATGTATAATTCTTATCTTTATCAACACCATCTAATACCGTTAAATCCTCAAACAATCTTAACTTAACACTATTTTTTATTCCCTTAAGAACCTTTATTTTTCCAATACTTTTACTTTTCTTTAGTATTGTCTTAACTTTATAATTTTGAAAACCATAATCAAGTAATGCCATAGCCTCACTATTTCGTACTTTACTATTATCCTCCTTCATAATAATACCGATCAAACGCAAGCCATTTCGCTTTGCTGTTACTGCCATACAATAACCAGCATCATCTGTATGACCTGTTTTTAAACCATCTACACCTTCATATATATTAACTAGTTTATTTGTGTTAACAAGCCAAAATTTACGATCTGTATCTTTTCTCAAATAATCCTCATAAATCGAAGAAAACCTCAAAACTTCTGGATGATTAATAACTAATTCTCTAGCAATCATTGCCATATCATAACTTGTAGAAAAATGATCTTTTTCATCTAAACCAGTACAATTTTTAAAATTAGTATTTTTAAGCCCTAATTTTTTAACCTCTTCATTCATTCTTTTAACAAATTTTTCTTCACTACCACTAATATATTCTGCCATAGCAACAGTTGCGTCATTACCACTAGCAACCGAAATACCCTTCATTAAATCTTCAACCGACATCTTTTCCCCTTCTTCTAAATATATTTGTGATCCACCCATACTACTAGCATTTCTACTAACAGTAACAATATCATTCCATTTAATATTACCAGCTTCAATTTCTTCTAAAATAACTATTTGAGCAACCATTTTAGTCATAGAAGCTACACTAACTTGCATATCTTTCTCTTTTTCAAATAAGATTTTTCCACTATCAGCATCAATTAGTATTCCACTTTCAGCATTAGAAAGCAATTCATTTTCTGCAAAAACACTCATTGGAAAAAGAAACAAACAAAGTAAAAACAAAATTTTTTTCATATAATCCTCCTATCATTTTTTATGTAAAATTAGAAGAATTTATTCATAAAATAAATATTTAATGCTATTATATAATTAGGTGATATAATACATGAGCACAAAAAAAAAGAAAAAGATTAAGATTAAGAAAAAAGAATTTATTGTTCTTGTTATTACTATCTTTTTAATAATATTTATCCCTATAAAAACTATAAATATAATATCTTCAGTAATATCAAAACACCAATCAAAAGTTGAAGAAAAAAAGAAAAAAGAAA
>JAFRHI010000023.1 GCA_017433415.1 Bacilli bacterium
ATTTATTGATGATATTGTTTGGGATAATAACAATTATCGACCAAGTTTTGCATTAAATTATAAAACCCCAATCGAGTATAAAACTCAATCAGGGTTTAATTAGAACTTTTTGTGTCTACTTTTTGTTGACAAGTTCATAATATTTATATAGTTTTTTTCTATTTAAATAAAAAATGTGTTATAATTAGATATAAGGTATGGGAGTGTGTTTTTATGGGAATAGGTTTTTATTTATCTTTATCTATGTTACCTGTTATGACTATTTTGGCTTTTATCTTTTTATTAAAGAAAAAAATTAATAATGAAGAAACTAAAATATATAGTTATTTATTAATTACATCAATAGCTATGAGCTTTTTTGAAGTATTATCTGCATTGTTATATAAAAATTATTTTGATTCACTTGTCTATGGTGTGGTAGCAAAGTTAGTATTAATTTGCTATCTGATAGTGTTCTTTTTGTTTGGAAAATATAATATGACTATATGTAAAAGACCAAAAAATCGTTTTTTTATTTTATATGCTATTACTGCTGTTGTGGTCCTAATTACTACTATAACTTCTACAAATTTTGTTGAGTCAAATGGTACTGTTGCACCTCAAGGTGTACCTATAGTGTTGACATTTTCTTATTCTATTTGTTTGAGTATTTATGAATTAATTCTTTCTATAATTAATGGTAAAAATATTGTCAAAAAAAAGTTTACACCAGTATATTTTCTTTTCCTTTTAGGTACTATTAATACAATTATTATTTATATATATCCTACATCATTCATGGTTGGATATATAATTTGTTTAGTAATAATTATAATGAATTTCACTATAGAAAATCCTGATGTTAAAATGTTGAAGCAAGTAGAATTGGCTAAAGAAAGTGCTGATAAGGCTAATGCTGCTAAGACTGATTTCTTGTCTAGTATGTCTCATGAGATACGTACTCCTTTGAATGCTATTGTTGGTTTTAGTGATGAGATAATGGAATGTAATAATTTAGATGAAGCTAAGGAGAATGCTAAAGATATTGTTAATGCTAGTCAGACGTTATTAGAGATAGTTAATGGGATATTAGATATTTCTAAGATTGAAGCTGGTAAGTTAGAGATAGTTAATTCTCCTTATGATGCTAATAATACATTTAATGAGTTAGCTAAATTGATTAGTCCTAAGATGAAGGAGAAAGGTCTTGATTTTAGTTTTAATATTGCTCCTGATTTACCTAAGACTTTATATGGAGATCATGCTAATTTAAAGAAAGTTGTTACTAATTTACTTAGTAACGCATGTAAATATACTGACAATGGATATGTACACTATGAAGTAAACTGTGTAAACTCTAACGGTTTGTGTAAACTAATTATTTCTGTTGAAGATTCTGGTCGAGGAATAAAGACTGAGAATGTTGATAAATTATTTACTAAGTTCCAAAGATTAGAAGAAGATAGAAATACTACTATTGAAGGAACTGGACTTGGACTTGCGATAACTAAGCAATTAGTTGAATTGATGGGTGGTAGAATAATAGTTCATACTGTTTATGGAGAAGGTTCTAAATTTACTATTGTTTTAAATCAAAAGATTACTAATGATGTTGTTAAGGAAGAAAAAGAGGTTAAAACTACTTTGGATTTACATGATGTAAAAGTATTAATTGTTGATGATGTTGATTTAAATCTAAAAGTTGCGAAGAAGTTACTTGAAAGATATAATGCTAATTTAGTTGATATATGTAAGAGTGGTTTTGAATGTCTTGAAAAGATTAATAATGGTGAAAAGTATGATTTAATTTTACTTGATGATATGATGCCTAAGATGAGTGGTGTAGATACTTTAAAGAAATTAAGGGAAATACCAGGATTTAGAACACCAGTTATTGCTTTAACGGCTAATGCTATTAGTGGAATGAAAGAAAAGTATTTAGCAGACGGTTTTGATGATTATTTAGCTAAGCCAATTGAGAAAGATCAATTGATAAGAGTTTTCAATGAAATCCTTGGTAAAAGTTATACTGAAGAATTAGCAATTAAAGAAGCATCTGAAAATAAATTGGAAGAGAAGAAGGAAGAGTTAGATAAAATAGTTCCTGTTGAAGAAAATATTGAAGCAGTTCTTGGTGATAAGTTAGATAGAAACTATGTAGAGCCTGAAGAAGAGATTGAGACTTTGGATGTTGAGGATGAATCTGTTCCTGAAACTCCTGAAAAACTTGGTCGAGAATACTTGGAAGCTAATGGTGTTGATGTAAATCACGGACTAGAACTTCTTGGTGATATGGATATGTATAATATGACAATTAACGATTTTATGGCTGAAGTAGAAGATAAATGGAATAGAATAGTTGAATATAAGAATAGTGGAGATATGGAAAACTATTCAATAGAAGTTCATTCTTTGAAGAGTGATTGTAAATACTTAGGATTTATGACTTTGGCAGACATAGCTTATCAACACGAATTAAAAAGTAAAGAAAATGATTCTAATTATGTTAATGATAATTTTAAAGCGTTAGAAGATGAATATCATAAAGTATTAGAAATTGCTTCTAAATATGTTGAAAGTAATCCTAGTTCTGAAGAGTAGTTTTTGACAATACATTTATTTATATGTTAAAATGAATATGTTGAAGGATTCTTCATAAAATAAAAATGGAACACTTAATTTTGCATGTTGGGTGTTACCAGTGTTTTGGTTGGCACCTAACTAGCTAGTTAGGTGCATCTTTTATTTTAGAATTACAAAAAGTAATGCTATAAGTAAAAGAATGATAGTTAGTAAGAATGAGATTAATATATCTTTCTTACTCATATGCATCACCTCCTATCACTATGGTAGAGGTAGCACCCAACTATTAAATGTTCCATATGTATTATTCGCAATTTTTATTATTTTGACAATACATTTATTAATGTGTTAAAATGAATATGTTGAAGGAAGCTTCATAAAATAAAAGAGGAACACTTAATAATCGCATGTTGGGTGTTACCGAAATGTTTCGTTCCACCTAAATCATTGCTGAGTTAGGTGGTTTTCTATTATATTAGTACTATGAATAGTAATAATATTAGAAGAAAGATAGTTATGAGTAAAGAAAAGATTAAAAAGTCTTTCTTAGTCATATTATCACCGCCTTTCTAAAAGTGCGGTACCACCCAACTAATTAAATGTTCCATATATATAATACTCAAAATTTTTAAGTACGAGGTGATATTATGCTTAATATTTTAATTGCTTCATTACCAGCTATTATTTTTATTATATTGTTTTATTTTTTAGATAAAGATTTTGTTAAGAAAAGTTGGTTTAAATTACTTATAGTTTTAATTGTTGGAGCAGTTGGTTCTTATATTTGTTATAGATTTGAAATGCATTTTGGATCTTATTTTAAGAAAGTTAAAGATTCTACTTATTTAGAAGTGTTATTTTATGCAATATTTGGGGTAGCTATTTTTGAAGAGGGATATAAGTGGTTAATATCTTTTTGCACAACTTCTGTTGATAAAGATAAGAAACCTAAACATATTTTAATATATTGTGTTATGGCAAGTATTGGTTTTGCTTGGTTTGAAAATATTGTTTATTTTGCAATTCCTTATGGATTAGATGTTACTTTTCAGAGAATGTTTACGGCTTTTCCTAGTCATATTTGTAATGCTATTTGGATGAGTTATTTGATGATACTTTGTTTTAAAAGTAATAAGTTTAAAAGAATTATTTTTGGTTTTCTTAGTTTAGTTATTCCAGTAGTAGTGCATGCTCTTTATAATAGTTTTTTATATGGTAGTAGAAGTGAATTGTTAAAGTATAATAGAATTTATCTTATATTCTTATGCTTATCTAGTATATATTTAGTATTTAAAGAGAAGAAAAAAAGCGATTGTTGAAATCACTTTTATATATTTAATAAATAGATTGATAGGGAAAGTATTGTTGCGAATATTCCTAATAAAATATAAGGTATTAGGTAATTTGCTTTTTTATTGATAAGATTTTTTGTTTCTAAATATAGAAATAGGGTTGATATTAGTGTTGCTAGACATGAGATGAAGCCTAAGAAATTACTTTTTAAGCCAAAGAATACTAGCGTAAAACTTTGATTAAATAAATAATTTATTAGAAGTGTTATTTTATATGATTTAGGTATATCTTTAAACTTATAGTTTGTTACTATATTATAGGTAGTTATAGTAATGAATATGTAAATAGTTGTCCAAGCTATTCCATAAAATAATTGTGGTGGAGCAAAGAATGGGGTTATTATTTCCTTATAATAATCATAATCTACAGGGATTAGGTTATTTAAAAACCAAGGGGCTAAACATAAAATAAACAGAAAAATCTTTTTAAGCATTTTATCATCTCCTCTTTTATTATTTTATGTTTTATTGTATAATATTATTAGTTTTTTTGGAGGAATTTTATGGAAAGTGAATTAATGCTTGATAGTAAAAATGTTATTACAATGAAGTTGTTACATTATTTTATAACCGAAAAAAACTATAATCCAATCATTCTTCAAGGGGTTGAAAACGAAATTTGGTTGGAAAACCTTGATGAGGATTGTAAAGTAGTCAGAATTGTTTCTGGATATATACATAATGATGAGCAATTTAATTTTGATGTTTTTAAAACAAAAAGAATTGTTAAAAAGATAAAGAAAAAGACTTTTTCTTTAAGTATGAATGTTATGAGCATATTTCTTGATATGGGAGAAAATGTTACTAAGGAAATTAATAGTGATCCTAAATTAATGTGTATTAATGTTAAGGATGAAGATGATATATTAAAAAATGATTTGATTAAAAAAGTTTTTCCTGATTTAAATAAAAAAATGAAATATACTGAAAGTGGTGTCGAATTATTTGCTAAAATAACTAGTGATATTAATCAGCATAATAGAGATGATGCTTCTAAACTTGAAAAAGTATTTAAAAGTAAAGTACCATATATTACATATTTTTTAATAGCAATTAATATAATATTTTATGTTGTTCCAATATTATTTGGAGAATATGATAATATTATTAATCAGTATTGTGTACATGGACCTAGTGTTAGAGCAGGACAGTATTATAGATTATTAACTGGTATATTTTTACATGGTGGAATAATGCATTTGTTTTTCAATTGCTATTCTTTAAGTATTATTGGTTCACAAATAGAAAGTTTTTTAGGTAAATTTAAATTTTTGGTTATTTATTTGTTTGCTGGTTTAATGGGTTCATTATTTTCAATTACCTTTAGTGGTAATGTTGGATCTATTGGGGCTAGTGGCGCAATATTTGGATTGATGGGTGCCCTTGTATATTTTGGATATTACTATAGAGTATATTTAGGAAATGTTGTAAAGAGCCAAATAGTGCCATTAATAATATTGAATTTATCTTTGGGATTTCTTATGACTGGTATTGATAATTATGCCCATATTGGTGGATTAATAGGAGGAGTTTTAATAACTAGAGCTTTAGGGGTTAAGGATAAGACCAGTACTTTTGAAATGATTAATGGTTGGATAATGGTTTTAATCTTTTGTATATTTGCCTACTATATTGCTTTTGTTTATGGATATTAATAAAGAATCTTAGGATTCTTTTTCTTTTTAATTATTGTTGTAATTGATTTATTAAAATGATAAAATAGAAGTGTAATATAATGTTATGAGGTGATAATATGCCAAAGGAACAGACTAGTTTATTTGATATTAAGGAAATTGATACAGAACATACTAGAGTGATATTAAAAGAGGTTTATGAAGCTTTAGAAGAAAGAGGGTATAATCCTACTAATCAAATAGTTGGATATTTAATTAGTGGTGATCCTGGTTATATTTCTAGTTATAAAGAAGCTAGAAATAGAATTCAAGAAATTGATAGAGCTAAGATTGTTGAGATTCTTTTGACTGAGTTTCAAAGTAGTAACAAATGAGATATTTGGGACTTGATTTAGGTAGTAGGACTTTAGGTGTTGCACTTAGTGATAAGACAGGGCTGATTGCGAGTAATTATAAAACAATAAGGCATAATGAAGAATATGATAAACTTGTTGATGTAGTAAAAGCTTTAGTTCTTGAATTGGAAATTGAGGCAATAGTTTTAGGATTCCCTAAAAACATGAACAATACTATTGGGCCTAAAGGAGAACTTAGCTTATTATTTAAAGAAAAATTAGAAAAAGTTCTTGATGTTCCTGTTTTTTTACAGGATGAAAGGTTAAGTACTAAGAGTGCTACTGATATACTTATTGCATCTGATGTTTCTAGGAAAAACAGAAAAAAAATAGTTGATAGTATGGCAGCTAGTATTATATTACAGACGTATTTAGATAGGAGAAATAAAGAATGAAAAAAAATACTTTTTCGATGATTGATGAAAATGGAAATGAAGTAGTTTATGATGTTTTGTTTACTTTTGAAAATGAAGAAACAAATAAAAACTATATAGTATATACTGATAATCATAAAGATGAAACAGGTAATATTGAAGTTTATGCTTCAATATATGATCCTGAAGACCCTAAGAGTAAATTAGAGGCAATAAAAACAGAGAAGGAATGGAAAGTAATAGAAACAATTCTTGACACTTTACAAGAAGAGGTTCGTAAAAAAGCAACTGAAGAAAATAATGAGCAATAGCTCTTTATTTTTTCTGGAGGTAGTATGAGAGTAAAAAGAAAAGTGAAACCATTATTTATAATAATTGTGATATTAGCTATTGTATTTATTTTTGTAGGTACTTGGAAAGTTTTAACAGGACCTGTTGATAGAAAAAGTACAGAAAATATTGATGTTGTTATTGAGAGTGGTACTAATACTAGGAAAATAGCTAATATTTTAAAGAATAATGATTTGATTAAGAGTGAATTTGTATTTAAGGTTTATGTTAAATTACATAGTGTTAAATCTTTGAAGGCAGCTACATATCGTTTTAATAAAAGTATGAGTTTACCTGAAATAGTTAATCAGTTAGAGAATGGTAGTAATTATAATCCTGATATGGTTAAACTTACTTTTAAAGAAGGACTTAGAATTACAGATTATGCTAAACTTATTAGTACAAATACTAATAATAGTTATGATGATGTTATTAATGTTGTAAACGATGAAGTATATATTAATGAATTAATAAATGAATATTGGTTTTTAACTGATAGTATATTAGATGATAAAATTTATTATCCATTAGAAGGATATTTGGCTCCTGATACATATCATTTTGATAATAAGGATGTTAGTGTTAAAGAAATAGTTGAGACAATGTTAGATGAAATGGATAAGAAACTTGCTAAATATAAAGATATTATTTCTGGTGATATTCATTATTATATGACTATGGCTTCTATTGTTGAATTAGAGGGGACTAATACTGAAAATAGAAAAATGATTGTAGGGGTTTTTAAAAACAGGTTATCTTCTGGAATGAATATGGGTAGTGATGTAACTACTTATTATGGATTACAAAAACCAATGACTAGTGATTTATCAACTGAAGAGTTTGCAAGTATTAATGCTTATAATACTAGATCAACTACAATGATTGGTAAAATGCCAGTGGGACCTATTTGTTCTCCTGGAGAATCAAGCATTGAGGCTAGTGTTAATCCAACAGATAATGAGTATTTGTTCTTTGTTGCTGATAAGCATGGTAAAATATATTATACAAAGACAAATAAAGAACATGATCAAAAAGTTGCTGAAATAAAGAAAAATGGGGACTGGATATGGTAATTGGGTGGTATTATGAATGAAAATGTTATTAAGTTAATAAAAGATTATGCTGATGTAAATAATGTACCTATTATGACTGATAGTGGTATGAGATTTTTATTGAGATATATTCAAAATCATAAGATAAAAAATATATTAGAAATAGGTACGGCAATTGGATATTCTGCTATTATGATGTGTACTGTTAATCCTGATATTGTTGTTACAACTATTGAGCGTGATGAGAAAAGATACTTAGAATCAATAAAAAATGTTAAAAAAGTTGGTTTGGAAAAACGTATAAATTTAATTTATAATGATGCTTTAGATGTTAGAGTTGATGATAAGTATGATTTGATTTTTATTGATGCGGCGAAAGCGCAAAGTCAAAAGTTTTTTGAAAGATTTGAGAATAATCTTGTTGAAGGTGGTACAATCATTACTGATAATATGAAATTTCATGGGCTTGTGGATAAAGAACCTGAGGAGATTGCAAGTAGAAATTTACGTCAGTTAGTTCGAAAAGTAAAAGACTATACAGCATTTTTGAAAGGAAACACGCGATTTGAGACAGAGTTTATAGATGTTGGAGACGGTTTGGCTATTTCTGTTAAAAATAGTTAATGAGGTGATTTTATGGAATTATTTCAAATGTTAGATTGTAATAGTGTTTTAGGTAATTGTTGTAGTGACCCAGGGCTAGTGTCTATACTTGATATAGTTCGTAAGTTTTTAGATTTGTTTCAGGTTTTTGTACCAATAATGTTAATTGTTGGAGCAACAATAAGTTTTATTAAATTGGCTGCTAATCCAGAAATGAAAAATGGAACTAAGGGTATTGTTAATCAATTTCTGGCAGCAATAATTTGTTTTTTCATACCAGTTATTGTAAATTTTGTTATGGGGATAACTCCTGAAACTTATGAGCTTTCTGCTTGTTGGGAACAAGCAAAAACTTCTAATGAGATAGCTAAATCTATGACAAATGTTTATGTTGATAAAAATAATAAAAAGAAAAGTTCTGTATTAATTGATCCTAAAAACTATGATCCAAATAATCCATCAGCTGGAGGTGGAAGTACGGGATCTGGTAATGGTAGTGCTACTGGTAAGGCAATTGTTGAATATGCTAAAAGTTTTGTAGGTCAGCCATATGTGTGGGGCGGAACTTGGAATGGAGAACTACCATATACAGGAACTGATTGTAGTGGTTTTGTACAGGGAGTATTTAAACATCATGGTATCAATTTAACTCGAACAACTTATACACAGTGGGGTGATACTAGTACTTATACAGTTGTTCCGCCTGGAGCTGAAATTAAAGCGGGAGATTTGGTTAATTATTGGGAACATGTAGCAATTTTAACTGGAAACGGAAATGAAATTGTTCATGCTAAAGGGAGAAATTATGGAATTGTAATTGATTCTGATTATAAAACAGCTTCTAGTCATAGTATTAAGGGAATAATGCGAATAAAGGGTGTTAACTAGGGGTGATAAAATGATAATGGTTAGTGATAAGCACGAAAAAAAAGTTAAAAGGGTAAAGCCGAATAATTTACGACAAGATAAGACCCCTATAGTAGTAGCAGTTGCAGTTGCATTAATAGTATTCTTGATTGTTTATTTCTTTTTAAATAAGCAAAATACAGATTATAAAAAAATAAAACAATATAAAAATAATTATCTGGTTTATACAAAATATCAGTCAACTAGTACACAATATCCAGTTCAAATTCCTTTTGTTAATATAAAATCAGAAGCTATTGATGCTGTTAATAAAGATATTGATTTGTTTGTAAATGATTTTGTTAAATCAAAGAAGAGTGTAGTATCATATGAATATAGTATTAGTGGAATTATTTTATCTGTAATTGTTAAAGTAATTGATTACGATACGGAATATGCACCTTTTCCTTATTTTAGAAGTTATAATATTAATATATCAACTTTAGAAGTAATTGCAGATCAATCATTATTAGATTTTTATAGCATTAGTGAGAACGAGGTTGAAGAAATAGTTGAAGATAAATTTCATTTTTATCATGATGAGTTAATTAGTAAAGAGTTTTATGCTGCTGATGAGTGTGATTATGAATGTTTCCTAAGAAATAGGGATATTGGTAATTATTTAGAAAAAGCTGTTTATTATGTTGATTCTGGTAATTTAGTGGCTTATATACCATTTTCTTTCTATTCAATATTTGGGGAAGAAGATTACTTTAAAGATGATAATTTTAAATTTTTATTGGTTGAAGGAAGAGTTGAGTGACTCTTTCTTTTTTTTGTATATTGATGTATAATGTGCTTGAGGTGTCTCTATGGAGTTGATTGTAGAAACTTCTTGTAAAGATAAATTATATTTAGATATAGTAGATGGAATTATTCTACCACTTAAGGATTATGCTGTAGAGAGTATAGTTTCTTTTTCACTTGATGAAATAAAAGAAATATCTAGAAATAATAATATAAAAGTATATGTTAAGATTAATAAGAATTTACTTAATGAGGATATAGATAAGGTAAGAGATATTTTAGTTGAACTTGATAAGCTAAATATTAGTGGAATATTTTTCTATGATTTAGCAATTCTTCAGTTAAAGAAAGAGTTAAATTTAAGTGTAGATCTTATTTGGAATCAGACACATATGGTTAATAATTATAAGACTTGTGATTATTATTTTTCTCGGGGAGTTAAATATGCTTTACTTGGGAAGGAGATAACTTTAGAAGAAATAAAAGAAATAATTGATAAAAGTAAAATTGATGTTATGGTTGAAGTTGTTAGTAAGCCAAGTGTTGCTTTTTCAATGCGAAAGTTAATTACAAATTATAATAAGGATTTAGGTGTTGATAATAATTCGGATTTAATTATTAATGAAAAAATTACGGATACTAATTACGTAGTTAAAGAAGATTCTAATGGAACAAGTTTTTATTTAGATATTATTACTAATGGAACAGGAATTATTTCTGAATTATATAAAGGTGGTTGTAAATATATTATTTTTAGAGAATATGGTTTAGAAGATATATTTAATGAATTACTTGTTGATACAGAAAAATATATTAAAGGTAATTGTAGTGATAAAAATTATATTAATAAATATAAGAAGTTAGGGGATAGCACAAATTTCTTTTTTAAAGAAACTATCTATAGGGTGAAGAAAAATGGATAGAATAGAATTATTATCTCCAGCAGGTGATTTAGAAAGACTAAAAGTTACTCTTTTATATGGAGCTGATGCTGTATATATTGGAGGAGAAAAATATGGGTTAAGAGCTAATGCTACTAATTTTAGTTTAGATGAAATAAGAGAGGGATGTAGTTTTGCTCATAAACTTAATAAAAAGGTTTATCTTACTTTAAATATTGTGTTTCATAATGAAGATACAGTTGGAGTACTTGATTATATAAAAGATGTAGTTGATTGTGGTATTGATGCTTTTATTGTTAGTGATCCATTTATCATTTCATATATAAAGGAGAATTATCCTAATGTAGAAGTGCATTTATCAACACAAAATTCTACTACTAATTATAAGTGTGTTGAATACTTTAAAGATGAAGGAATTGATAGGGTAGTTTTAGCAAGAGAGTTATCAAAAGATGAAATAAAAGAAATTATTGATAAGACTCATGTTGATATAGAAGTATTTATTCATGGAGCAATGTGTACATGTGTTAGTGGGCGTTGTGCTTTATCTAATTATGTTACAGGTCGTGATGCCAATCGTGGTGGTTGTGCACAAGTCTGTCGTTTCTCTTTTGGTAATGGTGATAAGAAAGATTTTACGATGGCTACTAAAGATAATAATTTGGCGGAATATATCGGTGATTTAATTGCTATAGGTGTTAAAAGTTTAAAGGTAGAAGGTAGAATGAGATCACTATATTATTTGGCGACAGTCATTGGAACATATCGAGAAATAATTGATGCATATTATGATAAAAAACTTAATAAAGATTTAATGGAAGTATTTAAAGAGAGACTTGATAGAGTTGCGAATAGAGAAACATCAACACAATTTTTCTTGAAAAAGGCTGATTATACTGATCAGTATTATACTGGTAGAAGTGAAGTGTCTAATCAAGATTATTTAGGGCAAGTTATTAGTTATGATAAAAAGAATAAATTACTTAAATTTTATGAGAGAAATTATTTTGAAGTTGGTGATTTAGTAGAAATATTTACACCTAATAATGATAGATGTACATTTATTGTTGATGAATTATATGATGAAGATATGAATAAAGTAGATGTTGCGAGACATCCAGATAATATATATTATTTAAAAGTAGATTTAGATTTTATCATTTTAGAGTATTCAATGTTAAAAATAATTGAAAGAAAAGATAAAAAAGAGAATATTTGATAAGAGCAACTAATTATGATATAATAACAAAACACTTGAGGAGGAATATATATGAAAAAAATTTTAGATGATTTAAAAAAAGAAGCTTTAGAACAAAAATGGAATTATTATAGAGTTCCATTATATGTTTCAACAACATCACTTAGAGTTTTGAGAAAAGTAGGAGATGTTGTGTGTACACCAAAAATTAGTAGAGCAAAAGAAGCGATGACTGGTGATAAGTTAGTGATGCTTTTTGAAGATCATTTTTTATCATCTGGTAATGATGATGTTATTCATTTGTTTTATAGTAAAGAACGTATGGGTGATTTACATGATAGACAAGTAGAATTTAATGGTTTTGCAGCTTTTGTTGTGGAAAAAGACTTTGATGAAAAACATAAAATAACTAATCAGGAAATGGTTGATTATTGTAGTGAATTTGAAAATAGTGCATATAATAGAATACTTAGTACTTATGCTAAGAAAGAAAAGGCTAAAGAAAAAGTAAAAAAATAATGAGGTTTTTATGAATAATATTGATATTGCGAAAAAGAACTTTTTAAATAATGAGAAATATTTGAGTAAATATGCTTGTAAGAATAGTGAAGCAATTAGGATTGACTATTTAGAAGAAGATGATTTAAGACCAGCTTTTTTTCATGATATTGATCGAATTTTATATTCATTATCATATACAAGATATATGGATAAGACACAAGTTTTTACGAGAAGTGAAAATGATCATATTAGTAAAAGAATTACGCATGTACAGATGGTTAGTAAGATTGCAAGAACAATAGGGAGAAGCCTAAACTTAAATTGTGATTTAATTGAGGCAATTGCGTTAGGTCATGATATTGGGCATACTCCACTTGGTCATGAAGGAGAAAAGATGCTTGATGAGATATCTAGAAGAGAGCTTGGTGAATATTTTGCTCATAATATTCAAAGTGTTAGGCATTTAATGTGCGTTGAAAACAATGGTAATGGTTTTAATTTAACTGTTCAGGTATTAGATGGAATTATGTGCCATAATGGGGAAATGTTATCTCCTAAATATGAACCCGTTAATAAAAGCAAGAATGAATTTTTAAAGCAATATCAAGAAGCATATAAAGATATTAAAGAAAGTAATAAAAATAGGCCTATGACACTAGAAGGCTGTGTTGTTAGGATAAGTGATGTAATTGGCTATATTGGTAGAGATATAGAAGATGCAATAATGCTTGGTAAAATAAAAAGAGAAGAAATTCCTGA
Organism: Bacilli bacterium; assembly: GCA_017433415.1. Taxonomy (GTDB): domain Bacteria; phylum Bacillota_I; class Bacilli_A; order RF39; family UBA660; genus UBA3789. Next base: position 13,316 of record JAFRHI010000023.1, read on the forward strand.
AGAAGTTAGTTCGGTATTAGGTACCACTAATAGTGAAATTATAAATACTATTGTTTTAGATATTATTAATAATAGTTTAGATAAACCTTATTTAAAGATGAGTGATGATGTATATAAAGCTTTATTTTTACTTAAGAAATTTAATTATGAGCATATTTATAGTCTTAGTATGACTAGTAGTGATAAAGAATATTATCGTAAAGGTATGAATAAGATTTATGATAAGTATTTAAACGATATTTTAACTAATAATAAAAAGAGTGTAATTTTTAAGATTTTTCTAAATATGCAATCAGATAAGTATAATAAAGAAACGTCTCCTAAGAGAAAAGTAATTGACTTTATTGCAGGAATGACGGATGAGATGTTTTTAAAAGAGATTAAGAAGTAAGTTTTACTTGCTTTTTTTTACTTATTGTGTTATAATATGTCTACTTTTGAAGGGGGAAAATTTATGAAATGTTATGCTAAAAATAAAGATGAAAAACAAGTATGGGTAAAAAAAGTTTTTCAACATGGTGATCAATATGAAATAATTTTTGCTGATGGTACTCGTTTTTTTGCTGATGTTAATGAGGAGAATTTTGATAAATTAATGGAAGAGCTTGAAATTCAAGCAGATAAAGCTGTAGAGGCATTACCAAGGTTAGTAGCTAAAAAGACTTTAACTGGAATTATGATTCCTACTGTCTTTACTGCTATACCAGCTGCTTGCTTTGGAGTAGCTACTATTCCAGCTGTACAAGATCTTGTTTATTCACAAGAACCAATGAAAGTTTTAATTGGTATAGGTGCTATTACTGTTTTAGGTACAATTCCAGTATGTGCAAAATTTATTAAAGAAAAAGGTATGGTTAAAGAAGCTAGAAAACTAAAATATAGATTTGAAAATAGAGAGTATTTAGATGAAATTGAGGATAAAGCGGATTATCCTAATGCTTTAGTTGGTCTTAGTTCAAGAGCAAAAAGACATTTTGAAACTCAAGAAAACCCTATGAGTATTTTCTATATCGATGAATATAGTGAAGAAGATTTGAGAAAAATTGTTTCTAATGTTCGTAGAGAAGAGCATCTAGGCCTTTCTTATGATGAGCCAGTACAAAAAGTAAAAAAATAATCATTTTAGATATTGAAAAAAAATTTTAGATGTGATACACTATGGCAAGTTGAGTTTGCTAGCTCACTAATAATCAGAGGTGATAAAAATGGGAAATAAAAATACTGTTTATTTAACTCAAGAAGGTTTAGATGAATTAAAGAAAGAATTGGATAATCTAATTAATGTTAGACGTCCTGAAAATATACAAGCTATTAAAGAGGCTAGATCATTAGGTGATTTGTCTGAAAATGCTGAATATGATGCTGCTAGAAATGAACAAGCGCAAATAGAAGATCGTATTAAACAACTTGAAAAAATGCTTGAGAATGTTTCTATTATTACAGAAGTTGCTACTGATAAAGTTGGTATTGGTAATACTGTTTCAATTAAATATGTAGATGATGATGAAGAGGACGAATACAAGATTGTTGGTAGTCAAGAAGCAGATCCGTTTGAGAGTAAGATTTCTAATGAAAGTCCAATAGCACAAGCTTTATTTGATCATAAAGTTGGTGATATTGTTACTGTAGAAAGTCCAAATGGTAGCTATGAAGTAGAAATTATTGAAATAAAATAATATAATTCGACAAAAAATACTATAAAGATACTTTATTCTGAATATAGGTGATATATATGAATAAAAGTATCTTTATTTTTTTGTTTATTTTATTGTTTGTTTCTAGTGGATGTTCTGATAAGAATAGGGAGATAGAAGTTTTTAATGAAACTATTAGAGAAGAAATGACTCCTATTAGAGATGATAGTGGTGATTTTGTTGGTATAAATGTGAATCTTGAAATACCTAGTAATTATGACAAAAAAGAAATATTAATAAATCCTAATATTTTCGATGGAATTAGTCAATATGAAACAATAAGAGCTGGAAAAAAATATACTATTAATTTGGACTTGAATAATAAAAGTAAGTATAGCTATTTTTATAAGAATAAATCTTTTAAAATTAGTACTAAATCAGTTGTTGATGTAAATAATTATTTAGATTTGGGTTTGATTGGTTTTGATGGGTTAAAAATATATGATCTTTATCAACCGTATAGGACAAAAAATGAGGCACTTAATAAATTGATTGATTCAAATGATTTAGATTTATCTGATGAGATTATTGATGAAAAACTTAAGAATTTAGGATATTCAGGAATTTCTGATTTATATAGATATTATTTGGATTATTATGGAGGTAAAAGCTTATACTTATTAGCGTCAAAAATATTTAGTGGAGAAGTATCTAAAAATTTAGAAACTAATAAGCAAATAATTATTCTTTCTTATAATTATTTTTATAATAGTTTAATAAAGTTTTGTTTAACGGAAGAAGAGTGCTATAGCATAGGTGAATTTATGGCTAATAAAGAGTTAAAAAATATAAATATTGCTAAAAGTAATTCTTCTGGTGATATTACTAAAGATTTTTATGTGTATATAGATGATAATTATAGAAATGATATATATAAATATTACAATTTTTTTGGTGATTTTAAGCTTGTTTTATCGAGAAAAAAGGGGCTTTAATTAATTGCTTAAAAAATAAGTAATTTTTTTTTATTTGTGCTTTTTTTTTTATTTAAAGTAGGTTATAATTAAATAGAGTAAAAATAGGGAGTGATCCTATGATAGTAAGAAAGCCATATGCATTTTTGATTAAGAACTTTAGAAAAATACATATATTTTTATTGGTTCTTAGTCTTTTTGTTGCGTACAAATTAGTAAATGTTAATAGCTTTGTTAATGAGTTTATGAGATTGGGTGTATATGATTCATATGCTGATCCAATTACTAAACATATTACATCAACGCTATTATTGTTTACTTTTTTGATTGCTGTAGGATGTGGAGCTTTAATACTTTTATTGAGATATAAGAAAAAGCCATGGAAATTATATTTAGTTCCATTTATTGAATATACAGCAATGTTTTTTGTACTTAATATTATAAGAAATTTCTTTTTGAAAGCAACATACGATGTTGCGACAACGGATTTAAGATTTTCTAGAGATTTATTGTTAATATTTTTAATTGCTCAATTGCCAGCAATTGCAATATTCGTTATGAGAACTTTGGGAATGGATTTGCAAAAATTCCACTTTAATTTAGATGATGAATATTTAGAACTTAATGAAGATGATAGAGAAGAAATAGAAATTAATATTGATGTTGATACTAATTCGTTTAAAAGATTCTTTAAGAGAATGTGGAGAAATTTAGAATACTTTTATAATGAGCATAAACTTATTTGTTTGGGAGTATTAGCTATAGTAGGAATGGTTTTTGTATATAATTCCTATAAGTATATTTTTGTTACTAATAGAATTTATAAACAAGGAGAAATTTATTCTGTTAATGGTTACAATATGAAAATAAATGCTACATATTTTACTGATAAAAGTTATAATGGAGAAATAATTTCTAAGAGTAGTAATTTTATAATAGTAGATCTTGAGATTACAAATAATTCTGCACCTAGGAAAATAGATATGAATAAGTTTCATTTGAAGAGTGGTACAGAAGATTATACAACAACAGAAAAGATGTATGCTAATGAATTCCAGGATTTAGGAAATTGCTATGATAGAGTTAGAGAATTAAAAAGAGATGAAACGGTAAGAGCTATTGTTGTTTATAAAGTTAAAGCAAAACATAAAAAGAATAGTTTTACATTGTTCTATCAAGAAGATAAAGTTTTAAGAAGAATTAGATTGAATGTAAAAGATATAAGTAAAATAAAAGATAGTAAGAAATTAGAATTAGGAGATGACTTAACTTTTAGTTTAAAAAATGATGAAAAAAGTTTTTCTTTAGATAGTTATGGTTTCGATAAAACTATGGATTATACAGTTAGGTCATGCAATACTACTAAATGTTTTACTAAGAGTGATAAATATAGTGCTAATGATGGCTATTTAATTCTTAAAATTGATTTTGCTTCAAGTGATTTTGAGGGCAAAGACATGATTGACTTTTCTACTAAATATGGTAAAATTATTTATAAGAATAGTGAAGCTGAAGATGAGGAAATTGAATTTAAATATCCGTTTAATAGAGTGGCAACAGGAAAATATATTTATACCTTGGTTCCAGATGATATGGATGAATCTGAATCAATTGAAATAGATTATGTTATTAGGAATAAGAGGTATAAATATAAATTAAAATAAAAGAATATAAGGAGAAATTTATGAATAAATCAGTAAAAAACAAATTAAGATTACTTGTTACTGTTGGAATAATATTTCTATTTGTGTGGTTTTTAGTATTGTCACCAATGATTACATTTCATAATAATGAGAAAAAGTTAGAAAATGCGGCTAGAAGATATTTTGATTTGAATAGTAATCAGTTGCCAACTGGTGAAAGAATAAAAACAGTTACATTAAAAACTTTATATCATAAGTCATTTATTGAAAGTGATTTGTTTATGCCTTACAGTAAGAAAACTTGTTCTGTTGATGATAGTTGGGTAAAAGTAAAACGTGTTAATAATGAATATAAATATTATGTGTATTTAGATTGTGGAGTTTTATCTTCAACTATTGATCATAAAGGACCAACAATTAAGTTAAATGGTGATATGGAGATGGTTGTTGGTAAAGGTGAGAAATATAGTGAACAAGGTGTTAAGAGTGTTGTTGATAACTCTGATGGTAAAATGAAGGTAGAAGATGTAACTATTAAGAGTAATGTTGATACTTCTAAAGTTGGAGAATATGAAGTTAATTATATTGCTTTTGATGGTTTGGCTAATAAAACAGTTACAACTAGGAAGGTTACAGTGGTTCAGAAATTGAATAGTACTGTTAAACAAGAAACAGATGGAGTTGGATATTATAGTGGATATAATCCAAATAATTATGTTTATTTTTCAAATATGTTGTTTAGAATAGTTGGATTAGACGGAGATAATGTTCGGATTGTTGCGGATAAAGATATTGCTAATGTTAATTTCGATGGAATTGATAAATGGTTAGAATACTATGAGGAACATTTAACAGATAGTGCAAAGAAATTAATGGTTGATTCTAAATATTGTAATATGACAATTTCTGATGATGCATTAGATACTACACAATGTAATAGTTATTCAAAGAAAAAGAAAATTGGTATTATTTCAATAGATGATGCTAATAGGGCAGAAGATTCTAATGGTGGTAATTATTTATTGCAAAAGACTATTACTTGGTTTTCTAATCCTAAAGATAAAGATAATGCTTATGCATATAGAATTATGTTTTTTGGTTCTTTAAAGCATTATATGAGTTTTGAAAAGGTTCATAATTTTGGTGTTAGACCTGTTATTACAATAAAAGGTGATACTTTAATTAAAAATGGTAGTGGAACAGAAAGTGATCCATATATGTTTGAAGATTATGTAAAGCCAAAAGCTCACGTTGAAGTTAATACGAGACCGGTTGGTGAATATATTTCATATAGTGGTTACTTATGGAGAATAGCTGAAGTTAATCCAGATGGAACAACGAGAATTATTTGTGAACAGTCTTTATATGATAATGGTAAATTAATTAAAATATTTTATAAAGTTAAAAATGCCAAAGTTGTCATGTATAATCCTACTCAAAAAGGTAATGTTGGTTATGTAATTAATAATAAATCTAGTGAATTTGTTGATACAAAATATTTTGTTAAATTTAATGAGAGTGTTCCAATATATAAGGAAGAACCAAATTATGGACAAGAGGTAGATATAAAGAAATATAAAGTAAAAATATCTTCACCTAATATGTATGAAATGTTTAGCGCTACTACTGACAATTCGCTTATTTCTTCTTACTGGTTTGTTAATACTACTAAAAGTAAAGTTGAAAATCCAGGTATGAGTGAAACGGGTGCTGTTATGTATGGTAGTGAGTCTTCTTACTATACTTATGGTATAAGACCTGTTGGTGTGCTTGATAAGAAGTGTTTAATAAGTAGTGGTAAGGGTACTAAAGAAAGTCCATACATTATTACAAAGTAGGTGGTGATAGTAGTGAAAAAGAAAAAGAAATTAAAAAATAAAGTTGGGAAAAAGCAAATCTTTCTGCTGGGAATTTCTGCATTGATTGTACTAGCGTTGCTTTTCCTCTTTTGCGTTTATGTCTTTGGTTTTTTTGGTAATAAATACCGAATAGAATCAAGAACTAAAAATGTTATAGAGGCAAAAAAGAAAGATGATGAAAACATAAAAACAGTTGGTTGGATTAGAGTACAGGGTACGAACATAGATTATCCGGTAATATATGCACCAGGATATGATTTTTCAGCTAAAGTTGATGATTTTGCTTGGATAGAAGTTGAATTTAATGAGTTAAATAATATTGTGTATATTTCAGGTCATAATATTAAAAATTTATCTAAAAATCCAATTATAGGTGATAAAAGTCATACAAGATTTGAACAACTGATGGCATATACATATTATGATTTTGTAAAAGATAATCAATTTATTCAATATACTTTTAATGGAAAAGATTATCTTTATAAAATATATTCTGTTTCTTATGTTGATTTTTATAAACTTGATTTGTACAATCTTGGTCCATATGATGGAGATCGAATGGAGAGGTATATAGAAGCGACAAAAGCGCAAAGCCTTTTCAACTTTGATGTTGATGTCAAGAATACAGATAAAATTATTTCACTAGATACTTGTACAAGAATGTATGGTGAAATATCAACTATGCATTTTAGAGTTAATGGTAGACTTTTACGAAAAGGTGAAGCTGCTAAAATAAGTAAAGTTACTACTAATTCGAAGTATGAAGAAATAGAAAAAATAATGGAAGGAGAAAAGAAATATGAAGATGCATAAGAAAAAGATGTTAGGGGTTTTTGGTTTTTTGATAGTTTTAGCAGTTTTCTTTGCTTATAAATCATTTAGTTCAGTACTAGCTGCTCCTGGTGAGCCAGATCCATCACCGCCAAAAAATTGTGCTGTTAGTGATGAGAATCAAGTAAATTTAGCAAAATACTATGGTGTTATTGCTGAATGGAATGAAGAAAGTATTACTGTAGATGGTAGAGAATATGGTCCAAATACTGTAGTTGTGATAACAAGTAAACATGGTTCTTTTAGGGTAAGTGCATTAGAGTTAAATACTAATTACATTGATGCACAATTTACTCAAGATGGATATTATTATAATATTGATGGTAAACCTGGTGTTGTTAATGGCAATGGTAGTTATATAGTATTGCCAATAAATAAAAACACGCCTCCGGGTACTACTATAAAACTTAAAATGGCTTTGTCAGAAACAGATAGTGGTGTACCTCATTGTTCTTCTTTAGCAGCTTTAAATGGTGATGGTACAGGATCTACATATGGAAGAATTATAGAAATTGAAATTCCTGCGCTTTTTAATGTAGTTCTTGATAATGTTCATAATCCTGAATTTGCTAATGAAACAGATCTTGTTAGTGATAGTCCATGTAAGCAATTACGTGTAACACCTGCTGGTGAAAGCACTCCAAATGCGGAAGAATCTTTTTATAGAGCAAAACTTCCATATTGCTTTAATTCTAGTGTTTCAAGTGCGTATAAGAGAGAAACTGTATCTGATCTTGTTAGTAATATAAGATCAGTATGGAAAACCAGCAGCGATTATACTGCTACTAATAATCATACTAGTAATGAGACTTGGACATTAAATTTTGAGGAGAGTAAGGCCAAAGCGTTGGGAAAAAGTGAGCACTCATTTATATTTAGTGAAAAACTTTGGTTTAAAAATGTAGATGAGTCTAAAGTAAAGGAAGCAATTGGTGATAGTTATTCTAATTATGTAGAGGATTATTACCAAATACGTTGTGTTAAGGGGAGTAATGGTGCAAAAGATGATATTTATCTTTTGACTAAATGTACTGCTCAATGGAATGCTGATCACAGTATAAATAGTGATGGTAGTTGTATATATATTAATAAAAATGGAATTGATGAAATAGCAACTGTTCCTAGACAGTCATTAACATATTTAAGTGAGTGTACTAATCCAGCTGGTAGTGCTGGCTCTGCTACAAACAAAATAGAATTAAAATGTAATTCTAAGCCAAATAAATGGGATTCTTCGGATCCAACTAATCCTAGCAAAAATGATTTTACTAATTTATATACACATTATTATTCATATCGAGATGAAAATGGTAAAGAATTAGATAAAAGATATGATAATACTACTGAAAATATTGATTTAGATAAATATGATCTTGTTTATAATATTGATGCTAATGTTGATTATTATTATGCTACTGAAAAATGGACTAGATCATATCCTTATCCTGAATGGGATGGTAATAATGTTAATGGAAGTAAAATGGAAGGCGCAAAATGCGACTTAAAATGTGAGGAAGTAGTTGAAGTAAAATATGGACCTCCGGCAGCAATTAAAGCTGGATTGTGTTTTGAATATCAAATTCAAGTAACGAGTAAGGTTCAGTGTAATGGTGATGTTATTGGTGATGTTCCAACTCCACCTAATCTTTGTTCACCTGTTCCGTATTGTAATGATCTTTCTAATTATATGCATCAAGCTGGTCCAACGGAACAATACGATAAATGTGTCAAATCTTGTGATGGTGGAAAATATACTAAAAAGTGTAGTGATAAGTGCTATAAAAAAGTTTATGGAAAATCTTCAAAATCAAAAGCTAGTAAAATGGCTGCAGCTAGTGTAGCAACAGCTACTTTAGAGAAAACAGGGGCTACAGTTACTGCTACTTGTACTAGAGAAGAAGTAGCTAATAGGGATCCTAAATGTTATGCCGGTAAATACTCATATAATAATGGAACAATTTCTTGGAATAGCGCTAGTGGAGAAACATATGCTAGATATTATTTTGATGTTGAGTTTGATCGTACTAAAAATGATCATTTGAATCCTAGTGGTCGTTATTATCTTCCTATAAATGGATTTAAAACGCATGTTAATTCTGTTGATGGTAATAATTATTCAAGTGCTTGTTCTAATGTATGTCGTTTTTCTAATTCTAATTGCCCAGCAAGTTATAAAGTAAATGGATATTACTTTTATAATGAAGAGGACATAGAAAAATATTATCAATCTGCTATGGATTCTTATAAGTCTGCTATTTCGAAGTGTACTGCAGCTGCAAAATGTACTACAAAGACTGCAAACTTTACAATTCAAGCATCATATATTGATTCAAGTGATAAGAAAGAGATTATAACATTTCCATATAGTACGGAACCTGATAAATTAGAATCAAGTGAGACAGATGAAAATGTTTGTAAGAATAGTGGTATGCTTGAAGCACCACATATATTATTAAATTTTGGTGGATGTTATGGTGGCTGCCCTAATAATAATGAGTATCATGCTCATTGGAGTTTCCCTGGAACTTATAGAGATAATAAGCATAAAACTTATACTTATGAAGATAAATCTAAGGATTCTAGATGGAAAGGAATTCCTGATAAATTCTGTGTTAAAGAAGATGTTAAAAATGTAAATACTGGCTGGTGGAAAATGTTCTTTAGCCATTATAGTGATGAAGTTATTAAATCTAAAGGTATTGATCCAGAATATTATCAAAATGCTTATGGAGATGCTACTGATAAGCCAGATGCAGATGGTTGGAATATAAAAGGTAGTACAACTAATTTTGGACATTTCGGTTGGGATATTGATGTTGAATGTTTCTATGCAATAAGTAGACCACCAACATGTCCTTCTGGTGATCCAGATTGTTCAGGTGGTGGAGGTGATGATCTATCAACGACACTAAGAATAAGACCTGTTGATTTGAATAATATGTTCCCTAATCAAGAAGGAAAATCAGTTGAAGAGACAAGAGGATTTAACTGGACGGAATACGCTACTGATTTAAAAAATCCTGCTAATCCGTCATTACCTGATGAATATAGTGAAAAGGTTATGAAAGCCGGATATAGTGTATACGATAGTGATGAAAATCTTGATTATGAAATTTATTTAACACCAACGCTTATAAATAAATTACGTAAAAAGGATATTCAACCTAGAGATTATACTGGTGAATTTATCCTTAGCAACGGTGTTCCAAATGCTTATAAGAGTGGTTTACTTAGAACTGGTGAATTAGCTCACTGTGAAGGATGTAAGATTCCTAATGAATCAATTCTTGGTTGTGTTGATATTGAAAACTGGAAATCTACAAAGTGCTTAGGTATAGAGTAAAATGAGGAGGTTATATTAAGGTATGAATAAAGGTATGTTAACTATAGGAATTATACTTCTTAGTATAATTGCCTTGTTACTTGTAAATGTTTTGACAAATTTTTCTACAGGTAGTGAACTTGATTATTACCTAGTTAAAGAAGTAACTGATGCAGCTATGGATGATTCACGTGATGTAGTACATGATAATAGATGTGGTTTAGCAAGAATTGATAGAGAAAGATTTGTAGAAAGTTTTATTTGGAGATTTGTAAGAGGTATCGATGCTACTAGAGCTTATGATATAAAATTCTATGATATTTCTGAACAACCTCCTAAAGTAAGTGTTAAAGTTGATTCATTAACAGTACTTGCATTTAATGCTGGCGGCGACAATCCTGAGACTGTTGCTGCCGACATTACAACTAGTTATGATGCTATAGGTGAATCTAACGAATTATATAATGAAGTTATTGAAGAAGCACTACACGATAGTAAGAGTGATTTATGTACACCAGTGCTTGAAGAGGAAAAATAGAAAGGGTGAAGAAAAATGGGTAGTTTAGCAACGGGATTAAAAAAGTTTTTACAAAATAAAAACACTGTTACTGTTGTTGGTATTGTTGTTGCAATATTTATATTATATATTGCATATACTATGAGAATTAATTCAGCAATAAATCCGGTAGTAGTACCATATGCTTTAGAACAAATACCAGCTGGTACACAGATAACATCTGGTATGGTTGATACTAGAGAAGTGCCACCGGCAATGCTTGAAGGTGATGTTATACGTAATGTTGGTGATGTTGTTGATAAGTATTCAGCTGCTGATACTGTTATTCCAGAAGGAAGCTTGTTCTATAAAAGAGCAGTAGTTGAGAAAGAACAATTACCTGCAAATATTATTTTGGATTATCCAAAAGGATATGTATTGTATAATTTGTCTGTTGATACTGATAGTACTTATGGTAACTCTGTTTATCCAGGAAATTATATTGATATTTATTTAAAGGCAGTAAATAAAGTTCCAGATAATCAAGTAGTGACACCAGATGCTGATAAGATAATGTTAGGTAGATTAATTTCTAATATTCATGTTTTAGCTGTAAAAGATGCTTCAGGGCAACCAGTATTCCAAAATATTGATGAAATGAGAACTCCTTCAATGGTTGTGTTTGCTGTTCCTGAGGAATATTATATTTTACTAAAGAAAGCTGAATTCATGAGATCTTATGATACGACATTAATTTTAGTTCCAACTAATGAAAGTTTAAAAGAAGAACCAGGTGAGTTGGAAATAAGCAGTGAACAGTTGAAAAACTGGATAAATGCTAATACTGTTTGGACAGAAAGTTAAAATAAAAAAGGGATGTGAGCTAGATGAACGAAAATATATTTGATAAGTTAGACTTTGGACCGTTCAAAGAATTATTAGACAATGATGATATAACCGACGTTTCATATGATAATGGTGGGCAGATTTGGATTCGTTCTCTAACTCAAGGTTCCATGAGGGTTGAAATAGAAGGCGCAACTCCTGAATTTGTTGAAAAACTTGCTTTTCAATGTTCAAATGTAATGGGAACAACGTTTAATAATGCTAAACCATTTTTGGATGCAGAGTCATCTGAATTACGTATGAACTTTGTACATCAATCTATAGCAACAAATGGAATTGCCCTAGTTATTCGTAAAACTCCAGCTAAGATTAGACTTGAAAAAGAAAAATTAATACAAGAAGATTATTTTACACCAGCTATACATGATTTTTTAATAAAATGTGTTCAAGGACATTGTAATATTATGGTTGCTGGTGAAACTGGTTCTGGTAAAACAGAATTTATTAAATATTTAGCTAGTCATACGGCTACTAATGAAAAAATTATTACTATTGAAGATACTCTAGAGCTTCATTTAGATAAGATTTTTCCGCAAAGAGATATTGTTGCGATGAAGACTAATAATGTAGCTAGTTATTCTGATGTTTTGGTTACTTGTATGCGTCAGAATCCAAAATGGATTCTTTTGTCCGAGGTTCGTAGTGCTGAAGCTGTTTCAGCGGTGCGAAATTCTATTTCTTCAGGACATAATATTTTATCAACAATTCATGCGGATAAAGCATCAGCAATTCCTTATCGTCTTTATTCTTTAATGGAAACAGATTTGGATGTTCATCAGTTCTTATCGACTATTTATCGATATATTCAGTTAGGTGCACATATTAAAGCTTTTTATAGTAAAGAATATGGAAAGTTCCATCGTGAACTTGATGAAGTTTGTGAATTTTATGTTGATGATGAAAATGTTCCTAGATCACGAATTATTTATCAAAAAATATTTGGAAAACCAATGATGTGTCGTCCTAGTGATCATTTGATTGAATATTTGGAAAATCAAAATATTGATGTTAGAGAGATAGTAGAGGGTCTTCCATTGGAATTACCAATCATGGAGGCTCGAGATAATAGTAATATTCAAGATGCAAATATTAATCAGAATGTTCAAGAGGTACAACCTGCTAGTGAACAGGTGGTTTCTAATTCAGTTCCCCCTACAGGTGTTGTTTCGGAGCAAGTAGTTGAAGTTCCTATTACTCAACCAGAAAGTGTTATACCTGCTGCTCAACCAGAAAATGTTATACCTGTTGTTCAGCCGGATAATGAAGTTGTTTCGGCACCGGTTGCTGTTAGTGAGCCAATTGAACAACAAAATGTGGTAAATACAAATGAAATTATTAATGGACAAGCGCCAAGCGTTCCTGTGATGCAAAATGCTACGGATGTTCAGTTGGCAGCTATTCCAGCAGTTAATTCGTTTGTTCCACAGCAACAAGTGGTAATTGAGACACCTGTTAATAATGTGGTGTCACCAGTAGGGAATACACCATTGAATGGGCTTGCTAAGCTTGAGGAATAAAAGGAGTTGAGATTAATGTATTTAGAAGAATTGTTTATTATTATTGGAACAGTTGTCTTTATATATATATATAGGAATTATAAAGGTGATAATGTTGGTAAATATATTCTTGGTCAAGTTCAAAGTATGTATGATAGATTTTCTCCTTATTCCTTTAAAGTTGTTAGGGAAAAAACAAAGCAACTTGGACAAGAATATACAGTTAGACAATATACTATTCAAGTAACGCTTTTTGCTGGCTTTGCTTCAGTAGTTTCCTATTTATATTTTTATAATTTAATTATTAGTGTTATATATGCTCTTGTTGCGGTGGGATTTGTTCCTTATTTAACCTATTTGCGTTGTAAAAAAACATATTCTGAATTTTTATTTGAACAAATTCAAGTATATACTTCTAATACAATTATGGAGTTTGCAACAACTCAATCTTTTGTAAAAGCAATAGAGGGTGTAGCAAATTCGGGAATTTTAGAAGATCCAGTATTAAGTGATGTTAGACAAATGATTAATATGAGTTATGATAATGGTACTATTGATGAAGCATTGGATTATATGAGTAAACTATATCCATATTATATTGTTAAAAATATGCATCAATTATTTTTACAAATAACTAAAGAAGGTGCTCAAAATTCGGCTGATTCATTAGAAAATATGCAACTTGATATTGATATGCTTGTTGAAAACGTATATCGTGATAGAATTGAAAGAGCTACTTTCCATAAATCATTTTTACAATTTGGTATAATGCTGTATCTATTGATAATGATTGTTCAGTATTTGTTAGGTAGGGAAACTTATTTAGTACTGCTGGAAAGATGGTATATTCAGCTATTGATGCATGGAGTATTAGTTATTAATACATATTTCCTTATAAAAGGAGAAAAATACTATTATGAGAATGTGGGGGCTGAATAATGGAGATAATTCTTGTTGGAGCAATTATAATATTTGTTTTAATATATAATAATACTATTGATAAAGATAAGTTTTTTGCAGATAATCAAAAGTATTTGGAAGCTTTAAAAGAAGATGATTATCAGTTTTTAGTTTATGCTAGATATGGAGAAGATGTTGATGTTGATCAATTATATTCTAAACGTGTTACGATGGCTTTTGTTGCGTTTTTAGTGGTATTGGTTTTATCAATATCTGGTAATGGTTCAGCAGAGATTATAAACTCACAGTTTTTTCTTAATTTGATTTTGGCATGTGCTGCGTTTTATGGGGCTTTTAAATTACCATATATGCAATTGAAAAATTATTATAAGCAGCATTTACATGAAATTGATGTTATGCTTCCATATTATTTGAAGAGTTTGGAGATTTTGATTCAGCATTATACTGTACCTGTTGCGATAGGTAAATCTATTACTGATGCTCCAGACATATTTAAACCAGGTCTTAGACGAATGATAGATAGAATTAATGCTGGTGATGCGACGGTAGATCCATATATGGAATTTGCTAATACATATCCGGTAAGAGATTCAATGCGAATGATGCGTTTGTTGTATCGTTTAGGAATTGGTTCACAAGAAAGAAAACAAGAAAGGTTAATGATGTTTTCTAGAACAGTGTCTAGTTTACAGAACAAAGCACGTGAAACAAAGTATAAAGAACGTCTTAATCATATGGAAAGTCAAACTATGATAATGCTTGTTGTTACTGGTGTTGGAGTAATGGTTGTTATTCTTATATCAATGATGATGATGTTCTAAAATTAAATATGTATAGTAAAATAATCTTGTTTTGAGGAGATTGTTTTGTTATAATATATTTGTAATATTATAGAAAGGATTGATGAATTAATGAAAGCTGCTACAGGTGAATTAAACTTAACAGTTATTACAATGATTGCAATTGCTGCAATAATTGGATTCTTTTGGTTGTTGTGGCCAAGTATTAAGAATAACATGAATAATCAATGGAGTAATATTTCTACATATGAAGACAAATAATATTTTATAGGAGAGATTAAATGAAAGATGCTTTTGGCGGAATAATGAATTTGTTTTTTATTGCTGTATTTATGCTAATTGTTTCAGGATCTTTAGCTTTAGTTGTTAGTTATACTAAGGCGTTTAAGATGAAAAATGAAGTTATTTCGGTTTTAGAGCGTAATGAAGCAAGTGGTTATAATGAAACTGCAAATGGGAATCCTAGCGGATGTTTTGCACAGGATGGTTCTAATCCTTGCACTAGCGGTATAAAACAATATGCCGAAAGCATCGGTTATTCTCCATATTCTGTTGATTGCAGTTCGGTTGGTATGGCAGATGGTGTTGATAAGTTATTTTGTTACAAATGTGAAGCAAATACTAATGCCAATGCTAAATGGTATGGTAATCAGACAGTATTTTGTACTGTAACAACTCAAGTAGATATTAATTTTCCAATCATTAATAAAATTCTAGGATTAAGTTTTTTTAGAGTACATGGGGATACAAGAGTTATTCAAATTCCTAAGTATAGATGAGGTGATTAAATGCGTGATGCTATAGGTGGGACTGTAGTCCTAGTTATCATTGTTACTTTCATTGTGATTGTTTTATCATATATGGCATTTAATGTTAATTATACTAAAGCATTTAGAATGAAGGATAAGGTTATTTCAATTTACGATGATTATAATGGAAATTGTGAAGCAGCATGTCACGAAGAAATATCTGATTATGCAAAAAAATTAGGATATTATGTTGTAAATCTTAATTGTCCTGCTCATTTTAATAACTATGGTAATTATTATTGTTATCAGAGAGTTCCAATTAAGGCTTCTGATAGTGATCCAACAAAAACTTATAGTGTTGGTGAAAATGAGTACTATCGTATTGTAACAAAAATCAACTTAAATGTTCCGGTTATAAATAATATTTTAGATCTTAATTATTTTTATATTTATGGTGATACTAAAATATATAGCAATTTTGATAAATAACGAAGAGGGGCGTAATTATGAATGTATTAATTTCTAATAAACAGCAAAATACTTTATCTGAATTAGATATTGATATAATCAAGAGTCTTACAGGCAGTTATCAAGCTACGGAAATTGTTGAGATGTTCAAGAATTTCTTTTTTAGTAAAATGATTTTAGATGTTAGTGCACTAAATAATAATGAAGATATTAAATCATATGAAGTATTAGCAAAAGGATTAGATCCAGATAAAATTATTTTTTTACTTCCAGAAGGAAGTAAATTGTGTACTCCTAATTTTTTATCCCATTTGATAGGAATGGGAATATATAATTTTACTACTAATGTTAATGGTGTTAAGTATTTGTTAAAAAAACCAAATACTTTAAATGATGTTGAACATATTAAGAAAATGGCTAATATAAAGAATTCAACAGAAACAGGAGCTGCTGTTGCGACTATTGCACCTACTAGTAATGTGGCAAAAGGGCCTACTATTATTGGTGTGAGAAATGTTACTGAGCATGCTGGTGCTACTACACTAATTTATATGTTAAAAAAAGAATTGGCTTTTTCTTTTGGGTTTGATAATGTTGTTGCTGTTGAAATAGGTAAGAATGATTTTCAAATTTTTAATGATAAAAAAATGTTTTCTGTGAGACAAGCGGATATTAAAGAGTTTATAACTAAAGCTGCTAATATTAGTATTTTGCTTGTTGATTTGAATGATTGTACTGATGATAGCTTTTGTGGTGATGTTTTATACTTGGTTGAGCCAAGTACAATTAAGCTTAATAAGTTAATTAGGCGTAATAAAATAATTTTTACTAAATTGCAAAATCATAAAGTTGTTTTGAATAAAAGTTTGCTTTTAAATAATGATGTTTATGATTTTGAAAATGAAGCTGGAATTAAAGTTTTTTATAATATGCCACCTTTGGATGAAAGAAAAAGAAATGCTGTTATTAATGATTTCTTAACTAAATTGGGTGTCTTTAATAAAAATAGTAGTAGTTCTAGTGGACAGACTAAAATATTTGGTCTGTTTAGACGTTAATATTTGTTTGACAAATTTTGTAAAATAATATTATAATATTTATGAAGGAGAGGTTGTTATGTCAAGTTTAATTTTATTTGGTGCTACTGATGCTTGCGGAGGATTATTACCACTTGTAAAAGTAATTTATGCTTTTATAAAAGTTCTTATGATTCTTATACCTATTGCCCTTATAATTTTTGGTATAATTGATTTGGGTAAAGCTGTTATTTCTAGTGATGATAAAGAGGTAAAAGCAGCAACAAGTAGATTAGTAAAAAGATTTATTTATGCAGCAGTTGTATTCTTTGTACCTATCTTAGTTGCAGCAGTTATGAACATAGTAGCTGCTGGTGGTGAAGGAAACACTACAGGTTGGGAAGCTTGTTGGAATGCAGCTAAACAATAATAACTTTTAAAATAGCAAATTGATTGCTATTTTTTTTTGGTTTTGATATAATTAATATGATATAATATATCCGGAGTGATTTTATGATGAAAAAAGTATTTATTTCCTTGGCTTTAATACTATCTTTATTCTTTACTTTTCCAGTAGAGTCATTTGCATTAAGTGGGGTAAATGGAGGTACAGCAATAACAGATAGTTTTTATATTTTAAGTGATGATGTTATTATTGATTATGATGATGATCAAGAATGTTCTGGGGCTAATTCAATACTTGGAAATCCTGATGATCCGGATTCAGTTGCTTGGTTATTGCAAAAAATACTTAATTATATTAAAATAATAGGACCAATTCTAATAGTTGTCTTAAGTAGTGTTGATTTTTCTAAAGTTATTATTAATGGTGATGAAAAAGCTATGAATGGGGCACTTAAGAATTTGGGGCTTAGACTTATATTTGCAATCTTATTGTTCTTTATACCAGTTATTGTTAATTTCATTTTAGGTATTTTTGGATTAACTTCTGATCCAACGTGTGGATTGCAATAGAGGATGATAATAAATCTAATCTGGATGAGGTGATAGTGTGTTTTCAGATACATTTTTAGCTAGCAAGAATGTACTCAATTCATCGTTTAGGTGGATCATAATAAATATTGATCATGCTGTTTATGGTTTGCTTGAATTGATTTATCAATTGTTTTTTAATGTGGCATCATCAGATTTTTTTAGTAATGCTACAGTAGTAAAGTTTTATGGTCGAGTTCAATTGATACTTGGTATTTTTATGATGTTTCAACTTGCTATGATTATTCTTAAGGGAATAGTAAATCCAGATAGTTTTACAGATAAAAAATCAGGTGCTGGTAATCTTGTTACTAGGGTTATCACAGCTTTGGTATTACTTACGGTGTTAGTTCCTATTAATGTTCCAAAAGATCCAGCAAGTATGAATGAGTATGAGATTCAGATTAATAATAATGGTCTTTTATTCGGTACTTTATATTCTTTGCAATATAGATTATTAGCTGGTAATGTTTTAGGAAAACTTATTTTAGGTACTACAGAATCTGATACTTTTGATATTTCTGAAAATGAAGATGGTTTATATGATTCAGCAAAAACTTTTACAGCGACGATAGTTAGAGGGTTTTATAGGATTAATTTGATTCCATATGAAGAAAGAACGCATGACCCTGATAAGGATGATGCTGAAATTGTAAGTAATAGAATGTGTGAAGATATGGGAGATGCACTTGGTGTATATACTTCACCTGATTCCAGTGCGGGAGAAATAATAGCTGTTGCTAACGAAACTTGTTCAGAAAATAAAATTTTAGGATTATTAGGTAAGACTGTTAGTGCTTGGGCTGGTAACGAAATGTATATGTTTACTATAATGCCTTTTGTGTCAACAGCAGCAGCAATCATATTTATTCTCATTTTTATTAGTTTTACAATTGATGTTGCGGTGAGGGCAATAAAACTTGCTGTTTTAAGGTTGATTGCACCTATTC
The DNA here is from genome assembly GCA_017433415.1 of Bacilli bacterium. Classification (GTDB taxonomy): domain Bacteria; phylum Bacillota_I; class Bacilli_A; order RF39; family UBA660; genus UBA3789. The sequence goes on from JAFRHI010000023.1 coordinate 32,374, forward strand.
CTATAATTAGTTATATGGATCCAAAAGGATCAAAAGATAGTGCGTTTAATGCTTGGGTAAAAAGCTTAACATCTACTTATCTTGATTTGTTTGTTAGATTAGCAACTATTTATTTTGTATTATTTATAATTAGAGATATGATTAGTAATGGTATTGTTGTTGGTGGCTCAGGTCTTTTAAAAACTTTATCAATTATTGCCATTTGGATAGGATTATTTGTCTTTGCTAAGCAGGCTCCTAAATTTATTAGACAAATTTTAGGTTTAAAAGAAGATGCTGGAAAAGGAATATTCAGTGGTCTTGGTGCAGCGATGGCTGTAGGGGCAATGGCTGGTGGTGTTACTAGTGGTGCTCTTTCTCGTGCTGCTGCTTCGAAACAAAATGGCGGTAAGTTCTTTAGTAATGTTGGAGCTGGAATTGTTGGTGCAATTGGTGGTGGTGTTAATTCTGGTAGGGCTTTCTTTGGATCAGATAAAGCTAATCGTAAATCTGTTATGGAACAAAGAAGGGCATATAATGCTAGAAATTATTCTAATGCAGCTGATGACTCTACTTTTAAGGGTAGATTTGCGGCTAGTATGGCAAGTAATTTAGGTTTAAGAAATAAACAAGAAAAACTTGATACTAAACAAGCTTATTATAATGCAGCTAATGATGCATGGTCTAGAATGGATGCAGCTTTAAGTGGAGATGATAAATATAAGACTAAGGGAAAAACGATAGGCGATGCATTTTCTGCTACTAAACAATATTCTGTTAAGGAAGCTAGTGATATTTATACAGCTATGAAAAATAGTGGTAAATATAGTGTTGCTGAACTTCGTGAAGCAGAAGAATATGTTAAGGAAATTAAGAAAGATACATATGGAAAAATCATTAAGGATAGAAAGAATAAAGTTAAACTTGATTCTCGTGGCGAACAAATATATGGTGCAGCAGAAACTATATTTAAAGTTGGTTCTGCATATTCTAATGATGCAGATGAAATCTTTGTTAGCTTTAAAGGTAAGGATAAATTGGAAAATGTTGATTATGGTGATTTGAAAGGTGGAAGTCTTGGAGCTAAACGTGAGGCTGATAAAATTAAAGCTAGTTCTGAATATGCTGCGGCTAAAGCAGATGCTGCTCGTGTTGCGCAAAATAATAAGAAATAAAAAGGGTGTGATATTAAGTGTATGATAATTATTTAATACCTGCTAATACGAAGCGGGGACAATTATTATTAGGTATGTTTAGATTGTTCGATCTACTATTATTTGGCGGTGGTGTGTTAGTTACATTGTTACTTGTTGCATTTTTACCTATGACAAGTACTTTTGTGACAATACTAGTTGTAAGTCCGGCAATAATTACTGGTTTTTTGGTAATGCCGGTTCCTTATTATCATAATATGCTTAATATTATTGTTGAGATATATGAATTCTTCTTTGTAAATCCAAGGGAATATGAATGGAAAGGTTGGTGTTATAGAGGTGGCAAAAGGAAATAGTAGAAGTTCTGCTGAGGCATGGTTACCAGTTAGAGCTATTCAGAATAATATGATTATTACTCGTGATAATATGAAAGTTTCTGGAGTTAAAATAGCTCCTAGAAATATCTTTATTTTGGATCCACAACTTCAAAATAATATGTTGTTGGGTCTTAGTAACTTTTATAATACAATTGATTTTGAATTTTGGTTAGTTGTTGCGGATAGACCAGTTGATATTTCAGTTTATATGTCACAGATGCAGTTGTTGTTGAATGAAACATCTTCTCCTGCTGTTCGTAAATTGATTATGCAAGATATTGATAAAGGAGAAACATTTATTAGAAATAATGTTGTTGATACAGAGTATTATTTTATGTTTAAATGTGATGATGCTGATTTGTTACAAAAGAGAGTTCGTCAAATGATTAATGGTTTAGCAACTTGTGGATTAAATGCATCAATGATAAGTAATTCGGATTTAAGAATGATACTTGAAAATTTCTTAAACGGGGGAAATACTACAGAGTTTGGAACGGTGATGCCTGTATGAGTACAAGTATAAGAGGGCAGTTAGCTCCTAAAGGATTACATTTTTCACATAGTGATTTTATTATAAGTGATAAATATGCAACTATTCTTACAGTTGTATCTTATCCTAAATATATTTCGCCAGGATATTTATCAAGTTTAACTAATATGTCTGGTATTAAGGTTGTTGCTAAACATATACCTGTACCATTTGATGAAATGCGTAAAATGTTAAATAGACAAGTTGCTGATTTAAAAGAAAAATATCAAAATGAGAGAGATCAGACTGTACGTGAAAGAATAAGACAGGATGCCGAGAGTTTGGAATATTTTACTTCAATGTTAGCTGGTAGTCAGGCACGTATTTTTGATTTTCAAATGCATATTATGATTTCTGCAGATACTAAAGAAGAATTAGAACTTAAAAAGATGAATGTTAAGACATATTTAGATGCAATGGAATTAAAGGCAATTTCATTAAGATTTGAACAAGAAAAGGTATTGAAATCAATTCTTCCAATATTTCCAGCACAGGATATTGAACAGAGAATTGGTACACCGATTCCATCAGTTACGATAGCAGCTATGTATCCATTTATTTTTGATAGTATAAAAGATCCAGGACTTTCAACATTACTTGGTGTTGATTTCTCTGGTGGTGTAATATTATTTAATCAATTTTTATATAAAATTCGTAAAGAAAATAATAGAAATAATGCTAACATGATTATTCTTGGTACTTCTGGTTCTGGTAAGAGTACAGCTGCTAAGTTACTTTTAAGAACGCATATTAGAAATGGTTGTCAAATAGTTATAATTGATCCAGAAGATGAATTTAGAGAATTAACTAGAACTTATGGTGGAGATACAGTTGATATTGCTAAAGGTGGGGAATTTGGTCTTATTAATCCACTTGAAATAGTAATAGATGCTGATGATGAGGAAATTAAACAGGGACTTGGTTATACTGTTTTAACCCGTACTCTACAATTCTTAAAAGCCTTTATGAAGTATTATGATCCATCAATTGAAGAGGATGTTCTTACAATGTTTTCAGAAATAGTTCAAGATACATATAAGCGATTTGGTATTGATTTTACAGCTGATTTTTCTAGATATACATCAGCTGATTATCCTACGTTTAGTGATGTGTATGCTACTATAAAGGGACGTTTAATGTCTTTGACTGAGCAAACTAAAGAACGTGATATAATGGAGAGACTTGAGCTTAAAGTTCGTCCAATAGTTAGAGAATTACGTTTCTATTTTGATGGTCATACAACTATTCGTAAGGGTAGTGACTTTATGGTATTTAATATAAAGGAACTTATGAATAGCGATTCAACTGTTAAAAATGCATTATTTTTCAATGTTTTAAAATATGCATGGGGATTATGTTTAGATTTTAATAAAGATACTGTTTTAATGGTTGATGAAGCACATGTTTTGCTTGGTGATAATAATGCTTTAGGAGCTGACTTCTTAGCGCAAGTTCAACGTCGTGCTCGTAAGTATAATACGGGAACGATTATTATTACCCAGCAACCAAGTGATTTCTCTGATCCAGCTGTTATTACTCAAGGTAAAGCAATATTTGATAATGCTTCATATTATTTGGTTATGGGACTTAAGAAACAAGCTGTTGAAGATTTATCATTGTTAATTGATTTAAATGAAAGTGAAAAAGAGAGTATTAAAAGATATTCACAAGGGGAAGCTTTGTTCGTCTGTGGAAGCAGGCGTATGAGAATAAATGTTGCGGTTACTCCTGAGGAATTAGATTCCTTTGGAGATGCTGGAGGATTTTAGATAGATATGTAGTTAGGTGGTGATGTCGGTGGCAAAAATGACGGAAGAAGAAAAACAACGAAATAATCAGAATAATACTAATAATATTCGTAATGCTGCTGATATTGCGGTGGCTGCTGGAGATCCCACAGTTAAAGCTGTAGGTGCGGGTGTTAAAGCCGCTGATAAACTTACCGGTGGAAAGAGTTCTGAAATGCTTGGTAAAGCGCTTACTGCGGCTAATAGAATTTCTCCTGTGGGAAGGAAACTTCAAGGAGCTTCTAATAAATTGAATGAGAGTGGCGCTAGCGATATGATGGGACGTATAGCTGCTAAGAAGAATCATATGCCACCTACTAATGCTGGTGCTGGTCCAAATGGAAATGTGAGTTCAGGAGGAGGACAGAATAGTTCTCTTCCTTCTTCTAGTGATTCTGATAGTGGTCCAGAGACAGAAAAAAATCAGGGAATGGAACAAGTCTCAGATAAGTCATCTGGAAAAGAAACTGATAAAAGTGAGGATAAAAAACCAAAACGTCGCTCAATTGTTGATGATTGGGATGATGAGCAAAAAGCTAAAGATGGTGAAAAAGGTAGTATATTTGGTTCGATTAAAATGCCTGTTGCTTTAAAAGTAGCAATGGTTGCGGGTGCTCCAGTTTTAATTGTTTTACTTGTTATTTTTATGTTGGTATTTTCTGTAACAGGAGTATTTAGTGAGTATGATGATGCTTTTGGAGTTAATTATGCAAATGGAGAAGAAACTGGTGGTCTAGAATACGGAACTGTTTCTGAAGACCAGCAAGCATTTTATGATAGGATTAATTCGGTTAAAATGCGATATCAAGCTAATGGTAAAACTGTAGATTCATTTAAAATAGTTGCAGTATATCATGTTGTAAATGCTCATAAGAGTAGTGTTGAATATAAAGATATGACTGAAGGTAGAATTGAAGATATAGCAGATGCAATGTTTGTTGATAATGCTTATAATGAAGAAGCATTTAAAGAAAATTTGATTAGTAGTGTATTTAGAACTTATATGCCACTTTCTTCTAAAGCACTTAGAGAACAAATGGCAGATGAAGTTTTTGAATATATTGAAAATTATTATGATTTAATAGGGAGAACTGTCACTGGTGGTTGTGCATCGATAGGTAGTTGTTCTTATGATATAAAAGGTTTCTATATAAAAGGTAAAGGAAATATCAGCAAAAGCATGCAAATTACTGATTTGTATGTTAGATTAATGCAATGCGGTTTTGCTAACGGTCATGATTATGGTGGTACTTTTGGTCAACCGTTACCTGGAGAAGAATTAGTTCCTTTTGAAAAATATATTCTTGGTGTTGCATATCAGGAAATAGGTCCTGATTCACCACCTGAAGCAATCAAAGCACAAATGGTTGCGGCTAGAAGTTATATTTTAGCACGTCATGTTGATATGGGGTCATGGAGAACACTAAAGCAAGAAGCTGATGGTAAATGGGTTGTTCAAGTTGCATCTTGTACGCAAGATCAGGTTTATTGTGATCCCGATAAGGGATGCTCATCCCCTGGTGATGGTCAGTGGTCACAAGTTTATAGTGGTTTGGAACATAAAGTTGGTAATTCTTTTTCTAGGAATCCAATGCCAGAAGATTCGCCACTTAGGACATATGCCGCTGAGACCATGGGAGAAATGCTTGTAAATGATCAAGGATATGTTATATATGCAGGGTATGTTGATACAGAACAAAATAAAATGATTAACTTAGCACGTCAAGGATTAGATTATAAACAAATACTTATGCAGATTTATAATCAAGGAAGTCGTGATTATGGAGCTAGTCGTTTAGAAAAGGGTAGTTGTAATAATGGTTCTGGTGGTAATTGTAAATCTGCTGGTGATTATGCTAATTGGAAGCAATATGAAGGTGAATGGGCAGATACTGTTTATCTTGGTACTAGTGGAAAAACTATCCATCAAATTGGTTGTTTAGCGACTTCAATTGCGATGTTAGTTGCGAAGAGTGGAGTCCCTGTTAATGTTGATACTCTAAATCCAGGTACATTTGTTACATATTTAAATAGTCATGGAGGTTTTTCTGGTGGTAACTTTATTTGGGCATCTGTTACGAGCATAGCACCTAATTTTCATTTTAGTAGTGATATAAGTGTCGCTGGATTATCAAAACAACAGAAATTGGCTAAATTGAAAGAACTTTTGAGTCAGCCAAATACATATGTAGTTGCTGAAGTTAAAGGAAATACTGGTCAACACTGGGTAGCAATAGATTCTGTTAATGGTGACACCATTACTATGATGGATCCTGGTAGTGCTTCAACAGATATGTGGTCAGAATATAATTGGGCAAATACATCACGTTTTGTTACATTCACAGCCGGATAGGAGAGATATAATGCAAAATAAAAGAGTATATGTTGCAATATTAGTTTTTATACTTGCTTTTGGTTTATTAATGTTCTTGGCTTTGGGTCTTGATAACATCAAAAAAAATAATCGTGATACTATATTGATTGTCGGTAATAATACAGTGTGGACTTATAATAAACAACATTGGAGAAATATTAATTCTTTATCGGGAATTGAGAATTTAAATTGGGAAGAGTTTACAGTATTTGATAATAGTGAAAAGTTAGGTAATTATTATTTATGGTATAGTGATAAGTGGTATCTTTTTGATAAAAAAAAGAATGCTGTTAATTTTGATGGTAATTTACTAGCATATAGAGCAAATTATGATATTGATGTTTTGCATTTTGAAGAAAAAGAAATTACTGATGATACATATGTTAAATATGTATTAGAAGAAAATAATTTAGATATAGAAAGTCAATTTACTGCTAAATATAAAGTTGATTTGGATATAGATAAAGATGATCAAGATGAAGAGTTTTATTTGATATCTAATGCATTTCCGATGGATTTTGATCCAGAAAAAATATTTTCTATTGTTTTTATGATAAAAGATGATTATATATATTATTTATATAATGATATAAGTAATAACACTTCTTTTAATGGATGTAAACCATATTTTAAAGCGGTTTTGGATGCTGATGATGATGATGTTTATGAAATTGTAGTTAGTTGTGCACAATATAGTAATTCTAATGAGATAGATATGCTTTATAAATATGAAGAAGATGCTTTTAAAATTGTTATTTCTAATCAATAATTAATGACAGTTTTTAAAAGTTAAGTTATAATATAGAGAGAAAGGAAGTAGTGGTATGAAATTTAATTTTAGAGCCGATCCAGAAGATTTTTTGATTTTTGTATTATTTGCAATATTTTTATTATATATAGTGGCACTTGCTGTTGCAAATGTTGGTACTTTTACGACAGAAGGGCATTTATCTGGATTGAATCCTTTTCCGGCTTTTTCACCAAGGTTTATAGGATCAACAATTATTTTTTATATTGTGGCTTTATTAGGTTTGTTTGCTAGCGTTAGTTCAATGTTTTTTGATCGTGAAAAAGGAATTGGTTTAACAATTGATAAAAAAGATAAAGGATATTCTAGATGGGCAAAAGATAAAGAAATAAAAGAAGAATTAGAATGCGTTCAATTGAATGCTAAAAATTCTAAAGCTGCTGGAATTCCATTAATTATAAATGAAAAAGAGATGTGGGTTGATAATGGCGAATACCACTCTTTAGTAATTGGTGCTACCGGTTCTGGTAAAACCCAGGGATTAATTTTACCAATGGTTCATTCCCTATCAAAAGCAAAAGAGTCAATGATTATCACTGACCCTAAGGGTGAGATATATGAAGAAACAAGTAATATGCTTCGTTCTCGTGGTTATCAAATATTACTTTTAAATTTCCGTGATCCACAAAATGGTAATGCTTGGAATCCAATGTCTTTACCATATCAAATGTATAAGAGCGGAAATCAAGATAAAGCAATAGAGCTTCTAGATGACTTAGCTTTAAATATCTTATATGATGACACAAATAAGAATGCAGATCCATTCTGGGAGAAGACTTCAGCAGATTATTTTTCAGGAGTTGCATTAGGTTTATTTGAAGATGCTAAAGAGGAAGAAATTAACATTAATAGTATTTCTCTTGCTACTACAGTTGGTGAAGAAAAATTTGGTGGTTCAACTTATATTAAAGAATACTTTGCTGGAAAAGACCCTGCTAGTGCTGCTGCTGTTAATGCTTCAAGTACTATTATGGCTCCTAATGAAACAAAAGGAAGTATTTTATCAGTATTTAAGCAAAAGGTTAAACTTTTTGCTTCACGTGAAAATTTATCTGAAATGTTATCACATAGTGATATTGATTTAGAGTCTATAGGAGAAAAACCAACAGCAGTATTTATTGTAATTCAAGATGAAAAGAAAACATACCATTCACTTGTTACAATTCTATTAAAGCAAATTTATGAAACATTGATTTCAACAGCACAAAAACATGGAGGAAAGCTTCCTGTAAGAACTAATTTTTTGTTGGATGAATTTGCAAATATGCCACCATTAAAAGATGTAACTACTATGATTACTGCAGCACGTTCTCGTAGAATTCGCTTTACAATGATTATTCAAAACTTTGCTCAGTTAGATGATGTATATGGTAAAGAAGATGCTGAAACAATCCGTGGTAACTGTGGAAACATTATTTACTTAATCACAACTGAATTAAAAGCACTGGAAGAAATATCTAAGATGTGTGGTGAAGAAAAATCTAAGCAAGATGAGAAAACTTCATCAACACCATTAGTTACTGTTTCTGATTTACAACGAATGAAACAATATGAGGTGGTTATATTACGATTAAGGAAACAACCATTTAAAACAAAACTTATTCCTAATCATAAGATTAATTGGGGAGCTAAATACCCTCCTGCCAAATATCCAGTTAGAAAGAAAGTCCCTGTTCATACGTTTGATATAAAAGAATTTGTAAAATCTGAAAAGAAGAAAAAGTTATTAGAGATGATGAATTCTACTGACAATAATGATACTAAAATGGATATTCCTTTTGGAGGTGGAATGATGCCTGGTGCTTTTGGTGGGATAGAAACACATTCTAGAAGGGATGATTCTATTCCTGCAATACCAGATTTCTTGGTTCGAAAGGACAAAAAAGATGCTCCTACTAATGAGCCAGCTAATTCTCCATTTAATGGTGTGCCTGATTTTGAAACATTCAAAAAATCTATGGATGAAGAAATTGATAAACAACCAAAGAGTAGAAAGACACCTAAGGAAGAAACTTCAGCTGCAAATGATGAATTTGGTTTTGATCTTGATGAGCTAGTTAAAAAGATTGATGCTAAAATTGCAGAATTAGAAGCAGATGAAAAGAGAGAAAAGGAAGAACAGGAAAGAATCCAAAAAGAACAACAAGAAAAAGAAAAGAAGGAGAAACCTTCTAGTATTGAAGAGGTTCTTGTTGAAAAAGAAGTTCCTAAAACTGAACCAGTTGTTTCTAATAAACCAGCTATTGATTTAGATGATGATGACGATGATGATGATTTCTTTGATGATTTTTTTGATAATTAGGAGGTGTTAAAGATGACAAATTTTAATATAGTAAAAAAACCAGATAAAAAAGATAAGGTTGAAGTAGAAATTGATGAAGATGATGAAATAGAAGAAGTTGAAGTTAATGTAAAAGAGCATTCTGATAATGATGATGTGAAAAAGAAAATGATTAGATTTATGTTAATTGTAGTCTGCGCTATTATAGTTATTTTATTAATTTTATATTTAGTTTCTTTAACATCAAAAAAGACTTATGAATATAAAGATTTGGAACAAGTTCTTACTGATGCTGCAAAATCATATTTTGTTGATTATCCTGAGAATTTGCCTGCCTCTGATGGTGATATAGTAGAAATTGATTCTAGTAATTTAGTTGCTGCTGGTAAAATGCAAGATTTATCTACTTATAAAACAAAAGATGGTGCTGCTTGTAGTGGAACAGTGCAAGTTACTAAAGCAGGAAGTGAATATTTATATACTCCATATTTGAATTGTGGTGATAATTATTCAACTGTTGAATTATATAAGAAAATAATTTCTGATGAAAATATTGTTACTGATGGATATGGTTTGTATTCTAGTAATGGTTCATATGTTTTCCGTGGTGAAATTGTTAATAATTATTTAATGCTTGATAATGGTATGTGGAGAATTGTTAAAGTTACTCCTGATAATAATGTTGTTTTGATTAGTGATATGGGCTCTTTATATGCAAAATCTTGGGATAATAGATATAATCAAGATAGATTATATGATGCTGGAATCAATCAATATAGTGCTAGTAGGGTTAAAGAATTTTTGGATAAGATTTATACAAATCCTAATGAAGCAGATGGGGAGAATCTTTTATCTGATAAAGATAAAACAAAGCTTATAGCGTATAACTTATGTGTTGGTAAGAGAGCAGAAAACAGTGAATCTCGTGATAATTCTTTGGAATGTGCTACTACTTTTGATAGTCAAAAGATGGGATTGTTGACACTTTCAGATTATTTAATGGCTAGTGTTGATCCTAACTGTAAATCTGCTATGACTAAGTCATGTAAAAATTATAATTATTTATCAAGTAAGTTTGAGTGGTGGCTATTGACTGCTAATAGTGAAGATTCTTCCACTGTATTTAGAGTAGGAAGTAATGGAATAGTGGCATTGGAAAATGCTAGTGCTTCTTGTATTGTAAGACCAGTCATATATTTAAATAATAGTGTTTTATATAAATCTGGTTCTGGTACTGAAGAAGATCCATATTTAATTAGATAGGAATCTATTATGACAATAGATTCTTTTTTTTCATTTAATATTAAGGGGTGGTAATGTGCAAATATCAATAAATGATTTATTAAATTTAAAAAATATTAATATAATTGATATTAGAGATAGAGTTAAATATAATTTAGGACATATACCCGGTTCTATTAATATTTCTTATTATGAGTTGTTAAATAATACTAGTAAATACTTGGATAAGGATAAGACATATTATTTATATTGTGATTTTGGTAATACTAGTAGAGTAATTGTAAGTAGACTAAATAGTAATGGTTATAAGACTATTAGTATTAGTGGTGGTTATAATAATTACTTGTTAAGATAATAAAATTATAATATAATTTATTAAGAAGGTGATAAGTTGGATTTAGTTACATATTTGATTGAATATAGTACTGATCTAATTGCTAGTGGGGGAATTATAATTGGATTTTTGTTAGTCTTTTTAGAGTGCTTTATTCCTGCTTTGCCACTTAGTGCTTTTGTTGTATTAAATGTTAATGCTTTTGGATTTTTTTTTGGAGTATTAATTTCATGGTTAGCTACTTGTTTTGGTAGTTTTCTGTGTTATTTAATTTTTTCTTATGTTGAAGAAAAGTTCATTAGGAAATGGATAAGTAAAAAAACCAACAAAAAGATAGCTTTAGCAATTAATAAATTTAAAAATATTAAATTGACTAAATTGGTTTTTTTAATTACATTACCTTTTACACCTTCTTTTTTAATTAATATTATATGTGGCATTGCAGATGTTTCAAAAGAAAAATTTTTAATATCTTTATTAATAGGTAAAGTGTTTACTATTATATTTTGGGGATATATAGGTAAAAGTATTTTAGATAGCTTAACTAATATTTATTCTTTAATTTATATTATTATAGCTTTAATAGTTTCATATATTATTTCTAAAATTATTAGTAGAAAAATGAATATTGAGTAGAGGTGAATTATGGAAATTGTAGATATTGTTATTATTGCTTTGTTGGTTGTTTTAATTGTTTTAGTAATTATTTCATTGATAAAACGTGTTAATGAAGTTCATATTACAGAGCGATTAGGGAAATTGGAACTTAGTTTGATGAAGGAAATGGGTGATTTTAAAAATGATTTAAATAGAAATTTAAATTCTGATTTTAATAAACTCAATGAACAAGTAGAGAAAAGATTACTCGCAATTAATGAGAAAGTTAATGAAAGACTTGATCAAAACTTTGAAAAGACTAATAAGACATTTATGAATGTAATTGAAAGATTGTCTAAAATAGATGAGGCCCAGAAAAAAATAGAGAACTTGTCTACTGATATTGTTAGTTTGCAGAGTATTTTGACAGATAAAAAGACTAGAGGTATATTTGGAGAAGTTAGTTTATATCATATTCTTTCAAGTGTTTTTGGAGATAAAAATGATGATATTTATCGATTGCAATATACTTTATCGACAGGTGTAATTGCTGATTCAGTTTTATTTGCACCGGAACCATTAGGTACGATATGTATTGATTCTAAATTTCCTTTGGAACATTATCAAATGATGGTTGATAAAAAACTTTCTAAGGAAGTTAGGATTAGTCAAGAGAAGTTATTTAAGCAGGATATGAAGAAGCATATAGATGCAATTAGTAGTAAATATATTATTCAAGGTGAGACAACAGATCAGGCAATTTTGTTTTTACCAGCTGAAGCAATTTTTGCGGAAGTAAATGCTTATTTCCCTGATTTGATTGATTATGCTTATAAAAAAAGAGTTTGGATTACTAGTCCAACTACTTTAATTTCAACTCTTACAGTGATTGAGATGATTATTAAAAATATTGAAAGGGATAAATATACATCTATTATTCACGAGGAGCTTAATAAATTAGGTCTTGAATTTGCTAGATATAAAGAGCGCTGGGATAAATTGTCACGTAGTATTCAAAGTGTTAATAAAGATGTTGAAAATGTATCTATAACTACAGAAAAAATTAGTAAGAAGTTTGAAAGTATTAACAGAGTTGATGTTAATAAATTAGTTTCTGATGCTTCAATAAAAGAACTTGAATAGTTCTTTTTTTTTGCGTTTCGTAGTATTAATTAATATGATAAAAAAAATACTTTTATATGTTGTTAGTTATATACTTACAGTTAGTGGATTAGTATTTATAATTATTTACATAAATTTGTTTTCTTTTGGGTATAATATTTTTGAATATTTGAAATTTATTTTTACTAATTTTGAATCATTAATGTTTTTTGTTGGCTTAATATTATTTATATATTTATTGAAAAGGGGGTATTAAATGTATATATATGATTTGGTTCTTAACTTTTCTGATATAGATAGTTGTTTTGATTTTTTTGAATGGGATAAAGAAGATAAGTTGGTTTATGTTGATAAAATATTAGCTTTTAAGGTTAATAGTAAAATGATAGATGATATTATTAATTATAGAATTATAGTAAGTAATAGTTTTTTAGATACTATATTAAATACTACGACTACTAATTTGGGAAAGATTAAATATAGTTGTTTATTAGGTGATAATAATAAGGTGTTTGCTTTGGAGTTTTCTTCTTCTGGGGAAGTTGTTAAAAGAAGTAGTTTACTATTGGATGAGGAGGAAATTGTTATAGATGAAATAACTAGTTTGGATATTTATGATATTAGTTATTCTTTGTTAGATAAAAATGCTTTGGAGTTTTTAACTCGTAGTGAGAAAGTAGTTAGGAATTATTTATTAGCTGAGATTAATAATTTGTATGAAAGTAAAAGTTATGATGAAATTAGTTATTTATATTTTGAAATATTTAATAGTAAAACTAATATTCAAGTTATGTATAATACTTTAATTGATGGGATAACTAATCATTTTAATGATGATTATTTAAGGATATATGAAATTGTTATGATGGTATAAAAAAGAGAGTTAATAGTCTATTTTCATAGCTTTTTTAACTCTCTTCATTGTTTCTTCAGCTTTTTCTTTGGCTTTCTTAGTTCCTTCAGTTAGGATTTGTTCTACTAATTCGGGATTATCTTCATATGTTTTTCTTCGCTCTTGAATTGGTTTTAAGAAATTGTTCATGGCTTCAATTAATTCTTTTTTACAATTAACACAACCGCGTTCGCCTTTTTTACATTCACTACAAATTGTTTTTATTTTGTTTTCTTCATTAACTAATTTATGGTAGTAAAAAACCATACAAATATCAGGATTAGCAGGATCATCTTTTCTTATTTTGTTTGGATCTGTTAAAGCATTCATAATTTTTTGTTTAATAGTTTCTTCATCATCTACTAAATAAATAGCATTACCTAAGCTTTTACCCATTTTTTCATTACCATCTAAACCTTTTATACGTGGAGTAGTACTTAATAATTGCTCTGGTTCTGTTAGCGTTTCTCCATAAATACTATTAAATTTTCTGACTATTTCACGACATTGTTCAAGTAATGGTAGTTGATCATCTCCAACTGGGACAACTTCACCATCAAAACAAGTTATATCAGCGGCTTGAGATACAGGGTATCCTAAAAAACCATAAGTTATTGATTCACCATTATTACCAAACAATTCTTTCTTTTGCATTATTTCTGATTTAACGGTAGGATTTCTTTGTAATCTTGATACTGTTACTAGATTAGAAAGAAAGACGGTTAGTTCAGCTATTTCTGGTATTTTTGATTGAATAAAGAAATGAACTTTATTTGGATCAATTCCAATTGCGATTAAGTCTTTAGTAATTTCATAGACATTAGTTCTTACTTTTTCTGGGTTGTTAAAATTATCTGTTAGGGCTTGAACATCAGCTATTTCTAAATAAAAGTCGTAATCATTTTGAATGTTGCACCAAGTCTTACCAGCACCAAAATAATGGCCTAAGTGTAAGTTGCCTGTTGGTCTAAGACCAGTAAGAATAGTTTTTTTCATTAATAATCACTCCTTCTATATTTATTTTATCATAATATAAAATAAAAAGGAAACGAATGTTTCCTTATTTGCATGATACAGCCATTTTTAGTTGGCTTCTAGTAATTGTTCCTGAGCTCTTATTACCATTTATTTTTGTATATTTACATTGTGCATTAGCTGTTTCTCTAGTTTGACATACCGTTATGTAATATAGATCTTTTCTATTACCATTTAAATAGCATCTTTCTCCATAAATCTTATCAGGATAGGAATAGTCATTATCCTGAACTGGATTATTATAATGATTTCCATTTGGATTATATGGTTCTTCAGATTCAATAATTGATTGATTACTGGTATTTTTTTCAGTTATTGTTACTGGCTCTGGATCATTATTAGGAAGTACTATTACATTGTTTTCAACAATTGCTTTTTTAGTTGGTACAGGAACATTTTCTACAACAGGTTCTTCTTTAACTTCTTCCTGGACAGGTTCTTTTTCTACAACAGGTTCTTCCTTAACTTCTTCTTTTTCTTTGGTACTTTTTTCTTCATCTGTTAATTTTATTTTTTCTTTTGATCTGACATTTACTACTTGATTTTTATTTAAAGTATTAGTTTTTGTTTTAGGTCTTCCAAATAATTTTACTAGTCCAATAATACACAATAATACAATTATCGCTATTAAGAGAAATCTTAAAATTCTTTTCATCTAATCACCCCTTGATTTGTTAGGCTATATTATACCATTTTTTTGGAATTTGTAAAGAAAAACTTATAATTTTAGCATTCCTTTTAATAAAGAAAATATACCATCGGGATATTTGAGAAATAAAAAGCCAAAGGCTAAACCACAGATAGCACCTATTAAATGACCATCATGATATATTTTTTTATTTCCTTCTAAGATCTTCTTTTTTATTTCAGTAATAACGTAAAAAGTACAAATTAGTAGTACAGTAATGGGAATTTTTCCTTCACTAATATTTGAAAAAGAACTTAGAACAATTAACATATAGACATTACCGCTAGCACCAGTTATTATGTAATCATCAAAAATTATATTGTATAAGGCAATTATAAATGAAGTAATTAGTAGCATTACTAGTAAATTAATACTACCATATTTTTCTTCTATCATAGGTCCGATTAGTAGGATATATAAAAAGTTACTTATTAGGTGATCTAAATCTTTATGACCAATACTGTGAGTAAACATTCTAATGTAAGTTAGTGGATTAAAAGGAGAAGATCGATAACTCGTAAAAAGTAGTTTGTTTGATAATCCTCTAGTGATAATGTTTAAAAACCATGCACCTAGTGAAATAAGTAAATAACTTATAATTACTGTTGAATTATAATCAAATTGAATATTATTAAAACTTAAACTCATATTTATACCTTCTTATGATAATTATACTATATATTTTTAATTATGCATATTATTAATAGGAGGAGATAATATGGAATTTACAAGTTTTGAAGAATTTAAAAATAATGATATTTATGAAGATTTTATGAATAGTAATCCTGCTTTAGGGTATTTAAAGATTCAAATAGTAGGTGCAAGTGGAGCAATTCCTATTAAGGATGCTTTAGTAACTATTTATAAAGATATTGGAGAAGAGAATGTTGTTTTCTTTGAGGGTAGAACTAATGATAGTGGAATAATTGAAAATATAGTTTTACCGGCACCTAGAAGAGATATTAATATGGATACTCCTACTGTTTCTTTATATGGTTTAAATATTACTCATCCTAATTATTTGCCGATAGAAAGATATTCTTTTGGTATTATTTCAGGAATAAAAGATATTGAATATATTGAAATGAGTCCCATGGTTGATATTGAAACTAATAAATAATACTGGTATTTATTTTACTTTATTGTTAAAATTAAAATATAAGGAAGGTAGTCATGGATATAGTTTCTAAAATAAAAATAGCTATAAAAAAGAATAGAGAAAATGTACTTTTAGATTTATACTTAAAGAATTATGATGCTAGTAATTTTTACTTTGCTTTAGTGTTTAATAAAAAAATAAATAAGTTTAAAGTATTATATGTTCCTATAGATGCTATTTCAAGTGGAGAGAATGTATCAGGATATTTTTGTTATCAGTTTATTTTTATGGATGAGGTTAACTATTTAGTTAATAGATTATTAAAGAGTGAAACTAATATTAGTGAAGTTGTTGATAATAGGAGTAAACTTTTAGATAGTTATTATGTAGAAATAAATACTTTTGTATCAGATAAAAAACATAAATATATGTTTAGTCAGTATATTGATAAAGAATACATATTCTTGTTTGATATAATATCTATTTTATTTGGCTATTTACCAAATATAGTTAGTGAACTTTGTGGAAAACTATTAGTGGATTTTAATGAGAAGAATGATAATTATAAATACACATATTCTTTGAATTTAAATTTATATGATAGTGATTTAAGCTTGTTATTTAATAAAATTGAATATAAATATGATTATGATGATATTTTGTTTTTAGAAGAATTTGATAATAAGTATTATGGTTATATTAATAATAATATTATTATTGTGGAATATATTAGGGGTAGATCAATACTTAATATTTGTTGTGATGATTTAGAATTTTATAGTGATGAGATATATATAATATTAATGGCAATTAAAAATAAAAAGTGGAAAAACTTTTATCATTTAGAAATAATTAAGGGTAATGATTATTTAAATATTGGTGAATATCTTTGTTACGGGGTAAGTAATAATAGTTTTAAAATTATTAGTAGGAAAACTAATAAAATTAGTTTTAGTTTAATAGATGATGAAGTTATTAGAATTAATTATGATAATGAACTAAAGATTAAAATTAAGAAATATTTAGAAAAAAGATATGATAAAGATAGGGTTATAGAATTACTTAGATTTTTAAAAAAAGAGTAATTCTTTTTTTTTGGCACTCGATATTGACAACTGCTAAAAAAGATGCTATAAGATAAGTGTTAGGAGATGAATTTATGGCAAAGAAAGAATTTAAATCTGAATCAAAAAGATTACTTGATTTAATGATTAATTCAATTTATACAAATAAAGATATATTTTTAAGGGAGTTAATTAGTAATGCTAGTGATGCATTAGATAAACTATATTATCGTAGTCTTACTGATAAAAAAATTAAAGTTAAGAAAGATAAGTTAGAGATTAATATTAGTTTTGATAAAGAAAGTCGAATTTTAACTATTAGTGATAATGGTTGTGGTATGACTAAGGAAGAATTAGAAACTAATTTAGGAACAATAGCGAAGAGTGGAACTCTTGCTTTTAAAGAGAATATGACTAAGGATGAAAAAGCTTCAATTATAGGACAATTTGGAGTTGGTTTTTATTCTTCATTTATGGTAAGTGATAAAATAAGTGTTTTATCTCGTAGTGTTGACTCTGATGAAGCTTATCTTTGGGAGAGTAAGGGAGTAGATGGTTATACTGTAAAAAAGGCAGAAAAAGATTCTATTGGTACAGAAATTACTCTAAGTATTAAAGATGATGATGAAGAGTTTAACTATTCAAAATATTTAGATGAATATGAATTAAAGCAATTAGTTAAGAAATATTCTGATTATATTAGTTTCCCTATTAAGATGGAATGTATGCATCATCATTTAGTTGATGAAAAAGAAAAAAAATATGAAGATCATAAAGAAGTAGAGACATTAAATAGCATGGTTCCAATTTGGAAGAAGAGTAAGAATGAAGTTACTGATGAAGATTATGATAATTTCTATATGGATAAGTTTAGTGATTATGATAAACCATTAAAAGTAATATCTTCTTCTGTTGAGGGAATGACTTCTTATAAAGCATTACTTTTTATACCTAGTCATGCTCCATATGATTACTATACTCAAGAATATGAAAAAGGTCTTGCACTATATTCTAATGGGGTAATGATAATGGAAAAATGTAGTGATTTATTACCTGATTATTTTAGTTTTGTAAAAGGAATAGTTGATACAGAAGATTTATCTTTAAATATTTCACGAGAGTTACTTCAAGAATCTCAAAGTTTAAAGTTGATTGCGAAAAATATTGAAAGTAAAATACGTAAAGAACTTGAAAAGATGTTAAAGGATGATAGGGATAATTATATTTCTTTCTTTAAAACATTTGGTGTTCAGTTAAAGTATGGGGTTTATAATAACTTTGCTCAAGATAAAGATAAATTAAAAGACTTAGTAATGTTTTATTCTGCTAAACATGAAAAACTTATTACTTTAAATGAATATGTTAGTGAAATGAGGGATGATCAAGAAGCAATTTACTATGCATCTGGTTCATCTGTTGAAAAAATAAAAGCTTTACCACAAGTTGAACAAGTAAGAGATAAAGAGTTTGATATTTTATATTTAACAGATTATGTAGATGAATTTTGTATTACAGCTCTACAAGAATATGAAAAGAAAAAGTTTGTTAATGTTAGTGATGGCAATTTAGATTTAGAATCTGAAGAGGAGAAGGAAGCTAATAAGAAAGTAAATGAAGATAACTCAGATTTACTTAAGGCAATGAGTGAAGAAATAAAAGAAGTTAGTGAAGTTAAATTTAGTAATAAATTAAAAACTCATCCAGTATGTTTAACAACTAAAGGAGATGTCTCTATTGAGATGCAGAAAGTATTTGATGCTATGCCTAATGATATGGGTATTAAGGCTGAGACTGTTTTAGAGATTAATGAAAAACATCCTATTGCTGATAAGTTAAAGAAATTATATAAAAAAGATAAAGATGAATTTATTAAGTATACTAAGATATTATATAGTGAAGCTAGGATTATTGCTGGTCTTCCTATTGATAATCCAACTGAAATTAGTAAATTAATCTGTGATGTTATTTCTAAATAAAAAATAGACTTTACAGTCTATTTTTTTATTGTAAAGCAAAATATTATATTTTAGTGGATTTTCTTTATTGTAATTAATATATTTTTATGCTATTTTATATATAGTAGGTGATGATATGAAAAAAGTTAATAAAAATGGTTTTACTTTAGTTGAACTACTTGGGGTAGTTACATTATTAGGTATTATTATGTTAGTTGCGATACCCAATGTGTCTAAATTAATTGATAAATCAAAAGATAGTAAAAAAGAAAGTAATAAAAAGACACTATTATTAGCTGGTAAAAGTTATATGCAAGCTAATAAGACAAAACTTCCTAAGGCCATAGGGGAAAATGCGAAAGTTGATGCACAAGATTTGAAATCAAGTGGCTTTTTAAAAGAAGATTTAGTAGACGGTAATAAAGTTTCTTGTATGGATTATTCATATGTCAGTGTAAAGAAAAAATCTTCAAATAAATATGAATATGTGCCTCATTTGTATTGCGGTTCAGAAACTCCTGATGAACTAGAAGAGATAACTCCTTATATTAATATTAATCTTTATGCTTATAATAGTACAGGTGAAGACGATGTTGTTAGTGGCGGAACTTCGGATTTAATTAATCGTGTTAAAATTGATTATTATGGTAATGGTGATGGAACAACAGAACCAACTGTTAGTTTGACAGGATATAATTATTTTATAGCCGTAGCATATAGAAAAGGAGAAAATGAGTATGAGGATGATATTGAAATACGTTCTGCTCCTAGTATGAATCCTTATGATAAGACAAAAGTAACTGCTGATATAAATTTAGCTGAATATATTGATGTTACTAGAGAATTTAGAATTAAAGTTATTGCTAAAGCATATAATGCTGAAGGATTTAATTATGAGGCAACAAGAACAATAGATCCTAATGATCCACAAGATCCAACGTGTGATGATGTAAAAATATATGCTTTAGATAGTAATGGTAAATATAAATCTATTTACACAGGTAAGTATAAGCCTGAGGATGATAATAAAGTAGTTAATACACCTACTTGGGCTAAATCTGGTCCTAGAAAAGCCGTAGTAACTTGTAAGGATAATGCTGGTAGTGGTTGCCAAAAAGAAAAATATACGAAGATTTTTATAAAAACTGGTACTAGTGATGATGAAGTTAATGATAAAGGAAAAGGTGTAGTTGAAGTAAAAGATAATAAAGGTAATACAGGTCGTTGTTATGTTCCGATAAATATTGATGATACTCCACCATCAGTACCAACGGTTAATATGTATAATTGGAAAAATAATACTACTAGACCAACTAATAGTAATGGACTTACTGAATATAAATCCGGTGACTGGACATTATTGAGTGTTTATACTGAGCCACATTCTACTGATGCTGGTGTTGGTGATATATATTATCAGTATACAACTACAGGAGCAACAGAAAATAATACTGATAAGACTGCAAAATATAGAAATATTGAAGCTAAAGGTAAATCCTATATAAAATGGAGAGCTTGTGATAAATTAGATAATTGTTCTGAATATTCTGATTTAAATAGTGTGTTTATTGCTAAAGATGCTGAAAGACCTTCAAGACCAACAATTTCATTTTATACATGGGATGGTATTGGAGATCCTGAAAGTTTAATTAAAAGTGGAGCTTTAAATCAAAGAGATAATAAATATAATCCTGGTAGTTGGACTAATAAGAATGTAATAGTTTATTTTTCACATCCAGATCAAACTAATTATGATATTACTTATTATTATGACAAAGAAGGAACTGATCCTGAAATAGAAATTAATGGTAATTATTTAGTTTTTGCTGAAGATATAAATGCAACATATCAGTTTTATGCAAAGGATGGTCTTAATCGAGAATCATGGAGGACTGATTGGACTACTATAAAAATCGATAAAACACCACCAACATTTAATGTTGAATTGAAAAAAAATTCAACTTCATTGAAGTCATGTACGGGTAATTTTTGTGAGTTAGACGGTACAGTTGAGGATAGTATGACAATTCGTGTTGATACAGTTAGAGATAGTGGAAGTGGAGTTAATCGGGATTATGAATTTGCTTGGAATGCTGGATATCTTGATAATTTTTCTGAAGTGGTGTCAAATTTAGAGCAAAGGCGCATTAACATTGATGGTTATGATACTAGAGATATTACTTCATATGGAAAAAGAATTTTATGGGTTACTATTAGCGATAAAGTAGGAAATGAAGCTGAGATGAAAATAAAGGCAGATATAGTTTCTGGAACTGATGTAATAAATGGCACACGTTTCCTATGTGATTCTTCTACTAAGAAATTGGGAATTTATCATATTTCTGAGTGTCCTAGTGATTTGTTGTGTTACTATACTAAATTAAACGGACTTAGTGTTAGTGGCCAAAATTCTGTTGATAGAACTAAGTTAACTATGGCAATTGGAGAATCTTGCATTAAAACAAAATGTGTTACTGCTAGTGCTGCAAACTGTCGTAATGGTGCTTCTACTAATGGAACTACTGTTAAAAAAACAATTTCTAATTCTACTAGTATGCAAGTTGCTGAAACTACAACAAGTGGATGGTCTTATAGTTTAGATTATGGATGTTATATAAGTAGTAATTTAATGGCTGATTCATGTTCTTCATCTTCTGGTGGTGGTACTAGTGGATATGATATACCGTCATCAAGTACTTGCAGTAGATATAAGAGATGTTCTGCTGCTGGTTGTGCAAAATCAGTTCAACATAGTGTTTCTACTGGTGGTTTTAAATATAAGGGACATTATGATTCTGGTGGCAGATGTGAACCTAAATATAGTCCTAGTCGTTGTGGCCGTGGTACAAGTTGTAGTAACTGTACATATACGACATATACATATGAGTGTACACTCTATAATAGAGGGCCAGCTTGTGGTTGTGAATATTAATATTAAAAATTATGATTATAAGGTGATTAAATGAAAAAAAATAAGAAAGCTATTATTGTTATTCTTGTCATTGTACTACTTATGTTTTGTATTGGTGGGTTTATGGTGTTTTATGATCCTGCCAAGGAAGGTAGTAAGCAAGATTTGTCTGGTTTAGAATTAATGGTACTTGACTGTAATAATAATGAAGATTCTACTAATGTTAGTATTGGATTGACAAATACTAGCTCAGAGAAAATGCAACTTAATGGATTGGAATTAGTATTAAGAAACAGAAGTGGTGAAGCAGTTACAACTATGACTATAAGTGGTATGGGAGATTTAGAGGCAAATACATTTACGCAAATCGATTCAACATTTCCTGGAAATTTAGGTAAAATTACTGAAGTTATAGTGAAAAAGTAAGTATTATAATTGATAAAAAACATATATTATCTGAAAATATATGTTTTTTATATTGTGTACTTAATGTGTCTAGATTAATTAATAAATCAAAAGATTTTTAAGATGATAATTATAGTAAAAAAGCACTCTTTTAAGAGTGGTTTTTTTATGTTATAATTTTATTAGGATAGGAGAGTGCAGTATGGCAATTCTTAATAAAAATGAATTAAAATTAATGGATGAGTATTTTAGGGTTTTAAATTATCTTTCTGTTGCACAACTTTATTTACTTGATAATCCTTTACTTAGAAGGGAGCTTACAATTAATGATATCAAACCTAATGTTGTTGGACATTGGGGAACGGCTCCAGGTCAAAATTTTATTTATATGCATTTAAATAGGGTTATAAAGAAATATGACCTTAATATGATTTATTTATCTGGTCCTGGTCATGGTGGTCAAGCAATGGTTGCGAATAATTATTTAGAAGGTGTATATTCTGAGTTTTATCCTAATATAACTGAGGATGAAGAAGGGTTAAAGAAACTATGTAAACAATTTTCTTTTCCTGGTGGAATATCTTCTCATGTAGCACCAGAAACGCCAGGTTCAATCCATGAAGGGGGAGAACTTGGGTATAGTCTTTCTCATGCTGCAGGAGCAGTTTTAGATAATCCAAATTTGATTGCGGCTTGCGTTGTTGGGGATGGTGAAGCAGAAACTGGTCCACTTGCGACAAGCTGGCATATTAATAAATTTTTAAATAAGAAAACAGATGGGACAGTTTTACCAATACTACATCGTAACGGTTATAAGATTGCTAATCCTACAGTTTTTGGTAGAATGAGTAATGATGAAATAGAAAAATTCTTTTATGGGTATGGTTGGAAGCCATATTTTGTATCTGGTGATGAAACACTTGTGATGCATGAGGAAATGGCAAAAACGATGGATAGGGTTATTAAGGATATTGAGAAAGTAAAAACTAAAGGAGAAGGTAATTATCCAGTAATAGTTTTAACTACTCCTAAAGGATGGACTGGACCTAAGGAAGTTAATGATAATAAAATAGAGGGATCATTTAGGGCTCATCAAGTACCTATACCTATAACTCGTGAAAATCCAGAGGGACTTGAATTGCTCAAAAGATGGTTAAATAGTTATCATATTGAAAACTTTTTTGATGAAAAAGGCAAGTTAATTAAAGAATTAAAGGAGTTATGTCCACCACTTAATAAATGTATGGGATATAGTGAATATGCTAATGGGGGGTTATTACTTAAGGATATAGTTACTCCTGATTGGGAAGATTATGCTTTAGATATTAAAGGACCAGGGAAAATAGTTACTCAAGATACAATGGAATTAAGTAATTATATTAGAGATTTATTTATACTTAATAAAGCAAATAAGAATTTTAGAATGTTTGGTCCAGATGAGGCATTGTCAAATAGATTTAATCATGTTTTTGAAGTAACTAATAGAACATGGAATTATAAAACATATCGTAATGATGAGTATTTGAGTTATGATGGTAGAGTAATGGATTCATATTTATCTGAGCATTTATGTGAAGGAATGTTGGAGGGATATATTCTTACAGGTAGACATGGATTTATTCATAGTTATGAAGCATTTATCAGAATTGTTGATTCAATGGCAAGTCAACATGCAAAATGGCTAAAGGTATGTCAAGATATTCCTTGGAGAGCAGATATTGCTTCGCTTAATTTTTTACTTGTTAGTCATGTTTTTCAACAAGATCATAATGGATATACACATCAGGATCCAGGATTCTTAAATCATTTGGTAACTAAGAAAGCAGATGTTGTTAGAATGTATTTACCTCCGGATACTAACTGTTTATTATCTTGCTTTGATCATTGTATAAAAACAAAAAATTATGTTAATGTTATTGTTGCTTCTAAGCATCCCCGACCACAATGGCTTACTAAAACTCAAGCTAGAGTTCATTGTCGTAAAGGTCTTGGTATTTGGAATTTTGCTAGTAATGATGAGGGTAATCCTGATGTGGTTCTTGCTTGTTGTGGGGAAACTCCAACACTAGAAGTTTTAGCGGCAGTTGATATTTTAAGAAAGAGTGTAAAAGGAATTAGAATCAGAGTTGTTAATGTTGTTGATTTGATGAAATTACAGTCTCCTGATACACACCCACATGGAATGAGTGATGAAGAATATGATGAAATATTTACAAAGAATAAACCAATTATATTTAATTTCCATGGTTATCCTTCATTAATACATCAGTTGACATATAAACGAGCAAATAGAAATTTGCATGTTCATGGTTATAAAGAAGAAGGTACTATTACAACAACATTTGATATTCGTGTACAAAATGATATTGATAGATTCCATCTAGTACAAGCAGTTTTAAAAGAAATACCTAGATATAAAAAATCAAGTCAGGTGTTAATTGATTGGTGTAGCGAAATGCTTGATAAACACAAAAAGTATATTGCTGAACATGGTGAAGATATGCCTTTCGTTAAAGATTGGAAATGGGAGGGTTTTAAAGAATGAATCCTATTTTAGAGAAAAAAACTTTTCTGTAGTAGGCTTTATAATTTTTATCTTTTGTGGTGTTTCTAAATTCTTATATGCTGTTGTTGTTGAATATGTTATTAGTTTTATGAATTAGAAAAGAGGTCTTTGTGGACTTCTTTTTGTTTTTGGTGTATAATTTATTCGAGGTGGTTAGATGAGTACTAGAAAAAGTATGAGATTACCAATAATTGTTACATTTATAATTATTGTGATTATGGTTTATTTGTTTACGAGTATTAAACAGTCACAAGTAGTTTGTGAAAAAACGAGAACTTTTGATTCTGATGTTAGATTAAAAGAAGAAATAATTAGTATTACTGATGGTAAGAAAATTAATAGTATGGAATTAACAAAGACAATAATTTTACCTCCTTTATATGCTGATGATACACATTTAAATAGTATTAAGTATTCTCTTGAGAAAACTTTAGATTACTTAGGAGAAAATGTTAAATATACTGTTTTAGATGATAGAATTATTGTTAATATTGAGGTTGATAAAGATGAAATACTATTACTAAATAATATTGATTTTATTGTTAATGATGATTTGGTAATTAAAATTAATTCTAATACTAAAAGTAGTGATGTAATAACTTTAAGTGTAGGGGATAATTATACTGATGGAGAATTAATGACTAGACTTAAGAATAATGGTTATTCATGTAAATAATATGGAATATGATGTTGATGAATTAGTAAGTAATTTAGATTTTACTAGTGGTAAATTTAATAATATCAATGGTATAATGCTTACTAATAAGGAAATAGAAATACTTGATAGGTATGATATTAATTATAAGAGTTGTGGAAATTTAAAAGAGATTATTTTTGAGATAGAAGAAGTCATTCCTGATTTAGATGATCCTGAAGAATTAGAATATCTCTCTAGTATGCTTGCAGAAAGAGATTATTATCAAAATAGTGCCAAATAGTTGTTAATGAAAAAACTTTACATTTTACTTCTTTTTTGTTATAATATGCCCCGTAAGTGAGGGGTTTTTTTATGAATATTAAAGGTGGTATGATTGCTTTAGTTTTATTTAAGTATGAAGAAGAAATTATTCCGAAAAGTTATGAAGTATTAAAAGAAATAGAAGATGGAATAGTTTCTGAAAAAAACTGGAATGATGCTAATTCTCAAAAATATTTATCTAGGTTAGAAGATTGTGCTGAAGTAGTTCAGCTTCGTAATACATTAAATGATCTTGCTAGTAACTTGGATCCAGAATTATCGATTTCATGGGAGTTTTTAGCTAGATGTTTAAGCAAAAAAGGTTTTAATAGTGGCTTAATTGAAATAGTACATGCTTTTTTTGAATTAGCTTTTAATTCGTATGAAGAAATTAAGAAATCAATAAGTGAAAATGTTTTTTTTGATTCGCGATATAATGTATATGTCTATCCAATTAGTGGGGCTTGTATAGGTGATTTAGAAATTAAAGACTATTTAAAGGATAATTGGAAAGATGCTTTGACTGATAATGAATATTATGCTTCTTTAATTGCAAAAGGATGTGAACTTGAACTTGGACCTAATTTTATTTATCCATTTAATTTGTTTAAAGGAAGTGTTTATTGTTCTAATTATGAAGAAATGTTTGAAGCTGGTGTTCTTGATGAGGATAATACAATGCAAGATACATTAGGAAAAACAAAATAATTATTTATAGTAAACTGTTGGATAATATTCGACAGTTTTTATTTTTTTTGCTTTTCGCATATGGTATAATTAATTAGGAATGAGAGTGATAATATGATATATTTAGATTATAGTGCAACGACTCCTGTTAATAGTGAGGTTATTGATACTTATAGTAGAGTTTGCAAAGAATTTATTGGTAATCCTAATTCTTTACATAGATTAGGAGTTGAGGCTAAAAAGTTAATTGATGCTAGTAGTGAGCAGATTGCTAATATTTTAGGTGTTAAATCTAGTGAAATTATATATACTAGTGGAGCAAGTGAAGCTAATAATACAGCTATTAAAGGAATATGTTTAAAGTATAGTAATAGGGGTAAACATATTATTACTACTGAACTTGAACATTCTTCTGTTATTGCGCCACTTAATTATTTACAAAATAATGGATTTGAAGTTGATTTTGTTAAACTTGATGAGAATGGATTAGTTGATCTTGATGATTTAAGAAGATTACTTCGTGATGATACAGTACTTGTTAGTATTGCTTCAGTAAACAGTGAGGTTGGAGTTAAGCAGGATTTAAAGAAAATAAGTGAAGTAGTAAGAGAAAATCCTAAAACTTTTTTTCATAGTGATGTTACACAAAGTATTGGTAAAGATAAGGTTGATTTAAGTTTAGTTGATCTTGCGTCTATGTCATGTCAAAAGTTTTATGGTATGAAGGGTATTGGTGCGCTTATAAAAAGGGATAAACTTATTATAGAACCATTAATACATGGTGGAAAATCAACTACTATATTTAGAAGTGGTACACCTGCTACACCATTAATTGCTTCTTTTGCTAAAGCTTTACGATTGGTTTATGAAGATTTTGATAGTAAGTGTTTAAAGGTTAGAGAAGTACATGATTATTTAGTTGATAAACTTAAAGATTTAGATGTTTATATTAATAGTAATGAATATTGTTTACCAAACATGGTTAATATTAGTTTAAAGAATATTAAAAGTGAAGTAATGTTACATGCATTGGAAGAAAAAGATATTTTTGTATCAACTCAGACTGCATGTTCAACAGGTAATTATTCAAAGGCAGTTTATGCTATTACTCATGATAAAGAGAAAGCAAGTAGTAGTATGAGAATTAGTTTATCATATCTTACTACAAAGGAAGAAATAGATGAGTTTATTAAAGCTTTTTCTGAGTGTATAGATAAACTTAGTTTTAGGAGTTAATATGAAATTAGTTAAAATAGGAGCTATTTGGTGTGGTGGCTGTTTAGTCATGAATAAAGTGTGGTCAAGGTTAAAGGAAAATTATTCTTTTGACTTTGTTGAACTTGATTATGATATGGATGAAGAAGAAGTGTTAAAATATAGTCCAGGGGATATTTTACCTGTTTTTATATTGTTTTCTAATGATACAGAAATATTAAGAATAGTTGGAGAAATATCTTATGAAGAAATGGCTAAAAAGATAGATGAAGTTGGTGATAAAGTTGAGAAAAATAGTTAATTCTTTAATATTAATTTTTTCTTTTTTATTTTTGCCTTTTGTAGTAAATGCTAAAGAGAATGATATAAAGTTATATTTATTCTATGGTGATGGTTGCCCTCATTGTGCGGAAGAAGAAAAGTTTTTAAGTACTATTGAAGATAAATATGATAATTTAGAAATTGTTCGCTATGAAGTTTGGTATGATGATAGTAATGCATTATTACTTAAGGATGTTGAAAGAGCTTTTGGTATTACAAGAAGTGGTGTTCCAACGACTGTTATTGGTAATACAACATTTAGTGGTTATGCTGATGTTGTTGGAAAAAAGATAGAAAGAGCAATTGAATATTATTCTGATAATGATTATGTTGATCAAGTTGTAAAAATAAAAGAAGGAACTTTTGATTATAATACGGGAATTGGTGAAGATCAGTTTTCGGAAGAAGAAGATATTACAGATAGTGAAATGACTATTAATATTCCATTTGTAGGTGCGGTTAATTTAAAAAAGGCATCTCTTCTAGCTTCTGCTGTTGTAATAGGATTAGTTGATGGTTTTAATCCTTGTGCTATGTGGATACTATTATTTTTAATTAGTGTTTTAATAGGAATGAAGAATAAAAAAAGAATGTGGATATTGGGTCTTACATTTTTAGTGACATCGGCATTGGTATATATGCTTATTATGTTATCTTGGATACAAATTGCGGTTAAAATTACGGCTATTGTTTGGATAAGAAATATAATTGCGGTTATTGCTTTGATTGGTGCTTTTATAAATATTCGTAGTTATATTAGAAGTAATGATAGTGGTTGTGAAGTAGTGGATGATAAAAAAAGAAAAACGATTTTTAAAAAAATTCGTAAATTTACACATGAAAAAAGTCTTTTTTTAGCTTTTTTTGGAGTAGTGGGACTTGCTGTATCAGTAAATTTAGTTGAACTTGCTTGTTCTGCAGGACTTCCTCTTGTATTTACAGAGTTACTTGTTTTGAATAATGTTTCTTCTGTTATGAAGTTTGTTTATATGTTTGTTTATATTTTATTCTTTTTATTAGATGACTTAATAATATTTTTTATTGCTATGTTTACAATGAAAGTAACAGGCATATCTACTAAATATAATAGATATTCACATCTTTTAGGTGGAATTATTATGGTTATAATAGGTGTTTTGCTTTTGTTTAAACCAGGATGGTTAATGTTTCAATTTAAATAGTTTACTTATTTTGAAAAATTGGGTATAATATAATTTAGAATAGAAGGAGTTTGTCGTATGGAAGAGAACAGAAAAATCGTTATACAGAATAGTGATGGTACAGCTATGGAGGTAGAATTAATTACATATTTAATTAGCGATGATAAGCTTCGATCATATCTTGTTTATTCGAAAGGTGAGAAAAATATTCCTGGAGATGATGAGGTTATTTATATTACAAAATTTGTAAATGATAATAATGTTTATAAAGTTTTTGGAATTGAAAATGATGATGAATGGTCAGAAGTTCAAAAGCTTTTAAAAGCAATAGCAAATGCTTAGATAGGTGGTGGTTTTTAATGGGTACGGAATATATCTTTGATAATAGAGAATATGATGTTGGTGTACGTAATTTGAAGGCTACCATGTTTGACATAGTTGCTAGTGAAGAAGAGAGAACAGCAACACTTCAAGAAAAA
Organism: Bacilli bacterium; assembly: GCA_017433415.1. Taxonomy (GTDB): domain Bacteria; phylum Bacillota_I; class Bacilli_A; order RF39; family UBA660; genus UBA3789. Next base: position 62,393 of record JAFRHI010000023.1, read on the forward strand.
GTTGCTAATGAAGGATATGAAGATTTACAGGCTGGTTTAGTAGAAGTTTCTTCACTTCAAAGTGCTTGTTTGATGAATATTGTTAGAATAACTAATGAACTTGTAGAAACAATGAAACAACTTGATTCTTGTTCTAAAGAGACGAAGCGTATAGAGCAAGAAAGTATTAATAGAAAACTTGCTAGTGTTGGAAATAGTCAAGTGATGGATGATCCAAATGTTACTATGACTAGTGATGAATCAATGACAAGCGAGGTAACATATGGTAATAATCAAGAACAGGAAGATTTTAATGAAGAAGCGGTAGTTGATACTCCTGTAGAAGAAGTAGCTGCTGATATTTCTTTAGATGCTGAACCACAAGAAGAAGTGGTTGCTGATGATCCTATAGAAGCTGTTCAACACGAAGAAGCAGTTGTTGATGCTACTATAGATACTGCACCACAAGAAGAAGTGGTAGTTGATACTCCTATAGATACTGCTCAACAAGAAGAAGTGGTTGTTGATACTTCTTCAGATGCTGCACCACAGGAAGAGACACAGCCAGAAGTTAGTAATGAAGTTTTTGCACTTCCTGTTATTGAAGCTGATTCAGTTCAAGTGGAAGAGGCAAGTAATCCAGCAGCTATTACTTTTGTTAGACAAGGAAGTAATGCTGACAGAGCAATACTTGTTACGCAAAAACAAAGTACTAATCTTCGAAATTCTAAAGATTCACAACAGGTTTTTGTTTCTCGTACTACAACTGATACTAATATGCAACCACAAGAAGTTGATAATAGCGTTGTAGAGCCAGTTGTGGATGACAAAAAGAAACAAATAGAAGAAATGTTAGAGCAAGCTAATGCATTATATAAAGAAGGTAAAACTCAAGATGCACAATCATTGTATGATGAAATAAGTGCATTAAATAAAGAATTACAAGCAGAAACTCAGAAGACTTTAGTAGCTTAGTATTGTTTTTGAAAGGAGAATCAATATGCATAACAGAAAAAGAAGCATTCAATTGTATTTTGCAAAAATATTGATTCTTTTTTCGTTTGCTCTTTTTACATATGGTTTTATTTTAGATTTTAAAAATAGTAATAATTTGGTTAGTTCAATAATTGATCCTGTAAAGTCTGATAACACAGTTTCAATGACTCCTGTAAGAGGAACAGAAGTTGTATCTGAGGAAAAACCTAATGATACGACTAAAGTTGAAAAAAATCCGGCAAATAATCCATCTGATGCAACAACTAATGAAGTACCTAATAATAGTAATAATGGTAATGTTAATAATACAAATAATGGTCAAATACCAAGTACTAATAATGGTTCTAGTAATAGTAGTAGTAATTTTAATGTTCTTCCTCAGCAGCCAACAGTAGAAGATGCAAATAATAATTATAGACGTCAAATTGAAAATACATATGGTGTTACAATTAAATATGGTTCTGAGACAAATGGCTATACAGTAGGAGGAGTAGGAACTACCCCAATTACTGATCCTAATCAAATTACTAATGCTTTAAATGATTTGAAATATTCACTAGCATTATACCCTAGTGGTTTGTTTGCAGAAATTAGAAATGGTGGAATTCCATTGACAATTATTTTAGTAAATAGTTATTCTGATAATACAATTACTGGCGTTACGGATTCGGATTATAATTCTGCTACTATTTCGATTGCGACAATTTATCCTTTTGGAGAGTCTTTTTATCATGAGTCATATCATTATATTGAGAGATATATGTTTAAAAGAGGTGCTAATTATAATAGTTGGGATTTTTTTAATCCAGCAGAATTTTCTTATGGAAGTATAAGAAATGATTACTCTTATGCAAATACATTTTTAGAATCAGCACCGTTTGTTAATAATTATGCTCAAACAGATGCAGCAGAAGATAGGGCATCAACATTTGAGTATATGATGGCATCTAGTAAAGCAAGTTGCTTAAATTATGGAACTACGGTATGGCAAAAAGCTAATTTGATGGCTGAAAATATGGATGCTGTTTTATATACGGTAAGACCAGATGTTAAAGAATATTGGGAGAGATATTTATATTAAGGAAGATGTTATGAAAGAAGTAATAATTAATGATAATAGTCTAACTATGGATGATATAGAAAAAGAAGTCATTCGTGTTAAGGCTTTTATTATAAATTCAAAAGGAAAAATACTAATTGCTCATAATAATAATACTTATCAATTTCCAGGTGGACATACTGAAGGTAATGAGACATTAGAAGATTGTCTTGTTCGAGAAATTAGAGAAGAGATAGGGATTGATGTAGAACATTTAGAAGAACCATTTTTTAGGGTTGTGACATTCGATAATGATTATTTTGGAACAGGTAAGAAAGTTTTAAATAGTATTTATTATTATAGGATAATTACTGATCAAGAACCAGATCTTAGTAAAACACATTATGATGAATTAGAGCTTGCTACTGATTTTAATTTGTATTATGTAAATTTTAAAAATTTAGATGCATTTTTAAATAAAGAAATTGCTTTAGGTAATATTGATCCAAAGATAGGTAAAGAAATGCTTTTGGCGTTTGAGGAATATAAAAATAAATATGGAGGTATTTTATGAAAGTATTAGTTACCGGAGGACTTGGTTATATTGGTAGTCATACAGTTGTAGAATTACTTAATGAAGGATATGAAGTTGTGGTTGTTGATAATTTGTCTAATTCTAGTATAGATGTATATGATAAGATTAAAATTATTACAGGTAAGGATTTTCCTTTTTATGAAGAAGATGTTTGTATAGAGAAAAAACTGGATGAAATATTTTCTAAGGAAAAACCAGATGCTGTAATTCATTTCGCAGCTTATAAAGCAGTGGGAGAATCAGTGGAAAAACCAATTATGTATTATGAGAATAATCTTGTTTCAACAATGAAATTATGTAAGGTTATGAAAAAGCATAATTGTAATGTTTTTGTATTTAGTTCTAGTGCTACTGTTTATGGAGATCCTGAAGTTCTACCAATTAAAGAGAGTGCCCGACTATCAACTACTAATCCTTATGGTAGTACTAAGTTGATGAATGAACAAATACTAAAGGATGTGTGTATTTCCAATAAAGATTTTAGTGCGATGATTTTAAGATATTTTAATCCGATAGGAGCACATAAATCAGGGCTTATTGGGGAAAATCCAAATGGAATACCAAATAATTTAATGCCATATATTGTTAGAGTTGCTACTCGTGAATTGGAAATTCTTAGTATATTTGGAGATGATTATGATACACCAGATGGTACAGGAGTTAGAGATTATATTCATGTTGTTGATTTGGCAAAGGGACATATAAAGGCTTTGGAGAAGGCTTTTCAAGAAGCAGGTGTTAAATACTATAATTTAGGTACAGGAACAGGTTATAGTGTTTTAGAAATGGTTAAGAGTTTTGAAAAAGTTAATAATGTAAAGGTACCATATAAAATTGTCGGTAGACGTGCTGGTGATATTGCGGCATGTTATGCAGATCCTACCAAGGCATATAATGAGCTTGGTTGGAAAGCAGAATTTGGTTTAGAAGATATGATGCGTGATTCTTATAACTTTGTTTTAAAATTAAATGATGAAAAAAGATCAAATGAGTAATTTCATTTGATTTTTTTTCTGTTGTATTATAATAAAAAATACTGTATAATATATGTCGTTGGAGGGAATAATAATGGCAAAAAAAGAAAATAAAAATATACATGAAATAAATGTTAAAATTGAAGGAAAAGATTGGTCTAATGCTGTTGATAAAGTTTTTGAGAAGAAGCAAAAAACAGTTAAAGTAGATGGTTTTAGAAAAGGAAAAGTTCCTAGAAGTGTTTATGAAAAGAAGTTTGGAAAAGAGTCTTTGTTCTTAGATGCTGCTAATGATGTATTACAAGATGCATATGTAAAAGCAATGGAAGATTCTAAATTAATACCTGTAGTTCAACCTGCGGTTGATATTAAGGGTATTTCTGAAAAAGGTGTTGAATTTGTATTTAAAATTATTACAAAACCAGAAGTTAATGTTAAAAAATATAAGGGATTAAAAATAAAACCAGAAAAAGTAGAAGTTACTGACGAGGAAGTTAATCATGAGTTAGGACATTTATTGGAAAGATATACAGAATTAGTTTCAAAGGATGGTAAAGTAGAATCTGGAGATGTTGCGATAATTGATTTTGAAGGATTCAAAGATGGAGTTGCTTTTGATGGTGGAAAAGGTGAAAATTATTCTTTAGAAATTGGTTCTAATACATTTATACCAGGTTTTGAAGAGCAAATTATAGGTATGAAAGTTGGAGAAGAGAAAGATTTAGATTTAACTTTTCCAGAAGACTATGGAGCTAAAGATTTAGCTGGTGCTAAGGTTGTATTTAAAGTTAAAGTTAATGAAATTAAAGAAAAGAAGAGTCGTGAACTTGATGAAGAATTTTTTGAAGATTTAGGTATGGAAGGTATTGACTCAGAAGAAAAATTGAAGAAAGAGATAAAAGCTTCTATTACTGCTCAAAAAGAAGTTGAGGCAGAAAATAAATATATTGATAAAATTTTAGAAGAAGTAGGAAAAAATGTTGAAGTTGATATTCCTGAAGAAATGGTTGACGAAGAAGTAAATCGTTTGATGGGAAGATTTGAAGAACAAATGAAGATGCAAGGAGTTTCCCTAGATTTATATTATCAATTTACTAATTCTTCAGAAAAAGATTTAAGAAATCAAATGGAGAAAGAAGCATATAATAATGTTTTATATCGTTTGATGTTAGAAGAAATAATGAATCTTGAAAAAATAGAAATTAGTGAAGAAGAAGCATTGAAAGAAGCAGAAGAACTAGCTAAAAAATATCAAATGGAAAAAGATGAATTCTTAAAGGAATTTGGTGGACTAGAAATGGTTCAATATGACTTAGAAATGCGCAAAGTAATGGAATTATTAAAGGAATTAAATAAGTAATAAAAATCTGCATAAAGGTGCAGATTTTTTATTTTTAAGTAGAAAAATGACATATGTATATTATTTATATTTTGTGTGTTTTTTATAAAAGAATTTTATAGTTATAAATCATTGAAAAAATTAATTTAATCTATATAATAGTAAGATGTATTTATTATTTGGAGGTGTAATATCGAATGGAAAAATTATTGGTATTAGTTGTTAACGATATGGTCATCTTCCCTAATAATGAAGTTAGAATTGAGTATGATAATCTGTATGATAAACAGATGATAGATATAGTTAATGAGATAGATGATGGATTAATGTTAATTGTTAATCCAATTGAGGAAAATAATATAGATATAACATCTTTTCCTAAATATGGTGTTTTGGGACGTTTAAAATTAAAAATGTCTGTTCCAAATGGAAAAACTAGAATAGTTATCGAAGGACTTGATCGTGTAGAGCTTTTTGGGGTAGAGCTTGATGGTAATTTTTATAAAGCTAATTATAAAGAAATTGAGGTTCCTTCTACTAGTGATGGTAAAGATTATTATAATATAGTTGTTAAATCTTTAGAAAATTATATTAATAAAGTTCCTTATATGGGTAATGCTATTTTAAGTCAAATGAATAGTGTTGATAATCTAAGTGATTTATGTGATTTAGTTGTTAGTTTTTTACCTATACCATATGAGGATAAGAAAAAATATATTACGGCAGTTGATCCAATTTCACGAGCTAAATATTTACTTCAAGATATGCGAAGAGATCTTAAATATGTAGAACTTGAGAGAAAGATAGAAGCAGAAGTTGAAAAAGAATTAAATGAAACGCAGAAAGAATATTTTTTGCGTGAAAAAATTAAACTTATGCAAGAAGAACTTGGAGAGGGTAATTCTAAAGAAAGTGAAGTTGATCGCTTAAAGAAAAGAATTACTAAGTTAAAGTGTCCAGCTAAGGTTAAAGATAAGATTAAAAGAGAATTAGAGCGCTATGACAGCCTAAATAGTAATTCTCCAGAACTTGGAATGATAAGAGAATATTTAGAGTGGATGACTAATTTACCTTGGAGTAATTATACAAAGGATACTAATGACTTGATGAAGGTTAAAAATATTTTGGATAGTTCACATTATGCTTTGGAAGAAGTAAAAGATAGAGTTCTTGAATATTTAGCAGTAAAACAAAATACTAATAATTTACGTAGTCCAATTTTGTGTTTAGTAGGTCCTCCTGGTGTTGGTAAAACATCACTTGCGATTAGTATTGCGAAAAGTTTAAATAGGAAAAGTGCAAAGATTAGTGTTGGTGGAATTAATGATGAAGCAGAAATTGTAGGACATAGAAGGACATATATTGGTGCTTCTCCGGGAAGGATTATTCAAGGAATTAGGAAAGCTGGTACTACTAATCCTGTGTTTATTATTGATGAAATTGATAAAATGACTAAGGATATTAAGGGTGACCCCGCAAGTAGTTTATTGGAAGTGTTAGATCCAGAACAAAATAAGAAATTTTCTGATCATTATATTGAAGAAGAATTTGATTTATCAAAAGTAATGTTTATCGCAACAGCTAATTATGTGGAACAAATTCCATATGAACTTCGTGATAGATTAGAAATAATAAATATTTCTAGTTATACGGAATATGAGAAATTAGATATTGCGAAGAACCATTTAATACCAAAACAATTAGAAGAACATGGTCTTACTAGTTTACAAGTTCAGATTGATGATGATGTCATTATGCAAGTGATTAGATATTATACAAAAGAAGCAGGAGTAAGAGAACTTGAAAGAATTATTGCTACTTTGTTTAGGAAAATAGTAAAAAGATTATTATTAGATAAGTCTATAGCTTTCTATGATATAGATGATAAATTACTTGTAGAATTGTTAGGAAAAAAGAAATATAGTTATATGGAGACAAGTGAAGAGGATGAGGTTGGTGTAGTAAATGGTATGGCTTATACAGTTTTTGGTGGTGATGTTTTACCAATAGAAGCCAATCTTTTTAAAGGAAAAGGTGAACTTATTCTAACAGGATCTTTAGGAGATGTTATGCAAGAGTCTTGTCATATAGCTCTTGATTATATTAAATCTAATATGGATAAATTTGGGATAGATTCAAAAGTATTTGATGAACATGATATACATGTTCATGTTCCAGAAGGGGCTGTTAATAAAGATGGACCTTCTGCTGGTATTACTATTACAACAACTCTAATTAGTCTGTTTACAAATAAAAAAGTTAGTAAGAAGGTTGCTATGACTGGAGAGATTACACTAAGAGGTAGAGTCCTTGGTATAGGTGGTTTAAAAGAAAAAGTAATTGGGGCTCATAGAGCAGGAATTAAAACTATTTTTATTCCAAAAGAAAATGAGAAGGATTTAGATGAAATTCCTAAAGAAGTAAAAAAAGATATAAAATTTATTACTGTTAATAATTATAATGAAATATATAAAAAGTTATTTTAAGAAGAATATTAATTCTTCTTTTTTCATACTTTTATTTAGGAGGATATTATGAAGAAAAAAGTAACTTTTGAGAAAAAAATTAATTTTCCAACGATGATTGGAGAAGTTTGTGCAATTTCTTTAGAACAAAATTTAAAATTTGTTAATGAGAGTGAAGTAGAAGGCGATTTATTACTTACAGGTAAATATAAATTGACAGAAGCATCTCGTTTAGAAGAGGATTTTAGTTATAGTATTCCTGCAGAAATAGTACTAACAGAAAAACTAGATTTAAATACTGTTAAAATTGAGATAACGGATTTTTATTATGAAATAGAAAATGAAGATACAATGGTTTGTCATATTGAATTATTAGTTGAGGGAAATGAATTTGTTTCGGAAAAATTAAGTGATGAAGAAAGAGAATGTGATGGAGAAATAAAGAAAGAAGAAGAAATAGAGATACCAGTAAAAGAAAATGGAGAAGTTTTACAAGAAGATGAAAAAGTAGATGATAATATTACAGTAGATAATAATGATAAAAGTTTGTTTTTTAATTTTCAAGAAGATCAAGAGACATATGGAACATTTTTAGTCTATATAGTTAGGCAGAATGAAACAATTAATACAATTATTGAAAAATATAATACGAATTTAGAAGAATTAGAAAAATACAATGATTTGAATAATTTAGGTATTGGTACTAAGTTAATAATTCCTGTTACTGATAATGATTGATATTAAAGATATACTTAATAAAAATAATATCAAAGTAAAAAAAATTACATATTATGATAATTATGTAATTACTGAGAGTGACGATAATAAATATTTAATTAAAAATCGTGATAGTAATAAGAGTGAGATATTTGATTACTTAAAAAGTATCAAGTATCCTTATTATTTGGATATTATTAATAGTTATAATGACTATTATGAAATATATCCATATTATGATGATAAAGTAGTTGATAAGTATTCAAAAGGAAAAAAGATAATCGAAGCTCTTTCTTTATTACAATTAAAATCTTTGTCTTATAAAGAATATAGTGAAGATAATATTAAAGGAATCTATGAAGACTTAGTTGAAAAGATAGATAATACTATGAAATATTATCTAGATTTACAAGATTATATTGAAGAGTTTATTTTTCCTAATCCGGCATATTATTTATTAATTAAAAATATTAGTAAATTTTATGAATTACTTAGATTGGGTAGATTAAGTTTAGATAAGTGGTATCAAAATACTAAAGATAATAAACTTAGAGAAGTATTACTAGTTAATAATGTTTCTTTAAATAATTTTTGTTTTGGAGATTATCAATACTTTATTGATTATAGAGATGCTCACTGGGGATTAGTTTCATATGATTTTGCAGAGTTTTATAAAAATGATTTATTTGAAGTTGATATGATAAGCTTATTTGATTATTATAAATCATTATTTAATATTGATCAAAATGAATATTATTTATTATGTTCTTTAATAAGTATACCTGTAAAAATTAAATTTAGTCGTACTGCTTATAACGATACGGTATATGTTAGAAGTGTTGTTGATTATGTTTTAAAAACAATTGAATTTATATCAGAAGAAAATGAAAAATATCAGGAAGCAGATAAAGATAAATTCGAACAAGAGAATGAAGACATTTAATTTTGTTGTGATAAATATTAGGATTATTAATTGATAAAAAATAATTATTAAATTAATAAAAATACCAGATAAGAAGAAAACATTATTTCTTCTTTTTTGTTTACATGAGTTACACCTACAAAAGAAGGGATGTCTTAAGTTCATGGTAATCACCTAGTTTATCATATTCAAGTTTAAAAAAAGAGTGATTTTATTGCTTTAAAAAAAGGTTAGATGTTATAATAAGTGTGTAATAAATTAAGGAGGTAAATTATGGAATTAAAAGGAAGTAAAACAGAACAAAATTTGATGACAGCTTTTGCGGGAGAATCTCAAGCTAGAAATAAATATACATATTTTGCTAGTAAAGCAAAAAAAGAAGGATATGAACAAATTGCTGCGATATTTTTAGAAACTGCTGAAAATGAAAAAGAACATGCTAAAATGTGGTTTAAAGAATTACATGGTGGGGAAGTTCCTTCTACTGTTGAAAACTTAGAAGCAGCTGCTGATGGTGAAAACTATGAATGGACTGATATGTATGATGAGTTCGCTAAGGTTGCTGAAGAAGAAGGATTCAAAGCTATTGCTGCTAAATTTAGAGGTGTAGCGGCAATTGAGAAAGAACATGAAGCAAGATACCGTAAATTACTAGAAAATGTTAAAGGTGATTTAGTATTTAGTAAAGATGGAGAAAAGATTTGGGTATGTCGTAATTGTGGACATGTATGTGTAGGTAAATCTGCACCAAAAGTATGTCCAGTATGTGCACATCCACAAGCTTACTTTGAAGTTAAAGCAGATAATTATATGTAAAAAACATTGCTTCGGCAATGCTTTTTTAGTTAAAAGCTATTTCTGTTTCTAGATTAGTGTCTTCTAAGATGATATAGAGGAATATTATACCTGATATTAGGACTAGGGTGGTTGCGGTTAGTATTAGGGTGTTATTCTTATTTTTGTTGTTTATATATGATGTAAGAGAATCTTTTTCAAAGTAGGTATAGATTAATACTAGAGCTGTAAAGATTAGAGTGTTTATTTTTCTGTAGGTTTCTTTACTCTTTTGATTATTATTTATGAAGTAGTCTTTTTCTAAGTAATTTGAATAATAAGATAGAGCTATAATTATTAGATAAACTATCCAAATTTCGTTTTCAAAGTTTATTTGATTTAGTCTTTTAATAGTATTAGAATTCATAATAAAATATATTCTAAAATTTAATTATTAATGATATAATATGGTTGCTTTGGGGTGAATAGTATGAAACATGAATTGTTGGTACCAGCGGGTAATATGGAGTGTTTATATCAAGCTGTTAATAATGGGTGTGATGCAGTATATTTAGCAGGTAAAAGTTTTGGAGCTAGGAAGTTTGCAGCTAATTTTACAAATGATGAATTAGTAGATGCTATAAAATATTGTCATTTATATGGAGTAAGGGTATTTGTTACAATGAATACGCTTGTTAAAAATAATGAAGTTGATTCATTTTTAGAAGAAGCAAGATTTTTACATAAAAATGGGGTAGATGCTTTAATTGTCCAAGACTTTGGGATGATTTGTTTACTTAGAGAGAAGTTTCCTAATTTAGAGATACATGCATCGACTCAGGCTAATATTAATTCACGTGAAGTATGTGAATTATATTATAAATTAGGTGTTAAAAGAGTAGTTTTTGCAAGGGAATTATCAATTGATGAGATTGACAAGATTGATGTACCAATTGAGAAAGAAGCATTTATTCACGGAGCACTTTGCATATCTTATTCAGGAAATTGTTTAATGAGTAGTATGCTAGGTGGTAGAAGTGGTAATAGAGGGGAATGTGCTGGAAGTTGTCGAATGCCGTACTCATTAATCAAAGATGATAAAGTTATTTCAAGGGATAAGTATTTACTTAGTACTAAGGAGTTTAGTAGTGTTTATAATATTGATAGATTATTAAAGAGTAGTGTTTATAGTTTTAAAATAGAAGGTCGAATGAAGAGCCCTTTATATGTAGGTTTTATTACAAGGCTTTACAGAAATTTAATTGATGGTAAGCATGTTAATTTAGAAGAAGAACTTAATAAGTTAAAAACTATTTTTAATAGGGAATTTACTCGTGGTAGATTGTTTTTGGCAAGTGATATAGATCTTATGAATACAAAAAGTCCTAATCATATTGGTTTAAAAATTGGTAAATGTAGTATTAAAGATAATAAGATTAAAATTGTTTTGGATAGGGGAGAGGTACTTAATCAACATGACTCAATTAGATTTTTAAATAGTAGTAAAGGCATGACTATAAATTATTTATATGATAGTAAATTGAAATTATGTTCATCAGCAACTGGTATTTGTTACGTTGATAATAAGCTTGAACTTAGTGGTGATGATTTAGTTCATAAAACTCAAGATAAGAAATTAGAAGAAGAGTTTGAACATATTGAAAAGAAAAAAATTCCTATTACTTTTAAAATTAAAAGTAGTAAGAATAATTTATTAATAGAGGTTAGTGATGGTAAAAATAAATTTAGTAAGAAGATTCCAACTTCTATTGCGATAAATGCTCCAACTACGGCTGGGGATATTATGAAGCATTTGAATAAACTTGGAAATAGTCCTTTTTATGGAGTGGATTTTGATTTTGATATTAGTGATAATATTTTTGTTCAAATAAAGGAAATTAATGAAGCTAGAAGAGAATTAGTGGATGAGTTAATTAAAAGTAGAGAAGAAGTTAAAACTAGTTTTGTTGAGAAGGATGCCTCTTTTGATAGGGTTTGTTTAGATGACTTTTCTAAGACAGTTAGTTGTGTTGTAAGAACTAAGGAACAATTGTTAAAATGTCTTGAATTAAATGTAGATAGAATTTATGTTACAGATTTAGAATTATATGATAAGTATTCAAATAAGAATAATGTGTATTATTTCGGTAAAAATATTAGAGATAAGAGATTAGTTTCTGATTATGCTATATATAATGGAGTAATTGGGGATTATTTAATTAATGTTACTAATATTTATACGGCTTATTATCTTTCTAAAATAGGATTTAAGGGACTTAATTTATCTGTAGAATTGTCAAATGATGAGGTAATTGATTTTATTGAGTTGTTTAAAGAAAAGTTTGGAGTATTTGGATTAGAAATTCTTGTTTATGGAAGAGTTCAGAATATGTTAATAAAAGGAAATGTTTTAGATCTTAAGAGTGGAAAATATTTGTTAGAAGATTTTAGAAAAAGGCAGTTTCCAGTGTATTATGATGGATGCTTTACGCATATATTTAATTATACTAATGAAAGAGATATTGGTGAAAGTATTAAAAACATTTGTGGTATAAGATTAGATTTTTATGATGAGAATAGTACTATGGTAGAAAAAATTATTAATAGTAAAATTCATATATAAAAATTGATTGTTTTATGTTAGAATTAATTATAGGAGTGATATCATGAGTAAATCTAAAAATGAAAAGAACAATTATGTTTTATTAGTAGTGATTTTCGTATTAACTATAGCATTTGTTTTATATTTATGCAGATGGTATAATGTTTATAATGAATATAAGAAGAATATACCTGTAATTAGAGATTCATTATATGAAATTGTTAATGATGATTTAGAACATTATATTATGGATAATCCAACATCTGTTGTTTATATGTGTACTGCTAGTAATGATAAATGTAGAACTTTTGAAAAGAAATTTAAGAAGTATTTAAAAACAGTTGAATTAACAGATTCAATGGTATATTTAAATTTGAGTGATTTAGATCAAGATGAATTTGTAAATAATTTTAACAGTAAGTATGATTATAAAGTTAAATTAACTACTGATTATCCAGCTTTTGTTTATTTTGAAGATGGTGAGGTAGTGGCAATTCTACAAGGAAAAGAAGATTCTGATCTTACTCTTGCAGAAGTAAAACAATTTTTAAAATTAAATGAAATAGGAGAGTAATCTCCTTTTTAAGAGGAGTTTTTATGAATAATATAGTTTTATTTGAACCGGAAATACCACAAAATACTGGTAATATTATGCGTACTTGTGTAGCAACTAATACAAAATTACATTTAATTAAACCATTGGGTTTTAGTATTGATGATGCACATTTAAAACGAAGTGGTGTTAATTATATTGATAAATTAGATTTTGAAGTATATGAAAATTTTTCTGATTTTTGTAGTAAGAATAAAGGAGAGTACTATTATTTTACAAGATATGGGCATAAACCTCATACTAGTTTTGATTATAGTGATACTTCGAAGAATTTGTATTTTATTTTTGGGAAAGAATCTACAGGTATTCCTAAAGAAATACTTAAAGATGATTTAGAACACTGTATGAGGATTCCAATGACAGATAATGTTAGAGCTTTAAATGTCTCTAATAGTGTTGCGATTGTTATATATGAAGCACTTAGACAACAAGATTTTAAAGGTTTATTGTTTGATGAACCGCATAAGGGTGCAGATTATTTAGAAAGAGATTAAGAAAGGAGACGTTAAAATGTTTGAACATGGAAATGGTAGCTCATTTACTCATAGCTCTGATGGTGGATTTAGTCATAATTCAACTGCTGGTAGTACTACAATAAGTCATCATTCAGATGGTTCAAGTAGTCATAGTTTTACTACTGATAGTTCTACAATAAGCCATCATTCAGATGGTTCAAGTAGTCATAGTTTTACTACTGGTAACACTACAGTTAGTCATCATTCAGATGGGTCAGTAACTCATAGTTTTACTGTAGGATCAAATGATGATTAGTTTGTATAAAATTATTATTAACCTACCAATATTATATTGGAGGTTTTTTTATGGGAAAATATAAGGTAGAAATAAGTGGTATTGATACTAGTGATTTGATAACATTAAAAGCTGATGAGATGAAAAAATTATTTATTGAATATAAAAATGGGGATTTATTTGCGAGAGATTTACTTATTAATGGTAATTTAAAACTAGTTTTATCAATATTAAAGAAATTTTATAATAAATCTGAAAACTTAGATGATTTGTTTCAAATAGGTTGTGTTGGTTTAATTAAAGCAATAGATAATTTTGATCTTAGTTATGATGTTAAGTTTTCTACGTATGCTGTACCAATGATTTTAGGAGAAGTTAAGCGTTATATTAGAGATAATAGTAGTATTAGGATTAGTAGAAGTTTAAAAGATATTGCTTATAAAAGTTTAAAAATAATTGATGATTATTATGCTGAAAACGGGAAAGAACCGACATTCAAATATATAGCAGAGCTATTAGGGGTTAGTGAGTTTGATGTTAGTAATGCATTAATTGCTTTAAAAGATCCAGTTAGTATGTATGAAGCAATTTATAATGATGGAGGAGATACGATTTATTTATATGATCAAATAGAAGATAAAAAGAGTAGTGAGGATGTTTCTAATCGTTTAGCAATAGAAAATGCTATTAATGATCTTAATGTACGTGAAAAATATATATTAGATGAGAGGTTTATTATGGGAAAATCACAGATGGAGATTGCTGAGATGCTAGATATAAGTCAAGCTCAAGTTTCAAGATTAGAGAAAAAAGCAATTAATCAGTTAAAAAAGGTCTTAAAATAAATACTTATCATATTATTTAATAGGTGATTATGGTGCGCTTATCAGATTTACAAGCAAAGAAGATTGTTAGTATTTCTACGGGAAGAAATATTGGAAATATAATAGATGCTGAAGTGAAACAGGATGGAAATATAGAAGCTTTAATAATAGAGGGAAATAAAGGATTTTTTTCCCTTAATAAAGAGAGCGATACTCGAATATTTTGGAGTGATATTACAAAAATAGGAGAAGATGTTATATTAATAAAAAAAGAGTAAAAAGTAATTTTAGGAATAAATTACTTTTATTTATTTTTTTAGTATGGGTATCAGCTTTTTTTTTAATAGAAATTATTGATAAGCGTTTGACAACCATTTTAAAGCAATATATAAATATTGAAGTAGAAAGAGTTACTAACAATATTGTTAATAAGAGTATAAACGAACTTATGGCTACTAATGAGTATGGTAAATTTTTAATTATTGAGAGAGATACTAATGATATAGAGAAAATTTCTTATAATACTTTAGAGATTAATCGATTAACTAATGATGTTTCAAAATATATTCAAAAAGAGCTTTTAGAATTGGATGATGGTTATATTGATGATTTTTTTGTTTCTGATAGGATGAGAAAAAGCCGTTTTAATAAAATTAAGAAAGGTATTATTTGTGATGTTAGTTTGGGATCAATTAGAAATTCATCAATGTTTGCTAATGTTGGTCCAATGATTCCAATAAAGTTGGTTTTTATGAGTCAAGTTAAAACTGATGTTGATGTTAAAATTAAAGAGTATGGTATTAATAATGTAATGGTAGAAATATATTTAATTGTTAAAGTTAGGGAGGTAATATCAATGCCAATTACTTCGGATAGTAGAGAAATAATAGTTAAAGAGCCTATTTCTATTGATATAGTGAGGGGAAGTATTCCTAATTATTATGGAGGGATAATCAATTGATTTATAATGTTTTGAATGCTATAATTTATGTGAGGTAGATAATATGAAAAGAGTAGAAATAAATGGAATTGAATATGAAGTTGTTAGAAATGATAATGATTGTTTAAATAATGTTGATCTTAGTGAAAAAATTACTGATTATTTTGATCGATTTGATTATATTTTTGGTGATTATGCATATGAGAAGGTTAGATTAAAGGGTTTTTTTGATAGTAAAAATAAAAAGGCTTCTAAAATAAATGATATAGCTACTTTGGATGATTATATTAAGGATTATTGTAGTTATGGGGCAAAAACTTTTTTACTTAAAAAAATTAAATAAATTCCCTTGTATTTATTTTGATTTATGATAAAATTATATTATATGGATAGTAAAGGGAGGATTTAAATGGATAATCAGGAAATTGAAAAAAAGATGATGTCAATTGTGGCTGAAGATGGATCAGTTGAAGAAGTTGAAGTTATTTTGGCGTTTGAATTTAAAGATACAAAAAAAGAGTATGTTATTTATACTAAAAATGAAAAAGATGAAAATGATAATGTAACAGTATATGTGTCACATGTTGATCGTTCATCAGGAGAACCTAAATTATTAGGTATTGATGATGAGGAAGAATGGAATAGAGTAAAAGACGTGTTACGTGAATTATCAAAAGTTGAATAATATATTGAGGAGGTTTGTCTTATGGCACTAGATAATACAGAATTTATTGATCGTGATTTAGTGGTTCAAGAGCAAAATAATGTTGGATCAAATAGAATTAGATTAAGAGAACTTTCATTTTCTGGAGTTTCTGAAGCATTTAGAGAATTTCGTAAGAAGCAATTAGAGGAACAAGTAAGTGTTGCTCGTGACGAGTTAGCTGGAAATGTTGCTTTTGCTGATGCTGATGGTAAGATTTCAGAAAGTGAAAAAGAAAAAGTTTTTGAAAAGGCAGCGGCGATTGCAAAATTAGAAGAACAAATTAAAATTTTAGATCGCGAAACTATTCCTCAAAACTTTGTTAAAAGTAGAGCAATTAAATTGCTTGATACTTGGTTAGATAATTGTAGATATAATGGACATAGTGCATATTCTGTAGGCTTAGAAAAAGCTGATGAGTTGTTTGCTTCAGCTGCTAATGAAGAAGGCTTTGTTCCAGAAGAGGTTGCTCCTGAAAAAGTTACTTCAGAAGAGGTTGTTTCTGGGGTTACTGCTCCTGAAGAAGTTACTCCAGAAGAAGTTGTTTTTGAAGTGCCTGCTCCTGAGGAAAGTATGGATTTAGGATTATCTGATAGTGATGTTGAAGAACAGATTGATGATATGTTAAACAAATCTGGTGGAGAAGTGGTAGAGCCAGTAGCTGATTTAGAATTTGATGATACTGAAGAAGTTGCAGATGTTCCTGTTGAAAGTGAAGAAGCTTTACCTGAAGAGGAGTTTATTACTGATGCAGATGTTCAAAATGTAGTTGAATCAGAGTTTGGTGAATTGGAAGAAGAACCTATGATTAGTAAAAATCCTGAAGCTGCGGCTAGAGTTGATAGATATGTTGAAGATGGACCATTACCTTTTGTGATGCCAGATATTTCTCAAGAAGATTTATTATCTGGAATTAAACCAGATAGTTCTGTTGTTGCTCCTGATTTCTCAGATTATGAATTTGATGATGTTGCAGAAGCTGATAAAGAGAGAATGCCTGTAATAGTTCCACCAAGAGTGTTTGATGGTGTAGAAACTACAATGGGTGTTAATGCAGATGAAGCAAGACAAGCTGATGAAAGTGAAGAAGTTGTTTCAGTAAATGAAAAAGTTGATGTTAGTACGCTTTCTGGATTAAAACAAAGATTACTTGATATGCGAGAGAAGAGTCGCGAAAGTAATGAGCGAATGCTTGATGCTAAAAGATTGGCTCAAGAAACAGATGAAAGAGCGGCACAAGTTAGAGCAGAAGTACAAGAGATGCAGGTACAATATAAATCAAGAGTTGAAAAGATTAAAGAAAAAATAGCTAAGCTTGAAGAACTACAGAAAGCAGAAGAAAAAGAGACAGAACTTGCTTATTTAACAGTAGAAGCTAATCAAAGATTTATAGATGATCATCAAGAAAAAATGGCAGTTATGACTGATGAGATGGCTGAAATCAATTCATTATTATCATTAATTGATGAAGATGAAAATGATGATACTATTGGAGTAAAAAGTGTGTAGAAATACACACTTTTTTCATATAATTTATTGGTGATAATTATTACAAATATACTTAGAGATTATTATAATTTTGATCAATTTAAAATATATAAAAATAATAATAGGAATGTAATAAAGTATCAAGATAAAATGTATTATTTGGAAAAGATATATGATGTATCTGAAGTATATGAACAATATGCTTTAGTAGGAAATATGCCATATTTTTATAAATTTATTTTAAATGTGAATGGTTCAGTAGTTACTGAGTATAATGGAGATAATTATGTATTGTTGTTAGTTAATAATAATCAAGGGCAAAAAACACCAATTCTTATTAATAATGGAATGTACTTAAATTGGAGAAATATATGGATAGCTAGAAGTGACTATATTGAAGAATACTATGATAGAATTCGTGGAGAAACACCATTAATTAATGAAAGTTTTGATTATTACATGGGACTTTTGGAATTTGCAATATGTTATTTAGGTGATGATGATTATTATGGTGTTGGTTATCTTCAACATAAACATTTTGATTATAATGAGTTAAATAATCCTTTGAATATTAAAGTAGATTTTTTAGAAAGAGATTTTGCAGAGTATTTAAAATATATATTTATAACTGGAGAATACAAAAATATTGATATGAAGGAATTAATATTAGAAAATAGATATAATTATAATTTTAATCTTGTAATTGCTAGAATTATATATCCTAATTATTATTTTAATTTATTAGATGATATAATTGTTGGTTATGAAAATGAAAATATTTTATTTAATATTATAGAAAGAAATCAAGAATTTGAAGCTTATTTAAAAAATATAATAGCTGAAATTTCATTAATTTATCCAATAAAAAAAATCCCATTTATGAGATTTTAATCGATATTTCTTACTTCTTTAACTTCTGGTATTTCATTAATAATCATTTCTTCTATGCCATCTTTTAGGGTTACATCTATCATAGGACAATCTTTACATGCTCCTGACATTCTGACATAGACAATATTATCTTCATATTTTATAAATTCTAAGTTTCCACCATCACTTATTAAAAATGGTCTTATTTTATCTATAATAGCAATTATTTGTAATTCAATCTCATTCATTTCTATCACCGTAGTTAATTATATATTATTTTTCTGTTTAAGTAAACAGATTATTATTTTTGTGTTATAATTGTTATGCGGTGATTTTATGAATAATTATGATTTAAATAGTGTTGTTACAGGAAAAGTTTCAGGAATTGAGGATTATGGGATATTTTTATTGCTTGATGATGGTACTACAGGATTAATTCATATTTCAGAAATATCTGATTCTTATGTTAGAGAAGTTGGAGATTATGCTAAATTGGGTCAAAAAATAACAGCTAAAGTAATTGGTTTTGATGAAACCCATCAAAAATTAAAGCTAAGTTTGAAAATGTTGACTAATGAAGAAAAAGGTGCGAAAAAGATTAAAGAGACACCTAGTGGCTTTTCTAATCTTGGAAAAAGCTTGGAAAAATGGATAAAAGCATTAGAAGAACAAAGTGTTGAAAAATGAAAAAAATACTAATATTAGTTGACAAATCACAAAGAAATTGGTATATTTATAACTGTCAACTGATTTATTTGGGCGATTAGCTCAGTTGGTTAGAGCACCTGCCTTACAAGCAGGGGGTCACAGGTTCGAGTCCTATATCGCCCACCAGATGCCGAAATAGCTCAATTGGTAGAGCAACTGACTTGTAATCAGTAGGTTCCGGGTTCAAGTCCTGGTTTCGGCACCATTTTTTTGGAGAGGTAGCGAAGAGGCTAAACGCGACAGACTGTAAATCTGTTCTCATCGAGTTCGATGGTTCGAATCCATCTCTCTCCACCACTTTTGATTTTGCCTCGTAGCCAAGTGGTAAGGCATCAGACTTTGACTCTGACATGCGTTAGTTCGAATCTAACCGAGGCAGCCAATTAAGAATTGATCTGTTAGCTCAGTAGGTAGAGCATTTGACTTTTAATCAAAGGGTCATGAGTTCGAATCTCATACAGGTCACCATTTATGTGCCTGAGTGGCGGAATTGGTAGACGCACAGGACTTAAAATCCTGCGAGAATCAACCCTCGTGCCGGTTCAAGTCCGGCCTTAGGCACCATCAAAAATTTACTCACTTTATTAAAAAGTGAGTTCACGGAGGAATACCCAAGTCTGGTTGAAGGGACCGGTCTTGAAAACCGGGAGGTCGTGCAAGCGGCGCAGGGGTTCGAATCCCTTTTCCTCCGCCATTTACATCGCGGGATGGAGCAGTTTGGTAGCTCGTTGGGCTCATAACCCGAAGGTCAGAGGTTCGAATCCTCTTCCCGCAACCATTGGTTCCTTGGTGCAGCTGGTTAACACGTCTGCCTGTCACGCAGAAGATCGCGGGTTCGAGTCCCGTAGGAACCGCCATTTGGCTTCATAGCTCAGTCGGTAGAGCAAGGGACTGAAAATCCCTGTGTCGCTGGTTCGATTCCCGCTGGAGCCACCATTTTTATTGATAAACAATTATGTGTAGCTGAACAACATGACTTGCGCTCGTAGCTCAGTTGGATAGAGTGTTTGGCTACGAACCAAAAGGTCAGGGGTTCGAATCCCTTCGAGCGCACCATAGATCGGGAAGTGGCTCAACTTGGTAGAGCATTTGGTTTGGGACCAAGGGGTTGCAGGTTCAAATCCTGTCTTCCCGACCATTTTGATTATGAACCTTGTCTTCAAGGTTTTTTTGTTCTTATGAAGGTGATATTAGTGCTTGAAGATAGTTTATTTAAAAATTATTATCCATATTATAATAAACTATTAGAATATGGATTTAAAAAAAAGGGAGTATATTATTTATTTGAAAAAAAAATAAACGATTTATTCATAGTAGAAATTAAAGTAGATAGTAATTTTAAAGTTAAAGGAAAAATATTTGATATGGATACAGAAGAAGAGTATACTAATTTTCGAGTTGAAGATAGTTTAGGTACTTTTTCTGGAACAATAAGACAAAATTTTATTGATCTGTTAATTGACATTCGAAATAATTGTTTTTATAAAAAGACATTTTTAAGTGAACAAGCAAATAGAATAAGTCTATTGATTAAGAAAAAATATGGTGATAGTCCTATTTTTAAGTGGGATAAATATCCAACTCTTGGTGTTTTTCAAAATAAAGATACTAATAAATGGTATGCATTAGTTATGGATATTGCGGGTGAAAAATTTAATCTCAATATTGGAAATGTTACTGCGATGAATGTTAAATTGGATGTTAATGAGATACCAAGTCTTTTAAAAAAGAAAGGATTTTATCCGGCATATCATATGAATAAAAAATATTGGATATCTGTTTTATTAGATGATTCTATTTCTGATGAAGTAATTATGGAATTAATTGATGAAAGTTATCAATTTTCAAAAAAAAAATAAATAAAATATATTCAGGAGGGTTTTATGGATTTTAAAAAGCTAAAAGAAAAATTAATGGCAAAGAGACCATTATTCGCATTAGAGTATGATGGTAGTGAGATTGCTAAAATGATGCCAGAATTTGGTATAAGTATGGGATTTAATCAGTATTCTACAAGAGAAGTAGATGATATTTATACCCATACATTGAAAGTGGTGGATAATACTTGTCCAGATTTAAGGGTTAGAATAGCAGCTTTATTTCATGATGTTGGTAAAATTAATTGTCTTACAGTCGATGGACATGGCGAATGTCATTTTTATGGGCATTCATTAGAATCGGATTATATATTTATGAAGTATAAAGATAAATTTGATTTAAGTAATGAAGATATAATTTTAATTCAAAAGCTTATTCATTTTCATGATACAGAGATTAATGAACGTAGTATTAAGCAATTTTTAAATTATTTTACTGCTGAAGAGATAGAATTACTTTATTCTTTAAAATTAGCTAATATTTTAACTTTAAGTGGAGAATTTAGGGATAAAAGAAGACAGGAATTAGAAGATGAACTTAAATTTTTCGAGTCTAGTCTTTATGTAAAGGAACAAGAAGATTTATTGATTGATGCAGATAGTGATAATGATAAATACTCATATATTGATTTATATGATGAGAATATTTTACTTTTAGCTTTATGGTTAAATGATAATCCTACTGTTTCAGCATATAAAGCAAAATTTAATTTTGATGATTGTATAGATTTTATGTTTGATAATTCATTTATTTTAGGGATTGATACTCCAAAAGGCATGATTACTTATAAGATTAAACTTGATTATTGGGAGATGTTCAATGTTCAAGAAATTCCTTATTCGCATGTTTATAATAAAGATAGGCCTGCTGTAGTTAGAGAAAAATTGGAGTCAGTTCTTTATAAAGGATATACAAAAAAATAGAGATTCAATTATGAATCTCTTTTTTTAATATTGAATTCCCCAAATAACATGATGTTTTGCTTCTTTTCCACAACAAACGCATTTATCATCAATGGCTTTTTCTTCAACGATACATCTTGATTTACAGCCTTTAATCTCTTTTATCTTATCTTCACATTCTTTATTTCCACACCACATCGCATGAATAAAACCAGGTTGAGTATTCAAAATGTTTTTCATATCTTCCATATTGTGAGCTTCAAAAGTTAAAGATTTTTGTCTTTCTAGTGCTTTTTTATACATATCATTTTGAATAGTGTCTAATAGTTTAGTTACTTCTTCAGTTATATTAATATCTTTTACAAATTCTAATTTTTCTAGAGTATCTCTTCTAGTCATAGTAATAAGGCCTTTTTCTAAATCCCTTTTACCAACTTCTATTCGAAGAGGAATTCCATTTACTTCAGCTTCAGCAAATTTAAAGCCCGGACTTTTATCTGTTTCATCGATATAAGTAGTTATTCCTGCGTTATTTAGTTCTTTTTTATATTTTTTACATAAATTGTTTACTTCTTCACTTTCACCAATTGGGATAATTACAATTTGTTTAGGGGCAATCTTTGGTGGTAGTACTAAACCTCTATCATCAGCATGAACCATGATAATTGCGGCGATAGCTCGAGTGGTTTTTCCCCAAGTTGTGTAATAAGCATATTCTTCTTTATTATCTTTATTTGTAAATTTTACATCATAAGCCTTGGAAAACTTTTGACCAAAGTAGTGGGATGTACCATCTTGAAGGCAAACACCATTGTACATTAAATCTTCATTTGTTAGGGTAAATTCTGCACCGGCAAATTTTTCTTTTTCGGTTTTCTTTCCAGTAATTGATGGGATAGCAAGATAGTCATGATTAAATGAGCGATAAACTTCCATCATCTGTTCAGTCTCTTTGATTGCTTCTTCTGCTGTTGCGTGAACAGTGTGACCTTCTTGCCACAAAAATTCTCTACTTCTCAAAAATGGTCTTGTTTCCTTTTCATAACGAAAAACATTACACCATTGATTATATAATTTTGGTAAATCTTTATATGAAGAAATATGTTTTTTATAATAGTCACAGAAAAGTGTTTCAGATGTTGAACGAATAGCAAAACGTTCATCAAATTTTTTATCTCCGACTTCTGTAACCCAGATTAATTCTGGAGCAAAACCTTCAATAAGTTCTTTTTCTTTATTGAATAAACTTTCTGGTATTAAGAGTGGTAATTGAACATTAACATGACCTAATTCTTTAAATTTTTGATCCATAATTGATTGGATTTTTTCCCATAGTGCGTAACCATTTGGTTCAATGGCAATACACCCTTTTACAGAAGTATAGTCAGCAAGTTTTGCTTCTCTTACGACATCAGTATACCATTTAGCAAAATCAACATCACGAGATGTTATTTTTTCAACAAATTTTTTATCACCCATAGTATTCCTTCTTTCTAATTACTAATTTTATCATAAAGTTGATAGTAAAGTAAATGATATTACTTTTTATTTGCTTTTACTTTTTTTAAACGTTTGATATAATTAAGGTGGTGATAGTCTATGAATAAGGAAAGAATTATTAGATACGTTGAAATTGTTAATCAAATGGAAAGGGCAATTGATAAAGGAGAAAACTATAAATTGTCCGATGATGAAAAGTCTTTTATTAGGGAGATGCAGGGAGAAATTGCGAATGATGAAGAGTTAAGAAAACAGCTTGAAAAAATATTTGCATTATCTCCAGAAGAAAGGCTTGAATATATAAATAAAAATAATGATAATGATGAAAAAATAGAAGAAACAGATAGTGTAGAAGAAGCTATTGCGAAGACTTTTGATATTGATGTTACTTCTATAAATCACCATTTCTTACAAAATGGTAATGAAATATTTTCTTTTTATTCTAACTTATTAGGTAGGAATGTTGTTCTTGAAAGTACAAGTGAAGGAAAATCATTGATTGATGTTTTAAAAGAATTACAGGATGGTTTGGAAAATGCTGAAGAGAATAATAAAGGAGAAGACATTTTACTTGATGAAAGTAAGAGAAAAAATATAGAAGTTAAAATGTATACAAAAGAAGAAATTGTTTCTAATCCTGTTGTATTTGATTTTTTAGATGAAGATGATGAAATAAAACTAAATTATTTATTAGATAATTATGATTCTTTACAAATTGAAGGCATTGATACTGTTAATATGATTTTTATTGATAAGAGTGGAAAAATAAAAGAAGCAACTCTTACTAAAGATAAAGAAGTAGTAATTGCTGAACCTTTATCTGAAAGTAGTTCTAGTTCATATGAACAAGATAGTAGTAATAAATCAAAGGAAGAAACTTCAGAGTTAGATAGCATGTTTAGTAATGATGAAGAAAATATTACTTATGAAGATGAAAAGCTTGAAGAAATAAGAAAAGATAAAGAAAAGGCCAAAGTGCTTGTCTACCAAAATGAAGATGGTTTCATAAATGATGTATTCTATGTTTTCTTAGCTGTATTAGCACTTGTATTAACTACTTTCTTTATTGTTTCTTTATAATATAAAAAATTATTGGGGGGATTGTTTTGGATGATGGATTAAGTGGCTTTGCTTTAAATGAGTCCGATATTGATGGTGGATATGAGGAATGGTGTGCTTTTAATTATTGTTTGGCTACCGAGTATTATTGGGCGATAAAAGATGAAGCCTTTGATGAAATAGGGCATATTGATGACGATACTCTTAGATTAATAAGTTATTGGTTAGACTATAATGGCTCTAATCAAGATATTATTGATGAAGTATTAAATATTCCTGATGGACGGATAATAACGTATAATGGACGAACTTTTGCGGAAGCAGTTATTGCTGAAAAAAAAGGATATTTAGCTCTCCCTTTGATTGCTAATGGGAATCATGATCAGAGATTATATGAATTAAATAATCAGTATTTAGAAGATTTAGAAAAGGGTAAGGTTATGATAAAAGTATAGTTTTGGAGGTTTATATGAGTAAGAAGCAAAAATGGGTTGTGAGTGTATTAGTTATTTTAAATTTGATTAATATCTTGATATTATTTTGGCCGGAATCTAAAAAAGATTATTCTCTTTCTATTAAAAATTTTGGAGCAGTTATTATAAATAAGAAGAGGTATCTTATAAAACCTAAAATTAAAGTAGGAAAACTTGATAATAAAAAAATAATATGGGAATCTAGTAATCCTAGTGTGATTGATGTCTCTCCTTGTAATCATACCAAATATTGTAATATTATTCCTATTAGTGTTGGAGAAACAAAAATTACTATTAGTTATAAAGATGAAAAAAAGAAAATAGATGTAAGTGATTCAATTTATATTAAAGTTTTAGAACAAGAAAAAATAAATTTTTATAAAACTGAAAATAATTTGTTCTTATATGCTGCTAAGGAATCAAATGATATTTATTCTGAAGATCCTACATATAAAAAGAAAATCACATCATATACTTGTGAGAATGTTGAGTGTGATATGGTAACAGGTAAATGGACTGCTTTTATCAAAGATGGTGATAAGTATTTAGTAGCTAAATCTGTTAATGTATATAGCTCTACTTCTAATGAGATTTCTGCTGATATGAATATATCTGATTGTAAAAACTCTTTTTGCTCAGCTAATTGTGAAAGTTTTAAATTTGATGAAATAGAAACAGTTATTGATAATTATCAAGGAATAGAAGCCTTACTTCTTGCTGGGACTAATTCAAAATATTCGGGTGTTTATTCTGCTGTTGGAATTAAGAAGATTGATTTTGATGAATATCAAGATATTAGTACGTTAACTCCAGAATATAAAATCCTGATATCTAGTAAAGGTATGACATATTTATATAATTATTTGGATGGTAATATATTAAAAATAAATTATTCTGCAAAAACTATGAAAGGGACATTTTTAGGTAATGATCGATACTATTATTTATCTTCTGATACAGATAGTAGAAAAAAATGTATCATTTTAGATGCTAACTATAATAGTTTATTTAATAGTAAGAGATTCGATTATGCATATCTCTATGATAATAAATTATTTACTTATGAAGATGCTCAAAATGGTAAAAAACCACATATTTATGATTTGACTGGAAATGAAATTGCTGATTATTTTTCTCCTGATTTTGAATTGTTTACGTATTTGGATAATTATGCTGTTGGTAGAAAAAATAATAAGTTAACTGTTATTAAATTAGATAGTAGTGATATTTCTGATTCTTCTTTGGATATTTCTGGATATAAATTTGTTAAATTGTTAGATCGTAAAGAAAAAGATGAATTAGGTAAAGAAATAAATGTTGATTTTTTAGCTGATAATGAATTTATATTTAAATTTACTAAGGATAAAAAAGAAATATATGTAGATATATCTATTGTATATGGTACTGGATTACCAAAAATAGAAGCAAAAATTCTCTTGGAAAAGGAGAGTGATTAATAATGAAAAAAATCATCAAAATTTTGATTGTAATTCTTGTTGTTTCATATTTGATAACAGGGTTAATGGTTTTTATAAAATTTGATTTTTTTAAAAATAATAAGTCTCCTCTCAATGAAGTTTATAATAATATGCGAAATATTAATAATGTTAAAATAAAGCGTGTTATTTCTGCAAATTTAGAAAAGAGGGATAAGGAGTTAAAAACAGATAAAAATTCTTTTGAATTTACATATAATTATGATGTAGTAAAAAAATGGGGAGATGGCAAGTATACTTTTTTAAAACTTTTAGGAGATTCTGAAACTTCTGGGGAAGAAAAAATTTCTTTTGTTAATGATGAGGGACTTTATCATTATTGTTTGAATAGTAAATGTTCAAATTTAGGAAAACGAAATATTTATTTAGATGATTATTATTATATTTTAGAAATTTTAAAGAATACTACTTCTGTAACTAAGAATTCTGATGGTACATATAAATTAAATGTATCTGAGGAAACTTTGCATGATTATGTGCTATATTTAGGATGGTTAAGAGGAACATATAGTTTTTTGGAAAGGGATACTACTTATCCTTACCTAAATCTTTATAATAAATCTATAAAGCCACAAGCTATTAAAGTAGCTGTAAAAATAACTGATGATAATTATCTTTCCGAAATAAAAATTGATATACCTTCTGAATATGATTTTGATTATTCAATTACATATAGTGATTATAATAATGCAAATGTTGAAATACCAATATCTGTATTAGCTACTTTATCAGGGGATAATTAAATATAGTTTTATAGAAAGGATGTGTTTATATGAAATATTTTAAATATATTAAATTTAGTTTATGTTTATTATTAATTTGTTTTATGTTAACAGGATGCAGTCTTTTTGGTAAGAAATTGACAGAAGAGGAAAAAATATGTCAAGCTATAGCACCAAGTATTGAGAAGTATCAGAATAAAGAAATTAATTATAATGAGTTTTTGGATTCAATTAAAGGGGATTATGAAAGTTCTTGTTCTAATGAAACTACTAGTGTTATTTGTGTCGCTATAAAAGGATTGTATGCAACTGAAGATACAGATTTAGAATTAAAAGATTGTAGTAATTTAAGTGGTAATTTCAAAGACTTATGTGAGTCAACCAATAAAGCAAAAAAATCAATGTCTGAAAAAAAAGACGATATTCAAGATGCATCAGTCAACAATTTAAAAAGAAGTTGTGACTTATTAGCAGAAAAATAATATTACTTAAAACATAAAATTCATAAACAACAATACTAATCATATTATTTTATAGGTGAAATATATGAAGAAAGTATTGTTTTTTTTATTATGTTCTTTATTAGTAATTACTAATGTATATGCTAGTAATTATGTGGTTATGGATATGGGTAGTGGAAGAGTTCTTGCTTCTAGAAGTATGAATGAAGAGAAATTGATCGCATCTATTACTAAGATTATGACTTGTATTATTATACTTGAAAATAATGATTTAGATAAGGAAGTTGTTGTTGGAGAAGAGATTTTAAAGATGTATGGCACTAATATTTATATAGAAGTAGGAGAAAAAATAAAAGTAATTGATTTATTATATGGACTAATGCTTAGGAGTGGTAATGATGCAGCAATTACTTTAGCTATTAATACTAGTGGTAGTGAAGACGAGTTTGTTGCACTCATGAATGAGAAAGCTTTGGAAATAGGAATGAACAATACTAAGTTTTCTAATGCCCATGGATTAGATGATAATAGTCAGAATTATTCTACGGCTTATGATATGGCTTTACTTAGTCGTTATGCATTTAATAATAAAAAATATAGAGAAATTATTAATACTAAAAAATACGTGGCTAAGTCATCATTAAAGACTTATGTCTGGTATAATAGGATGAGTCTTTTAAATAATTATAAATATTGTATAGGTGGTAAAAATGGCTATACTCCAAAAGCTGGAAAAACACTTGTTAGTGTGGCTGAAAAGGAAGGTGTTACTTTAACAATTGTCTCTCTTGATGATAATGATATTTATGAGACTCATGAATATTTATATGATAAATATTTTGATAAATACAAGTTATATACAATTGTAGATAAAGATAAATTTATGATTGATAAAACATTGTATCCAGAGGATATTTATTTGAAAAAGTCTTTTAAATATTTATTAACTTCAGAAGAGAGTGATTTAGTTAGTACTTTTATAAAACTTAATGAGAAAAGTAATAATAATGTTGTTGGGGAAATAATTATATCGTTAGATAATAAGGAAATAGGGAGATTAGATATTTATAAATATAAAAAAAAGAAAGATAGATTAACTATCTTTCAAAAATTTAAAAATCTAATTATTAGATAATCTGAAGAAATTAATTGATGGTCGACAGAATAATCTAATACTACTTTTTTTATTTGTTCCTAGTCCACTAGAAATATATAACGTAGAATCATTTATTTTATAGTAGGATTGATCATATTTTTTAGCTCCATCAAATTTAAATAGAGCTTTGTTGATAAATGGTATTCTTATTAATCCATTATGTGAATGACCAGCTAAGAACAAATCTGTTTTATAACTAGTTAGTATGTTATCAACTTGATCAGGTTCATGAAGTAGAGTAATTGTATATATATCAGCATTATGTGTTTCTTCTTTAAAGTAGGAATAACCTTTATCAATATCTTGTTCTTTTTTTATATTTGATGAGAGACCAATTAATAGTATTGCATCATTACTATTATTATATATTAATTCAGATTCATTTTTTAGGATTGTAAACTCTGCTTGAGTTAAGATTACGCCTATTTCTTCTTTATCTTCATCACCGAAAATAGCATATTTACCAAGAGAGGCATTAATATTTTTTAATTCAGTACTTAATTTTTCTTGTTCTTTATTAGATATTTTATATTCATTACTTATTAAATCACCTGTGAAAACTACTAAGTCGGGTTTTCTTTTATTGATTTGTTTTACTATTTTTTTTAAGTCTTCATTGAACATAGTACTTCCATAATGGAGATCACTTATTTGAATTATTTTTAAACCATTGAATGAAGTTGGTATTTTCTTGTTTATTATTCTTTCTTCTTTAATACTTACTTTAACTGTAGAAATATAAGTTGTGTAGTAGAAAAAAATAGCAGAAAATATACCTATAATAAGGATTAATTTAATAGTAAGTTTAATAGTCTTTTTTATTGTTTCTTTATTTTGTTCTTTCATTATTTCTTTTTGTTTTTCTTCATTTATTTCTTCACGGGTCATATTATCACCAATTTTATTGTATCACATAAATTTCATTATTAGTTGCAAATTTAAAAAAACTAAGTAAAGTACTTTATTATTTTTAGTTAGATGTGCTATCATAAAAGTGGTGATTTTATGGAATATGATGTAGTGATAATTGGAGCTGGTCCAGCAGGACTTTTTAGTGCATACGAATTAATTACAAAAAATAAAAAATTAAAAATAGCAATAATCGATAGGGGATCTTGTGTAAAGAATAGGGTATGTCCAATGAATAAGAATAAGATACCTTGTCAGAATTGTAATCCTTGTGCTATTTTATCTGGTTATGGAGGAGCTGGTACTTTTTCAGATGGAAAGTTAAATTTTATTCCTAAACTTGGTAAATCTGATTTGACAAAGTATATGTTGGAGTCAGAAGCTGATATGTTAATTGATGAGACTGAGGAGATATTTAATAAGTTTGGAATGGATGCGGAAGTTTATCCTAGTAATATGGATGAAGCTATGGCAATAAAGAAGAAAGTTGCGATAGCGGGTGCTAGACTTTTAGTTATTAAACAAAAGCATTTAGGTAGTGATCATTTACCTGGATATATTCAAGGAATATGTGATTATTTAGAAGGTAAAGGCGTTACATTGATGGAGAGATGTGATGTTTTAGATATAGAAACAAAGAATGAAAATGAACATGTAGTTACTTATAAAAAGGGAAATAGTAATAAGAAAATTACGGCTAAATATGTTATGGTAGCACCTGGTAGAACAGGAGCTAAATGGATTCAAGAGTTAGCTGATAAATATAAGATACCATATCTTTCACAAAGTATTGAAATTGGTGTTAGAGTAGAAGTTAGAAAAGAAATAATGGAGGAAATTACTAATGTAATTTATGATCCAACTATTTTTATTAAAACTAATACTTATAGTGATGAAATTAGGACTTTTTGTACTAATCCAGGAGGGTTTGTTGCGAAAGAAAACTATTATGGATATATTTGTGTAAATGGACATGCTTTAAAAGATATTAAATCTAATAATACTAACTTTGCGTTTATTTCTAAAGTAACTTTAACACAACCAGTTACTAATACAAGACTTTATGGTGAGAGTATTGCGCAAATTGCGAATGTATTGGGGGACGGAAAACCAATTATTCAGTCTCTTAAAGATTTAAGAAGTGGTAGGCGTAGTGAATGGCACAGAATAAAGAAGGGTTTCATTGAACCAACACTTAAAGACTGTGTAGCAGGAGATTTAGCACTTGTTATGCCTCATAGGATTATTACTAATATCTTAGAAGGATTAGAGACACTTGATAAGATTATTCCTGGTGTTAATAATGATGATACACTTCTTTATGGACCAGAGATTAAGTTTTTCTCTAATGAGATTGAAACTGATAATAAATTTAGATTAGAAAATGACAATATTTACTTTATTGGTGATGGTTCCGGTAAAGCTGGTAATATTGTTACAGCAGCCGCAACTGGTTTAGTTGCAGCTAGAGATATACTTGAAAGGGAGAAATAAGATGAAGAAAAATATTTGGATAATTGTAGGTGTTGTTGTAGTTGTTTTACTACTTGTTGTATCTATGTTAATACCAGAAAAAGAAGAAAAGGAGTATAAAGAAAAAATGTTAGATATAAATTATGATGTTGAAGGAAATGAAGCAGATCTTAATTATGAAACTGAAAACCCAGTAGTTGCTTTATATATTGAAAAGTATGGTTCAGTAGTAATTGAATTGTATCCTGATGTTGCTCCTAATACAGTTAATAATTTTATATCTTTAGTAAAAAGTGGTTTTTATGATAACAATAGTTTTCATAGATTAGTACCAGGATTTGTTCTTCAAGGAGGAGATCCTGATGGAACAGGTACTGGTGGACCAGGATATAATATTAAAGGAGAATTTACAAGTAACGGATTCGAAAACAAATTATTACATACTGAAGGAGTTATTTCAATGGCTAGAAGTCAAGATAATGATTCAGCAGGAAGTCAGTTCTTTATTTGTTTAGGGACTGCTAGTAACTTAGATGGAAATTATGCCGCATTTGGTAAAGTAATAGATGGAATGGATAATGTCAAA
This sequence comes from Bacilli bacterium, assembly GCA_017433415.1. Classification (GTDB taxonomy): domain Bacteria; phylum Bacillota_I; class Bacilli_A; order RF39; family UBA660; genus UBA3789. The sequence goes on from JAFRHI010000023.1 coordinate 94,306, forward strand.
GCAATTGAGAAAAGAGAGGCTATTGCTGATCAAACAACTGGTAAATTAAGAGAAAACTTGGTACTTAAAAAAGCACTAGTTGATTTAAATGATAAGGAATATCCAGAAGTAGAAAAGGTTGATTAAGAAAGTATTTGTACTTTCTTTTTTTTTATATTTATCGGTTTGATTTACAAAGTAAAATATGGTACTATTTTTATAGGAATAAAGTAGTAGTGAAGTTGGTGATTTTATGGATAAAATAAAGCATTTTATAAAAAATAACTTTGTTGCTATTATTGTGTCTTCTTTTCTGCTTTTTTTATTAATATATTCAGTCTCTGTAAGTAGTTTTAGTTTTGCTGCGATTTTAAAGGCGATGGGGATATATACTGAAGAAATAAAAAGTGTTGAGTTTAAATCGTCAGATTATGATAATCCTGGTAGTTGGTATGTTGAAAAATCAGCTATTTGGATTGATAAAAATAAAGCAAAAGTGACATTTGATGTTAAGTCTATTTTAAAGACTGAAAGTAAGTATAGGAATGTTATTTTAGTTATGGATATATCTGATTCAATGAGCGGTAATAAGATTGAAAAAGCTAAAGATGATTCTATAAGCCTAGTAAATTATTTACTAGATGATTCTAATAATAAAGTTGCACTTATTACTTTTGATAGTACATCAGAAATAATTTCATATTTTACTAATGATTGTGATTCTTTGGTTGAAAAAATAAATAATCTTGCGGTAAAAGGCAATACAAACTATAATGCAGCACTAAAGAATGTGGATAAAGTTATGCAAAATTATGTTGGTGATAATAATGATCTTATTGTGCTGTTTTTAACCGATGGTTATCCTAATGCAGAAACAACAAGTCAAGTAGGAACTTATGAGAGTTTAAAAGATAAGTATTCTAATATGACAATTAATGGTGTGCAGTATGAAATGGGTGTAGATGTTATTGATGAAATAAAACAAATCACAGATGCTCAATGGGTGGCAAATCAAGATACATTAAGAAATGTATTGTTTGATGCCGTTCTTTCTCCAGAAGGATATAAAAAATTTGTTATAACTGATTATATTAGTGATTATTTTTCTATAGATTCTATAAATGATATTAAAGTTACTGTTGGTGATGTAGAATTAAATAATGATAAAATTGTGTGGAATTTAGTTGATAAAACTTTTACAACGGGTAGTGATGCTAAAATGGATATAGTTTTATCTTTAAAAGAACAATATCAAGAAGTTGAAGGATATTATCCAACAAATAAAAAAGAGAGTTTTATATATCAATTGGAAAATGATAATGAAAAAAATGTAACAAGTTCAGAAACTCCTGTATTAAAGAATATATATGATGTTGTATATGATACTAATACGCCTGATGATTGTATATTAGATTCAATACCAAATGAAAAGTATGCTCAATATTCTACAGTTATAAAAAAAGATAAGGAGTTAGTATGTCCAGGTTATTTGTTTAAAGGGTGGGATTTTTCCGGTGATGATGGTTTGGATATAAAAATAATTAGTAATGATGCCTTTGTAATGCCCTCACATGATGTAGTAATTAGAGCTACTTGGACAAAACAATCAATTGATAAGTCTATGAATGGTAAAGTTCATGAAAAAACTACATTATATAAAATGATTGAAAACCAATCTAATACTGTTTCGTATGTAAAAGAATATACTGGAAATCACCAAGATTCTTTAAACGTAGATGGTACGGAAAAAATATATTATTATAAAGGCAATGTTGAAGATAATAATGTAATATTTGGGGGATTTTGCTGGAAAATAATTAGAACAACAGATACAGGAGGAGTTAAACTTTTATATAATGGAAATGCAAGTAATACTTTTACATGTGATAATAGTGGTAGTGCTACTAGAGTTGGGACTTCAACATTTAATGTAAACTGGGATTCAAAAAGTTATGTTGGATATATGCATAATAAGAATTATCCGGCTAATAGTAAAGAACAAAGACAATCGGTAACACTTTTTTCTAGTAGTAATATAAATGGTACACATTATTTTTCAGATGAATATGAGTATAATCAAAGTATTGCTGAAAGATATAAGTTATATGATAATCCATTAACAGAAGAAGATGAGAGATTTACGGCTGAGGAATGTTTGTTAAATAATAATTGTAATGAAATTTTAACTGGAAAATATACTTTATCTAGTTCAAATATAAATAATTATAATAATACTATAAAATATATCGTTGGTGTTTCCGGAGAAAAAATATATTATTTTGAATTAAAGAATGGACAAACTTTAGAAGATGTTAATTCTACGTATTATGTTGGTAATAGTTATTCTGATAATGGTGATGGAACATTTACTATAATCGATGATGATGCTATTACAGAAATAAAAAAAGTTGAGTGGTTTAATAAATATGTATCAGTTAAAAATAAATATGTATGTATCAATTCTAATCCTTGTACTAATCCAATATATATAACATCTTCTTCAGCTACTGGTTATATGAATGAGAATGTTGCTAACAATTTTATTTATGCTAATAGTTTTGATTACGTTTTAAATAACGAAACAGGAGAATATGAATATGTTCTTAAAGATACTGAAGTATCTAATAAAATGCAATTTTGGGATTGGAATTATTATAGTAATAAAATAAGTAAAAACCATTACACATGCTTTAATACTAGTGGAAGATGTTCAAAAGTTTATTATATTTTTAATACCAGTAATTCATCAATAGAGTATATTACATTAGAAAATGGGGAAAGTGTATCTGATGCCATTAACAATATGCTTTATGCAGATGATGTAAATCTCAACAATTCAAATATTAAGAATGTTGTTGATGCTTGGTATGAAAATAATATGACTAATTATACAAAGTATATTGAAGATACAATTTATTGTAATGATCGAAGTGTAAGTAATTTAGCTGGTTGGAATCCTAATGGTGGTTCAACTGAGGGTAGAATAGTATTTAAATTTGAAAAAAGTTCTTATAAATGTAATCATGATACAGATAAGTTTATGGTAAGTAACGAAAAAGCAAAACTAAAATATCCTGTGGGATTATTAACAGCTAGTGAAGCTTCTTTAGGTCTTGGTACATATTTGCAGAGTGGTAATAGATGGTGGTTGATGACTCCAGCTACATGCGGTTGGAATATGCGGGCATGTATGAGTAATATTAATGTGAATTATGTGTCAAATGATTATAATTATTATAACTGGGATGTTCGTCCAGTAATTTCTTTGATTCCGGGAATTGAGTATATAGAAGGTAATGGTACAGTGAATAGTCCATACATAATTGATGCTAATTAATAAGGAGATGATTTTATGAAAAGTGGTGGAAAAACAGTAAATTTTTGGATTTTATTGTTGTTTTCTGCTGCTTTTTTAATTTTATTATTAGTTAAAAATAATAGTTATGCAAATCCTTTAGATAATGATGTTGAAGTTGAGTTGAATTCTGAACTTATCTATTATTTAAATGTGCAATATGATGGAATAGATAAAAATGGTATTAAATCTAACGATTCTACTATAGCTCAGATTAATAGTGACATATTATTTGTAGAAGATAAGTTACCCGAGGGATTGGAATTTGAAGGATTTATTGCTACTGGTAATGGATCGATTGGAGCAGTTAAAAGAAGTGATAATTCTGTGTGCGTTGGTAAGGTAATTGATGATACTAATGAAGAAAGTATTAATACTGGTCGTTGGAATAGTGATCATACTGAGTATACATATCATGGACTTCATTATAATTTAAGTAATAGAACTGTAACTTTTAAGGTTGAAAATTTAATGGCAGGATGTTATTTAACTGTTGGGATTAAGACAAAGACACCTTCAACAGTTGATGATCCAATAACCCCAGAGTTAGAAAAGAGAAGAGATTTTTATAATTTTGCAACTTCTAGGGAGAGAGGATTAACTGTAAATTCTAATACAGTTCATGCTTTTATGGGAAGTGATGATATTGCTCTATATAGTGTTAAATATGAATATAGTGGTATTGTTCCTAGTAATGCTCCAAGTTTACCACAAGAAATGAATTATGCAGCTAATTCTATCGTTAATGTGGCAGCTAATGTAGAAGTAGAGGGATACACTTTTAGTGGATGGAGTACTAGTGATGTTAGTGTTAATAATAATTCATTTAAGATGCCAGAAACTAATGTTACTCTAAGAGGTTCATTTACAAGAAAAAATACTAATAAAGTTAGTTATTTGGTAGAAGGAGTAACACCTGGTGATTATGTAATTCCGCTTGAGAAAAATTATTATCCTGGAAGTGTAGTTTCAGTAGATATCTTAAAAGAAGGTGACGTGTTTAATGGATATAGATTCTTAGGATGGAATGCTACTGATGTAGAAGTTAGTGAAGATTTAGATTTTGTAATGCCTGATCATGATGTTTCTTTTACTGGTAGATTTGAAGAAGTAAAATATAAAGTTACATATCAATTCTACGATGGAGTATTACCACCAAATTCTGATAGTTATTTACCTGATACTAAAGATTATTCTCCAGGAGAGAAAGTTACACTTGAAAGTGTTAAGAGTGAACCAGATGGTTATAGTTTCTTAGGTTGGTATAAAGAAAAAGAATTTGAAATGCCTAATTCTGATGTTACAATTTACGGAGAATGGAAATTAAAATCTGGAGAGTTTAGACCAGAGATAAAAATAGAGATAATTGATCCTAAAAAGTCATATAAAGAAGGAGATACAGTAGAATTTAGGATTATTATTAAAAATACTGAAAATTATCCAATTAAAGATGTAATAGTTAAGGAACTTAATGACGGAGTAATATTTACTGATGGCAAAGGATATGAAGTTGTATCAGATCATATAGTAAATATCGATAGATTAGATCCAAATGAAAGTATCGAATTATATTCAAATTATAAAGTTACTAATGAAAAAGATGGAGTAATTGAGAATAAAGTTGAAATTAAAGGAGCTCTAGCTGATAATAATTATGAAATGGCTAAGGGAGATTATAGTGATAGTATAGAATTTAAAATTAAACAAGATTTAATAGTTCCTGCTGATAATACGGGAATAAGAAAGTATTTAGTACCATTAGTTTTAGCTATCATCTTAATTGTTTCAGGTATGAGTTTAGTACTTATTACAAAACAGAAAAAAGAAAAGGTATAATTTCCTTTTCTTTTTATTCGTGATATAATTTACTAGAGTATGGTGGTAGTATGAAAGAGTTTATTAAGAATATTAAATTTGCTTGGTATTATGCTAAGAGTGAAAAGAATAAGATTATTGGATTTATTATTTGTAATTTTATTCAGTTGTTTATTGGTGTAGTAGTACCTATTATTAGTGCTAGAATAATTGTTAATTTAACTGATAATAATATTAAGCAAGTAGTATTTATGGCTTTTGTACTATTCTTAGTAGAAAGTTTACGTAATACGATATTTATGCTTGTTAGATTTTTTGCTCAAAGAACTTATCGTGAAACTTTTACTAAGTTACAATTAGATTTAGGTAAATCTATTTTAAAATTAAAAAATTCTTGTATTGATGAAAACTCTTCAGGGGTATTTATACAAAGACTTACTAATGATACTTCAAAGATTGCGGATGTTTTTAATTTAATTAATTTTAGATTTACAGATATTCTTACTAATATTGGTATATTTTGTGCCGTATTAATTATTGATTATAGAGTTTTTATTTATTTACTTTTATGGGTTGTTATAATTGGTGTTATTGAGAGAAGAAGAGTTTCTCTTCGTAATGAAAAAGATAAAGAATTTAGAAAAGAAAATGAAAATGTATCTGGTTTTGTTGGAGAATTAGTTCGTGGTGTTCGTGATATTAAGATGCTTAGTGCAGAAAAAAGTTTTTTAAAAGAGCTACATACTAAACTAATTCATCTTAATGGTACTAGATATGAAATGACTAAAGTAGATAGAGAATATAGTTTTTTTGCAGGATTTTTAAGAGATTTTTTAGACTTCAGTATGATTTGTTTATTAGTTTATTTAATATACGTTGGACAAATGACTATTGCAGTTGCTTTGGTTGTTCATAATTATATGTCCCATGTAATGTATATTGTTAATAGTTATAGTACTTTATTAGAAGGTATAAAAGATTTTAACTTATCAACAAATAGAATATATGCAATTATTAATAGTCGTGAGTTTCCTAAAGAAAAGTTTGGTAAGAGACATTTAGAGAATGTTAAAGGTAATTTTGAATTTAAAGATGTTGAATTTTCTTATAATGATAAAGATATTATTCTAAAAGATTTATCTTTTAAAGTTAAAAATGGATCGACTGTTGCTTTTGTGGGGGCTAGTGGAGCTGGTAAAACGACAATATTTAATCTTTTATGTTTAATGTATGATAATTATAAAGGATTGATATCAATTGATGGAGAAGATATAAGAGAATTAGATAAAGAATCAATTCGTGATAATATTACAGTTATTAGTCAAAATCCGTATATTTTTAATTTAAGTATTCGTGATAATTTACGTTTAGTTAAAGACGATTTAACTGAAGAAGAGATGATTGAAGCTTGCCGTGCAGCTTGCTTGGAAGAGTTTATTATGGCTTTGCCTGATAGGTATGATACGATTGTAGGAGAAGGTGGAGTTACTCTAAGTGGTGGACAAAGACAGAGATTAGCGATTGCTAGAGCACTAGTACAAAATACTAAAATAATTCTTTTTGATGAAGCAACAAGTGCTCTTGATAATATTACACAGACTAAGATTGCTGAAGCTATTGAAAATTTACAAGGTAATTATACAGTTTTAATTATTGCCCATCGTCTTAGTACGATAGTTAATAGTGATAGAATACTTTTCTTAAAAGATGGTAAGATTGAAACTGAAGGTACTCATGATGAATTATTAAATAATTGTTTAGAATACAAAGAATTGTACGATGCAGAAATAGAAAAATAACAAGTTCTAGACTTGTTATTTTTTTTTTGTTATAATAAATGGCACTTGGGGGAAAGTAAGATGGATAAACTTGATGTTAAAAATTTATATTTAGAAGTAACAAGAGATTGTACCCTTGAATGTATTCATTGTTATAGAGGAGAGAAGGAAGATAAGTATTTATCTTTTGATGTTATTGATAAAGTGTTTAGTGGCGTAGAAAAGATTCATAAACTTTTAATAACTGGAGGAGAACCTTTTTTAGCTTTAGAACAGTTAAAGAGAATAGCTTATAATATTCAAAAAAATGCTATTAAAATAGATAGGATTACAATAGTTACTAATGGAACAATACTTTCAAAAGAGATAATTGATTTAATTGTATATTTTTCTAATATTTCTTATCTAGAATTGGATATATCTAGTGATAAATTTCATGAAATTGAATTAGAAAGATTAGGTCTTTTAGAAAGAAAACAGAAAAATGTTGCAAGGCTTAATGAATTATTTTCTGTTGAAGAGTTGATTCCTACAAGATATCCTAAGGTTATTCATAAATTGGGGAGAGCTATTAATCTTACAACTGAAGATCTTCATTATATTAATAATCTTGGTGACGTTCAAACAAAATATGTTTTATCTTTTGATGAAGAATTAGAAAAGATGCGTGCTAAATATAGAGAATTAAGTTTTGATGGTTCTTTTATAGATGGTTATTTATATATCGATGTTAATGGTAATATTGTTCCAGCTTATGCTTCTTTTAAGGAAGAAGATGAAAATGTATATAGTAGTTTAGAAGGAAAAACTTTAGTAAAAGCTATTAGAGATATTAAGATTAGTAATTAAAAACTTAAGTAAAAAATATTTTTCTTCGTATATTTTAAATGGAACATTTAGTTGTTGGGTGTCTACCTTCTTATCTTCTAGAAGAAAGGAGGTTGATAAAATGAAAACTAAAACTTTTATTGTAAAAGTTTTAAGATTTATTTCTATCATTTTATTCCTTTTAATCATTTTGATTATAGTAATAAAAAAATGACACTTAAGTCTATGACTTAAATGTCTACCACATTTTTAAGGTAGGCATTCAGCGTAAAAAACTGAATGTTCCCTTTTAATTTTATGCAAGATGTCTTGCTAAATACATAGTAGCATATTTTAATATTCTTGTAAATTATTATTGATATTTATTATAGATTAAAAATTTAAGTGAAAAAATATTTTTTTCGTATATTTTAAATGGAACATTTGATATGAGTGTCATCCTCTAATCTTTTTAAAGAAAGGAGGTAGATGATAATGGAGACTAAAGCTTTTATTTTGGAAGTTTTAAAATTTCTTTCTATAATTTTATTACTTTCTACCTTACTGGTATTAGTCATAAAAAAATAGACACTCATTTGCATAGATAGAGTGTCATACCTAATATAGAGGAGACATTTATGCAGACTCAAATGTTCCTCTTTTTAATTTTATGCAAGAGGTCTTGCTAAATACATAGTAGCATAAAAGTAGTTTGTTGTCAAAATACACTCTCTAAAAACAATTGACATTTATTTGGAAAAGATATATATTTATTACATAAGTGTGATGACGGGTGTGGAAAGCCAAGAGCAGTATATTAAGAGTTGATTCTTCTAGAATAAGTAAGGTGGAACCGCGGAGAAATTCGTCCTTACAAATTCTAGAAGTTTTTTTGTTAAAGGAGGTATTATGAAATTATTTATTAGTGGATATATTAATAATTTTCCTGAAAAATTTAATGATTTTGAACTTGCTGATAATATTAGTGAAGCTAATATGGTATTAATATTACCTGGTGGAGTCGGGACGATGCATGACTTATTTAAATCTGTTAATGATGGTAAAAGAGTAATTGTTTATAATAAGGATTTTTTCTATACTCCGATAATAAAGAAATTGTTTGAATTGTATGAAGAAGGAATTGAATTAAGACGTCCATCTGAATATATGGAGATAGAAAGTGAAATGGATGAAATAATTAAGAAATTGGAGGATAATAAATATGAGTAATTTAACAATGGAAAAGTTAGTTAATTATTGCAAACAATATGGTTTTATATTTCAAGGAAGTGAAATATATGGAGGACTTGCAAATACTTGGGATTATGGGCCATTAGGTAGTAGGTTAAAGAATAATATTAAGGATTCATGGAGAAAAAGATTTATTCAAGAACGTCCTAATGCTTATGAAGTTGATGCGGCAATTTTGATGCATCCAAGAGTTTGGGAAGCAAGTGGTCATGTTGCTAGTTTTTCTGATCCTTTAATAGATTGTAAGCATTGTAAATCTAGACAAAGAACAGATGAACTAATTGATGGATTTGATTCTAGTGCTCACGCTGATGGTATGAGTGAAGAAGAGATGATGTCATATATTAAGAAACATAAAGTACCATGTCCTAAATGTGGAAAAAGTGATTGGACTGATATTCGTCAATTTAAGCTTATGTTTGAGACTAAACGAGGAGTAGTTGAAGATGGTAAAAATTTAGTTTATTTAAGACCAGAAAATGCCCAAGGAGAGTATGTTAATTTCTTAAATGTACAAAGAACTATGCGAGCAAAGCTTCCATTTAGTATTGGACAAATTGGTAAAGCTTTTAGAAATGAAATTACTCCAGGTAACTTTACTTTTAGAACTATTGAATTTGAACAAATGGAATATCAAACTTTCTGTAAGGAAGGAACTGATAGTGATTTATATAATTATTTTAAAGAATATGGTAAGAAGTATTATATGGATTTAGGTATTCCAGAAGAAAAATTAAGATTTCATGATCATGAAAAGTTAGCACATTATGCTAAAGAAGCTTGTGATATTGAATATAACTTTTGTTTCGGATGGGGAGAGATTAATGGTACACATAATCGTACTAATTACGATCTTAGTCGTCATCAAGAATATTCTACTGTATCACAAGAATATTTAGATCCTGAAACTAATGAGAAATTTATTCCATATGTAATAGAATCTACTTATGGATGTGACAGAACAACACTTGCGGTACTAGATAATAGTTACTGTGAAGAACAATTAGAAAATGGTGAAACAAGAGAAGTTATGAAGTTTATTCCATATCTTGCACCATATAAAGTATGTGTACTTCCTCTTGCTAAAAAATATCATAGTGAAAAGGCAGTAGAAATATATAATGAATTAGCAAAGCACTTTATGACTAGTTACGATGAGACAGGTTCAATTGGAAAAAGATATAGAAGAAGTGATGCTATTGGTACTCCTTGGTGTATTACAGTGGATGATGAAACTATTAATAAAGGAACTGTCACAGTAAGAGATAGAGATACTATGGAACAAATAACTTTAAAAGTAGATAAAGTTGTTGAGTATATAAACAAGAGAATTCAATTTTAGGATTCTCTTTTAATGATTATATTTTATATGTATAATTGATTATAGGAGGTCTTTTGTTTGTGAAAAAAGTTATATTAGGTGAAAAGAAAAAGAATGTTAAGTATGATTTTAGAGAAACTTGTTTTGGTATTATTTTTAAAAATGATAAGTTTTATCTTACAGAAAAACATGGTGAATTATCACTTGTTGGTGGTGGAGTAGAAGTCGGTGAGAATCACTTTGAAACTTTAAAAAGAGAAGCAATTGAAGAAGCAGGATTACAAGTTTTAGAAATAAATGATTTTGTTACAATAGACTGTTTTTGGCATACTATAGATAATAGAGAAATGGAGTCTTTAGCAAACTTCTATTTAGTTAAAGTGTCGGATGAAATATTAGAGGCTACTGAAAATGTATCAAATTTAGTAATATTAGATGAAAAAGAATTATTAAAAAGACTTTCTTTACCATATCAAAAGAAAGCAATTGAGTTATATTTACAAGAGAGGTGATATTATGCCAGTAATAGGTATTCCTTTAAGATATACAAAACTTAGTGATGAGCGACCAATTCTATTTTTAGGGGAAAGAATTAGAAGAACTTTTCAAAAGGCAGGAGCAATAATCTTACCAATTTGTCAGGTTCAAGACTGTGATTATATTAATACGAAGTATAATGAATATTTGCCTTTAACAGAAGACGAAAAAGAAACTATTAATAAATATTTAGATATGGTAGATGGTGTAGTATTTCCTGGTGGTAAAAAGATTACTCCTTTTGATGAGTATTTATTGAAACGTTGTATTGAGAGAAAAATCCCAACTTTAGGTATTTGTTTAGGAATGCAATTAATGAGTTGTTTTAATGAGAAATTTGAGGTTTATCCAAATGAAGAGAAGAGTCATTTTCAAGATAATGATTTAGAACTTACACATAAAGTAAAAATACAAAAAGAAACTTTACTTTATGAGATACTCGGTAAAGAAGAAATACTTGTTAATAGTTTTCATAATTATCATGTAGAAATTAATAATGATTATAAAGTTAATGCTATTAGTGATGATGGTTTTGTTGAGGGTATTGAACTAGCAGATGATGTATTTAGTTTAGGTATTCAATGGCATCCAGAAATTAGCTATGACTTTGATGAGAACTCTAAAAAGATAATAGATTATTTTATTGATATTTGTTCAACACTTTGATATATTATTTTTACAATAAGGAGTGTTGTATAGATGAGTTATATAATTTTGGCAATTATATTATTTGGGATATTAGCAGGTTTTTTACCTCCCTTAATTTGTTGGCTTGTTTACGATGTGGCTTTTATTGCTGCGATAGTTTGTATTATTATTATATTGGTGGAATTTATTAAAAATAAAAAGATTTCTGCTAAAATTGTTTATGTAGTTATATTAATAGCTTTTATTCTTTTTTCAAAAACACCTTTTGTATTTATTCATAATTATAGTGAAGTAAAAAAAGACTTGGAAAAGGGGTCATTTACTGGTAAGTATAAAATTTTAAATGTAAGAAAAGAACATGTTGAAAATAGTAGTGGTGAAAGTTATGGTGGGTTTGATTGTGATTATGTTTTTGATGTTAAATTAAATGATGATACTGGTATTGTATATCAAACTTCTTACTGTGAGAATGGAACATTTTGGACAGAGTATCATGTCTTGAATAATTACATATATCACTATATGGCATATTATTTAGATTCCTATAATAAAAGTAATTCTACTAACTTGAAATTTGTTGATGGTGATGATTTGTATGGTACTGATGCATTTTATATTTCTTATCATACTGATGATATTGAGCAACTGTATCAATTTATTGATTATTTTTTCTCTCAAACTCCTGCTCTTTCATATCAGTTTAAGATACAGGACGAAGATACTAATAGATTTTATTTTGTTTCACCCAATGATGATGAATATAAGCATGCAATAGAAATGGATAGAAAATATCATAATAATTATTAAAAATGTTAAAAAGTGTTGACAAATAAGGACTTTTAGCATAAAATGTTACTAGTCGAGAAAAAAGGAAAGAGATTTATATCCACCTGATCAGCGAATAGCGATGGGTTAAAGGCCGAGGGAAACAATTTTGTTTTAATATGGTTTTTAAGTGGATATAAGTTTTATATCTGCTTTTCTTATTTTATGGAGGTGTTAGATATCGCAAAAGTTAATGATAACATGTTGATTAATGATCAGATTAAAGTTCCTGAAGTTTTGGTTATTGGACCAAATGGTGAGCAAGTAGGAGTAAAGACTATTCAAGATGCAAAAACTTTAGCTAGTTATGCAGCTCTTGATTTAGTACTTATTAGTCCTAATGCTAATCCACCAGTATGTAAAGTAATGGATTATAATAAATTCCGTTATGAAAAACAAAAGAAAGCTAAAGAGGCTTTGAAAAAGCAAAAAGCAAATATGTCAGAACTTAAAGAGTATCGTTTATCGCCTGTTATTGATGTTGGTGATTTTGAGACAAAACTAAGAAATGCAACAAAGTATCTTGAAAAGGGAGATAGAATAAAACTTACAATTCGTTTTAAAGGTCGTCAAATGGCTCATACGGAACTTGGTAAGGATGTTTTAAATCGCTTCGCCGACCGTGTTAAAGATTATGCAGATATGGAACAAAGTCCTAAGTTAGATGGTAGAACTATGACTTGTATTTTAGTTCCAAAAAAAGACAATAATAAGTAGGAGGAATAAATATGCCAAAAATTAAGACACATAAAGGAACAGCAAAAGTTTTAACAAAAAGAAAGAATGATTATAAAATTGGTAAACCAGGTAGTAGACATAATACTGGTGCAAAAAGTGCAAGCTACAATAGAGGTTGCAGAAAGGGATCTAACCTTAGTAAGGCAGATCAAAATAGATTAAAGAATTTAATCTAATAAAATTTTGAAGGAGGAAGAAGCATGGCAAGAGTAAAAAATGGAGCAGTTACTAAAGCTCGTCATAAAAAAGTATTAAAAGAAGCTAAAGGTTACTTTGGAAGTAAACATAGATTATATAAGTCAGCTAAAGAACAATTAATGCATTCTGGACAATATGCCTTTAGAGATAGAAAACAAAAGAAGAGAGATTTCAGAAAGTTATGGATTACAAGAATTAATGCTGCTTGTAGACAAAATGATATTTCTTATTCAAGATTTATTGAAGGTTTAACTAAGGCTGGTGTTGAAGTTAACAGAAAAATGTTAAGTGAAATTGCTATTAATGATCCAAAAGCATTTACTGAATTAGTTAAAGTTGCTAAAGATGGTAAAGCTGGAAAAGTAAAACCTGCAAGTGAAGTTGTTGGTAAAGAAGTAACAATTGGTGCTAAAAAAGCTGCTAAGAAAGTAGAAGAAAAGAAAGCACCTGCAAAGAAAGAGACAGCTAAGAAAGAATCAGTAAAGAAAGAAACAACAAAAAAAGTAGAAAAGAAAGAAACTAAGAAAGAAGCAGTTGATTATTCAAAAATGACTGTTGCTGAATTAAAAGCAGTTGCTGCTAAAAAGAAAATAGCAGTTACTGGTATGAAAAAAGCTGAAATAATTGCAGCTTTAGAAAAATAAACATATTAGTGAATTGACTAATCTAGTGCCTAATGGTGGTTAGTTTTAGAAACTAATAGAAGATGAAAACGAAAAGGAGAATTAAAAAAATATGACTGTTGTATCAATGAATTATTTATTAGAAGCTGGTGTTCAATTTGGACATCAAAAAAGAAGATGGAATCCTAAAATGAAGGAATATATCTTCACTACTCGTGATGATATTTATATTATCGATTTACAAAAAACTGTAAAAAAATTAGAAGAAGCTTATGAAGCTTTAAAAGAAATAGCTCAAAATGAAGGAAAAGTTCTATTTGTAGGAACAAAGAAACAAGCTCAAGAAGCTGCTGAAGAATCAGCAGTTAGAACTAACATGTATTTCGTAAACGAAAGATGGTTAGGTGGAACACTTACTAATTTCAAAACTATTCGTTCTAGAATTAGAAGAATGGAAGAAATTGAAAAAATGGAAACTGATGGTACTTTTGAGGCTTTACCTAAAAAAGAAGTTATTGGTATTCGTAAAGAATATGATAAGTTAAATAGAAACTTAAGAGGAATTCGTGAAATGAAGAAGATGCCTCAAGCTATGGTAATTGTTGATCCTCGTAAAGAAGAAATCGCAATTAAAGAGGCTCGTATATTAGGTATTCCAGTATTTGGTATCGTAGATACTAACTGTGATCCTGATATGGTTGATTACGTAATTCCAGGAAATGATGATGCTGTTAGATCAGTAAAACTTTTAATTGGAGCTTTAACTAATGCAATTGCTGAAGTTAATGGTAATGAAGTAATTGATTATATAAGTGAAGATGACAAGGTAAAAGCAGAAAAAGGCGAAGTAGAAGAAAAAGAAGAAAAGGTTGAAAAAGCTGAAAAGGTAGAAAAACCAAAGAAAGCTGAAAAAGAAGAAAAAGTTGAGAAAACTGAAAAACCTAAAAAAGAAGTAAAAGAAGAAAAGGAAGAGAAAAAAGAAGCTAAGAAAACTTCTAAAGTAAGTGAAAAAGCAGAAGCTAAAAAAGAAAAGGCAGTTGTAGAAAAGAAAGTTAGTGAAGATTTAAATGCTTTAACATTAGCAGATTTAAAAGCTAAAGCAAAAGAGGCTGGTATTAAAGGTTATTCTACAATGAAAAAAGCTGAATTAGTTGAAGCTTTAACTAAATAGTTTACTTAAGGAGTGGTATTAGTTACCACTCTTTTTCTAAATATGAATATAGAGGAGGATAATTATGTTTAGTGCAAGTGATGTAAAAGAATTAAGAGAAAAAACTGGTGCTGGAATGATGGATTGTAAGAAAGCACTTGAAGCCTGTGAAGGTAATATGGACAAAGCAGTTGATTGGTTAAGAGAAAAAGGAATTGCTAAAGCTGCTAAAAAAGAATCAAGAATTGCTGCTGAAGGTTTAACTGATTTGGCTGCTGATGAGAATGTAGCTGTTGTTTTAGAAGTTAACTGTGAAACTGATTTTGTTACAAAAAATGAGAAGTTTACTGATTTAGTAAAAGAAATTAGAAAAGCATTGTTAAATAATGAATGTTCTACTATGGAAGAAGCAAAAGAGTTAAAATTAGATGATGGTAAGACTATTGCTGAAAGATTAGTAGAAGAAACAGCAACTATCGGAGAAAAGATTTCATTTAGAAGATTTGAAAGAATTGTTAAAAATGATGATGAAGTATTTGGTCTTTACTCACATATGGGTGGAAGAATATCTTCAGTTGTTGTATTAAAAGGTGGAGATCGTGATGTTGCAAGAGATGTTGCAATGCAAGCTGCTGCCATGAGTCCAATTGCAGTTAATCGTGATAGCGTTCCAGCTGACGTTGTGGAACATGAAAAAGAAATGATTAAAGCTGAAATGAAAAATGATCCTAAAAATGAAAAGAAACCAGAAGAAATTTTAGATAAAATGGCAACTGGTAAACTTTCTAAATTCTTTAAAGAAAATTGTTTAGTAGAACAAGACTTCATTAAAGATTCTTCTCTAACTGTTGAAAAATATGTTAAAGAAAATGGTGGAGAAGTTCTTTCAATGGTAAGATATGCTGTTGGTGAAGGTATTGAAAAGAAACAAGAAGATTTTGCTGCTGAAGTAGCTGCTCAAATAAATGCTGCTTAATAGTAAAATATGTGTAAATAAATAAGTATATTTTGGGATATACTTATTTTTTTTATTACTATTTTGCTATACTTAAGATAATAGAGGTGGCTTATGGAAAAAGATAATATTGAAAAAATTGATGAACAAATAAAAGATATTATGGATGGAAATAAATCTAAAAAGGGAAAACGGGAAGTAATAGTAGATAGAAAATATGCTTATGATGATGGGGACACTAAAAAAATTGATGCTATTAGTGATATAGACGAAGAAGAAGTAAAGGATAACGTATCAGAAGATATGGAAAAGGCTGTTGAAGAAGAAAAGGAAAAGACTGTTGAAGAAGAAATTGTAAAAGAAGAAGATAAAGATGTTGAGACGGATGATGATAAACATGGTAAAAATGATTCTAAAAAGAAGAAGAAAAAGACTTTATTTTGGATTTTAGGATGCTTAATTTTAGTATTATTGATATTATTAATTATTTTGATACCAGAACCTAAAGAGGAAAAGAAAGAAGTAAAAAAGAAAAATGAATTAAGTAGTAGTGAACAAGAGAAAATAATTACTGGATATGGCGATGCTTTAAAAGGAGTTATTGCGGTTTATTATGATAAACAAAATGTATTATTAGAGTATGAAGATGCTGTTAAATTAGTTAATTATGATTATAAAGTTAAATGTGGTGAGCATGAAATTTATGATGATGGCGAATTATATTTAAATAATTGTAGTATTAATGGAAAAAGTACCAAACATTTTTATGGTAAAAAACAAGAAAAAGAAGAACTAGTTATTAGTGATAAAGATATTGTTGTTTATGTTTCAAAGAGTAGTGGTATTGCTACACTAACTAAACCTAGTAATGTTAAAGATTATGATCTTTATAAATTTCAAATAGATGGAGCTTATAGTGAACTTAAGTTATTAGATGAAAAAAACAGTGATTATGTTTTATATACAGATGAAAATTATAATGTTTATATGATTAATTATAAAACAGGTAAAAAGGTGTTAGATCCACTAAATTATGAATCAATATTACCGATAATTTATAAAGGTAATTATGATAGTGATTATATTGCGGTATTAATTAATAATAAATGGGGAATTTATAATATTAATACAAGAGAAAGAGTTGTGGGACATTATTATGATAGTGTTTCAGTTAGTCTATCGATGGGGATATCAGGACCTGCAATGAATATTTTTAGTCTTGATGATGGAGTAATAGCTGTCGCTAATTATGGAGAAAATTCAGAATTTGGTGTTATTAATTATCGTGATAATACAATGATTATTCCTGTTGAATATAATCAAATGCTTAAGAGTGGTAATTATTTATGGGCAATTGATGGTTATGGTGATGGTCATATTTTTGATTATAATGGTAATGAATACTTAGAAGATGAATATGATAAAATATATGGAATAGTTGATGGTAAATATGTATTAATCAAAGAAAATGACAATGTTAAGTTAGTTACACTTAAAGGTAAAGAATTATATGATTATGGGGAATTAAATTTAGAAGATGCTAATTTTGCTATTGCATATAAAGATGGGGCATTATTTCAATTTGATAATCCTAATAAAGATAGTGATGATTATAAAACTGATTGTTTAGAAGTTATTTATGATAATAGTAAAAAAGAAGGAGAAGTAAAAACTACTGAATGTGGTGGAATAGCTAAGCCAATTCTTTACTTATATCCTAAGAAGATGGAAAAGGTAACTGTTAATTTTGAACATCCTGAGTATTTAAAAACTACTTATCCGAAGTTTAATGGTAATTGGGAAGTAGAGGCACACCATAATGGTGATTTATATGATAAAAATGGTAAATACTATTATGGACTTTATTGGGATGAATTTAAAGTACATAATGTTGATTTTAGTACCGGTTATTATGTTACTAAAGATATGGCAATTGAGTTTTTGGAAGAAAAATTAGATTATATTGGTTTATCTCCAAGAGAAGCTAATGAATTTATAACTTATTGGTTGCCAATACTTGAAGATAATGAACAAAGCTTGGTTTATTTTGAACTTACTGAAGAAAGAGAAAGCTATAATAAATTAAATATAAATCCAAAACCAGATTCATTACTTCGTTTAGTTATTCATATTAAAAAAGTAGATGAAAAAGTAGATATTGAAAAACAGAAATTAACTAGATTTAAAAGAAGAGGTTTTGTTGCTGTTGAATGGGGTGGAACCACTTATTAAAAATAAGTAGTTTTTACTACTTGTTTTTTTAAATATTTTTGATATAATAAGCGCAAATGAGGGGATGTAAATATGGCTAAGAAAAGTTCAGGTAATGCAGTTAAGAAAATTGATGAACAAATAAAAGAATTAAATGAAAAAGTAGAAAAAAATGTAAGTAGTCAGAATTCTAATAATAAGAAGAAAAAAAATAGAAATAATAGAACTAAAGGAAAGAAAAAGAATAATTCAAATAATTCTTCTAAAAAGGGTGTTAATTCTGTAAACAAAAAGAATTCTAATAAGCAAACTTCTACTAAGAACAATAATAATCAAACTAAAAAGAAACCAGTTAAAAAAGAAGCTATTGTTGCGCCTGAGAGAAAGCCAAAAAAGAAAGAAATTGTTAAAGAAAAAGAAATTAAAAAAATAGTAAGAGAAGAAGCTATTGTTGTCCCTGAAAGAAAAGAAGAAGAAAAGAAAGTACAAGAAACTGTAAAAGAAATTAAAGATGAAATTATAGTTCCTGTTGAAAAAGAAATAGATGTAATTAAAACTGATTTAGTAGATGATCATAAAGAAGTTCAAGACATTTCTTTGGAAGATGTTCCAGAAATTGAAGAAGAAATAGTTCTTGAAGATGTTCAGCCTACTGCTAAATTGGAAGTAATAGAGGAAGTATCTGATAAAGAGGAAAAGATTAAATATACAATACTTGAAAAAGAAATGCGTTCTTTATATGATAAAGTTGAATCTGTTGTTGATGATATTGATGTTAATGATCAAGAAAAGATTGAATTACCAGAGCTTTCTTTAAATGAAGAAAAAGTAGAAAAAGTAGATGATAATAAATTACTTAATAAATTGATTTTAATACTTGGTATTATATTTATAATATTATTAGTATTATTTATTGCTTTTGTTATTTATGTTTGTACTTTTTAGTACTTTTTTTCTTTATTTTATTTTATTGTTATAATATAATTAGATTAGGAGTTGATAATTAATGGATAGTGATTTAATTATTTTAGATGTAGAAGAGAAGATGACTAAGACTTTGGAAAATCTTCAAAAAAGATTTGCAACGGTTAGAGCTGGAAGGGCTAATCCGTCTAGTTTAGATGGAGTAATGGTTGAGTATTATGGTGTTATGACACCTCTTAAACAATTAGCAACTATTTCTGTACCAGAAGCTAGACAATTACTTATTAAACCATTTGACAAAGGGGCTTTAGGGGCAATAGAAAAAGCAATTTTAGCGTCTAATTTAGGTTATAATCCAGGTAATGATGGAGAAACAATTAGAATTGTAATTCCTGAACTTACTGAGGAAAGAAGACGTGAACTTGCTAAACAAGTTAAAGCATTATCTGAAGAAGCTAGAGTTTCTATTAGAAATATTAGACATGATGGATTAGAAGAAGTGAAAAAAGCTGAACTTCCTGAAGATCAGGAAAAAGGTATGGAAAAAGATATTCAAGATTTAGTAAATGAATATAATAAAAAAATAGATGCAAAGTTAAAAGAAAAAGAGCAAGAATTACTTACTGTTTAGTAGGTAATTTTCTATATTGGGTGATTTTATGAATATTGAAGAATTAATTAGTAAAATGACTATTGAAGAAAAAGAAGTCTTTCAGTCTGGAACAGCTAGTGAATACTATGAATATGTTATAGAAGAGTTTGCATTAAAAGAAAAAATTCAGAATATTAAGAATATTGATGAAGATAGTTTTAATTTTATACTTGAAAAGCTATATTTAGTTGTTGGTAAAGCTGTTTTAGAAGATGGAGATTATACTTTTGGTGATGAAGTATTAAAAAAACTTGTAACAAAGTTAATGCGTTCTCGTTTTACATCAGAACCAGTTTCTAATGAGTGTTATAAATTTATTAATTATTTAGAAGCTTTGAAGAAGGGCATTGAAATAAATGAAGATCTTTTAGATGGACATGATGTTGTTTTAGAAAGTGGAGATGTTAATGATTTGAAAACACTTTATGGTCAACATGAAGAAGCTAATCTTTTTAGAACGAATTATGAGTATTTTATTGATTTGTATGAGAGTGTTCCTAGTGGGGTTATAGATGTTAATTTAAGAAGTGCTATTTATGCAATGAACAATGCCTATGAAAGAGAAAAAGAACTTGTAAAAAAGTATGAGAAGTGATATAATTTGTGTATCGACTGTGAAGAGGAGTAGTAATAAACTTAATTATTTTTAGAGAGATTGTGGTTGGTGGAAACAATTAATAATAGTTTATGAATTCGCCTGTGGAGTTCTTATTAATAGTAAGCGTATTTCTTGCGTTAAAAGATTTGAGTGTATAGTAAAGCTATGAAATAAGGTGGTACCGCGAGTAATTCGTCCTTATGAATAGCTTTTTTTTTGGGGGATTTATGGAAAAGAAAAAATTAATTTTAGATTTAGATAGGACAATTATTACGTCAGGAGATTATAAGTTACAAAATGAGTTTTTTAGAAATCTATATGGAGAAAGTGAACAAGTGAATAGATTTATTCAAAATATTGGGCATTATTTAGATCATTATGAGTATATGTTTAAAAATTATACTATTGAAGATTTATCACACTATTTAACAACAGTAACCGGTCTTACAGTTACTAAGAAAATTATTTCTGATTGGTTAGATTTACGATGGTATGAAACAGATTATTTAGAACCAGGTATTATAGAATTATTAGAATACGCTAAAAGTAAAGATATAAGGATAGTAGTTTTAACTAATTGGTTTTTAAAATGTCAAAAAGATCGCTTAGCTCATAAAGATCTTTTAAAGTATTTTGATGATGTTATTGGTGGAGAGATGTGTTTGAAGCCACATAGAGAAGCCTACGATATGGCTTGTGGTAATTTTAGTAGGGCTGATTGTTTAGTTGTCGGAGATAATTTATATAAAGATTATTTAGGACCATTAATTGCTGGATACGATGCAGTTTTATATGATCAACATGATCAAGAAAAGGGCTATGTTGTCAAAGTAAAAAAAATAGATGAAATAAAGAATATGTTATAGGAGGAGTTATGGAGAATAAGAAAGTTTTAGAAGTAAAAAAAGAATTAGAAAAAGATTTGGTAGAAATTGATGATTTAAAAGTTGTTAATGATTTGAAAGTTAAATATTTAGGAAAAAAAGGATTAATAACAGAATTAAATAGTGAGATTAAGAATGTTCCAAATGAGGAGAAAAAAGAATTTGGAATGCAAGTAAATGAACTTCGCAATACTTTTAATGATTATTATGAGAAAATGGTAGAAAAGTTAGAAAAGGCTGAACTTGATAAGAAGTTAGCAAATGAGGCAATAGATGTTACATTACCGGCTACTAAGTTAGCAGTAGGAGCACCTCATATTTTAGAGAAAGTTATTGAAGAGGTAGAAGAAGTATTTATGTCTATGGGTTTTGATGTTATTGATGGACCAGAAATAGAAGAGGATAAATATAACTTTGAGATGTTAAATATTCCTAAGGGGCATCCGGCAAGAGATGCTCAAGATACTTTCTATGTTGAAGGTGAAGAAATGCTTCTTCGTAGTCAAACTTCTCCTGTCCAAGTTAGAACTATGCTAAAGGGAGAAGGAAAAACTCCAATTAGAATGATTTGTCCAGGTAAGACTTATCGTAGAGATGATGATGATGCGTCTCATTCACATCAATTTATGCAGATTGAAGGATTACTTGTTGATAAGGATATTTCATTATCAGATTTAAAAGGAACAATGGATGTTTTATTTAAAAGATTATTTGGCAAGAGTAGTGAAACACGTTTTAGACCAAGTTATTATCAGTTTACTGAACCATCAGTAGAAGTTGATATTACTTGTGTTAATTGTCATGGTAAAGGTTGTAATGTTTGTAAACACACAGGTTGGGTTACCGTTTGTGGAGCAGGGGTAGTTCATCCTAATGTTTTAAGAATGAGCGGTTATGATCCAGATGTTTGGAGTGGTTTTGCTTTTGGCTTTGGGGCTGAGCGACTTGCCATGATGAAATATGATATTAATGATATTAGAACTTTCTATAATACAGATCTTCGTGAGGCGAAGATATTTGATAGGGAGGATGAAGAATAATGATTAGTTTAAATTGGGTAAAAGATTATATTGATATAGCTGATCAAGATGTTCATGAGTTAGCAACAAAAATTACTAAGGCAGGTATTAATGTTGAAGCTGTTGTTTCACATGAAATACCAGGTTTAATTATTGGCCAAATTAAAAAAATAGAAAATCATCCAGATAGTGAAACATTACATGTTTGTCAAGTTGATATTGGAAAAGAAAATTTACAAATAGTATGTGGTGCGCAAAATATCTATGAAGGTATGAAGGTTGTAGTTGCTCAAGAAGGAACTGTTTTACCAGGAAATGTGGAAATAAAGAAAAGTAAACTTCGTGGAGTTGATTCTTGTGGAATGATGTGTGCTTTATGGGAATTAGAGTTAGAAGAAAAACCAGAAGATATTTATGCATCAGGTATACATGACTTGGATAAAAATGCTCCTGTTGGTGGAGATCCACTTGTATATTTAGGACTTGATGATACTTTATATGACTTGGATATACATAAGCATCGTAATAATGACTGCTACTACCATATTGGTTTTGCTTACGAAATTGCTTGTATTTTAAATAGAAAAGTAAAATTACCAGAACTTGATTTTAAAACAGTAAAGGATAAAATTAATGATAATTTTAAATTAGAAGTTAAGACAGATAAATGTAGTTATTATTTAGCACGTGAAGTACGTAATGTAAAAGTAGGAGAGAGTCCAGACTTTATTAAACAAAGATTAGTTGCGGCTGGTATGCGTCCAATTAATAATGTTGTTGATATTTCTAATTATGTAATGTTAGAGTTTGGTCAACCACTACATTTCTTTGATAAAGATAAGTTAGGAGAAAAAATATTAGTTAGAGATGCTAAAGATGGGGAAAAAATAGTAACACTAGACGGAAATGAATGTGAACTTAATAGTAGTGATATAGTTATTACTGATGGTAAAAATCCTGTTTGTATTGCGGGAATTAAAGGTGGAGCAAATACTGAAGTTGATGAAAATACTAAAAATATTTTGATTGAATCTGCTATCTTTGATTCGGTAAGTATTAGAAATACATCAAAAAGACTTGAACTTCCTAGTGAAGCAGCAATTAGATATGGAAAAGGACTTAGTTATGAATATACAGAGATGGCTAATAGAAGAGCTTGTCATTTACTTGAAAAATATGCTGGGGCAGAAGTATTAGATGGTTATGTTTTAGTAGATAATGAAGATTATAGCGAAAAGACTCTAACATTTAAACCAGAGGATGTTGATAAAATACTTGGTATTACTATTTCTGAAGAAGATATGAAAACTGAACTTGAAAGATTAGATTTTCCATATACAGTGAAAAATCACGAATTTAAGGTAACAATTCCAAGAAGAAGATTAGATATAGATGCTAATGTCAATGATATAGCAGAAGAGATTGGAAGATTATATGGCTATAATAACTTAGCTTCATCTGTACCAAGTGTTCCTCTTAGACGTGGAGAATATATTGGTGATGTTAAATATCGTAAACTTGTTTCTAAACGTCTTAGAAGTTTAGGCCTAACAGAAGTTAAAACATATACATTAGTTAGTCCAGAAATGGCAAGTAAATTTAAATATGAGGAAAAAGAACAAGTAGTATTACCTAATCCAATGAGTGTTGATAAAAGTGTTGTTAGAACGACTTTAATTCCATCACTATTAAATATTTATGAATATAATAAAGCTCGTGGAGTTAAAGATATTTCAATCTATGAGATTGCTAAAACATATGATAAAAAGTATGAAGAAGTATCTAAAGTATGTGGACTTATGAGTGGTGAGTATTTAACTAATAGTTGGAATGGTAATATGAAAATTGACTTCTATGTAGTTAAAGGTGTAGTAGAAGATATACTTGAATATATGGGATATCATGATAGATATTCATTTAGACGTGATAATTGTAGTGATCTACATCCTGGTGTACAAGCTAGTATTATTCTAGATGGCAAAAAAATAGGTATACTAGGAAAAGTTCATCCAAATATTAGTAAAAAAGATATTTATGTTTTTGAACTTAATTTGAATAGTATCTTTGGACGTACTAATAAATTAAAATACAAAGAAGCATTTAAATATCCAAGTATTGAAAAAGATATGGCCTTTATTTTAGACAAGAATATTGATGTTTATGAAGTAATTAAAACTATTAAAAAAGGTGCTAATAAGATATTACAAGAAGTAGGAGTATTCGATGTCTATGAAGGTGAGAGAGTAGACCAAAATAAGAAGAGTGTAGCTTTTAATTTAGTATTTAATGGAATGGATAGAACACTTACTGATGAAGAAGTTATGAAAGTCTTTAATGGTTTAATTGACAAAGTAGTGACAACTTATAAAGCAGAATTAAGAGATAAGTAATTATCTCTTTTTTTTTACTTTTATTTTTTGTATAATTTGATTAGGATGTGATACTGTGGATACTAAGATGACATTAGAAGAATTTAGAAAAATAAAAAGTGAATTTCTTCAATTGTATCATGATGTTGAAGAATATTATAATGATGATTCTAGGGATAGAACAAAAGATGATGAAGTAAGTGATAAGTTTTTAGAGGATGTTGAGTTATTACAACAAAAATTATTATCAAGAGATTTGAGTGATATTCCATTTGAAGAATGGGAAGGATTATACTTTATTTCTGATGGTAAATTGGATTTTTCTAAAACACATGCTAATATTGATTTTTCGTTATTGAGAGAAGTGGAGTTTGAAACAATAGATTTAAGCGGTTGTAATGTACGTGGACTTCAAGCTTTAGATTATGAAATGGATACTTTTAGCCCAGAATTTATGAAAAAACATCCAGAAGCTTTTCCAGACGAATCGCTTCCTCTAGAAATAAAAGAAAAGTTTTTTGCTAATAAAATAACTTTTTCTGATTTATTTCAATATCCAACTTTAAAAAAATGTATTTCAGAGAAATCATTTAAATATGCAAATCCTGGGACAAAGTTCTTTGTTGATGCTATAGGATATGAAAATGCAATAAAATTTTTTGAAGAATATCCAGAATTTGCTGTAACAATTACAGATAATGCAAATCATATTTATTGGAAATATTTAACTTTAGGAGATAATTCTTATGACTCTGTAAAACAAAGAATATTTAATAATATTATTGATTCTATTAAGACGTATAGCACTATTTTGCCAGATCTTGATATTATTCCTGTAGAAATGATTGAAATGTTTCCTAATATATTTGTGCAAGAAGGGGAATTACCTGAAGATGTTATTAATAATTATTATGCCGGTAATTTATCAATAAGAGATTTTAGGATTTATAAAGATGTTTTGAAAAATAAAGATTTAGAATTTGCTACTAGGTCATATGAATCTTTTTCAATAAGACACATCAATAAACTTTTTGGTAGTATTTGGGATTATATTGATAAAGTTCCAATGGAATTAGATTATATAGTTAATTCTTATTTAATTAGACATAAAACAGATGAAGAAACGATTAATAAAATTTCTGAGATGCAATTATCAGAAATTATTAGTGAGATGTTATCTGAAATATTAAGTAGATCTGGATCTTTCGAATTTAAGGATTTAGATAGTTTAGATGTTTTTTCACAATATCTTCCTATTGAAAAAATGGGATTAAGTGAAAACGAAGTAGCATTTATTGAGAAAATTGGTCTTAAAAATCTTATTGATTTTAATCATAATCATGATGAAATACTGGATGTATTTGGTGATTATTCTGGTACGGAATTTTGGAGGGAACTAGCAGCTAATTTTGATGTTATTAATGATGATATTACTATTAATAACGAAGAGGAGTTATTAGATGTATTTAGACAAATAATTCATAAAATGAGAGCTTCTTACTCTTTGAATGTTCAAAAATTATTTTCTGAAAATAGAAAAGACTTAGTTAAACTTTTTCCTGATGAATTTATTGATTATGATTTATTATATGAAATATTAAGTGCTAGAGGATTTTCTGTTGAAAATATTGGAGAGTTTGCTAAAGTGTTGGATAAATCTATTAATGGTAATTTTAATAATTTTGAAAGCATTTTAAACACTTACCCTTATTTAATACCTGTATTAGAAGATAAAACTATAATTTTTCCAAAAGGGATGGCACAGACTGAAGACCTTTATCAAAAAATAGGTAGTAGAAAATTTTTAGAAGTGTGTTCTAAATATGGATTGTGGTTTAGTACAGTTTTTGATAGTTTATCATCTGTTGATAGTCAGGAAAAATTAATTGAGCTAATAAAAAATGGTAATTATGAAGAACAGATTAATCAATATATTTATGAATTAATTAGTGCTGGTAAAAGATATAATATAATAAATTTACCACAAAGTTTTAAAGATAAATATCCAGAATTGTTTATATCTCCTGATGCTCCAGAAGAATTACAAAACTTTTTTTATGATGGTTTAGATTCTATGAGGATTTTTCTAACTCCTGAAATTGTTCCATATTTAATGAATGTAGATTTAAGCAGAAGTATGAGATCAGAATATGTAACAGTAGTTAATGCTAATAACAATGAAGGTAGTATGAGAATGAATCTTTATGAAGCACTTGGTAAGATTTTTTCTCAAGAAGAAATACTTGAATTATTATCTAAATATGGAATGTATATTGTACCTATTGATTTTTGCCTCGATTTGGCAAAAAGCAAGGAAGAAGTGTATAATGCTTTAGTTGAATCTATATATTTAATGATAAAAGATGGATATGCAAATTATAATGATACTACTTTACCTAAGGAGTTTATGGAAAGATATCCGAATTTGTTTTTAGATGAAAATGCTCCAGATGCATTAAAAAAAGCCTTTTATTGGATTAATTATCATAAGCTTACTTTTGGATTGTTATCAGAAAATAAAGATGAGTGGTTATCTTTTCTAAAGGATAAAGATATAAAATCTGTTTTAGTTAGAGATGCAAATGTAAAAGAAGAATGTGCAAAATACTTTTCTCTTTTTGGTGATGAAAAAGCTCTTAAATTAGCTATTGGAAATCAAAGAAGAGCAGAAACTGTAACTGAAATGATTAATTCACATCAAGTTGATTTGATGAAAAGTTGGTATGATAAAACAGGTGGAAAGTTTATTCCAGATTTTGTAGTAATGCAAAATTTCAGATTAGAAGAAGCTGATAAGTTTTTAGCAGCTGGTTCTAATTGGAGTCGATTAATGCGAATAGAAAGCTTTGCAAAATCTGCAGAAGCTAGAGATGCAATGCTAAAACTTGCATATTCATTTGGGGCTTTTGATCAAGACCAACGAGGATTTAAAAAGGTACAAGATTTATTAACTGATTTACCTAGAAAAATAAGTGCAGATTATTATCATATTATGGATAGTATATCAAATTTAGCAGTTGATGCTGAGGCTATTAAGGAAATAACTTCTAGTTTTCCAGCAGGATATCAAGAGTATGTGCAATTGAAAGATACACTTGTTAATGAAGGATTTAATCTTGACACAGATAAGGAAGTATTTGGACAAGTATATTGTAAAAATGAAGATGGTTCGTATTCTTTAGCTATAAATACCCAGGATTATCCTAAATCGACACAATTGATACGAGCTATTATGGAAATATATCCAGATTCTCCAATTATATCACCAATTAAAGCACATCAATTATTTGGAGGATTTGAGTTAAAATATGATCCTGATTTTAGAGAGTTTTTACTTGCAAATGTAGATAAAATATTAGAAAATCCAGAATATACTACTTATGTTTCAAGTGTTCAAAGACATTTTTCTGAAATTAAAGCAATAAATAGTAATAGATTGCTTACTTGGGATTTAGCAGTTAGTTATGTTCAAACCAATAAATTTACATCTGTAAATACTGGGAATGAAAAGGTTGCTGAAATATCTGCTATTGCAGGATATAGTCAAGCTGATTTTGATACATTACAAAGAATATATAACTATGGTAAACAAAGAGTTTTTAGTAGTATTCCTAGAATTGAAAATACTAGTGAAAAGAAAAGTGGCAATTATAGTTATGAAATATTAAGATTAGACGATCCACTTGCTATGGCAATAGGTACTTTAACAGATTGTTGTCAAGAATTAAATAATTGTGCTGAAGTTTGTATGGAACATAGTATGGTTGATAAAAATGGACGAGTTTTTGTAATTAAAGATGAAATGGGCAATATAGTTGCTCAAAGTTGGGTATGGAGAAATAAAGATGTATTATGTTTTGATAATATAGAAATACCAGATAAAGCATTTTCAAGGGTAGTTAGATTGTATCCAGACTTAGGTAGAAAAGGTTTTACTGATGATGTTTTTGAAATATATAAACAAGCAGCCCATGAATTAATTGAAGAAGACGAAAAAGTTTATAGAGAACTTTTTGAAAGTGGTAAAATTACACAAGAACAGTATGATGGATTGAGACTTGGAAAAGTAACTGTTGGTTTAGGGTATAATGATATTGCGGTATCATTAAAACAGCATTCCAAAGTAGATACTGGGTATGTTTCTAGGCCTGTACCTTTTAGTGAACCAGTAAAATTATCTAGAGGACTTTATACTAATGATTCTACTACGCAGTATGTTTTAGAGGAAAGAGAAGATAGAAAAGAATTTGATGGTGAAAGCATTAATGTACATAGTGATCAGTATATTAAATATGATGATTCAACATTTACGGAAAAAGATTTACTTTCATTAGAAAAATTAGAACTTGTAACTAAAGAAGATCCAATGTTTTTAGAAACAGCAGTTCAAGATGATGTTAATAAAGAACATTTAGTTACAGCTTTAGCAAGAAACTATCGTTTAAATCCAGATACAACAAAAATTATAAAGCATCCTAATTTTGCCATAATATATGATGTTAATGATGATGTAGTAAAAATAGCAGATTTATTCTTTAATACTAAAGTTGATAATGAGAGTCAACAAATGGATATTGAGGATAAAGTATTAATACAGATAAAATTAGCTTTAGAACAGATTGCTAAAAACAAAAAAATTGATATTTCAGATTTGAATAGTAAGCAGAAAGCAATGTATGAAAAAGCTATAAGTTTATCAGATGAATTAGATACAGAAAGGGGATTAAATAATGCAAGATAATATTAATCAAATTATTTCAAATGCTTTATATGTTGAAAAAGATAACTTAGCTAAAAACGTAAAAGATATTGTTAAACAAATTTATAAAGTACTTGTTGATAATAAAGATGTTATAGAAGATACAAATAAAATTGATAAAAAAAATGATAATGGTTTTATAATTGATTTTAATATTATTGAGAATATAATTTCTAATATAGAAAAAGAAAAAGTTTTCTATGGAGATGTTACCCTTTCAGAAAAAGATGATATTAAAAAAATTATCTATGGTAAGCAAATAATGGATTATGGTAATGTAGTTGTTATCAGTGATGGTAATCCTTATATTACTATTGAAATGATTATTAGAAATATAATGGCTGGTAATACTACAATATTATCTAATAGTGGTTATATGTATGGTACTAATCAATTACTAGTCCAATTAATACAATCTGTATTAGAACAATTTAATATTTCTAAATATTTAGTACAAATATATTTATCAGAAGAATTTGATGATATTTTAGCTAATTTTGCAAATATTGACTTAGTTGTTTGTGTAGGAGATCATGATTTACAGAGATTAGTATTAAATAAATCTAAAAATGAAACTATTGTTAGTGGATATGAAAATTTTGATTTATACATAGAAGATTTAAAATATATTGATTTTTTAAATAAAATTTTAGACTTAGGTGTTAATATTCAACTTTATTTAAATAGTAATTTAGGTGTAGATGTTGATGAAGCAATTATTGTTGATTCTATAGATGAGGCAGTGGCTCAGATAAACTATAATGGTAATCGTTATAGTAGTGCAATATTTACAAATTCGAGTGAAAATGCTTCAAAGTTTATTAGAGAAGTTAAGTCAAAACAAGTTACTGTTAATACAAGTCCTACTATTGAAAGAATATTTGATATAAAACAAAGTTATTTAGTAGTTGAAAAAACAATTATTTATCCACTAGAATTAAAATTTGATGGAGAAGGAACTAAAATAGATTTAAATTAAAAGAACTTATAAAAATTAAGTTCTTTTTGTTATACCAAACATACTACCTAGAGTAGATGTTGCGATTATAATTAAATAATAAATTATATTTTTTAATTCGAATTTAGAAAATATTAAAGTTAATACTAGTAGTAATATAGTTATTAATAGACCAAATCTTAATCCTGTTAGATATCTTTTTTTCTTAGATTCTCTACCTAATAAGAGACTATTTATTAAAATAGGGAAAATTACTATTAATAGTTTAAAGAAATTATAAGTATTAATGTTTATAAGATCAAAATAAAAAGGAATGGTTATTAAAAATAATAATATTAATATTGATAAAGTAGTAAATAATAAGTATTTAAGATATTTTTTTATAGTAGTCACCTCTAATTAAAAATATGTAATGTATAAATATTTATGACATTAATCATTATATTATTAGGTGATATTATGAAATACTTAATAGTTTTATTTAGAAGTGTTTTCTTTTATTTTTTAATTACTATTTTATATAGATTAATGGGTAAAAGAGAAATAGGTGAATTATCAATAATGGATTTTATTGTATCTATTTTTATTGCGGAAATGGTGGCTATATCAATAGAGAATTATAAATCTAGTATGTTAATGTCTGTTATACCAGTAATTTCTTTAACTGCTTTACAAATTGGTTTTTCGTATTTATCAGTTAAAAGTAGTAAAATAAGAAAAATAGTAGATGGAGAACCATCAGTTATTATAAATAGAGGTAAGGTTAATTTTAAAGAAATGTTAAAGCAAAGATATAATTTAGATGATTTATTAATGCAACTTAGAAGTAATGAAGTTAAGTCTATTGAAGAAGTAGATTATGCCATATTAGAAACAAGTGGTAAGTTGTCAATATTTAAGAAAAATGATGATGTTTTAAGAAATTATCCATTACCTTTAATACTAGATGGAGTATTAGATGAAGAAACTTTACTTCAGATTCATAAATCTAGGACTTGGTTAGATAATGAATTAAGGAAAGAAAATGTATTAATTGAAAATATATTTTATGCTTTTTATAAAGATAATAAATTATATATAATTGAAAAAGATAAGATAAAATGACATTTTTTTCATTAAATTAACTATATGATTATAATAGGTGATTTAGATGAAAAAAATATTAGTAGTAGTTATTATTATAATAATTTTATTGATTAGTAGTATAAAACCAAAATCTTTAGAAAAGAATGAAGAAACTAGAGCAGTATTTATTAGTTATATAGAACTTAATGAATATGTAAAAGCTAATAGTATAGAGGAAAGTAAAAAAAATATTGATAAGATGATTTCTAATATAAAGAAAACAAAGTTTAATACTATTATTTTACAAGTAAGATCTTGTAGTGATGCGATATATAATTCTAAATTGTTTCCTTATAGTATGTATGTATCAGGTACTGAGGGAAAATACTTTTATGATGTTTTAGATTATTTTATTATGAAATGTCATGAAAAAGATATGAAGTTATATGCTTGGATTAATCCTTATCGAGTTAGAACTAGTGAGGATGTTTCTACTATAGCTAAAGATAATCCGGCTTATAAGTATTTAGAGACGGATACTATTTATATTAATAAAGGAATCTATTTTAATCCGGCAAAAAAAGAAGTGGAGAAATTAATAGTAGATGGGGTAAAAGAAGTCATTAAATATGATGTAGATGGTGTTCTTTTTGATGATTATTTTTATCCTAGTGATGATATAGATGAAAAAGATTATTTAGAATACTTGAAAAGTAATAAATATATTACAAAAGAAGAATATCATTTAAATAATGTTAATGAGATGGTTAAGAAGGTATATAGTGTTTGTCATAAGAAAAAAATAAAATTTGGAATATCTCCAGAGGGAAATATAGAAAATAATTATAATAAGAATTATGCAGATGTAAAGAGATGGATGAAGAGTGATGGCTATATAGATTTTATAATGCCACAAGTATATTATGGTTTTTATAATAGTACTAAGGATTTTGCGAAAGTAATAAAAGAGTGGGAGAGTTTAGTTACGAATGATAATATTGAATTACTGATAGCTTTAGCTTTTTATAAAGTAGGAAGAGAAGATAAATATGCTAAAGAAGGTAGAGATGAATGGATGCTAAGTAATAATATTATTATGCGAGAGATAATTTTATCAAGAAATTTAAATCACTATAGAGGATTTGCTTTATTTAGATATGATAATTTGTTTGATATTAATAGTTTTACACCTAATAGTATTAATGAAATAGAAAATATGAAAAAAATATTAAATTATTAATTTTATGTTATAATGAAGTAAAGGTAGGGATAAAAATGAATAGTAAAGGATTTACATTAATTGAATTGTTAGCAATGATGGTTGTTTTAGGAATTTTAATGACAGTAGCTGTACCTAATATTACGGGTATACTAAATAATCAAAAAGCTAATTCTATTGTAGAAGATGCTGTTAGAATGACAGATAAAGTAAAAACGATAGTGGCAACAGATGAAGGTATTGCTAATCCAGGAGTAAATGATTGTTTGATATTTACTTTAGATTATTTAGATATGAGTAAAGAAATAGAAAAAGGACCTAATGGTGGCGATTATGACAGAAAACAATCATTTGTTGTAGTAACAAGAATAGCTAATCAATATAAATATTACGCAAGAATTATTGAAGAAGATCATGGTAAGTACTATGGAATTAATCTATCTAGTCTTGATGATATAAATAAGAATGGCAATAGTTTAGTTACTGATTTACCTAGTTCGGAATTTAACGCTATAAAATATAATAGTATTCCAAATACAATTGTTACTTGTAATAATAAAGATATTCGTGACTACACTTATTAGTTGCAACAATAAAGTTATTTGTGGCAAATAAATTGTAAAGTGTAAAGTTGATGTACATTTAAAAAAAATATATTGTCTAAAAAAAAAGTCTATGTTAAGATTAATTTGTAAGATAAAGAAAAGAAAGAGAGTGAAAGAAAGAAATGAGAAAATTAAATTCTAAAGGTTTTACATTAATTGAATTACTTGCTGTTATTACTATTATGGGTATCTTGATGTTAGTTGCAATCCCAGCTGTATCTCGTACAATTGAAAACTCAAGACGTGATACATTTATGGACACTGCTAAATCATATGTTAATGCAGTTAAAAATGCTGTAGCATCTGAATCTATTAAGTGCCTTGATAGTGCTGGCGTAAGTCAACCAATAGCCGCATTAGGTACTGGTACATATTACTATTACTTTGAAAGTGGTGAAGATAGTGGTACAGATTTGTTGGAGCAAGGTGGAAAATCATCTTGGGGTAGTGCTAAAGTAACAGGATATGTAGAAATTTCAAAAACTGTTAATTCTGATTCTGCACAATACGATTATAAAATTTCTATGACTGATACAGGAAAGCATGGTATTAAAGATTTAACACCAGAGAATGATTTGAATAGAACTTCTGTTTTGACTTCTGGTGCTGATGCTCCTGAAGCGTCAGCAGGTAATGCGTGTTCTTTAGTATATTAGTTTGATTTGAGACATAATTTTTAATAATTTTAAGACTTCGACTTGAAGTCTTTTTTAGCAACTTATAATTAGTAAAGTTAATGTTAAACTGTGAAAAATGTTGTTTTAGATTAGAAGTTGTGTTAATATTGTTATGTAATTTATATTAAAGTAGGTGTTAAGTGAGTGAAAAAAATTAATTATAAAGGTTTTACATTAATTGAGTTACTTGCCGTTATTACTATTATGGGTATCTTGATGTTGGTTGCTATCCCCGCTGTATCTCGAATTGTTGAAAATGCTCGTTGTGATACGTTTATGAATACTGCCAAAGCATATATAAATGCTACTAAAAATGCGGTTGCAGCAAATGAGATATATTGTGGTAGTAGTGGTATATCTGCTAGAGAGGGTAATTATTATTATATTATGTTTGATAGTTCTAGTCCTACTGGTAAAGATTTAATTGAACAGGGTGGTAAGTCGTCTTGGGGTAATGCTGATGTTAAAGGTATTATTATTATAAAAAAAACAGTTGAAGCTGATAGGCAAGATTATCATTATTACATTATAATGGCTGATTCAGCAGGTCATGGTATAGGTGAAGCTAGATCAAGTATTTCTCGTGTCATTGGAGAAGAAGATTTAGATAGGGATAGTGTGAAAACATTAGATGGTTTAAAAACTTATTATAATAATAATCCACGTCCAACTACTAGTGTTAGGATTGGTTATGAAAAAGATGATGCTGGTAATGATATTATAATTGGTGGTACTGGCGCAGTTGAGTGTCATCTATAAGACTTCATTGAAGTCTTTTTCTTTTTGTTTGTTTTTGATATAATGTTTTTGGTGATGTTATGTTGTATATAGGTAGTCATGTTGGGTTTAGAAAGGATAGTCAGTTGCTTGGTAGTTTGGATGAGGCTTTAGGATATGGAGCTAATACATTTATGTTTTATACTGGAGCTCCTCAGAATACGGCTCGTGGTGATATTGATGATAATCTTACTTTGAAGGCAATTGATAAGATGAAGGAAAATGATATTGATTTTTCTAAAGTAATAGTTCATGCTCCATATATTATTAATTTATGTAATGAAGAGAAGTTTGATTTTTCGGTTAGTTTTTTAACTGAAGAAGTTAGACGTGTTCAAAAACTTGGTGTTAAATACTTAGTACTTCATCCTGGTAGTCATGTAGGACTTGGTATTGATAAGGGAATAGAAAATATAATTGAAGGATTGAAAATAGTGTTTTCTAATGTAGGTGATGTTGATGTTACAATATTACTTGAGACGATGGCTGGTAAAGGTAGTGAAGTGGGATCTAAATTAGAAGAGATTAAAAGAATACTTGATGGTGTTAATAATAGTCATTTAGGTGTTTGTATTGATACTTGTCATTTAAACGATAGTGGGTATGATCTTGTAGACTTTAATATGTTTTTAGATGAGTTTGATAAAATTATTGGTATTGATAAAATAGGTTGTGTTCATGTTAATGATTCTAAAAATGATAGAGGGTCTCATAAAGATAGACACGAAAATATAGGTTTTGGTCATATTGGATTTGATACTTTACTTGGAGTAATTTATAATGAAAGACTTGAGAGTGTTCCTAAAATATTAGAGACACCTTATGTTGATAGAGAATATCCTCCTTATAAATATGAAATTGAAATGATTAGAAGTAAAGAGTTTGATGAAAAATTAATAGATAAAATAAAAAATAGCTAAGGCTATTTTTTTTATAAGTATTTTTGTTTATATTCAATGTATAAATTTAATAGTTTTTTATAAAGATTGGGATTTATTTTATTTTTTATTTGTTCAAATACTTTGATATTTTCATTTAATAGTTCATTATAATTATACATGATAAAATTATAAATAATTATTATTTCATCATTAGTATAAGTAATATTATTTTTATTAGCAAAATCTTTTAGATGATCAATTGTTAATTTATTAATATTATTTTTTATTAATTCTTTGATATTATCACCTCTGATAAAAATATATGAATTAAGTTTTGAATTATGTGATAAACTAATATTAGGTGAACATTACATGGGTAAAAATAAAAGAAAGAGAAAAATTAATTATGATTTAGTAATTCAAAATAGAGTTTTGATATTTTTAGTTATTATTGTTTCTTTATTTGGGATTATTATTTTTAAAATGGTTGATGTAATGTTGTTTAATAAGAAGATTTATACTGATAATTTAGAGAGACTTAGTTATACTAAAGTTACGGGTACTAGTAGTCCTAGGGGAAGAATTTATGATAGAAATTATAATATAATTGTTGATAATAAGTCTTTAAAAACTATTGTTTATCAAAAGAAGAAAGGTACTACTAATTTAGAAATGATTGAGGTTGCGAGAAAGATTTCTTCTCATTTAGATTTAAATTATTCAAGGCTTACTGAGAGGGCTAGGAGAGAGTATTATTTTGCGAAGAATAAAGGTGAATGTGATAAGTTAGTTACTAAGAGTGAGATAGAAAAAGTTAAACAGAGGAAGTTAACTCAAAATGAACTTGATGAACTAAAATTAAAAAGAATTAGTGAAGAGAAGTTAAAGTTTTCTCCTGAGGAAGAGAGAATTGCATATATTTATTATTTAATGAATAAGGGATATACTTATGAAGAAAAGATTATTAAAAGTGATGCGAGTGATGTAGAGTATGCCTATGTATCTGAAAATAATGAAGAGTTAGTTGGGTTTAATACGAAAATTGATTGGGAGAGAGTATATCCATATGGTGATACTTTAAGGAGTATTCTTGGTACTGTTTCAACGCCTTCTCAAGGAATACCTGCTGAAGAGAAGGATTATTATTTGGAAAAAGGGTATAGTTTAAATGATAGGGTTGGTTTAAGCTATTTGGAAAAGGAATATGAAGAATATTTAAAGGGAGAAAAAGCTCTTTATGAAGTTGTTAATTCACATGAAACAAAACTAATTAAAGAAGGAAGTCGTGGTAAAGACATTGTTTTAAGTATAGATATTAATTTACAAAAAGAAGTGGAAAGAATCTTAGAAGAAAACATTAGAAGAGCAAAAGGAGAAGCTAATACTGATTATTATGATCACTCTAGTGTTATTATTCAAGAACCTAATACAGGTGAGATTTTAGCTATTGCTAGTAAGAGAATTGTTGGGGATAATGTAATTGATAATACAACAAGTATTTTAATGTCACCAATTACTCCTGGTAGTGTTGTTAAAGGGGCATCGATGTTAGTTGGTTATAATGAGGGTGCTGTGCATATTGGTGAGAGAATGCTTGATGAATGTGTTAAAGTTGCTGGTACTCCGGAAAAATGTTCATCTGTTAATAATTTAGGGGTAATTGATGATATTACGGCACTAGCTAAGAGTAGTAATGTTTATCAGTTTAAAATAGCAATTAGAGTAAATGGTCAAGAGTATTTTAGAGGAATGCGACTTAACTT
This sequence comes from Bacilli bacterium, assembly GCA_017433415.1. GTDB lineage: Bacteria > Bacillota_I > Bacilli_A > RF39 > UBA660 > UBA3789. The sequence goes on from JAFRHI010000023.1 coordinate 131,647, forward strand.
TAATCAAGAAGCTTTTGATAAGTATCGTAATATGTATCATTCTTTTGGACTTGGTGTTAAAACAGAAATTGATTTACCAGTTGAAAGTAGTGGTTATTCTTCAAAAGATAAAGCGGCGGGTAATTTACTTGATTTTGTAATGGGACAATATGAAACATATACACCAATTCAGTTATCTCAATATATTTCAACTATTGCGAATGGGGGAGAAAGGGTTGCTCCACATTTATTAAAAGAAGTTCATAAAAGTAGTGATAATGATAAAATTGGAGATGTTGATTTTAATGTTGAAAGAAAAGTTCTTAATAAGATTGATACTAGTGAAGAGTATTTAAATCGCGTTAAGCAAGGCTTTATAGCGGTTCTTAATTCTCCTGGGGGATATGGTGTTGGTTATATGGATACTAGTATGCGTCCAGCAGGTAAGACTGGTACATCACAAAGTTTTATTGATACTAATAATGATGGAAGAATTGATACAGAAACAATTACAAGTTCTTTTATTGGTTATGCTCCATATGATAATCCTAAAATGAGTATTGTTGTTACATCTCCTGATTCATCGCATCCTAATTCTTCTACTAATTATGCATCACTTGTCACTTATAGGATTACTAGAGAAGTTACTGCTAAATACACTGAAATGTATGGTATAGATTGACAGATTAATAAATATTGCTATAATAACTTTTTAGAAAAAGAGGTTTAATTGTATGGTGGAAGAGTTAGCCGATAAGATTAAAAAGGGAATAGCTATTCTTACAACGACAGGTATTATATTTTCTTTTGTTGGTTGTGAAAATATAAATTTTAAAATTAAAAATCAACGTATAATATCTGTTAAGGATAGAGGTATTGAATTAGTATTAGATGATATTTCTGCTTATACGGAATTGGATAATAATGTAGCAATGCTAAATTATGAAGGAAATAGTTTTCTACAAATAATTGATAGTTATAATATGGCAAGAGAAAATGAAAATTATGTAGCTTGTCAAGATTATTTATATCAATTATGTTATTTGATTCTTATGGAATCAGTTTCAGAGGTATTAGATATTGATATTAAAAAAATTACTTCTTTTGGTGTATCTTGGGATGAATATGATAATTATAATATTTTGATTAAATATCTTGATGTTGAAAATTTGATTATAGAGAAAAGTTTCTATCTTTCAGGTGATGGTATAGGGATGGCAGAGATAATTAAAAACTATTTAATGGATAAGGATATGTCACCAGAAGAAATTGATGAAAACTATATTAGATGTGTTAACTTTTTACTTACGACTGGTTATATTGTTAATGAAACAATGGTTTTCTCTTATAGTGATGACAAAGTTAAAGTTTATATTAAAAATTAGCATTATACTAGTGCTTTTTTTTTATTTGTGTTATTATTGTTATAATAGGAGGATAATATGGAAGAAGAAAAGAAAGATATTTCAACTGAGGAAGTAGAAGAGGTAGAGAAAAATGATAATTCTTTAAATTTAAAAGACGAGAAACCAAAAAAGAAAAAAGGTGGAGTTGTTTTAATTTTATTACTATTATTACTTGCTTGTGGTAGTTGTTATTTTATTTTTTATAATCCATCTGGAAAGAAAGAAACAAAGAAAGCTGATGTTGATGTAAAAGAAGTAAAGGGTGAATATCGCATGAGTGGTAATTCACTAGAAAATTTTGACTTGGTGTTTTTAAAACTTGAAAATGAAGCTAAGAATAAAGTTTATAGCCCATTGTCAATTAAGTATGCACTTGAAATGTTAGCTGAAGGAGCTGATGGGGAAACTCGTGCGCAACTTGATGCTGTAATTGGAGATTATGAAGCTAGAAAGTATGATAATAATGAACATATGAGTTTTGCCAATGCAATGTTTATTAGGGATTCATTTAAGGATTCTATAAGGAAAGAGTATACGGATAATCTTAGTACTAAATTTGGTGCTGAAGTTATTACTGACTCATTTCAAAGTGCTAATACAATTAATTCCTGGGTAAGTGAAAAGACACTTAAATTAATTGATAAGTTATTTCAAGATGATGAAGTTGGAGAACTTAACTTTGTTCTTGCTAATGCTTTGGCAATTGATATGAGTTGGACTAATAAATTACAATGTACAGATGAAAATTTTAATCCGCAATTAACTAATGAAATTCCTTGTAAGGAATACTCTGTTGAATATGATCATGAGAATTATAGTGATTGGGTTAGTTCAATTGGTGGCGAAGATGGTTATCCTGCAATGACTTTTAATGGCATTGAAAATATTAAATCAACTAAAATTGGTGCCAGTTTGAATAATTATGATATTATTTCTGATCTTGGTGAAGATAATATTAGAAATACAATTAGTAAAGAATATCAGGAATGGTTAGATGAAGGAAACTGTGGTGGTCCTGAACAAAATCCTGATGTTAATACATATGTTGATCAATTTGTTAAGGATTTAGGATCTAATTATCACAAAGTGGATGTTTCGTCAGATTTTTATATTTATGATGATGAGGAAATAAAAGCTTTTGCTAAGGACTTACAAGAATATAATGGTACTACTTTACAATATGTTGGTATTATGCCTAAAACAGTTGAACTAACTAATTATGTAGATGGTTTTGATTCTGAAAAAGCGAATACAATTATTAAAAATCTTAAAGAAATTAAAAGCGAAAACTTTAAAGATGGTGTTGTTACTAAAATAGTTGGAAATATTCCATTATTTAAATTCGATTATGAATTGGATTTATTAACTGATTTACAAAAATTAGGTATTAAAGATGTTTTTGATATTAATAAAGCAAATCTAACAAAAATGTTAGATGGGGGCACTAAGCAATATATTGCTAAAGCTAAACATATGGCTAATATTGAGTTTTCTAATAATGGTATTAAAGCTGCTGCTGTTACTGCTATGGGTGGTAAAGGAGCAGCAGGTTGTTGGTTTGAACATTTATATGATGTGCCTGTTGAAACTATAGATATTACTTTTGATAAACCATACATGTATATTATTCGTGATAAATCAACTGGAGAAGTTTGGTTTGCAGGTACTGTTTATGAACCTATAAAGAAATAGTGTCAAATTTTGTATAGTTTTAATTAATATAAAAAAAGGAGCTAAATACTCCTTTTTTTATATTTTTTTATTTGCTAGAATTTTTATAAGGAGTGTGTGATATTATGGCGAAAGAAAAAAAAGAAGTTAATGAAAATAGTAAAGGTAGTAGGTTTCGAGTAACTTTATTGATTGTATTGTTGTTTGGAGTGTTTCTAGGATTTGGGTTTGCTTTAGGTGGAGTTAATATAATTAATAAAGCTGTAGGTAGTAACGATGTTACTACTACATCAACTGATAAAAAAGCAACTAATGATAATGCTAAATATACAGAAATAGCAGTTGACGTTATGATTGAGAATTTGTATGAGCGAGTTAAGACTTTTACTTCAACAGGAGCTAAAGTAAGTGAGATGAGTGATAAAGAAAAAGGTGTTTTAGCATCTAGATATTTTATGCGTTATGATGAATTCTATCAATATGATAATTCTCATCATTTGAAAGAAGCTGATGTTCAATATGCATATGATTCTATATTTGGGGCTGGTACTTATAAATCTGGGCAAACTATCTATACAAGTTGTTCTGATTATAATTATGATGCAACTAAGAAAGAATATATTACTTATCAGGATGGTTGTGGTGGAACTAGTGCTCAAGCAGTTTATTCAAAAGTTGTTAAGGCTGAAAAAGCAGGTAACATGTTAAAAGTTACTGCAGGTGTTTTATATGTAGATGGTTCTGAAGATAAAGTTTATAGAGATTTTGAAAAAACTAAGACTTTAGGTAATACTATTGGCGAATACTTAGGAACTGCAGGTGAGTATCAAGAAATGTATGCTAAGAGACATATTGAAAATACTGTTGATACTTGTGAATTATATACTTATACTTTTGAAGCTGATAATAATGGATTTTATAAGTATGTAGGATTTGAAAGAACTCAAGAAGCTAAATAATAGGACTAGAGATTATTCTCTAGTCCTTTTTTTACTCTTTTTCTAATTGTTTCTATTAGTTGATCTTTTAATTCTTGTGAAGCATTTTCCCAGATGAGTTCAAAAAACACTCCAAGACCAGGTAGAGTTACTTCATCTTTTGCTTCAACAGCTTCATCAATTGCTCGGCGAAGAGTACTATAATCATCTCCTTTAAAATTATTAATAATATGTTTTCTAATATTTATATCCATATTTTCCTCCTATAGTTATTATGATTATAAATATTAGTTTTTATTCAATAGTGCTTTTTTTACTAATTTATTGTAAAATAATATTGGTGGTTATATGCAACTTACGTATAATAATAAGAATTATGAAATAATAATTGAAAAGAAAAAGAGTAATAGAAATACTTATATAAGAGTTAAAAAGGATTTAAAAATTTATGTTACTACTTCTTTTTTTACTACTAATAGATTTATTGAAAATTTAATTGAAGAAAATTATGATCGAATTGGTAAAATGATTGATGCTCAAGAAATTAAAGCTAAAAATAACAATGGGTTTAATTATTTGGGTAAACAATATGTGGTTATTTATTGTGATAGTGAAGGTATTACTTTTAGTGGTGATAAAGTCTATATTAATCATGATTTTGATATAGATAAATGGTATAAGAAACAAGCAAAGACTTTGTTTTTGGAACGACTTAATTACAATTATAATAATTTTAGTCGAAAAATACCTTATCCAAAACTAAGAATTAGAAAGATGACTAGTAGATGGGGAGTTTGTAATATTAATACACATATAATTACATTAAATTTGGAACTTATAAAAAGAGATATTAGTTATTTAGATTATGTAATTATTCATGAGATGAGTCATTTAATTCATGGAGATCATTCAACATCTTTTTGGAAATTAGTAGAAGAAAATATGCCTAATTATAAAAAATATAGGGAAGAAATGAAGGAGTTTTAATGGTTATAACTAGTTTAGAAAATTCTAAAGTTAAAGATTATGTAAAATTACAACAAAGAAAATATCGTGATTTTACTAATACTTATATAATTGAAGGAGAACACTTAGTAATTGAGGCTTATAAAGCCGGTTTAGTTAAAGAATTAATTTTGCTTGATGGAGAAAAAGTTCCTTTTGATATTGATTATATTTATGTTAGTAATGAAGTAATGAAGAAGATATCTACTCTTGATACAGCACCTACTATTATGGCTGTATGTAATAAAAGTAATTCTTCTGATATTGTTGGTGATAAAGTATTATTACTTGATGGTATTCAAGATCCGGGTAATTTAGGGACTATTATTAGAAGTAGTGTAGCTTTTAATATTGATACAATTATTTTGTCGGAGAATACAGTTGATTTATATAATCCAAAGGTTTTAAGGGCAACGCAAGGAATGTATTGTCATGTTAATATTATTAGTCGTGATGCGATAGATGCAATTAATTATTTAAAAGATAATAATTATATTGTTTATGGTACTAATGTTAATAATGGTTATGATGTACGTGAAGTAGATTCTAATGATAAGTTCTGTTTAATTATGGGTAATGAAGGTAATGGGGTTCGTGAGGGAATTCAAAATATGTGTGATAAGAATTTGTATATAAAAATGAATAATGCAGTTGAGAGTTTAAATGTAGGAGTTGCTTGTAGTATTTTACTGTATGAATTAGGGAGGTAGTATGGAAAAGATTTATATTGGTAAAATAGTATCTACTCATGGAATAAAAGGAGAGGTTAAAATATTAAGTGATTTTCAATATAAAGATAAGGTTTTTGTTGTTGGTAAAAAGTTAATTATTGATGACTTGGTATTTTTAATTAGGAGTTATAGAGTACACAAGAAATTTGATATGGTTACTTTAAATGATTATAAAGATATTAATGAGGTTTTATATTTACTTAATAAGAAGGTATATGTATCTTTAGATGATTTAGAACTTGGTGATAATGAGGTTTTAGATGAGGAGTTAATTACTTATAAAGTATTGACAAATGATGGTAAAAGAGGAATAATAAAAGAAATTTTCTTGGCAAGTAAAACTAATAAAGTGCTTAGAGTTTTCTTTGATGAAGAAGTTTTAATTCCAATGAATTCACCAATGATTGTAAAAATTGATAAAAAGAATAAATGTGTTTATGTAGATTTAATTGATGGAATGTAATGGGTGGTTGTATGAAGATAGATATTTTAACTTTATTTCCTAATATGTTTGATGGTGTTTTTAATGAGTCAATTATTAAAAGAGCAATAGATAATGGTAATGTAGAAATTAACTTGATTAATTTTAGAGATTATTCACTTGATCCACATAATAAAGTTGATGATACTCCTTATGGTGGAGGAGTGGGAATGGTTCTTACTTGTCAACCTATATTTGATTGCGTTAAAGCAATTAGGAGTAATGATGCTAAAGTTATTTTATTAACTCCTAGTGGTATTACATATAAGCAAAAAAAGGCTTATGAACTTGCGAAAGAGAAGCATTTAATTATTATTTGTGGTCACTATGAGGGGTTTGATGAGAGAATAAAATCTATTTGTGATATGGAAATTAGTATTGGGGATTATGTACTTACTGGTGGAGAAGTACCCGCAATGGTATTAGTTGATTCAATTACAAGACTTCTTCCAGGGGTAATTAATGAAGAGAGTCATTTAGAGGATTCTTTTAATGATAATTATTTACTTGACTATCCTACCTATACTAAACCAAGAGTATTTGAAGGTATGGAAGTGCCTGAAGTATTAATATCAGGGGATCATAAAAAAATAGCTCAATATAGGCAGGAAGAAAGTTTAAGAATAACTAAGGAAAATAGACCAGATTTATTGGATAATAAGTAGGTGATTTTAATGTATTCTGTTAATAATACTAAGTATAAAAATAAGTATAAATTGGTAGATAAAGAAGAACTTATGGTTATTTCTGGTTTTTTAATGGGAGGAAAGACAAAGCCCTTTAAAATTGATGGAGAAGATATTAGAAATATTGTTGTCGTTAAAAGGAAGTTGGCTAATCCTTTAGCAACAAAAAAGGTAATGACCAAGTATACTAAATTAATTGCTTATTTAACAGAATTGTTAATAGATGATGATGATAGTGGAGATTCTTTTAGAGAGGCACTAAATCAAATTGAAAAGTTTAGGTTAGAAATAAAAGTTAAATATCGGGAATTTTTAAAGCAAAAAGAATTGGAAATGATGTCAAAGCAACTTACTGCTTTGAAGAAAGAAGCTATGAAAAGATTAATGGAGATTCAAGATAGTTATATAGCTATGAATGAAAATAATAGAAGTAGATAAAACTAATTAGATAATATAATTAGTTTTTTTTTGATTGTTTTTGCTAGATTGTTATGCTATAATTTTTGTAGATAATATCATAATGGATGGTGTTTTATGAGTAAAAAGGAAAAAGAGTTAGAGGTTACTAATCAAGATGAAAAAGTAGAAGAAGTACTTGAAGATATTAAACAAGAAAAATTAGCTGAAACTAAGCATGAGGAAAAAGTAGAAAAAGAAAATAAAGTAGAAGAAGTAGTTAATAATCCAAAAGTAAAAGATAGAAAATTGTATTTTGGATTTGAAGCTAGGATTATTTGCTTTGCAGTTTGTAGTGTACTTTTCTTTGGAATAGCTTGTTTCTTCTTTTTAAAAACTATTAATTTTGGTAAAGGTGAAATAGTTTATTATGATGAAGTAGCTAGTGCTAAATATAATGTTTGTCTAAAGGATAATAATTATTATGATAAATCTTGTTTAGGTGAAGAGATGCAGTATGCTTCCGCTTTGGTTGATAGTGTTGTTACTTCATTCAATTATGATGTTAATTTTTCTACAGATATAAGTTATGATTTGTCATATCATGTTGTTGGTGTTACTAAGATATATGATGCTAGTGACAGAAGTAAGATTTTATATCAGAATGAAGATTTATTAGTTGAAAAAACAAAAGTTGCGGATTATAATAAATGGATAAAGTTTCAAACCAATGTTTCGGTTGATTTTAATAAGTATAATGCTTCTGTTTTAGAATATAAGAATAATTATGCTAGTAATTCTATGGCTGTTTTTGATATTGTGTTATATCTTAATGAGCCAACTGAGACTAGACAGATAGCTTCTGTTTCAATACCATTAGGTGGAGAAACATTTGGAATTACTAAAGAAGCAATTTCTAATAAGAATAGAGCTGTTGAAATAGATGATGATTCTTGGAATGATACTAGTACTATTTATGCGATAATTGCTTGTATATTTTTAATAACATCGTTGATATTCTTATATAGACTTACATATCTTATCTTTAAAGTAGCAACTAACAAGAGTAAATATGAAACTAAATTGAAGCATTTGTTGAATGCACATAATGATGTTGTTGTCGTTGCTAAAGAAGGATATAGTAGTAGTGATTTTACTAAGATCATTAAAGTTGATAATTTTGATGAGTTACTAAAAGTTAGGGAAACTCTTGATAAGCCAATTGTTTTTTCTAAAGTTAATGATGTTAAGAGTGAATTTGTTGTAGAAGAGGGAGAAACTCTTTATAAATATGTATTTAAAGAAGCAGATTTATAATAAGGAGGAATAATATGAGTAATAAGAATTATAGAAATGTGGTTTTTATGATATTGTTGCTATTCGTTTTAACAGCGGTTTGTATTTATGGAATATTCTATGATATTCCTCTTTATATGGATATGCCTTAAAAGAAGATTTTCTTCTTTTTTTCTTGCTTTTTTTGAGTAATGTGGTATAATTTAATTCGTCTAGTGGAATGATCCGCTGTTTGTATTTAATATGATCATTTGAAAAAATATATATAGAGAGGAGACTTAGAATGAATATAATAGACAAAATCAATGAAAAACAAATTAATCCTAACGTTCCTGAATTTAGAGTAGGAGATACTGTTAGAGTAGATGTTAAGATTATTGAAGGTAAAAGAGAACGTATTCAAGCTTTTGAAGGTTTAGTTGTTGCTCGTCGTGGTAGTAGCGTGAGTGAAACTTTTACTGTTCGTAAAATGTCTAGTGGTGTTGGAGTTGAGAGAACTTTCCCAATTCATTCACCAAAAGTTGCAGGTATCACAGTTGTACGTAAAGGTAAGGTTAGACGTGCTAAACTTACATTCCTTAAAGGTAGAGTTGGCGGATACCGTATTAAAGAAAGAGGACAACAATAATAAGGCCAAGCCTTATTTTTTGTTAGGTAATGGTTATGGGTGATATTAAGAAAGACAAAAGAAAGGCAATAATAAAAGAATACCTTTCTTATGTAGTAATAATTATTTTAGTTATATTATTCAAACGTTTTGTTTTTTCACCAATTAAAGTTAATGGTGATAGTATGATGAATACTTTGCATGATGGAGATATAATGATTTTAAATGTTATTGGTTATAATACTTCTTCAGCGAAACGTTTTGATATTGTGGTTATTAAAGAGAACAAAGAATATATTATTAAAAGAGTAATTGGTCTTCCAGGAGAAACAGTTGAATATAAGGATAATCAATTATATATTAATGGTAAGAAGATGAAAGATGGTTATGGAATTGGTAAGACTAATGATTTTACTGTTAAGGTTCCTGAGGGTAAATTTTTTGTTTTAGGTGATAATAGAGAAAACTCTATGGATAGTAGATTTTTTGGTTCTTTTAAGAAAAAAGAAATATTAGGTAAAACAAAATTAATTATATTTCCATTTAGTAGATTTGGTACTAAAGAATAGTTGAGTATGCTCAACTATTTTATTTTTAAATATTTCCATATTAAGTGGAAATATTTTTTTTAATCTTGTATAATTATAATTGGTGAATAATATGAATAATAGAATACTTTTTATGTTAATTAATGGCGAGATGAAGTATTTGCAGAAAAATGATGGTGATCATCGGGAATGGTATCTTTCTTTAGGAGGTGATCCCAATAACTTTGAAAATATTGTTAGAGGATTTATTTTGGACGGAAAAATAGTTTTTTATAAGGGAATTAACTTTAATTATGATGATGAAGTTATTAGGACTGCTCAAGAATATGCTCCAAGTATGAGATTAGTATTAGGAGATCCAACTCTGGAAGTATGGTGTGGTGTTGTTATAGAAGGATATAATGCTAAATGGGAGCCAATTTTAAGGATTAATGATGAGGAACTTACTGGTTTTTCTAAGGAAAAAAAGGAAGAAGTAAAAAAAGAAAAAGAGCAAATTGAAACTGGACCATTAGTGGAATTTAAAAATGATTATAATGATGATAAAGTTATTCAATTAGCTGTAAAAGTTACGGGTATTGTTTTAGCTTTAGCTGTTCTTTCGAAAATAGCATTAATTACTAGAGGGGCATTATACTTAAATACTTTTGGTGGGTTTATATTGTTTTTTGGACAAATTGGTTTACTTGTATATGCTATTTATGGTTATAAAAAGAAATTAAGTTATACTAAATATATCAGTATAGCGGCGTGTTTTTTACTGGTTATGACCTTAAGTTTATTTGATATAATTTTAGCTATTATTTATTTTTTGTTTAGTGTTGATCAAAGTATTGTTTTAAAAGCTTATGAAAATATTAAAGAACAAATAGAAAAAATGAAGAAGTAATAAAAGGAGAGATAAAATGTATAAGGTATTAAAAAATAAAAAGATTAGTTCAGGTTCTTATGAAATGATTATTGAAGCACCAATGGTTGTTAAAAATGTTATGCCTGGACAATTTGTTTTGGTTATGGCTAAAGAAGATAGTGAGCGAATTCCATTATCAATTTATGATTATGATAAAGAAAAAGGAACTTTATATGTGATTTATCAAGTTGTTGGTGCATCAACTGAAGAATTGAGTTTAGTTAAAGATGAAATATTTGGTGTTGTTGGTCCACTTGGTAAACCTAATGAGATTTGTGCTAATATTGATGATTTTAAGGACAAGAAGGTTATTTATGTAGCTGGTGGTGTTGGGATTGCGCCGGTTTACCCTCAAATTAAGTATTTACATGAACATGGATTAGATGCTGATGTAATTTGTGGGGCACGTAGTGCTGATTTGTTACTTATTCGTAATAAGGTAGAAAAAGTTGTTAATAAAATTAGTTATGCTACTGATGATGGATCATTTGGTACTAAGGGCTTTGTTACAGATTTACTTGATAAGGTTTGTGATAAATATGATATATGTGTAACTATTGGACCAATGATCATGATGAAAAATGTTTGTGATGTGACTAAAAAACATGGAGTTAAAACTATTGTTAGTATGAATCCATTAATGGTTGATGGTAGTGGAATGTGTGGAGCTTGTCGATGTGAGGTTGATGGAAAGCCAAAATTTGCTTGCGTTGATGGTCCGGAATTTGATGGCCATAAGATTGATTTTTCTTTAGCAATGAAAAGAATGAATACTTATAAAGAAGAAGAAAAAATTAAATGGGAGCAAATGAAAAAGAAATTTGCTGAAGAAGATAAATAGGAGGTTATGGTATGGATGATAAAAAAGTATTAGGTAGAAGACAAGATTCTAAAGAAAGAGCTACTAATTTTTTTGAAGTAGAACTAGGATATAATGATGAAGAAGCTTTAAAAGAAGCAAATCGCTGTTTACAATGTAATAACCCTCGTTGTGTTAAAGGTTGTCCTGTTAATATAATGATTCCAGAGTTTATTAAATGCATAAAAGAAGGTAATTTAAAAGAGGCTTATGAAGTAATTAGTAAAGCATCGGCACTACCTGCTATTTGTGGTAGAGTTTGTCCACAGGAAAAGCAGTGTGAGGCAATGTGTATTAAGGGCTTAAAAGGAGATGCGATTTCCATTGGTGCACTAGAAAGATATGTTGCGGACAATGCTTTAAAGAATAATTATAGTGTTGGAGATGTTCTTAAGAAGAATGGTAAGAAGGTTGCTATTGTTGGAAGTGGTCCAGCTGGTTTAACTTGTGCTGGTGAACTTGCCAAAAATGGTTTTGATGTTACTGTTTTTGAAGTTTTACATAAAGCAGGTGGAGTTTTAACTTATGGAATTCCTGAATTTAGACTTCCTAAAAAAATAGTTGAACAAGAAGTTGAAAAGTTGGAAAAATTAGGAGTAGATATAAAAACAGATGTGCCAGTTGGTAATGCGATTACTTTAGATGAGTTAAGTCGTGAATATGATGCTGTTTTTATAGGTTCTGGTGCAGGACTTCCTAAATTTATGGGAATTGAAGGAGAAAATGCTAATGGTGTATTTTCGGCTAATGAAGTGTTAACGCGTATTAATTTAATGGGTGCTTATAAAGATGATAGTAAAACACCAATAAAGAAAGCTAAAAAAGCTTATGTTATTGGTGGTGGTAATGTTGCGATGGATGCGGTTAGATCTTTAAAAAGATTAGGAATAGATGCTCATATTATGTATCGACGTGGAGAAGAGGAATTACCTGCAAGGCATATGGAAGTGGAACATGCTAAAGAGGAAGGTATTGTTTTTGATCTTTTACAAAATCCAAAGAAAATATTAGTAGATGAAGATAATAATGTTACTGGTATGGAAGTTGTTAATATGGTTTTGGGTGAAGAAGGAGAAGACGGTAGACGTAGTGTTAGTGAAGATGAAAAGAGTGTTCATACAGTTGAATGTGATATGGTTGTTATGGCTCTTGGTACTAGTCCAAATCATAGTGCTTTAAAAGATAGTGATATTAATTTATCTGATCGAGGTTTAATCGTTGTAGAGGATACAAAAACATCACTTGATAATGTCTATGCTGGAGGAGATGCAGTAACAGGTGCCGCAACAGTTATACTAGCTATGGAAGCTGGCAAAAAGGGTGCTAGACAGATAATTAATGATTTAATATAATAAGAGTCATATGACTCTTTTTTAGGTGATTTTATGAAAAAAAATAGTATTGATAAAGTAATTGGAGCTTTTAAAGTTTTAAATATTTATGATTTAGGCTTTTTTGAATTTATTAAATCTAGAGTTAGTTATTTTCCTGATACCGATGATTTTTGCCCCTGGGCTTGTTTTCCTGTTATTGATAATAATACTTTAAAAGATATCAAGGTTATAGTTCCATTTATCACCAATGAAAAAACACTATTAATTAATATTCATGAATTCTATCATGCTTATGAATTATATCAAGAACTTGGTTTTGTTTATCAGGACAATTTAGATATTCGAGAAGAAAGTGCTAAGCGTATGGAAAAAGAATATTTGAAAATAAAGGATAATAGTGAATCTTGATTTATTTAAAGTTAAATGTAATAATATTTTTAGGAGGAACTTATGGATATTTTAGGAAAAGTTAAAAAAGAGGCATCTAATATGATGAAGGATGCTAAAAAGAGAGAAAAAGCAGGAGATGCAATTGAAGGAGTTTTAAAAACGGCTAAAAAGAGTGTAAAAGATGAGAAGAGTAAGAAAACACTTGATAAGGTAATTAAAGCAGTTGATTCTGCTACTAGTCAAAAGAAAAAGAAAAAATGAATCTAATATTTAGATTCTTTTCTTTTTGGTGTATAATTTATAATGGTGAGATTTTATGAAACTTGAATTAAAAACATTGAGATATAGTATGTTTAATAATTTAGCTATTGCAATTATTAAAGTTTTAGGTGGAATATATTTTGGACTTGGTTCTTTATTTGCTGATGGATTACATACTTTTAGTGATTTTGTAACTGATATTGTTAGTATGATTGGTTCTAAAATATCTAAGAAGAGACCAACTAAATATCATCCTTTTGGTTTTGGTAAAGTGGAATATTTAAGTAATTTGTTTGTTGGTTTTTTACTATTTGCTCTTGGAATATTTATAATTATTAATGGATTATCTGGTGAAGTAGAAGTTCCACCACTAAGTGTATTGATTGTACTAGTAATAACTTTTATTTTAAAATTAGTTGCTATTGTTAAGATGCATAAAGTAGGAGAGAATATTAATAGTGTCACTTTAATTACATCAGTACAAAAATCAAAGGCTAATTTGTATTCAACTCTTGGAGTATTTATAATTACTATTCTCTTACAATTTAGTAATAAAATACCAATATTAGGTTATGCTGATATGATTGGTTCAATAGTTATTGGCTTAATAGTTTTAAAAACAGCTCTTAAAATTATTATTAGTAATTCTTTATCTGTAATTGGCGAAATAGATTATGATAAAGAAAAAATAGAACAAGTAAAAGAAGTTTTAAATGAGTATAAAAAAGTTTTAGATAGTGATATAAAACTTATTATGTATGATTCTTATTATAAGTTACAATTAACTGTTGTTTTGAATCAAAAACTGACATTAGCTCAAGCGGAAAAACTTGTAAAAGAAATTAAAAGTAGCATAATTAGAAAGAAAAATTTAAGAATTAAATATGTCACTATATATATAGTTGAGAGTATATAAAAACAACATTATGCTGTTTTTAATTGTGCAGAGAAAATTTTTTTAATATAATATTTCGTACTTGGAGTGATATTATATGAAAATAATAATTAACTATGATTTTATGGATGAGGTATTAAATGCTAGGGATGGTAAAAAATATATTTTTAGGATTGTTAGACAAAAAAAAAATATGTTGATGCTTAATTTTCCTATTTGATTATCTATAAATTTAGCTATTAACAATAATACACCAAAAATAATAATTCCTAATATGCTTATGTGTTATGCTATGACAATTTCAATTTATATGTTTGCTGATAAAATTAATAATAATCCATTGCAACAACAAGCATTACATAGACTTGGATTATTAATTTCACAGATGAATAGTTTGGAATTTAATACTAACTTTAATTTATTATTAAACTCCCAGATATATGAAAAAAAGTATAATATAAAATTTAATGAAAATAAATTACCAAGTTTATTACAACAAAAATATATATTAATACCTACTTATGATTATAAAGGTGAAATTAAGAAAACATCTTTTGTTCAAGAACATGTTGTGGGTAGTAAAGAATATATTTTATCTCTTGGTACACCAAGTAGGAAGAAAAGTACTAGACTAGCTACAGGATATGCTTAATTTTGACAAATTTAGTTTTTAGTGTTATAATTTGCTCGTAATTAATCAATTAGTTATTCGCGTTTAATTACCATGAGTACTTTGTACAGGTTAATAATGAAGAGAACCTAAGAATCTCCTCATGAATAACAAAAATTATCTACAGTAAATATCTGTGGTAGTATTTACTATTCATGAAAGGAGATTCTTTTTTTAATACCACAATAAATTTTAGGAGAAATAATTATGAAAAAAAAAAAAGAGTATAAATTTTACAAACAAATAAAAGATTGAAATTTCGAGGAATTTCAAATTGAATCAAAATCTTTAACAGATTGGGACATGTATGAAATAATAGATTTTGTTACTGACAAAAATTCAAGAATATTAGATTTAGGAACTGGTGGAGGAGAAAAACTATTAAAAAGATTTCCAAGAAATGTCTTGGAAATAGTTGGAACAGATTTTTCAGAAGCAATGATTGAAACGGCTAATAAGAATTTAGCTTTAAGTGGTAGATGTAATGTCACTTTTAAAATTATAAACAACTTAGATTTAAAATTTCCAAAGAAATATTTTGATGTAGTAGTTGCGAGAAACACT
The DNA here is from genome assembly GCA_017433415.1 of Bacilli bacterium. Lineage (GTDB taxonomy): Bacteria > Bacillota_I > Bacilli_A > RF39 > UBA660 > UBA3789. Next base: position 147,274 of record JAFRHI010000023.1, read on the forward strand.
ATAATTGACGCAAAACAAATTTATGAAGTTTTAAAACCGGGAGGATATTTAATTATTAGAGGTGTTGATAAGTTTGATTGTCACCAATTAAAAATGATTTTTGGAAGAGGTCAGGCATGTATGGATAAGATGCCTATAAGTATAATTGATTATGAGGCATTATTAAATGCTGGTTTTAAGGATGTAGAACTTGTACCACTGCATGTACGAGAATATTTTAAAAATATAGAGACACTTTACAAATTTTTATTAAAAGTTCCAATAATTGATGATTTTTCAGAAGAAAATTTTGATGTTAAAGATTTTTATAAGAAAGAACTTGAATTTGATAAACTTGAAGAATATGTTTCTAAAAATACTACAGATAAGGGAATAAAGTTGTTAAGAAGATATTATGGAATAACTGCTAGAAAGTAGTATAATATTTATAGCTGAGGTGAATTATGAAAGTTGGAATAATTTTTGCTATGGAAGAAGAATTAAAGGCTTTATTAGAGTATTTGGTTCTTGAAAATGAATATAATTTATTTGATTTGAAGTTTTATGAAGGAACAATTAATGATATTAATTGTGTTTTGGTAGAGTCTGGTGTAGGGAAGGTTAATGCAGCAAGAGCTACCCAAATTTTAATTGATAATATGAATGTTGAGTATATATTTAATATAGGTGTTGCAGGTGGTGTTTCAAAAGATTTAAATGTAGGAGATATTGTTATTGGAGAAAAATTAGTTCAACATGATTTTGATATTACAGCATTTGATCATGAAAAAGGATATATTCCTAATGTTGGAACATTTATTGAAGCTGATCCTTATTTAATAAAAATTGCTAAAGAAAATATTAGTGAGGCAAAAGTAGGAGTTATTGCATCAGGTGATATTTTTTGTACAGAGCTAATGATGGGTAAAAAAATTAATAGTAAGTTTAAGGCATTATGTGTAGAAATGGAAGGAGCATCTATTGCTCAAGTATGTTTTTTATGTCATATACCATTTTTAATAATTAGAAGTATTTCCGATGTTTTAGGTGAGGATAATAAAATTACTTATGAAATGTTTTTAGAAAAGAGTTCTAAAAAGGTAGCTCTTGCGATGAAAAATATATTAGAAAATTTAAAAAAAATAGAAGATTAATTTTAAATCTTCTTTTATTTTGAAGAATAATACTTTATAATACTTTGTGGGTGATATTTATGAGTAATAAGAAATATTTATTTGTTAAGGCAGATGAAGCATATAAAATTAAATATAGGGAAGAAAGAGAAGCAGCTTTTAATGATTTTGATACTGTTCCTGTTAGGGAAGGAGAAGAAAATATTGAAAGATTTTTTGCGGAACGTAATATTCCAAAGAAATACTGGAAATTAGTAATAGTTATTCCTAAGAATCTAAAACTTAATTCTTTAAAAAGTACAATTGAATATGTAACACATATGCCATTTGTTATTAAAGGTGAGAAAACTAATGGTGGATACTATATTTCAGGAGTAACAAAAGAAAAAAGTATATATAGTGTTTTGCGTTTTAATTCTTTAGCGGAGACAGTTGATTTTGAAGAAATAAAAAAATTTTATATTGATTTGGAAGAAGACGGATTTTTAGATAATTATTTTGATATGTTACTTCAAATCTTTGGCTTTGAAAATTCAATAATTCGTGATGAGGTTTTTGAAAAGGTAGCAAAAGCTAAGATTAAGGCTTATAATGAAATTGTTGAAAGAAAATAATAGGTGATGTTATGTCTAAAATATCAAATGTTTTTTTGATGTTACAGTATTTGGAAAATGGACGTAAATATACAATTAAAGAATTAGCAGAGAAATTAGAAGTTTCTGAAAGAATGGTTAGAGTTTATAAAGAAGAACTTGAAAAAGCTGGTATATATATTGATACAATAATGGGTCCATATGGAGGATATGTATTAAATCAAAGTATTAGAATACCTACTAGGAAGTTTTCAAAAGATGATTATGAATTTTTAAAAGATTTAAAGGTTTCAAATGATAAGAAAGAAAGATTAGAAATTATTGCAGATAAAGTTCATGGAGTATATTTTGATTCTAAAAATGAAAAAATTGAACTTAGTAATGAAACTAGAAATTATTATAATGTTTTAACAAGAGCAATAAAAGAAAAAAGAAAGGTCTTAATTAATTATTATTCTTTTGTTCATGGTAATCAAGATAGAGTAATACATCCTTTAGATATGTTTTTATATAATAGTGGTTGGGGTTGTGCAGCATTTTGTGAATTAAAAAGCGATTTAAGACATTTTGAATTAAAAAGGATAAATGAAATTAAACTATTAGATGAAAAATTTTAAGTAGACGAAATATTTCCTCTTTAAGTGATATTAATTACTTAAGGAGGATTTTTTATGGAAAAGAACATGAAAGAAAATTTTGAAAAATTAGAAGGGAGAGTTAGAGATAGTTTAAATGATACAGACTTAGAAAAAATTAATTATTTGTTATCTTTAATGGATGAACCGACATTAGTATCTGGTGTAGGTGGTTCTAGTGTTGTTTCAGAGTTTGCGAGTAAAGTACTTGCTTGTAAGAATCATATTATTACTAGGAATACTGAGCCAAGAGATTTTAGATATATGGATATTAGTAATTATAGTAATGTATTAGCCTGTAGTTATTCTGGTAATAATTATGGGGTAGAACTTGCTTTTCTTAATAATTTAAAGCATTATTTATTAGCTAGTAAAGAAAATAAAAAAGAAAATATTATTAATTTAACTTATTGTTGTTTTGATGTTGAAAAAAGTTTTATTTCTTTAGGCGCAACATTAATACCATGTAGTATTTTATTAAATTATTATTTTGATAATAATATTGATAGAGTTATGGAGTATATTGAAAAATTTAATTTTAGTTTTAATGCAGAGTGTAGTGTATATGAAATATTTTCTGGTTATGAGACATCTACAGCTTCTAAATATTTGGAATCAACTATGATTGAGGCTGGTATTGGAATACCAATTGTTCATGATAAGTATTCTTATTGTCATGGGCGAAGTACTTTATCTACTGTTTATAATAGTGTGGCAATTTATTTTAATGGGGGAACGGAATTAGATAAAGTGTTTTTAGAAGAACTTAGTAAGTATTATAAGGATGTTGTTGTGCTTAATGCTGATAAAGGAATAATTGGTGAATATCAATTGTTAATTAAGTGTATGTATTTAACTAAATATATAGCTGAAAAAAAGAATAAGGATTTATCAGGAGTAGACTATAATCCAATTGTAAAAAAAGTGTATAAGTATAATGGTGAATTGTAGTATTGTTTGTAATTAATTATAAAATAATATAAAATAAAGATAGATTTGAATCTATCTTTTTTAGGAGGTTTTATGAAAGATTTTACAAGTAAAGTTTTAGAAGAATTAAATGCATTATATAGTGGTCGTTTTGATAATAATTTTAGTGAACTAATCATGGCTTTGTTTATGCAAATTTTTTCGTATCAATATGATAATGATACTGCCGATAGTATTAAATATAAAAATATTGATGAAATAATGAAAGTTGTTTGGACTAATGATGCGCCTAAAGAAATTAATGGTTATTTATTAGGAATGCCTTATATTGGTGATCAAGTTGCTAAAAGCAAGTTTTATGAATGTGATGATAGAGGAAAAACAGAATATATTCTAAATGAAATAAGAAATAGTATTGTTCATGGTAGTTTTAATATAGATAGTAGTAATAATACAATTTCTATTTATAATGATAGAACTGATTTTAATATGATTTTTAATTTTGATTGTATTGTTGATGTTTGTAATTTGATATTTGAATCTTTATATAGTGATAGTGAAGTTGCCAAAGATTTATTTGAATTTAAAACTTTTATTGAAAACATTTCTTCTTATGATGAAGAGTATATAATGTCTAAGTTAGAAAAAACAGAGTTTAGGAACTTACGCTATCCAATAACGCTTTTTAATATGTTACCAATGAATGAGGAAGAATTTCATAAAAATTATGATTATGCTCTAGAAATAGCTAAGTTGTTTGTGATGAGAGATCGCTATAAGAATGGAAATTTTAAGGAACAAAATAGTTTATCTGCTAATGAGTTGTATAAGTTAAGAAATTTTATTGCTCATGGATTATATTTTTTTGATCGAGATGATTTTGTATTACATCAAAACAAGGAAATGTATATTTTTAGTTGTAGTGAAATAGATTATTATCTTGAAAAAAAATATGACAAAAAAGAAGCAAATGTTAGTAAAAAAATATAGATGTTATTTTGTTAATAAAAGTATTTGATTAATCATGTAAATATTCAAATTATTACATAATAAATATTTTTATCTAATATAAATTACTTTATAATTATTATGAGGATAGTGGTTATACTATGAGTACAATAAATAATGTTCCTAAGTTTTTTTGGATAAAAGATTTTATTGTAGAAAAAGGAGTAAATATTGGTCATAACTTGTTTAGTTTAGGGCATATTATATGGTTGCTAATTATTACTGATATATGTATATTTGTATATCGAAGATATAAAAAAGCTTCAAAAAAAGATATAGATAAGTTTAGGAAGACATGTGCATTGATATTGTTTATATTGGAATATGTAAAACTAATTATTGTAGCTTTAATGTATCCGGCATTGATTGATTCTTATATACCAATACATTTATGTAGTTTTGCTGGCTTCTTTATAATCTTTGATGCTTTATGGCCTAATAATAAGCTTATTAATTCCTGGTGGTTGTATATATTTTTTCCTTGTGGTTTATTAGGAGTTTTATCACCAAGTACTACATATCCATGGTTTAATTTTTTTGCTATACATGAATTTTTATTTCATGGATTGTTAATAGTATATGGAATATTTAAAATGGCTATTGGTGAGGGTGAAGCAACTTATAGTGGTTTATGGAAATCAAGTTTGTTTATTGCGATAGTAATGATTCCTATTTATTATATTGATGTTATATTTGATAAAGGATATATGTTATTAACTACACCAGCTGATTTTCCACTTACTATTTTATTCTGGAATATCGCAACACCTATATTGGGACAAATTGGATATATAGCTTTATTATTATTAATGGGATTAATATTATTTCATACAATTTATTTTATTTCTATATTAAAAAGGAAAGTGAAAAAAAAGATTTCTAATTAAGATGATAATGAACTGAACCCCAAAAGTTGGACAGTTTATAAATAGTTTCTAATTAGAGGATTGCAACCTGTAATTTACAGGAGACAGTCCTTTTAATTTTACTTTAATTCTATCATAATTATAATAATTAATATAGTCATCTATGGCTA
>JAFRHI010000024.1 GCA_017433415.1 Bacilli bacterium
ATATAAAAATAATAAATATATAGGTGAGGTTATAGGATCAACAGGAGATATTACAGAAATATATTTAATAAATAAAAATAATTAAAAAACACAAGAATTTATTCTTGTGTTTCTTCATATAAACAAACAATATAGTTATTAAAATAATCATAAGTTTTAGAATAATCATTAAAATTAATTTTTTTACTTTCTCTAGATATTCCTTTTTTATTAGCTTTAAAAAATGCTTCTTTAAATGTCCAAACTTCAAAGAATTTTTTTAAATCAGTACCTATATAATTAAAATCATCATCACTACAGAAATATCTCATAATATCAAAATTCATAGGTCTAATTTTTTCGATATCTATTCCAATCTTCTTTCTAGATATAGCTAAAACAACCCAATTGTCACAGTGACTAATTGAAATGTTATAAGGAATATCTAATACTGGATAATCATTAGAATAATCAATATTATTAATCTTTAAGTTATATTCTTCTAAAAATGTTTTAACTATTAAATAATATGCTGCAAGGCATCTTTTTTTATCATTACTTTTTTTTAATAAATCACATTTTTTTCTTCGAATTAAATCAACTTCATTATATATTTTTTTATATTGTTCATCTGATAAAGAATTAATATTTAATTTATAGTATTTCATATTACTTTTGATGCTTTTCAATTACTTTAATAGCATCCTTAACAGTTTCAATATTAATTATTTCTTCATCTGGTATTTTAATACCAAAAGTGTTTTCTAACTCAACTACTAAATTAACTAATTCTAATGAATTAAGACCTAAATCATTCTTGATATTAGTATTTAAAGTAATATCCTCTGGTTTAACATCAGCAAAATTACAAATTATATCACTAATTTTCTCTAGCATTATTATTCACCTCTTCTCCTTCATTATTAATTTTATCATAATATCTTTGAATAACCTTTGCTCTATTTATTTTTCCAACACCAGTTAATTCAAAATCATCATTTGATATATAAAAATCTTGAATTCGTTTATATACTGGTAACAAATTATTAACATAGTCAATATCTTCATCTATATCTTTTTTATGTCCATGTTTAATATTTATAACAGCAGCTATTATTTTTTTATTAGTTTCACCAAACTTTTTAGTTGCTTCAAAAACAATTATCTCTTTTATATAACTTATTGTATTTTTAAATAGTTCTTCTATTTCATCAGGGTATATATTTTTACCATTATCAAGTATAATTAAATTCTTTTTTCTACCAACAATATATAAATTGCCATCTTTATCAGTTTTTCCCTCATCTCCTGTTTTAAACCAACCATTTTGAAAAGATGAAATGTTTGCTTCTTCATCATTACAGTATCCCTTAGTAACATTTCCACCTTTTATCCATATTTCACCACTACCATCTTTTTTAGGGTTTTTGATAATATAATGCGAATTAATAAATGGTTTTCCAACACTAGCAGGATTTTTTCTAGCATCTAAATTCAAAGTTACTACAGGAGATGCTTCAGTTAATCCATAACCTATCTGAATTTTAAATCCTATATCACATAAGAACTTTGTATAGTCTTCTCTTGAAGGAGCTCCTCCACATACCAACAAAGGAAAACTACCTCCGAATTTCTCACTGATATTTTTGAATAGTATATTTCTAATATCAATTCCAATTTTAAGTAATAAATTACTTATTTTTATGGAGTTTTTAAGTATAGCCAATTTATTTTCTCTCTTAGCAGTTTGCCAAATACTATTATAAATAGTATCTATAATTAATGGAACAACAACAACAACATCAGGTTTATATTCTTTAATATTTTTAGAAAGATTTCTAAATGAGTCATTAATATACAATGATTCCAATCCCATATATAAAGCTGGTAAAATATCACAACCAAGTTCAAACATGTGATTCATCGGTAATATTGACAAACAACTATGAACATTATGATATCCAGCACAAATACTATTTACATTTTGTGTTACATTTCCATGACTTAAAATAACACCTTTATTAGAACCGGTAGATCCTGAGGTAAATATAATAAAGCAATCATCATCTCTATTAATACTAATATCTTTAAAAATATCAACCTCAACGCACTTTTCTCCAGCTTTTAATAAATCATCTAAGAATAGTATCTTATCTTCTTTCTTTTCCTTTTCAAAGCAAATACAATTAATAATACTTTTATTTTTATTTAAACAAAAACTAATATTATCAAAGTATTCTTTTGAAAAGAAAATATGATTAATATCACTTTCTTTTAGTAATCTATTTATATCTCTATCAGTTAACTCTTTATCTATAGGAACAGCAATATTGCCTGAACAAGTAATTGCGAATAGAGAAACAATCCAATAATAAGAATTTTTCGCAACAATAGCAATTCTTTTTTTACTAATATTATTAGTAATAAAATAAGCAGCTAATTTTTTTACATCCGTAGTAAAGTCATTATATGTATGAGTTATTTCTTTTCCTTCTATTCTTTCAACAGTAAAAACTCTATCTTCATATGTTTTTACTCTACTATAAAGTTCAAATAGAGTATTGAGATTACCTAAATCACTAACTTGTTTTCTTAAATTATCAAATCTCTTATCTTCCATTGAACCACCAACTACTATAAATCCATTAACTCTTTTAGAGTAATATCAGGATTATCAATTGCTTTAGAAATTATTTTAAACATATTAGTATGAAGACTACATACATCTTCTTTTGTCATAATCTTTGTTCTATATGTGTATTGTATAAAAATATTATTATTTGTATCTGTAGAAGTCAAAATATATAATGGATTAAATGTTCTTTTTCTATAATAACTAGTATATTCAAAATCTATTTCTAAATCAGTAAGTGGAATCCAAGATAACATAAAACTAGCTTGTCCCTGAGTAGCTTTTAAATTATACATCTTCCTAAGTAAATTTCTTGCATATGGATAAGGATAATATATATTTCTAAATAATTCTGTACGTACTCTAGTCATCTCTTGAATACCTTCTCTAAAGGTTTTATTTTCATCGAGATTAGTAATTATTTGTAGAGTTTGCGCTAAACATCCTCCCATATATTTCTCTTTAAAATTAGTTCTTTTATTACACATTAAATTAAGAAAGCTATAAGGATTTCTATTATTAATTTTAGATATATGTGTACGAGCACCCATTAAGAATAATATTTCAGGAGATACATTATTTTTTTCACAATAATTTAATATTTTCTTTGATTCTTCTTCTGATAGAGTGAATTTTAAATAATCACCTTTATCATTTAATGGTGAATAAGCCCCTGTTGTTGACATAAGATTAGGATTTCTTTTTCTTTTTCTTTCTTTTTCAAGAAGAGCTGGGCCGGCAACACTAGCATAATAAGGTTCTCCATATTCACCAAAATAATTCTTATAGAAAGCTTCTCCACTACTTAATATTTTCTCATCTTTGTAGCGACCTAAATCAGTGTTAATATACTCTTCAAAGCTATATAATGGTTTTGGCATCTCACTTTTTCCAACAAGAGCACGATAAATATTTAACAAATCAAGATAAAATATTTGTATTCCCATAGCGTCTATTACTAAATGAGAACAGTTGAAATAAACACCACTATATCCCTTATGATCTTTAAAGAAACATATATCAAATAATTCTCCTTTTAAAAAATGTAGAGTTTTCTTAGCTCTTTCTAAAAAGAATTCCTCTTTTTCTTCTTCATTAGAAAAATTATAAACAGATATATTACTAACTTTATATTCATCTAAGAAATATTGCTTAATCTTTCTTTTTTCTTTTGTAAAACGAACTCTAAAAGCATCATTTCTTTGAAATTCAATATTAAGTGCTTCTTCTAACTTGTTAAAATCAATATCTTCGTTTATAGAAAAAGAAGAAGGTAATTGACAGATCTGTTTATGTAAGCTAAATGTAACTAACATATATATATTTTCTTGTGAAGGTGTCAAATCATATAATTTCATTTTATTCACTCCTATCATTATATAAATATTATATAGTATGCAAATTATTTTGTAAATGATATGCTAATAAAAGAATTAATGATATAATAAAAATGAAATACTAGTATTAAGGTGAATATTATGGAAAAGCTAAAAGCGGAATTATATGATAAATTAAATTATATGGTTAAAACAAATTATTTTGATGGTACCATCCATGGTTATTTAAAATTTAGTGGTTTAATAGATAAAAATGTACTTTCAGAAGCACTACAATTTATGATAGATAAAATTCCTGTTTTACATAGTAGATTCCAATATCATAAAATAAAACCCTATTGGCAAGTTGAAAATTATAATATCAATGATGCTCTATATTATGAAGAATGCTCCAATCCTGAAGAACTTGCTAATGAACATATTCTAACTACACTAGATGAAAACTCCAATTTAAGAATAAAAATAAAAATATTTACAGACAATAAAATATCAATAATGGTAATACTTATAGATCATGCTTGTATTGATGGAGATGATTTTAAATACTTTATAAAAACATTATTTAAAAACTATAATTCAATTATAAATAACACTGAAAAAATAGCCCCTAAAAATGGTCCAAGAGGTATAGATCAAATATATAATGATTTTTCTCCATTAGATAAGATAAAAGCTAAAAATCTAATAACCTATCCCAGGTATGAAAATAAAACATACTTTCCTTGGAGTAAAGCAGAAGAAAATGCTATAAATATATTGATTAGAAAAAAACTAGAAAATAATGACCTTTTAAAATTAGAAAAAATTATCGAAAAAAAAGATATAACATTAACAGATTCTGTACTAGCAGCAATGATAAAATCACTATATGAATTAGATAAAAACCAAGAAATAATTTCTATCGCCAGTATTGTAAATTTAAGAAGATATATAAAAGAAGCAGATCAAACTACAGGAATGACTAATTATTTCTCACTAATGGGTATTAAAATAACTGCTAGTAGTACTATAGAAGATATATTAAAAGAAGTAACAGATCAAACAAAAAAAGAAAAGAATAAAAAATTCTTTGCTTTGAATGGTATCCCACTATTAACTTTTGCTTTTAAATATTTACCATTTTTTATTGCTCTACCAATAGTAAAAAACAATTATGTCGATGCCAAAGTCTCTTTAAGTAGTATGGGAGAATTAAAAAAAGAAGAATATCAACTAGAAGGAATAGAACTAAATGATTTTTTCATATCAGGAGCAATAAAATATAAACCATATTTTTTAATGAGTTGTACAACATTTAATGATGAATTATCTTTTTCAGCAGCTATAAAAGGAACTGAAACGGATAAAAAAATTCTTGATGAATATTTAGATAAAGTACTAGAAAATCTAAAAAAAATAATAGAAAAAGGAGCTTAAGCTCCTATCTATATATAAGAGGATCTTCACACTAAATAGTGAACCTTCCTCAATAGTAATATATGCAATAGATAATTAATGATACCAAAATAATCAAATAAAAATAAAAAAACACCTATAATTGTTAAAAAAAGAATATTATGATAGAATATAAGTGATTTAACATAACAAGGAGTGATACAATGGAACTTAAAGATTTAAAAAAAGCAACAAATAATAATTTAGAATTAATTAACAATATATGGAGGTCACTTTGACATCTCAAATAAAAAAATAATATTAAAAGAAAAAGAAAGAAACGTAGAACAACCAAATTTTTGGGATAATCCAAAAGAGGCTGAAGAAGTATTGCGAGAAATAAACAATTTAAAAGAAGAAATATCTAAAATAGAAAATATCAAAAAAGAATTAGAAGATGATCTGGAAATTATTTCCATGCTAGAGATAACACCTGATCAAGATATGTTAGATGAATTAGAAAAATCAGTAACTACATTAGATGAAAGAGTTTCTGAATACAATCTTTTAGTTTTATTAAATGGTCCCTATGACAAAAATAATTGCATATTAGAAATTCATCCTGGAGCTGGTGGTACTGAATCATGTGATTGGGCTAGTATGTTATATAGAATGTATTTAAGATGGTGTGAAAAGAAAAAATATAAAGTGACACTTCTAGACTATCAAGATGGAGACGAAGCCGGAATTAAAAGTGTATCTATCCTAATCAAAGGACAAAATGCTTATGGATATTTAAAAAACGAAAAAGGTGTTCATCGCCTTGTACGATTATCTCCCTTTGATTCTAATAATAGACGTCACACCTCATTTGCTTCTGTTGATGTTACACCAGAAATAGAACAAGATACAAGTATTGAGATAGATGAAAAAGATTTAAAAATAGATGTTTATAGATCAACTGGAGCTGGTGGGCAAGGCGTAAATACAACAGATTCAGCAGTAAGAATAACTCATTTACCAACTAAAATAGTTGTTACTTGTCAAAACGAAAGAAGCCAAATCCAAAATAAAGAACAAGCTCTAAAAGTATTGAAAAACAAACTTCTTATGAAAAAAATAGAAGAACAAGAACAAGAATTAAATCAAATCAAAGGAATCCAAATGAATATTGATTTTGGATCACAAATAAGAAGTTATGTTATGCATCCCTATTCATTAGTAAAAGATCATCGTACTAATGTTGAGACTAGTAATGTTTCAAAAGTATTAGATGGAGATATAGATGAGTTTATTGAAGCAAATTTAAAAAGGGGAATCTAAAATGAATTTATTTTCTAAAAATAAAGACTTGCTTTTAATAGAATATGTCAAAAAAAAATCAATCATCAAAAGATTAATTCAATTCTTGATTGGTTGTTTTTTAGTGTCTGTTTCATATAACCTATTCATCGCTCCTAATAACTTAGTTCCTGGTGGAGTAGGTGGTTTAGCAATAATCTTTAATAATTTATTTGGAATGGCTAATTCAACCTTTATTTTAATTGCTAATATTCTTTTATTAATACTATGTTTCTTTCTTTTAGGAAAAGAAAAAACCAGTGCCTCATTCCTAGGATCTATTCTCTTACCAACATTTATAAAATTAACTGAAGATTTAAATGTTTGGCTACAAATAGACTCCTCACACCTACTATTATCAGCAGCATTTGGCGGAATAATATATGGTTTTGGTGCAGGATTAGTATTTAGAGCGGGATTTACTAATGGTGGTACAGATATTATTAATCATATTATTACTAAATATGCTAAAGTAAGTCTTGGTAAGAGTATGCTGATGTCTGATGGACTAATAGTTTTAGCATCAGGAATATTTTTTGGGCTTAATAGTATGATTTATTCAATTATTATTTTATATATAATTAGCTTAATTTCTGATAGAGTAGTTCTTGGTATTTCCGATAGTAAATTTTTCTATATAATTACTGAAAAAGAAGATGAGGTAAGAGAATTTATTATTAAGTATCTAGGTCATGGAGTAACAATCTTTAAAGCTAAAGGCGGCTATAAAAAAGAAACAGAGAATGTTTTAATGACAGTTATACCTACAAAAGACTATTTTAGATTAAAAAATGGAATTAATGAAATAGATGAAGAAGCATTCTTCATTATAACTGATACATATCAAGTATTTGGAGGTGAGTAAATGGAAGATTTAAAAGAAAAAATAGAAAAAAATCATCGCTTATATCGAGCACTATTACTAACAGTTGCAATGATTATAAGTGCTTTACTCTATAATATAATATTATTGCCAATGAACTTAGTAGCTGGTGGAACAAGTAGTATCGCAACTATTACTAAATATCTTTATAACATAGATCCGGCTTTAATGGTATTATTAATAAACATTGCTTGTATTATTATCAGTTTCATGTATTTAGGAGAGGAAAGAACAACTGGTACAATTCTTGCTTGTCTAGCTTATCCATTGTTAATAAAATTAACATCTCCACTTGTTCAGTACATTAATTTTGATATATCTGATGCTTTATTAATGGCCTTACTAAGTGGTATTATTGGTGGCTTTTCCAGCGGATTAATGTATCGAAGTGGTTATTCTATGGGTGGCTTACCCATAATTAATCAAATTCTTTATGAAAAATTTAGAATACCGATAGTTAAAACCAGTATGGTAATGAATGGAACAATTATTTTAATAGGATCACTTTTCTTTGGAACAACAAATGCTTTATATGCTCTAATATATTTATATATTAACAACTTAGTAGTCGATAAAGTTTTATTAGGCATATCAAACAATAAAGCATTCTACATAATTACCGAAAAAGATGAAGAAGTGAAAAAATATATTATAAAAGATTTAAATCATACGATAACGACATTTGAAGTAAAAGGTGGATTCTTAGAAAACAAGAAAAGAGTAATGTTAGCAGTAATACCATCACGTGAATATTACAAAGTAACCGAAGGTATAAAAGCTATAGATGATGAGGCGTTCTTCGTAGTAACCGATGCCTATCAAGTAGAAGGAGCAAAATAGTGCTCTTTTTTACTGTCATATTGTGTCTAACACCTGAACTTATATTCAATAATGTCGAAAAATATGATATAATGGATTAACTAAGGTGGTGAAAAATAGATGGATTTAATTAGAATAAAAAATGTTGAAAAAAAATACAAAAATGGAGTAACTGCCATCTATGATTTAAACTTAGCAATAGAAAAAGGTTCATTTGTCTTTGTAATAGGTGGGTCTGGAAGCGGAAAATCAACACTAATCAAAATGCTATATCGCGAAGAAAAACCAACAAAAGGCCAAGTTATTGTAGGTGGACTTGATGTTGCCAAGTTAAAAAATAAAAAAGTTTATAAATTAAGACGAAAATTAGGAATAGTATTCCAAGATTATAGATTGTTACCAAAGCTAACAGTGTATGAAAACGTTGCTTTTGCCCTAGAGTGCATAGGTGAGAGGAAAGATGTCATCAGACAAAAAGTTTTAAAAGCTCTTGAAGATGTGGGATTAAAGAACAAAGTTCATGAATATCCAGATAACTTATCAGGAGGAGAACAACAACGTGTCGCAATTGCTAGAGCAATCGTAAATGACCCAAAACTACTTTTATGTGATGAGCCAACAGGAAATCTTGATCCAGATATGAGTATGGAAATTATGAAAGTACTAGAAAGTATCAACAAATTAAGAGGAACAACAATTATTATGGCTACACATGATAAAGAAATAGTAAATAAAATGAAAAAACAGGTAATTACTTTAAAAGATGGACACCTTGTTAAATTTAAACAGAAAGGAACTTATGCCGAATGAAAGTATTTAGAATGTTAGGAAGAAGCATTAGAGATGCCTTTAAAAGTGTCATAAGAAACTTCAGTTTATCTCTAGCTTCAATTTCCTGTATAACAATAACACTAATTATAGTTGCAGTGGCAATTGTTGCTACATATAATGTTCAAAACTTTACTAAAGAAATAGAAAGAGATATGACTATTGTTGTCTTTTTAGAACAAGATGCTAAAGAAGATGATATAAAAGATGTTGAAAAAGAATTAAAATCAATCTCTAATGTTGATAAGTATACATTTCAATCAAAGGTTGAAATAAAAGAAAAGATGCAACAAGAATCAGAAGTTTTTAATACAGTTTTAAGTAATTGGGATGAAGAAGAAAGCCCATTAAAAGATACTTTTCAAGTAAAAGTAAAAGAAGTAGAACAGATAAGTAAAACTGCTGAAAAAATAGAAAAAATAGATAAAGTATCAGTAGTAAGATATGGTGAGGGAATGGTTGATAAAATGGTAAAGGCCTTCACATCAGTAGAAAAAGTTACTTATGGAATAGTTATTGCTTTAATACTAGTAACAGTATTTTTAATTGTTAATACTATTAAATTAACTATTTCTGCAAGACGTAAAGAAATAGGAATAATGCGTTTAGTAGGAGCAAGTAATCTTACTATAAAAACACCATTTATTATTGAAGGAATGATTTTAGGATTATTTGGTTCAATAGTACCAGTAATAGTAACAACATATGGATATTTAGCTTTTTATAAACATTTTGATGGATATTTATATTCTCGTTTAATACAATTGATAAAACCTGAACCATTTATTTATCAAGCATCATTAATTGTAATAATAATAGGTATCTTAGTTGGTATGATAGGTAGTGCTAGTGCCGTTAAGAGGTATTTAAAAATATAATGAAAAATAAATTCTTAGTAATAACAACAATGATTCTAACTATAGTATCTATGATAGCACTACCAATAGATACTAAAGCTAAAACAGTTGCTCAATTTGAAGCAGAAATTGAAAAGTATACAAAAGAACTAGAAACAAGAAAAGCAAAGATAGCAACCAATGAAGCAGAAATAAAAGAAATAAAAAATAAAATAGCAACAACGGAAGCTAATATTAAAAAAGCAGAAGAAGAAATAGAAACTCTTCAAGCAGAAATAGAAGAATGTGAAAAAGAAATAGAAAAGAAAAGTGAAGAAAGTAAAAATATAATTGCATATTATCAAATATCAAATGGAGAAAATGCTTATCTTGAATATGCCTTTGGAGCAGAAGATATAACTGATATGATTTATCGTATTTCAATAGTTGAACAGTTAACTGAATATAATGATAATGTCATAAAAGAATTAGATGCTCTAATCAAGAAAAATCAACAAAAACAAAAAGAATTAGAAGAGAAAAAAGAAGAACTTAGTAGACTAAAAAAAGAATTAGAAGATGAACAATCACGTATTGCCTTAGATATTTCTCAAATTAAAGCAGGTATGCCAAGTATTGAGGATCAATTACGAACAGCAAAAAGCCAACTAAGTTATGCTAAAAGCCTAGGTTGCGGTACAAATGAAGATTTAAATAGTTGTATCTATCGTGTAAATCAAAGTAGTGGTGGCGGTGGAGGAGCTTCTGTTCCAAGTACAAATGGTTTCTATCGTCCAATGGAATATGGCTATGTTACTCAAGGATATTCTGGTTGTATCGAGTATATTACTTGGAAAGGTGTTTGTAGTGGCCATATTGGAATGGACTTATCAAGTTCAAATAAAAGCATTCCAATTTATCCAATAGCTGATGGTATTGTAACAGATGTTTATCATGACCCAGCCGGAGCAAAAGTAGTTAGAGTAAAACATAATTATAATGGACGTTATATTTATTCAACATATGCCCATTTAAGAAGCTTCTCAGTATCAGAAGGACAATATGTTACTCATAATACACAATTAGGTTTAATGGGATCAACTGGTAATTCTACTGGTCCACACCTTCATTTAGAAATAACAAGTTGTAACTGGCGTAAAAAAGATGGAGGATGTAGTTGGAGAGGCTATGCCGAATCAAGTACTATGAACCCTAGAAATTATGTAAATTTCCCATCAAGTTGGAGTAATAGATAAAGTGCTATGCACTTTTTCTTTTGACTTAATTACTGGTTAATGATATTATATATGGCGCTGGTGATTAATATGGTAAGAAAAGAAGAAATAAATGAATTAATAAATATCGCAACTGAAATAAATATTATTTATCAAAAAATTGCTATTAATGGAATAACAGATGCTTCTATAAAATGTTTAAAAGCATTAATCCAAGAAGAAAAAACTTTATATGAAAATTATTGTCCAACAATAGAAGAATGCGTAGCATTAATAAATAAAATAGAAACACAAGGGATAAATAATGAAGAATTAGATGACTTAAGAGAAAACTCTATAAATAGAATTTTAAATAAACTTAAATATATGTATTTAGAAACAACATATATCTCCAATGGAGCCTTTAAACATATTATTGATAAATATACTCAAATACTTTATTCAGAATTCATAAATAGTGTAAGAAAACATCCTGAATTAAAAAATCAATTAGAGTTTTCAGCGTTCTATATTTTATCATTATCTCCTGCTATAGAGATAGATGTCATTGAAAATGGCTTTGTTCCCTATAGCACTTATAATGATGATTTATTATTCTTTGCAGGTTTAAAAAGGGCTATTGCTAGACAGATTGCTATGAATGAAAAAGATTATAAATGGCATACTAAAGAAGAAGCCTCTATATCTGGAATTGATCATGTCTACAGAGAAAACGTTGAAGACTTTATAAGATCATATATATCATATACGATAAGAGTATTAATAGAAGAATTGCAAAAGGATAATTCAAAGAATTATATCTATTCCCTAATAGAGTTAAAAGCCCAACTAGCTATGTTGCCAATTCAGATGAGAGAAAGAAAATATAAAGAAATTATCGAACTATTTCAAAAAGAAAATATTGAATCTAAAAAAATTGAACTATTAAAGAAAATGTTTGTTGAAATAGAAGAAGACATTATAACAAAAGTAGATTATATACCTCGTGGATTTCAAAATAAAAAAGCTAGTAACTAGCTTTTCTTAACGAAGGATAAACCTTCGTTTTTATTTTTTCCTAAAGATTCATTCAATTTTTGAATAAGTTCTTCTTCACTTCTATCATCCATAAAGTTTTTAAGTCTTTGTTCTTCCATATAGTATAAATTAAGAAGCTGTTCAATTGAAGCATTAATTCTAAGTTCACTAAATGATTTAGAATAGTGAACATCATATGCATCAAGAATACTTGTGATTAAATGTTTAATTACATTTTGAAAATCCACACTACCATTGATCAAGTAAGTCTTAGTCCCAAAGTTACTATAATATCCTGAACTCCAATCTTCTCTAGTTGACCTATCAAATCCAAGCAAATGAAGAATCGGAGTTTTTTCATCTTTAACTCTTCCTGAAGATAATTCTATTAAATCATCTTTAATAAATTCCAATAATATTTTCTCTAAGAAAATATCAATTATTGTGGTATCAACTTTATCAGAAAATAAAGATTCAGCATAAGTTTTAATATTTTCTTTTTCTTTTTCAAGATCAATAGTATATTTATCACAATCCTCACCAAAAACACTATAAACTTCTTGATTGTAAGAATCAACAAAATCAAGGAAGCCATAAGATGGTGAAAAACTAACACCATTACCAACTAGATCATTTATCTCTCCTAAATTAAATTTATTATAGAAATTACTTATTAATTCTACAAGATCTTTGTAATATTTCTGATTTACATGAAGAATGATCACTGAATTAGTAAATATGCCACCTTCTTCAATTTTAACTAATGGACTTCTAGCTTTTAATGGTCTAACTTCTACACCATAAAGCATATATAACCTTTCCATTTCAGGGAATACTGTTTCATTAACAGTTGGATTGCAAATTGAAGCTAATCTTCTTTTAATAACCCCACGTAAACACTGACCTAAAAAATAGTCACGGTAAATATCTTCGGCAGTTAATTGTTCAGTATTAGTAGTCATTATTTCATTTACCATATCATAATAATTTGTATTTTTACTCATAAAAACCTCCTGATTTGTAAAATATATTAACATACAAAATAAAAAGAGTAAAGTAAGATAAACTAAAAGTATTGAATTTTTAGTAATAAAATGATAAGTTAAATTAAGATTTAAGAAAGGAGACAAAGTATGGATTCATTTAAATTGGTAAGTAAATATACTCCCTCAGGAGATCAACCAGAAGCTATAGAAGAATTAGTTAAAGGGATAAAAGATGGTAAAAAAGAACAAGTTCTTCTAGGCGCAACAGGTACAGGTAAAACATTTACTATTGCTAATGTTATAAAAGAAGTAAATAAACCAACTCTAGTACTTGCTCATAATAAAACACTTGCTGGACAATTATACTCTGAATTAAAAGAATTATTTCCAGAAAATAGAGTAGAGTACTTTGTCTCATATTATGATTATTATCAACCAGAGGCTTATGTACCTTCGACTGATACTTATATTGAAAAAGATTCTTCAATTAATGATGAAATAGATGAACTTCGTCATGCTGCTACATCAGCTCTTATATCAAGACGTGATGTTATTGTTGTAGCTAGTGTTTCTTGTATTTATGGTATTGGTGAGGTAGATGAATACAAAAATAAAATGTTAACACTTTCGGTTGGAAACTCTGAAGGTAGAAATAAAATACTAGCAAAATTAATAGATATGCTTTATGAAAGAAATGATTTAGATTTTAAACGTGGAACTTTTAGAGTAAGAGGAGACATCTTAGAAATAATTCCTGCTAACCAAAATACTAAAGGTTATCGAATAGAATTCTTTGATGATGAAATAGATAGAATATCAGAAATAGATACTTTAACTGGTGTTGTAACAGAAAATTTGAAAAATATCAGTATTTTTCCAGCTAGTCACTTTGTAGTAAGTGATGATAAACTACATGCCGCAATAGAAAGAATAAGAGTAGAACTAGCTGCTAGATTAAAAGAGTTAAAAGAAAATAATAAATTACTCGCAGCCGAACGCTTGGAACAAAGAACAAATTATGATCTTGAAATGTTAGAAGAGACTGGCTTTTGTTCTGGAATTGAGAATTATTCAGCTCCTATGGCTGGTAGAGCACCAGGTGTTACTCCAACTACTTTAATGGATTTCTTCCCAGAAGATTATCTACTTGTTGTAGATGAATCTCATGTAACACTACCACAAGTAAGAGGAATGTATAATGGTGATAGATCAAGGAAAATGAATCTAGTAGAATATGGCTTTAGATTACCAAGTGCCCTAGATAATAGACCATTAAAATATGAAGAATTTGAAAAAAAGATAAATCAAGCAATCTATGTTTCTGCTACTCCAGGTGATTTAGAATTATCTCATACAAATAATAAATATGTTGAACAAATAATAAGACCAACAGGACTACTCGATCCAGAAGTAGAAGTTAGAAAAACCGAAGGTCAAATAGATGATTTAGTAGGAGAAATAAATGCACGAATAAAAAATAATGAGCGTGTCTTAATCACAACCCTAACTATTCGAATGGCCGAAGAATTAACTAACTACTTAAAAGAATTAGATATAAAGGTTGCCTATCTTCATAGTGAAGTAAAAACTTTAGAAAGAATGCAAATAATACATGATGTTAGAACAGGAAAATATGATTGTTTAGTTGGAATTAATCTTTTAAGAGAAGGATTAGATATTCCTGAAGTAAGCTTAATTGCTATACTAGATGCTGATAAAGAAGGCTTCTTAAGAAGTACCAGGAGTTTAATTCAAACGATTGGACGTTGTGCCAGAAATGCTAATGGACACGTTATTATGTATGGGGATAAAATAACTGATTCAATGAGGGAAGCAATTGACGAAACAAAACGTCGTCGAGAAATTCAAGATAGATATAATAAAGAACACAATATAACACCAAAAACTATTATTAAAGAAATACGAGATGTTATTAGTAACACAGCCGAAATAAAAGATAGTAAAAAGAAACCTACTAAGAAAGAAATAGAAAAGAATATGGCACTTATTGAACAAGAAATGCGTGCAGCAGCTAAGAATTTAGATTTTGAAAGAGCTATGGAATTAAGAGACATTTTATTTGAAATGAAATCAGAATAAAATATCCACAAATATTGTGGATAAAATAAAAACAGATTCAATTGAATCTGTTTTTTAATAAGAGTTATTTTCGTTAACACTATCTCCGCAGAACCAAATAATAAGAATAATTGATCCAACAAATGGTATTAAACTAACTAATACAAACCAACCAGATTTGTTGATATCATGTAATCTTCTTACTTCTAGTGCTAAAGCTGGAACTATTGTCGCAAGCATGAACACAGTTGTTAAAATATTAACGTTATTCTCACTAGTACCAAAAAGCAATCCACCAACAAAGCCAACAATGAAAGATGCAATAAAGTAACCTAAAATAGCCCACCAAAAATCTGATCTATTTGTTCTCCCTTTAAAATTTGCATAATTCTCTATAAATGCCTTTTTTGTAGCTTCTACCACAATTTCACTCCTCTCTACTTTAAATATATCATAAACTGAAAATATATCAAGAAAAAGTAATTTTATTTTGATTATGTGGTATAATATCAAACAGGTGATTATATGGATGAAATAGTTATAAAAGGAGCCAGAGAAAACAATCTAAAGAATATCAATATTACACTACCAAAAAATAAATTGATTGTCATGACTGGCCTATCAGGAAGTGGTAAATCTTCTCTTGCTTTTGACACAATTTATGCCGAAGGTCAAAGAAGATATGTTGAAAGTCTGTCAGCTTATGCCAGACAATTTTTGGGTGGTTCAGAAAAACCTGATGTTGATTCAATAGAAGGACTATCACCAGCTATATCCATAGATCAAAAAACTACTAATAATAATCCAAGATCAACAGTTGGAACAGTAACAGAAATATATGATTATTTAAGACTAGTATTTTCAAGAGTAGGTGTACCATATTGCCCTAATCATAATATTCCTATATCTAGTCAAAGTATAGAAGAAATGACAAATAAAATAATGGAATATCCACTAGGTACAAAAATGGTTATCTTATCACCAGTAGTTCATGGAGAAAAAGGAACTCATAAGGACTTATTAGACTCTCTTCGTAAAGATGGTTACGTTAGAGTACGAATAAATGGTGAAATGTATGACCTAAGTGAAGATATAAACCTAGAAAAAAATAAAAAAGATAAAATAGATGTTGTAATTGATCGAATAGCTTTAAAAGAAGAATCAAGGAGTAGATTATTTGAAGCCTTAGAACAAGCTACTAAATTGTCGAATGGTAAAGTAGTAGTTCAAATTTTGGGAGAAGATAAAAAAGAATTAGTATTTTCAGAACAATTTGCTTGTCCACATTGTGAATTTTCCCTTCCAGAATTAGAACCAAGACTATTTAGTTTTAATGCTCCTTATGGTGCTTGCCCAGATTGCAAAGGACTAGGTGTAAAACTACAAATAGATGAAGAGTTATTAATACCAGATGAGAACTTATCATTAGCTGGTGGTGCCATAAAAACACTTACGGATGATCCAGAAGCTATAGAATATATGGAATTAGAATGTTTATGTAAGCATTATAAAATTGATATGAATAAACCATGGTCAAAACTATCAAAAAAAGATAAGAATTATATTTTATATGGTAGTGATGAACTAATAAGAATAAAATATTCAACTCGTGGTGGTATAAATAGAGATAAAGAAGATTTCTATGAAGGAATAATAAATAGATTAGAAAGAAGATATATGAATACAACTTCCACTTGGATAAGAGATTGGTTAGAAAATTACATGGTAGAACATACTTGTGATACATGTCATGGTGCCAGGTTAAATGACAATGTTTTAGCAGTAAAATTAGGCAATAAAAATATCTTTGAAGTAACAGAAATGTCTATTAAAGATTTAATACCATTCTTTACTAATTTAAAATTAAGTGAAGAAAAGAAAGAAATAGCTAAACTAGTTATTAAAGAAATCCTTGATCGCCTAACTTTCTTATCAAATGTAGGTCTAGAATATCTAACACTAAGTCGTAGTGCTGGAACATTATCTGGAGGAGAAGCTCAAAGAATTCGCCTTGCTACTCAAATTGGATCTCACTTAACAGGTGTATTATATGTTTTAGATGAACCAAGTATTGGCCTTCATCAAAGGGACAATGAAAAATTAATTAAGTCACTACTTGAAATGCGTGATTTAGGAAATACACTTATTGTAGTAGAACATGATAGTGATACGATGTTGGCGAGTGACTACTTAGTTGATATCGGTCCAGGTGCCGGGGATGCTGGTGGTGAAGTTGTTGCTCAAGGTACACCAGAAGAAGTAATGAATAACGAAAACAGTATAACAGGTCAATACTTAAAAGGCAAAATGTGTATTGAAATTCCTAAAACAAGAAGAAAACAAACAAAAAAACTATTAAAAATAAAAGGCGCAAAAGAAAATAATTTAAAAAATATTGATGTCGATATACCTCTAGGAACCTTTACGTGTGTAACTGGAGTTTCTGGAAGTGGAAAATCATCACTTATTAATGAAATATTATGTAAAGCTGTTTCTCAAAAAATATATAAGAGTAAAGAAAAACCAGGTAAATATGACAAAATATTAGGAATTGAGAATTTAGATAAAATAGTTGCGATATCTCAAAATCCTATTGGTAGAACACCAAGATCAAATCCTGCAACCTATACAAGTGTCTTTGATGATATAAGAACATTGTTTACTACAACAAAAGAAGCAAAAATGTATGGTTTTGAAAAAAATCGTTTTTCCTTTAATGTTAAGGGTGGTCGTTGTGAAGCTTGCCGCGGTGATGGAGTTAAAAAAATAGAAATGCATTTCTTACCAGATGTTTATGTTCCATGTGAAGTATGCCATGGTACACGTTATAATAGAGAAACATTATCAATAAAATACAAAGGTAAAAATATTGCCGAAGTATTAGATATGCGTGTTACAGAAGCTTTAGCATTCTTTGAAAATGTACCTAAAATTAAGCATAAACTACAAGTTTTAGAAGATGTCGGTTTGGGGTACATAAAATTAGGACAAAGTGCTCCAACATTATCAGGTGGTGAAGCAGAACGTGTAAAACTAGCTAAAGAATTACAAAAGAAAGCTACTGGTAAAACACTATTTGTCTTAGATGAACCAACAACAGGATTACATACTGATGACATTAAGCGCTTGCTTGCAATTTTACAGAAAATAGTAGATAATAAAGACACAGTAGTTGTAATTGAACATAACCTTGATGTTATAAAAGTAGCTGATTATATTATTGATTTAGGACCAGAAGGTGGCGATGGTGGTGGAACAGTAGTAGCCACAGGAACACCAGAAGAAGTTGCTAAAGTAAAAGAATCATATACAGGACAATTTTTAAATAAAATACTGTAGAGGTGAAAAAATGCATTTAATAATAAGAGAAAAAAACAAAGTCCGCTTAAATAGTTTTGTTGAATGGTTAATCTACATGTTTGGTTATACAATTGTCTTTATTCTAGTAACTAGCCTGTTTAAGTCAGTCATAATAGAAGAAAAGAGATTTTTTATTTGGTCATTCATTATAGTCTTAATTATTTCAATGTTAAACAAAACAATAAAACCAGTATTGGTAACATTAACAATACCAATTACTGCTTTGACATTAGGATTATTTTATCCATTAATTAATGTCTTCATTTTAAAGTTAACAGATTGGATATTAAGATCCCATTTTGATATAAATAATTTCTTTGCTGCTTTTTTTATCGCAATTCTTTTATCAATTACTAATTTTATAGTTGAAAAAACAATTAAAAGATTAATAGAAAGGCTAAAGAAAAATGGATAGTGTTCTCTTTGACTTTGGAATAATAGAGATAAAATGGTATTCTTTTTTAATTTTTTTAGGAATGCTTATTGCTTACTTTTTAATTAATAAAGAAGCAAAAAAGAAAAAATTACCTGATGAATACCTATCTGATATGTTCTTTTATGGTATTATTATAGGTATTTTAGGAGCTAGAATATACTATGTGTTATTTAATATTAGTTACTATCTCAATAATCCAGTAGAAATATTTATGATTTGGCATGGCGGTTTAGCAATCCACGGAGGAATAATAGCCGGCTTAATATTTTTAATAATCTATACTAAAAAGAAAAAAATAAATCTCTGGCTCTTATTAGATATAGTAGTAGTTGGTCTAATAATTGCTCAAGCAATAGGTCGTTGGGGTAATTTCTTTAATAGTGAAGCCTATGGAAGAATAGTAGATTTTAATACATTAAAAAATCTCCATATACCTCAGTTTATAATAAAGGGTATGTATATTGACGGTGCCTATAGAGAACCAACTTTCTTATATGAATCTTTGTTTTCCTTCATCTGTTTTCTAGTTTTATTAATAGTTAGGAAAAACAAAAAACAAAAAACTGGTATATTAACCGCAATATATGTAATCTGGTATGGAATAGAAAGATTTTTTATTGAAATACTTAGATCTGATTCCTTAATGCTAGGTCCCATAAAAATAGCTCAAGTTATATCTATAATAGCCATTATCTTTGGTATTTGGCTAATTATTACAAGTATAAAGAAAAATAAATATTATGAAAAAGATAAAATACTATATGGAGGTAAATAATATGTATAAAAAAATAGTAGTCTTTGGTGGAGGTACTGGTATATCTTATTTATTAAAGGGTCTAAAAGACTTTCCAGTAGATATTACAGCGGTAATAACTGTCTCTGATAATGGTCGCTCAACTGGTAAATTACGCAAAGAATTTCATACGCCAGCAGTTGGTGATATCAGAAAAGTAATTACGCATTTATCACAAATAGATGAACCAATTAAAGATATGATGTCATATCGCTTTAAAACATCAAGTGATTTAGATGGTCATGCCGTAGGTAACTTAATGTTAACTGCTCTTTTAGATATAACTGGTTCACTAAAAGATTCAATTGCTGCACTTAGTAAAATATTAGATGTTCGCCACACAGTTTTGCCAATTTCAGAAGAAGCCAATCTAACATTAATGGGACTTGATACAAATGGTAATATTATTGAAGGAGAAGAACAAATTACTATGGCACATCGCAAATTTGAAAAAATATTTTATAAGAAAGAACCTAAAGTTTTACCAGAAGTATTAACTGCGATAAAAAAAGCAGATTTAATAATATTTAGTATGGGTAGTTTATATACAAGTGTATTACCTAATATCATTTGTAAAGAGGTAAAAGAAGCTCTTAACAGCGCTAAAGCGCCTATAATGTATTTGTCAAACATTATGACTCAGCCAGGAGAAACAGATGGCTTTAGTGTGGGAGATCATGTAAAACTGATTGATAAATATTTAGATGACAAAAAAGTTAATGTTGTAATTGCTAGTAATACAAAAATATCCGAAAAAATGGCTAAAAAATATGAATCTGAAGAACAAAAAGATCCAGTATTAATCGATTATGAAGAATTAGAAAAAATGAACGTAGAATTAATAGAAGATGACTTAATAATTATTGATCATGATAATACTCTAAAGCATAACAGTTTAAAACTAAGTTCACTAATATTCTCATATCTAATGAGGAAGTAAAATGTCTTTTACAGTAACAATCAAAGAAGAAATATCTAATATTGAAAATTCTAAATCAGAACTTATTGCTGAATTATCAGCATATATTAGAAATAATGGTGAAATTACTAGTAATTATATAAAAATGACAACAGAAAACAAATTTACTGTTGATAGAGTTAATAAAACACTAAATATGCTATATAGTATAGATCCCGAAGTATCAATAATTAATAATGTTAATTTCAGCAAAAAAGATTTATACCAAATAAAAATAACAGAAAAAATCCCAATAATTTTACAAGATTTAGGAATAAGTGATGAAAACAATAAAAAATTAACTATTGTTCCAAATTATATAGTAGATGGTGATGAAGAAATAAGAGGATATCTAAGAGGAGCATTCTTAAGTTCAGGAAGTATTAATGATCCTAAAAAATCTAGATATCATATGGAATTGCTAATTGAATCACCAGAAGAATCAGTATTTATTCAAAAACTTTTAAATCTATATGACTTGAATGCTAAAATCTTAAATAGAGAAAAAGGATATATGATATACATAAAAGAAGCTGAAAAAATAAGTGATTTTCTAAGAATATTAGGTGCATCTAAAGCAGTTATGTATTTCGAAAATGTTCGAATTTATCGCGATCAAAAAAACAAAACCAATCGTCTTAATAATTGTGAACAAGCAAATATAGACAAAGTAATAGAAACGGCAAATAATCAACTAAAACAAATTAAAACAATAGAAGATAATGATGGTCTAACACTTATAGATGATAAAACCAAAGAAGCTTTAGAATATAGAAAAAAATACCCTGAAGCTTCTCTAAAAGAACTTGCTGAAATCATTTCGTTAGAGACAAATAAAAAAATAACCAAATCTGGATTGAATCATCGTATGCGTAAAATAAAAGAATTAGCTGAAAACTTTGAAAAAATGCATAATAATTAAATAAAAAACATCTACTTAATTATAGGTGTTTTTATTTTTTATAATTTTATCAACTAATCCATATTTTATAGCCTCATCAGCTGATAAATAATTATCCCTATCTGTATCAACTTCGATTACTTTAATACTTTTACCAGTACTTTTAGCAAGTATTTTATTAATTCTATTCTTTATATTTAAAATTCTTTCAGTAGCAATTTTAATATCACTAGCTTGTCCTTCACTTCTACCTAATACTTGATGAATCATAACATCGGCATTAGGCAAAATTAATCTTTTTCCTTTTTTACCACTTGCTAAAATAACAGCTGCCATACTAGCTGCAATTCCAAAACATATAGTTGAAACATCACTCTTAATATAGTTCATTGTATCATAAATTGCTAATCCACTAGTTACACTACCACCAATAGAATTAATATATAAATAAATATCATCATGATTAATAGAGTCTAAGTATAAAAGTTGAGCAATGACACTATTACTCAAATCATCATTTATTTCTCCAGAAATAAAAATAATCCGTTCTTTTAATAACTTTGAAAAAATATCATAACTTCTTTCTCCATTTCTTTCTCTATCCACAATTATTGGAATTAAATTCATAAACTCACCTATAATTAGTATAATGTCAATAATAAAAATTATTCATATATTAATTTGACAAAATATGCTATACTGATATTAACATAAGGGGTGATATTGTGATACAAACTGTAGAAGTCACTATTAACAATAAGAAGTACACTTATAGTAAGGATATTACCTTACAAGAAATAGGTGCTGAGCATCAAGCAGAATATAAGTATCCTATTCTTTTAGCTAGAGTAAATGGATCACTAAAAGAATTATCAAATAAAATATTAGAATCAGCTGAAATCGAATTTTTAGATTTAACATCGAGAGAAGGTAACAGAACACATATTAGTGGTTTGATTTTTGTTATGCTTTATGCTGTCAAAAGATTATATGGAAAAAATGCCGATATTAGAGTAATGCATTCGCTAGATAAAGGAGTCTACATTGAAACAACATTCAAATTATCAGGTGAAAGAGTTGAAGAAATAAAAGCTGCCATGCGTGATATTATTAAAAAGGATTTACCAATAACAAAGTTAACTATTGATAGACTAGAAGCAATCGATTATTTTAATAATACAGGTGATAAAACAAAAGCAGGAATTTTAGGATATAATATGAATACTTATATAACCCTATATAGACTAGGTAGTTTATATGATTATTTTTATGATTTAATGCCAACATCAACTTCAAAAGTAAAAGATTTTGATTTAACATATGTAAAAGATAATGGTTTGACTCTAAGATTCCCAACAATTTATGTTACTGATAAAATTACTAGATATATTCATCATCCTCATATGTTTGATGTGTTCAAAGAGTATAAAGATTGGGCAAAGATAATTGGAATAGAAAACACAGTTGATTTAAATAGATTAGTATCTACAGGAAAAATAAGTGACTTAATTAAAATAGATGAAACGTTACAGAGTAATCGCTTATTAAACGTTGCAAAAGAAATAAATAGTAGGAAAAATGATGTAAAAATAGTATTAGTAGCTGGACCTTCATCATCTGGGAAAACTACTACTTCAAGAAAATTATGTATGTATCTAGAAAGTTTTGGATTAAAACCAAGAGCACTAGGAATGGATGATTACTTTCTAAATCGTGAAGATACACCAAAAGACGCTGAAGGTAATTATGATTTTGAATGTTTAGAAGCTATTGATTTAAAACTATTTGATAAACAAGTTGCAGAACTTTTATCTGGTAAAAAAATTACAACACCAGTATATAATTTCACTACTGGTAAAAAAGAATTTCGCAAAGAAATGCAATTAGGTGAAAAAGAAATAATCATAATTGAAGGAATACATGCCCTAGATAGTAAAATCCTAACTAATATCCCACGTGAAAAAAAATACAAGATATATATTTCACCATTAACAGAATTAGGACTAGATAGTCATAATCGTATCTCAACTACAGATAATCGCCTATTAAGAAGAATAGCTAGAGACAATAGAACTCGAAATTATAGTGTTGAGCATACACTAAAAAATTGGCCTAGTGTTAGAGCAGGTGAAGAAAAATATATTTTTCCATATCAAGATGAATCAGATGTTACTATAAATTCAGCAGCAATTTATGAAATAGGGGTTTTAAAAACATATGTAGAACCACTTCTATATTCTGTTGAAAGTACATCATCTTGCTACGAAGAGGCAAAAAGATTAATTAGATTCTTAAATTTATTCTTACCAATACCAGCTGATGCAATTCCTCAAGATGCAGTAATTAGAGAATTTATAGGTGGCAGTTATTTCCATGAATAAAAAATATCCACAAAAACTGTGGATATTTTTATTTGACAAAAGTCTATACAATGTATATACTTATTGTGAGGTGACACAATGGAATTAAAATTACAAAAATGGGGTAATTCATATGGAATAAGAATACCTAATGTATATTTAAAATCCTTAAATATAAAACCTAGTGATAATTTGATTATTGAACAAAATGACAATAAAATTATTATTTCTAAATCAAATAAACAAAAAATTTCTCTTTCTGAAAAATTTAAAAACTATAAAGGTGACAATTTAACAAAAGATTTTGAATGGGACAATCCAGTAGGTGATGAGTTATGGTAAAAAAATATATACCAAAACAAGGAGATATTATATATCTTGATTTAAACCCTACTAAAGGTCATGAACAAAGAGGAAAAAGACCTGCTATAGTCGTTAGTATTAATGTTTTTAATGAACATACTAATATGGTAATGGTCTGTCCAATTACTAGTAATACAAAAGAATTTCCAACTCATCATGTTTTAGAAGACACTAAAAAAATAAAAGGATCAGTACTATGTGAACATATTAGAAGTATTGATTATATGACTAGAAATGTTTCTTTTATAGAAAAGGCGAGTCAAAATGATTTATTAAGTGTAATTATGCTAATAAATGCTTCTCTAGAGGAATAAAAAATATCCACAAAAGCTGTGGATATTTTCTTTACGCCAAAATCTGTAAAAAATAGTAGGTATTCTTGAAAGAAAATTAAGAACTCTTTATAATGAAAATAAGGAGGGATATAAATGATTAAAGTAGCAATTAATGGATTCGGAAGAATTGGAAGATTATGCTTTAGGCTAATGGAAGAAAATCCAGAATTTGAAGTAGTAGCAGTTAATGATTTAACTGATGCAGAACAACTTGCTTATTTGTTAAAATATGATACTAATCACAGAAATTATCGTATTGATGAAATTCATGCCGATGGTGAATATATTGTGGTTGGTGAAAGAAAGGTAAGAGTTTATGCTGAAAAAGAACCAGCACAATTACCATGGAAAGATTTAGATATTGATGTAGTATTTGAATGTACAGGTTTATTTACATCTGATGAAAAAGCCATGGCTCATATAGATGCTGGAGCAAAACATGTTATTATTTCTGCACCAGCTAAAGGAGACCTTAAAACAGTAGTTTATAATGTTAACCATGAAATTTTAAATGGTGATGAAAAAATAATTAGTGCTGCATCATGTACAACTAACTGCCTAGCGCCAGTTGTAGATGTCTTGGACAAAGAATTTGGAATTGTTAAGGGCTATATGACAACAGTTCATGCTTATACTAATGATCAAGCATCACTTGATATTGCTCATAAAAAAGGACATTTAGCACGTCGTGGTAGAGCTTGTGCTGCCAATATTGTACCAGCATCAACCGGAGCTGCTTCTGCTATTGGTCTTGTTTGCCCTAAACTAGAAGGAAAACTAGATGGAACAGCTATGCGTGTACCAGTGCCAACTGGATCAGTAGTTGATCTAACATTAGAGTTAGGAAAAAATACTACTGTAGAAGAAATTAATAACGTATTAAAAGCACATACAAATGAAACACTAGAATTTACAATGGATCCAATTGTATCAAGTGATGTGATTGGTAGACGTTGTGGTTCGCTAGTTGATGGATTATCTACAAATGTTTTAGAAGTAGATGGTAAACAATTAGTAAAAGTAGTATCTTGGTATGATAATGAAATGGGTTATACTGCCCAAATGGTAAGAACTGCTAAACATTTAATGACTAAATAAAAAATAAAAACAATGCTAAGCATTGTTTTTTTTATTGATTAAAATCCAAAAAATTGAAAAGATTCAATAATTTTTGATAAAACTCTAACTCCGTCTTGACCTCCAGCTAATTTACATATATCACTTACAAAACTTAAAATGCCAGAAAACATCTAACCACTCCTTTCGCATATGAATATTATAACATGATAATTTAAAATGAACTTAAATCGTAATCCAAAATAAAATTCAATTTACACTTATTTAACAAATGATTTAAAACAATTTAATTATAAAGCTAGTGAAGAAAGCTTTTTTTTAGTAAGAAAGAATGATATAATTTTAATTGTTAGGAGAGTAATTTAATGAATACAATTAAAGATATAAATATTGAAAATAAAAAAGTAATCATCCGTTGTGATTTCAATGTTCCAATAAAAGATGGAAAAATAATAGATGATACAAGGATAAGTGCTGCTCTAGAAACAATAAAATATTGTTTAGATAAAAACTGCAAGATTATTCTATTATCACATTTAGGAAGAGTAAAAGAAGCAAGTGATTTAGAAAAAAACGATCTAAAACCAGTTGCTAAAAGATTATCAGAACTACTTAATAAAGAAGTTTTATTCTGTGATAAAACAAGAGGTAAAGAGCTAGAAGAAATGGTAAATAATTTAAATGAAAAAGACATATTATTAATTCAGAATACGAGATATGAAGATTTAGATGGTAAAAAAGAAAGTTCAAATGATGAAGAATTAGGCACTTATTGGGCATCACTTGGAGAAGTATTTATAAATGATGCTTTTGGTACTGCTCATAGAGCTCATGCTTCTAATGTTGGAATAGCTAGCCACTTGCCTTCAGCAATAGGCTTCTTAATTGAAAAAGAATTAACTGCCTTACATACTTTAGATAATCCAGATCATCCATTTGTTGTTATTTTAGGTGGAGCTAAAGTAGCTGATAAAATAGGGGTAATAGAAAATCTGGTTACTAAAGCCGATAAGATACTTATTGGTGGAGGAATGGCCTTTACTTTCTTAAAAGCCCAAGGATATGAAATAGGAAAATCACTTCTAGATGAAGAAAATATAGATTTCTGTAAAAAGATATTAAAAGAATATCCTGAAAAAATAGTTTTACCAGTTGATTTTGCAGTTACAAATGAATACACAAATGATGAAGAGTATCGTACTAAAGATATTGATAGTTTTTCTAAAGAAGAAATGGGACTTGATTTAGGACCAAAAACAATCAAATTATTTAGTGAAGAATTATTAAAAGCAAAACAAGTTATTTGGAATGGTCCATTGGGAGTATATGAATTTGAAAAATATAAATATGCAACTGATGAAATACTAAAATATTTAGTAGAAAATAATATTAAAACCATCTTAGGTGGAGGAGATAGTGTAGCAGCTGCTGAAAAAGCTGGCGTTAAGGATAAAGTTTATCACGCATCAACTGGTGGTGGCGCAACACTAGAATATTTAGAAGGTAAAAAATTACCTGGTGTAGAAGCAATTAAATAGAAGGTGAAAAAAATGGCCCAAAAAGAAGAAATAATAGAGATTAATCCATATAATAGTGAACATATCAAAAAAATAGAACAACTAGAGTCAGAAGATTCATCACTAGATTTATCTTCAAAATTGAAAAACATAGTTGCTACAATGTCAGAAGACAAATATATAAAAACAATAAAGAAAACTAATTCAATTGATAAGTTATTTATCTTAGAAGAAAACAAACAAATAAAGGGCCTATTTTCTATATCTGGAGAAAAAGATATACGAAGTTGTTTAATAACAATGCATTATACTAATCATTGTCAGCCAAAAAAAATACTTTCTATTGGTGCTGAATATGCCTTAAAATTTCTTGAAATGCAAGAAGTATTTGTTAAAGTAATGAATACTGATAATTCAACTAGAAAATATTTAGAAGAAATGGGTTATGAGTATCTAGATGAAGAAGCTGGGGAAATAACATATTTAAGAGACTATAGTATACTTGGTTTAGATGGAAGAATAAAAGCTTTTATTTAGACAATAAAGAGGGTGAAAAAATGCGAATTGGTATTTTTACTGAAACATATACTCCATATATTAGTGGCTTGGTAACTAGTGAAGTAATGTTAAAAAATGCCTTAGAAAAAAAGGGTCATGAAGTTTATGTTGTCACTGCCAATCTTGAAGGATTTAAATATGAATATGATGAAAAAGAAAGAGTTTTAAAAATACCAGGCATTCCAACTGGTATCTATGATTCAAGATTAACAAGTATTTATCCCATTCAAGCAATTAATAAAATTAAAAGTTGGAAACTAGATGTAATTCATTCCCAAACAGAATTTGCTATAGGAACATTTGCAAGAATATTGGCAAGGCAATATAATATTCCTCTAGTCCATACATACCATACTATGTATGAAGAATATATTTACTATATAACAAAAGGATATTTTGAAAAATCAAGTAAAAAATTAGTTGAATATTTTACTAAATTTTATTGTGATACAACGGCTACAGAACTTATTGTACCTACTAATAAGACATATAAACTATTTAAGGAAAAATATAAATTTGATAAAAATATTCATATAATTCCAACGGGAATAGAAGTAGAAAGATTTTATCGAGAAAACATCGATTTAAAAAAAGTAAATGCTACAAGAAAAAGATTAGGTCTTTCTAAAAAGGATTTTATTATTATCTTTGTAGGTCGCCTTGCTGAAGAAAAAAATATTGAATTTTTAATTAAAGCCGAGAAAAAATTACAAGAAATTCATGATAATATTAAATTGCTTATAGTAGGTGATGGACCAGATAGAGATAAATATGAAGAATTATCTAAAAAACTAAATATTTCTGATAATGTTATTTTTACAGGTAAAGCAATCTGGGAAGAAATGCCATACTATTATCACCTTTCACAAGTATTTGCTACTGCTTCAAAAAGCGAAACGCAAGGTTTAACAGTAATTGAAGCTATGGCTTCAAATATAATGCCATTATGTATTAAGGATGAGGCCTTTGAAAGTATGGTAACAGATGAATTAAATGGTCTTTTCTTCACAAATGAAAAGGAATATGAAAAGCAAATACTCAGAGTATATGATAATAGTTCAGAACTAGCGTGGATTTCTAAACAGGCACGAATTCAAGCAGAGCATTATGGATCAAACAATTATGCTGAAAGAGTATTAGAGGTCTATGATAGAGCAATAAAAGAAAAACAAATTGAAAATAGATTTGGCATCTTTTCTAAAATAATAAAAAAAATAAGGGAGATAATAAAATGATGATAGTATTAAATCATAAAAGTAATTTAACAAAAGAAGAATTCATTAGCTACTATGACAAATTAACAAAATTAGATATTTCTAATGAGGAGGTAATATTATGTCCTTCTTTTCCGCATTTTGCCTTAGTAACTCCATCAAATATTATTTTAGGTGCTCAAAATGTAAGCAAAAATTGTAGTGGTGCCCATACTGGTGAAGTGTCAGCAACACAACTAAAATCATATAATGTTGAATATGCAATTGTAGGGCATAGTGAACGAAGAACAGCAGAAAAAGAAACAGGAGAAGAAGTAAGTGCTAAAGTAAAAAACTTACTAAGTGAAGATATAACACCTATAATTTGTATTGGTGAAACAAAAGAAGAAAAAGAAAATCCTGAAGTACTAGATAGCTTATATTCTGAATTGTTAGAATCCACAAAAAACTTTAATCAGGAAGATTATGAAAAAATAGTTATAGCATATGAACCGATTTGGTCTATTGGTACAGGAGTTCTCCCAAGTAATGAGGAAATAAAAGAAAAAGTAAAATTCTTAAAAGATAAATTTCCAAAAAGTAGAATTATCTATGGTGGTAGTGTTAATGATGCAAACATTGAAGAATTGAAAAAAAATGATTCCTTAGATGGGTTCTTAATTGGAGGAATGAGCCTAGATATTAATAAACTAGATGCATTGCTAAAAATAATAAAAAAGGACAGTTGACATATTCGACAAAAGTAGTCCTTTTTTTTTCTTTAATTTTATATTTATCTATTATATAATAATAATGCGTGGTAATAATGAGAGGAGAAACAATGGAAAAAACAAGACTTTTAATCATCGATGATAACGAAAATTTAGTAGAAATGATTAAAGAATATTTTGAAGAAGTATCCAATATTGAAGTAACATTTAGTGCCAAAGATGGTAGTGAAGGAATCAATTTAATTGATACCAAAAAAAATAACTTTGATCTAATCTTATTAGATCTCATAATGCCAAACAAAGATGGAATAGCAGTTCTTGAACATCTAGAAAAGAACAATATTGATAAGAAAGTAATAGTTTTAACATCATATAATACACAAGATATAATTAGAAAAGTATCAGAATTAGGAGCTAGCTATTTAATGTTAAAACCATTCGAATTATCTGACTTAGAAGAAAAAATTAAACAAGTAGCAAAAATATCTACTAGAGGTGAGTCATTAGACTTATACCATAATAACTTACAAATATCTATTACAAGGACCTTACACGAATTAGGTGTCCCATCACATATCAAAGGATATCAATATATTCGAGAAGGAATAACTCTTGTCTATAAAAAACCAGAAATGATTGGTGGTATTACTAAAGAATTATATCCAGAAATTGCCAAAAAGTTTTCTTCAACTGGTTCGCGTGTTGAAAGAGCGATTAGACATGCTATTGAAGTTAGCTGGAATAGAGGTAATTGGGATTTAATGGAAGAAATATTTGGTCATAGTGTTGATATAGATAAAGCTAAACCCACCAACTCTGAATTTATTGTAACAATAGCCGACAAACTTCGACTAGAATTTAATAAGCCATTAGTTGCTAACTAATGGCTTTTTCTTGACAAAAAAAAGAAAAAAAATTATACTTAATTTATAAAATATGCTAGGAGGAAACAGTAAATGGAACGAAAAATAGAAGAATTTTATTTAAAATGGAAAAAAGATGTTATAAGAAAACCACTAATGATCTATGGACCTAAACAAATAGGAAAGACATTTTCTGTACTCAAATTTGGAAGAAAAGAATACAAAAACCTAGTTTATTTTAATACTGAGAATAATAAAACGCTATTAGACCTATTTCAAAAAGAAAGATCTACAGAAAAAATCATTCTACATTTATCGTTACTTTCTGGTGAAACTATTTTAAAAGATGATACATTGATAATTATGGATAATGTCTCTGATAATAATATAGTTAAAGGTCTTAAACTATTTGGTAGTGAACATAGTAAATATCATATTATTGCTATTATATCTGGAAAGGATAAATTATCAGAGTTTAAAGGAGAAGAATTACAATTTAAAGCCATGAATGAGATGGATTTTGAAGAGTTTTTATGGGCAAAAGATGAAAGAAGTTTATCAGAACTAATTAAAGAATCTTTCAATAAGAAAAAAACCTGTCCCTTTCATAAAGTAGCGCTAGATTTATTTCAAGAATATTTAGAAACAGGTGGATTACCAGAAGTTATAGCCGCAAAACTATCAGGTAAATCACGTCAAGAACTTGATGCCATAAAGCAAAAAATTATAGCTATCTATAAAAAAGAACTTGCTCTAAATTCTAATTTAATTGATATACCGAGGGGATTAGAAGTAATTGATTCTATACCAGAACAATTGAAAAAAGAAAATAAAAAATTCCAATATGGGTTAATTGGAGTAGGAAGAAGAGCCAAAGAATATGAAAGTACAATAAACTATATAGTTAATAATCAATTGGCTTATAGAAGCAATAAAATAAAAACAGTTAAATCTCCGCTAAGCAGTTGTAAAGAAAAAGATAGTTTTAAACTATATTTACCAGATGATGGACTACTATACACAATGCTTCATTTAAACAAGAAACAATTTTTAGCTGATGAAAACATAAAAGAAACAGTTTATGAAAATCATATTGCTAAAACGCTTGCTGAAAGTGGTTATTCACTATATTACTATCAATCCGAAGGAAAAGCAGAAGTTAATTTTGTAATTCAAAATAGAATGGGTCAAATAATTCCTATTGAGCTTACAACAAAAACAAATTCAAAGGCTAAATCATTAGCAGTTTTAATGAAAAAGTTTACAGTTAGTCAAGCATATAGAATTACTGAAAACAATTTTTCTACAAAAAAAGATATTCGTTATATCCCAATTTATGCTATATTTTGTTTAAATAATACAAAAATATAAAAAAACAGATGAATAATCATCTGTTTTATTTTGAGAACTCATCGATATCTATATCAAATAAATTGCCTGGTGGTATATCCAAAGCTACAGATATTTTCCACAAAGTATCAACAGAGAAAGATTTTCTACCTTTCTTGGATTCATTGCGCCTTATGAATTCGTGAGATACTCCGACTCTTTCAGCAAGTTCTGCTTGAGATATACCGGCCATATTTCTGTATTTTTTAATATTTTTTGCAATTTGCTCATAAATATTAATTTCATACTTATTCATAAATAACCTCCCAAATATAGTTCTCAATAATATTATGAATGAAAACAACGAAAAGATATGTAAATCAGCAATTTACAAAGAATAGTTTTGCAAAAATCGAAAAAATGTTCTATAATGAAAAAGGGTGATTATATGTCAAAAAGAATTATTTTTCACATTGATGTTAATAATGCCTTTTTGTCCTGGACAGCTGTACTTTTACTAAAAAATGGTTATAAAGAAGACATTAGAAAAATTCCTTCAATAATAGGTGGTGACGAAAAAACCAGAAGAGGAATAGTTTTAGCAAAATCACCAATAGCCAAAAAACATGGCATACAGACAGCAGAAACTTTATATTCAGCTAGAAAAAAATGCCCTGGTTTAAAAATATTCCCACCTGATTACAGATGGTATTATGAAAAATCAAAAGAACTGATGGATTATTTAAGAAAATATTCCCCAGCTCTTGAACAATTTTCAGTTGATGAATGTTTCCTTGATATGTCGGGAATGAAATATCTTTATGACTCACCAACAGAATTAGCATCTAAAATAAAAAATGATATAAAGAAAAAATTTGGTTATACAGTTAATATCGGTATAGGAAACAATAAGTTATGTGCCAAAATGGCTTCTGACTTTGAAAAACCAGATAAGGTTCATACTCTTTTTAATGAAGAAATAGAAGATAAATTATGGCCTTTACCAGTAAATGACTTATTTATGTGTGGTAGAAGAACATCAGAAGAATTAAATAAATTGCACATCTATACAATAAAAGATTTAGCGTTTGCCGATTCAAAAATGCTAGAGAGAAAATTTAAGACCCAAGGAAAATATTTAAAAGAAGCCGCTTTAGGTATAGATGATAGTAAAGTGGAAGAACATAAAAGTAAAAATCCAAGTATCAGCATTAGCGAAACATTACCTCATAATTACAAAGATCGAGATAAACTAAAAGAAATAGTGTTTAGACAAACAGAAGAATTATGCCGTGAATTAAGACACAAAAAATTATACACTAAAACTGTTGCGATAACATTTAAAAATTCTTTTTTTGCCACATATTCCGCTCAAGCAACTACTACCAATCCAACTGATAATACAAGAAAAATATTAGAAATGGCTTATAAAGTATTTGATGAAAATTATCGAGAAGATGAAATAAGACTAATAGGCGTAAGATTGGCATCACTTACAAATAATAACAATGAACAACTATCAATTTTTGATACCCAAAAAGAAAAAAACAAGAATGATGATAGAGTCCAAAAAACAATAGATGAAATAAATAATAAATTTGGAAAGTCAGTTGTTAAACCAGCATCATTAAAACTTATCGGCGAAAAATACTCAAAAAAAAGCTACAAGCAATAAAAAAACTAAAAAAAGTCTTGCTAAACAAGAAAAGTATTGTTATAATTATAAACGTGTGACTGCTTAGATGTGCGAGGTTGTCGATACACCAGGAAGAGTTGCTAATTGGTTATCGGGTTATTCGTTCGGAGCAAGTCTATACTAGATATAGGCGAAGGGAGGATTTAAAATGTCAACTGAAAAAATTCGTATCAGAATCAAAGCTTATGATCACAGAATTTTAGATAACGCTGCAAAGAAAATTGTTGAAACAGCTAAAAGATCTGGTGGAGTTATATCTGGTCCAGTACCACTTCCAACAGAAATTGAAAAGTTCACAATTCTTAGAGCTGTTCACAAATACAAAGATTCACGTGAACAATTCGAGATGCGTACACACAAAAGACTAATTGATATCAAAAATCCAAGCAAGGAAACTATTGATGCGCTAGCGCACTTAGATTTACCAAGCGGAGTAGATATCGAAATTAAAACTAAATAATGGAGGAAAAAGTAATGAAAGGAATCTTAGGTAAAAAATGTGGGATGACTCAAGTATTTACTAATGAAGGTAAATTAATCCCAGTTACTGTTATTGAGGTAGAACCAAATGTTGTAACTCAAATTAAAACAGTAGAAAAAGATGGATATGATGCAATTCAACTTGCTACAGAAACAGTAAGAGAAAAAGTAAGTAACAAGGCAAAAGTTGGTCATACAAACAAAGCTAACACAACACCTAAGCGCTTCTTAAGAGAAATTAGAGGAGTAAACGTTAATGATTACACACTAGGACAAACAGTTGGTGTAGACATTTTCGAAGCAGGGGAAATTGTTGATGTTACTGGAACAAGTAAAGGTAAAGGTTTTCAAGGTGTTATTAAACGCCATAACCAATCAACAGGTCCAATGGGACATGGTTCTCAATATCATAGAGGTGTCGGATCTTTAGGTACAATGTTACCAATGCACGTACTTAAGGGTAAAAAGATGCCTGGACAAATGGGTAATGTTCAAAGAACAGTTCAAAATCTAGAAGTTGTATCAGTAGATACAGAAAACAGTGTAATTTTAGTTAAAGGTAATGTTCCTGGTCCAAAGAAATCACTAGTTGTAATTCGTACAGCAGTAAAAAAACCAGATACAAAAAACGAAGCTAGCAATTTAGTGTCATATGTTAAAGAATCAGCTGTAGAAGAAGTAGCAGTTGAAGAACCAGTAGTAGTAGATGCTCCAGTAGAAGAAGCTACTACAGAAGAATAATCATCACGACTATTAAAAAAACAAAATTTTATTAAGTGATGAAAGGAGGAAACAAGGATGAAAAAAGTGGAACTTTTAAATCTTAAAGGTGAAAAAGTAAAAGACATTAATTTAAATGAAGAAATATTTGGAATTACACCAAACAAAGCTGTTTTAAATGATGCAATTATTTTATCAATGGCATCACTAAGACAAGGAACCCATAAAACTAAAAATCGTTCAGAAGTTTCTGGTGGTGGAAGAAAGCCATGGAGACAAAAAGGAACTGGACGTGCACGTCAAGGTTCAATTAGAGCCGTTCAATGGGTAGGTGGAGGAAGATATGGAACTCCAGTACCTAGAGATTATAGTAAAAAACAAAATAGAAAAGAAAGACAACTTGCTATTAAATCAGCATTAGCTGAAAAAGTAGCCGCAAAAGAATTGGTTGTTTTAGAAAACTTAGTAGTTAAAACTCCTAAGACAAAAGAAATGTTAAGTCTATTAGAGACATTAAAAGTAGCAGATAAAAAAGTATTAATGGTAGTAAAAGAATTTGATGATAATATCATTCTAGCAACTAGAAATATTCAAAATGTTGTATTAATATTAGCTGATGAAATTAATGTATTAGATATAGTTGGTACTGATGTAATGGTAATTACAGAAGATGCCTTAAAATATGTTGAGGAGGTGCTTAAATAATGAAAGATACAAAATATTTAGAAATAATCAAAGCACCAGTTATTACTGAAAAATCAGAAAATGCTAAAATGGATGGAAAATATACTTTTAAAGTAGATCCAAAAGCAAATAAAATTGAAATAAAAGAAGCAATTGAAAAATTATTCAACGTAAAAGTTACGGAAATTAGAACTCTTAACGTTAAACCTAAGAAAAGAAGAGTTGGACGTTATACTGGACTAACTAATCGTACTAAAAAAGCAATTGTTACACTTGCTGAAGGACAAACAATTGATCTTGGTTAGAAGGAGGAAATAAATTATGGCAATCAGAAATTATAAACCAACTACACCAGGACGTAGAAAAATGAGTACTTTAGTAAATGAAGAAATTACTACAAATACTCCAGAAAAGTCACTTACAATCACTGTTAAGAAAAATGGTGGTCGTAATAATCAAGGAAAGATAACTGTTCGTCATCAAGGTGGCGGAGCTAAAAGAAAATATCGTATCATTGATTTCAAAAGAAATAAATTAAACGTCTCTGGAAAAGTTGCAAGTATTGAATATGATCCAAACAGAACTGCAAATATTGCATTAATAAACTATGTAGATGGTGAAAAGAGATATATCTTAGCACCAAAAGGTTTAACTGTTGGAATGGTAGTTGAAGCTGGAGAAAATGCTGATATTAAAGTTGGTAATGCTTTACCAATTATGAATATTCCAGTTGGTACAATGATTCATAATATTGAATTACGTCCAGGAAAAGGTGGAGAACTAGCAAGATCTGCTGGAACATCTGCTCAAATCCTTGGTCGTGAAGGTGATTATGTAATGATTCGTTTATCAAGTGGTGAACAAAGAAAAGTGTTAGGAACTTGTATGGCTACAGTAGGTGAAGTCGGAAACGAAGACTCTTCACTTGTTAAAGTAGGAAAAGCTGGACGTACTCGTCATATGGGAATTAGACCTACAGTTCGTGGTTCTGTAATGAATCCAAATGATCACCCACATGGTGGTGGTGAAGGTCGTGCTCCAGTTGGACGTAAAGCTCCAATGACACCATGGGGTAAACCAGCACTTGGATTAAAGACACGTAAGAAAAAACAATCTGATAAATTCATAGTACGCCGTCGTGGTAGTAAGTAAGGAAAGGATGATTAAAAAATGGCAAGAAGTTTAAAAAAAGGACCATATGTATTCGCAAGATTACTAAAAAAGGTTCAAGAATTAAATAAATCTGGAAAAAAAGAAGTCATTAAAACTTGGTCACGCCGTTCCACTATATTTCCTGATTTTATCGGACACACATTCGCTGTACATAATGGAAAAGAATTTATTCCAGTATATGTAACAGAAGATATGGTTGGACATAAGTTAGGTGAATTTGCCTTAACACGTAAATTCGGTGGACATGGTTCAGACAAAAAGAAATAGAAATAATGACTAGGAGGGTAAATAAATGGAAGCAAAAGCAATTGCTAAAGGCCTAAGAATATCACCTATCAGAGCACGTTTAGTTGCAGATATGATACGTGGTAAAAACGTTGGCGAAGCATTAAATATATTAGTTAATGTTAATAATAAAGCTGCACAACTTACAAAAAAAGTTTTAGATTCAGCTATCGCTAATGCAGTAAATAATAATGGCGCTGAAGCTGAAACACTTTATGTAAAAGAAGCAAGAGTAGATGCCGGTCCTGTTATGAAACGTCACTTTTTTGATTCACGTTCACATATAGGACACAGAAATCACAGAACTAGTCACATTCATATAGTAGTGGCTACAAGAAACTAATAAGGAGGTTACAAAATGGGACAAAAGGTAAATCCTAATGGACTAAGACTTGGTATCAATAAAGACTGGGAAGCAAAATGGTACAGTAATAAAAAAGATTTTTCTAAATATTTAGATAAAGATATCAAAATCCGTGAATATTTAGAAAAAAATCTAAAGAATGCTGGAATTGCTAAAGTTGAAATTGAAAGAAGTGCTAAGAAAACAGAAGTTGTAATTCATACTTCAAAACCAGGTGTAATGATTGGTCATGGTGGAGAAGAAATTGAAAAATTAAAGAAACAATTAGCTAAAATAGCTGATGAAAATGTTCAAATTTCAATCGTTGATATTAAAAAAGCAGATTTGAATGCTCAATTAGTTGCAGACTCAATTGCTAGTCAAATAACTAACAGAGCATCATTCCGTATGGCTCAAAAACGTGCAATTAGAAATGCTATGAAAGCAGGAGCTAAGGGAGTTAAAACATCAGTATCTGGACGTCTAGGTGGAGCAGATATGGCTCGCAGCGAAGGATACACAGAAGGAACAATACCTCTACATACATTAAGAGCCGATGTTGATTATGCTACAAGTGAAGCTGATACAACATTTGGAAAAATTGGTGTAAAGGTATGGATCTATAAAGGAGAAATCCTAAACAAAAAGGCAAAAGGAGGTAATTAATATGTTAATACCGTCAAGAACTAAATATCGTCGTGTTCATAGATTACCTTACGAAGGAAGATCACGTGGTAATAGAGAATTACATTTTGGTGAATATGGTCTTCAAGCAAAAGAAGGAGCTTGGATCACAGCTAATCAAATTGAAGCAGCACGTATTGCAATGACTCGTTACATGAAACGTGGTGGAAAAGTTTGGATAAACATCTTCCCACATATGCCTTTAACTAAAAAACCTATCGGAACAAGACAAGGTAAAGGTAAAGGTAATGTTGAAGGTTGGGTTGCTGTAGTTAAAGAAGGAAAAATAATGTTTGAAATTGCAGGTGTAGATGAAGCAACTGCACGTGAAGCATTAAGACTTGCTTCTCATAAACTACCAGTAGCAACTAAATTTGTTATGAAAGAAAATGGTGGTGAAAAAAATGAAGGTTAAGGAAATAAGAGAATTATCAACTGAAGAAATCAACAAGAAATTAGTTGAAACAAAAGAAGAATTATTCAATTTACGTTTTCAACAAGCAACAGGTAGTTTAGAAAAACCTTCTAGAATAAGAGAATTACGTCACACCGTTGCAAGAATGAAAACCGTTCTAAAAGAACGTGAAATGAGCGAGTAGGAGGGAAAGTAAGTGGAAAAGAAAAATAAAAAA
The DNA here is from genome assembly GCA_017433415.1 of Bacilli bacterium. Lineage (GTDB taxonomy): Bacteria > Bacillota_I > Bacilli_A > RF39 > UBA660 > UBA3789. The sequence goes on from JAFRHI010000024.1 coordinate 38,818, forward strand.
GAATTAGTTGGAAAAGTAGTAAGCGCAACTAATGATAAAACAATCACTGTTTTAGTTGAAACTTATAAAAACCATCCGTTATATCACAAAAGAGTTAAAAGCTCTAAAAAATATTGTGTACATGATGAAAAAAATGTAGCTAAAGTTGGAGATACTGTTCGTATAGTTGAAACTAGACCATTATCAAAAACTAAGCATTTCTATTTAAAAGAAATAGTAAAAGAAGCAGTTATTATTTAACGCTTAGATGAAGAAGGAGGAATAATCTATGTTACAACAAGAAAGCCGTATGAAAGTTGCTGATAACTCTGGTGCACGTGAACTATTAGTAATTCGTGTATTAGGTGGAAGCAAAGTTAAAACAGGTAACATTGGTGATGTAGTAGTTGGAACAGTTAAAAGTGCTATTCCTAACTCACCAATTCCAAAAGGAAAAGTTGTAAAAGCAGTTATCGTTCGAACTCGTCAAGGCGTTCGTCGTGAAGATGGAAGTTATATTAAGTTCGATGACAATGCTTGTGTTATCATTCGTGATGACAAGAGTCCAATTGGAACTCGTATTTTTGGACCAGTTGCAAGAGAACTTCGTGATAAAGATTATATGAAAATCGTATCTTTAGCAAAAGAAGTACTATAAGAGGAGGATATATATGAACTTTAAAGTAGGAGATGAAGTTGTAGTTATCGCTGGTTCTGATAAAGGTAAAAAAGGAAAAATAATTAAAACATTAAGAAATGAAAACAAAGTTGTAGTTGAAGGTGTACATGTAGTTAAAAAGCATCAAAAACCAACAGGACAAGAAACTGGTGGAATACTTGAAGTAGAAGCACCAATTGCTGCATCAAATGTTATGATAATTGATCCTAAAACTAAGAAAAGAACTAGAATAGGACATACAACTGATGAAAAAACAGGTAAAAAGATAAGAATCACAAAAAAATCAAACGAGAAAATTGATTAGTTGGAAGGAGGGTATTTATGAACCGCCTAAAAGAGAAATACTTGAAAGAAGTAGTTCCAAGTTTACAAGAAAAATATAATTATAAGTCAATAATGGAAGTTCCAAAACTAGAAAAAATTGTTATTAATATGGGAGTTGGAGATGCAACTACTAATTCTAAATTATTAGAAGCAGCAGTAGCTGACTTAACTAAAATATCTGGACAAAAACCAGTAGTAACAAGAGCAAAGAAATCAATTGCTGGATTTAAAGTAAGAGAAGGTCAAGCAATTGGTTGTAAAGTAACTCTAAGAGGAGATAATATGTATAACTTTATGGATAAGTTAATATCAATATCACTTCCAGGAGTTAGAGATTTCCGTGGAGTTAGTCCAAAAGCCTTTGATGGTAGAGGAAACTATACAATGGGAATTAAAGAACAATTAATTTTCCAAGAAATTGATTATGATGATGTTGTAAAAGTACGTGGAATGGATATCATTTTCGTAACTACAGCAAAAACAAATGAAGAATCATTTGACTTATTAAATGGACTTGGAGTTCCTTTTAGAAAGTAAGTGGAGGAATATTATGGCAAAGAAAAGTATGATAGCAAAAGCTAACAGACCACAAAAATATAAAGTGCGTGAATATACAAGATGTTCTCGTTGCGGACGTCCACACGCAGTTATGAGTAAATTCGGAATCTGCCGTATTTGCTTCCGTGAGTTAGCTTATAAAGGACAAATACCAGGGGTTAAAAAATCAAGTTGGTAATTGGAAAGGAGGAAATTTAAATGGCAGTAGTAACAGATACAATTGCAGATATGTTAACAAGAATTCGTAATGCGAATCAAATGCGTTATGAAGAAGTAAAAGTTCCTTCTTCAAATATTAAAAAAGAAATAGCAAGAATTCTAAAAGAAGAAGGATTTATAAAAGATTATAAAGTTGAAAGTGATAATGCTCAAGGAACTATTGTTTTAACATTAAAGTATACTGATAAGAAAGAAAGAGTTATCACTGGATTAAAAAGAATTTCCAAACCAGGACTTCGAGTATATGCAAAGAATGATGAAGTTCCAAAAGTTCTTAATGGCTTAGGAATCGCAATCATTTCTACATCAAAAGGAATTATGACAGACAAAGAAGCTCGTAAACAAAATATAGGTGGAGAAGTTCTAGCTTATATTTGGTAATAAGGACAATGTTTGAAACCCAGATAACTTAAGTTATGTGGTAAATTTAAAGAAATAGGAGGTGTCATTATGAGTCGTATTGGAAATCGTATAATTACAGTACCAGCAGGTGTGACTGTAGAAGAACAAGATGGCATTGTAACAGTAAAAGGTCCTAAAGGTGAATTAAAACAGGCAATGTTAAAAGATATTTCAATGAAAGTTGAAGGTACAGAAATCACATTAGAAAGATCTAACGAAAATGCTAAAGCAATGCATGGAACAATGAACTCTTTAGTTAATAATATGATTATTGGAGTAACTAAGGGATATGAAAAAACACTAGAAACAATTGGTGTTGGATATCGTTTCAATGTTCAAGGTAAAAAACTAGTAATAAATGCTGGATATTCACATCCAGTAACAATGGCTGTACCAGAAGGATTAACAGTAGAAGCTAATGGTAATACTGAAATAACTATTAAAGGTATTGATAAAGTATTAGTAGGAGAATTTGCTGCTAACGTTAGAAAGGTAAGACCACCTGAACCATATAAAGGTAAAGGAATTCGTTATAAAGATGAACATGTTCGTCGTAAAGAAGGAAAGAAAGCTGCTTAATAAGTAGGAAGGGAGAATAAATTATGATTAAGAAAGAATCTCGTAATAGTATGCGCCAATCTCGTCATGAGAGAGTTCGTAAAACTTTAGTAGGAACAAGCGCAACACCAAGATTATGTGTATTTCGTTCTAACACAGAAATATATGCACAAATCATAGATGATGAAACTAGAACTACTCTTGTATCTGCTTCCTCATTAGATAAAAGTTTAAAAATCAAGAATGGAAGTAATGTAGAAGCAGCTAAAGTTGTTGGTAAGAGTGTTGCTGAAAAAGCAAAGAAAGCCAAAATTACAAAAGTAGTATTTGATAGAGGTGGATACCTATATCATGGACGTGTAAAAGCCTTAGCAGAAGCTGCACGTGAAAATGGATTAGAATTCTAATAGGAGGGTAATATGCAAAAAAGAACTCAAGACTCTAAAGAAAAACAGTTTGAAGAATTAGTAATTGATGTTAAAAGCGTTGTTAAAGTTAACAAAGGTGGACGTCAAAGAAGATATTCTGCAACAGTTGTAGTTGGAGATCGTAAAGGTAAAGTTGGATTAGGTATTGGCAAAGCAAATGAAGTACCTGATGCAATCAAAAAAGCATTACAAGATGCAAATAAAAATATTATCACAATCCCTCTAACTGATGGAAGAACAGTTGCCCATGAAGCTGTAGGTCATGCTGGAGCTGCTAGAGTTATTATTAAACCAGCTGCTGCCGGTACTGGAGTAATTGCTGGTGGGTCAGTTCGTGCTGTCTTAGAATTAGCAGGAATTCGTGATGTTGTCTCTAAATCACTAGGAGCAAGAACAAAATTAAATATGGCGAGAGCTGCAATGAGTGCTTTAAAATCAATTAAAACACCAGAAGAAGTAGCAGCACTTCGCGGAAAAACAGTAGAGGAGATATTAGGATAATGAAATTACATGAATTAGAAAGAAATATCGGAGCTACACAAAAAAAGAAAAGAGTTGGCCGTGGTCCAGGTAGTGGTCTTGGTAAAACAAGTGGAAAGGGTCAAAAAGGACAAAAAGCACGTAGTGGAGCAAGTATCAACCCAGTATTTGAAGGTGGACAGTTACCACTATATAGAAGAATCCCTAAAAGAGGATTTACAAATGCTAAATTCAAAACAGTTTATGGAACTATTAACTTAGAAGACTTAAACAGATTTGAAGATGGTACAGTAGTAACTCCAGCATTATTAAAAGATACTGGATTACTAAAAAAACAATTAGATGGTGTAAAAGTATTAGGTAATGGTGAATTAAAAAAGAAATTAACTATTCAAGCTAATAAATTTTCAACCAGCGCATTAGAAAAGATTAAAAAGGCAGGAAGTAAAGCTGAGGTGATCTAAGATGTTTAAAGCAATGAAGGAATTATTTACTCCAGGTAATAAAGATTTGCGTCAAAGAATCTACTTCACATTAGCTTGCTTAACAGTATTTATATTAGGTATCTCAATTAGAGTTCCGGGTACAGAAAATTTAACTAAGAATTTAGGCTTTTTAGATTTAATAAATACTATAGGTGGTGGAGCAATAAAGAATTTCTCAATATTTGCTCTTGGTGTAATGCCATACATCACTGCCTCAATCATTGTACAATTATTACAAATGGACATATTTCCATATTTTACAGAATTAGCAAAACAAGGCCATACTGGACGCCAAAAAATAAATCAGATAACTAGATATATGGGTATTGCTTTTGCTTTCGTTGAAGGATATGCCTTTGCATTTGCCTTTGTTGGTAAAAGTGGAAGTCCATTACAATATATGTATATAGCTACTGTATTAACTGCAGGAACTGCATTACTTTTATGGATGGGAGATCAAATTACTCAAAAAGGAATTGGTAATGGTGTAAGTTTAATTATCATGGCTGGAATTATTGCTACTCTTCCACAAATGTTTATAACTGCTTTTAATAGCTTAATAACATTAGATGGAACAACACAAGTAATTGCCTTGGGTATAATTAAGTTTGCTTTATTCGTATTAGTATATTTTGCAATTGTTATTGGAATGATTTTTGTCCAAGAGTCAGAAAGAAGAATCCCAATTCAATATGCTAATAAATCAACAAATGCCTATGGAGCATCACAGAGTTTTATGCCAATTAGAGTAAATTCTGCTGGAGTAATACCAGTAATCTTTGCCTCTAGCCTAATGGCAATACCCGGTATTTTAGCTCAAGTTATAAAGAATGATAGCTTCAGATTAATAGTACAAAAATACTTAACTTATACAACTCCAGTTGGTTTCATTCTATATGTAATATTTATCTTCTTCTTTGCTTATTTCTATACGTTTATTCAATTAAAACCAGAAGAATTTGCAAAGAATTTACAAGATAATGGAGGTTATATTCCAGGAATTAGACCAGGAGAAGAAACAAAAGAATATGTTAGTAGAATATTATCAAGACTAACAGTACTTGGAGCAGTATTTTTATCAGTAATAGCTGGACTTCCAATTATATTTTCAAAATTAACTAGCTTACCAACATCTGTATCAATTGGAGGAACAGGATTACTTATCGTAGTTGGTGTAGCCTTAGAAACTTATAAACAACTAGAAGGTAGTATACTAACTAGAAGTTATAAGAGAGGATATAGTAGAAGATAGTATGAAAAATATTATGTTTATCGCCCCACCGGCTGCCGGTAAGGGTACTCAAGCCGAACTAGTAGTAGAAAAATACGGATTACCTCACATATCAACAGGAGATATTTTAAGAGAAATATCCAAAGAAGATAGTGAAATTGGTAAATATGTATATGAAACACTAGCAAGTGGGCAATTAGTCAAAGATGAGATAACTTATCAGCTAATTGAAGAAAGATTAAAAAGACAAGATTGTAAGAATGGTTATATCTTGGACGGTTTTCCAAGAAACATTGATCAAGCTTATGAATATGACAGAATATTAGAAAGATTAAATTATGATATTGGTAATGTTATATTAATCAATATAGATAAAAAAACTTTAGAAAAGAGAATAACTGGACGTCGAATTTGTGAAAATTGTAAAACAATTTATAACATAAATGACGAAAATAATTCTCCACAAGTTGAATCTGTATGTGATAATTGCGGTGGAAAGTTATATCAAAGAAGTGATGATAACTTAGAAGCATTTCAAACTAGATATAATACATATTTAGAAAAAACAGAGCCAATAATTGAACATTATCGTAAGATGAATGTTGTAAAAGAAGTCGATGGAGACGACACAGTAGAAAATATTTTTAAAAATATTGACAGAATAATCAATGAATAGATGTATCATGTTTGTCCAAAGTAAGAAGGATAACTCCTTCTTATCAGGAACACACCATTGCTCTGATTATAACTGCCAATGAACAATATATTGACAGGAGAGTGAAAAGATGGCTAAAGAAGATACAATTGAAATAGAAGGTAAAGTTCTTGAAATTATTCCAGGAGGAAAATTCAAAGTTGAATTGGAAAATGGACACATTGTGGAGGCCCACGTTTCTGGTAAAATACGAATGAATTATATTCGTATCTTAGCAGGAGATACCGTAATGATAGAACTATCGCCTTATGACCTAACACGTGGGCGTATTACCTATCGTAAATAATAGGAGGGATAAAAATGAAAGTTAAAGCATCAGTTAAGCCAATTTGCGAAAAGTGCAAAGTTGTAAAACGTAAAGGAAAAATAAGAATAATTTGTGAAAATCCAAAGCACAAGCAAGTTCAAGGATAATATTTAGGAGGTGTATTAGATGGCACGTATCAAAGGTGTAGATATTCCAAATGATAAACATATCTGTATATCATTAACATACATTTATGGTATTGGAAGAAGTCTAGGAAAACAAATTTGTGAAGCAGTTGGAATAGATCCAACTACTAAAACAAAAGATTTATCACAAGATGATTTAGTAAAAATCCGTGATGAAATTAATAAGCATTTAACTGAAGGAGACTTACGTCGTGAAGTTAGTATGAACATCAAAACAAAGATGGAAATTAATTCTTACGAAGGAAGTCGTCATAAAAAAGGATTACCTGTAAGAGGACAAAGAACTAATCGTAATGCTCGTACTCGTAAGGGTAAAGGTAAAATAGTAGCAAATAAGAAGAAAGTTTAGTTAAGTAAAATATAAAAGGAGGTAAGACTTATGGCATATAAAACAAGAAAGAAAAAAGTTAAAAAGAATGTTCCAGAAGGTATAGCGCATGTACATTCAACATTTAACAATACAATTACAACACTAACAGATAAAGATGGAAATGTAGTAAGTTGGGCATCATCTGGAGCAATTGGTTTTAAAGGAAGTAAAAAATCAACCCCATTTGCTGCTGGTATGGCTGCAGAAGCTGCTGGTAAAGCTGCATTTGATATGGGAATGCGTAAAGTGGAAGTACGCGTTAAAGGTTTAGGTCCAGGTCGTGAAACAGCAATTCGTTCATTACAAACTGCAGGACTAGAAGTAACATCAATCGTGGATGTTACACCAATCCCACATAATGGATGTCGTCCACCAAAACGTCCACGTGGATAGTTATAAATAAGTTTGTGAAAAAAAATAAAGGGAGGTTAGTTTCATGTTACAATTTGAAAAACCAATATATAAAATAACTGATTCTATAGAAAATAATTTTTATGGAAGATTTGAATTAGAACCATTAGAAAGAGGATTTGGTACTACAATCGGAAATGCTCTAAGACGAGTAATGTTATCATCACTTCCAGGAAGTGCGATAAGTAGTGTCAAAATAGATGGCGTATTACATGAATTCCAAACAATGGATGGAGTTTATGAAGACGTTACAACAATAATATTAAATTTAAAAGGAATAGTTTTTAAAAACCATTCAAGTGAAGCAAAAGTTGTTAGAATTAACACTTCAAAAGAAGGAGAAATAACTGCTGGAGATATTGAACATGATGCTGATATCGAAGTAATCAATCCAGATAAAGTAATTTGTACATTATCAAAAGGTGCAAGTCTAAATATGGAAATGACTGTAACAAATGGTCGTGGTTATGTTAGAAGTGAAGATAATAAAAGAATTCATGAGATTAAAACAGTTGGAGAAATAGCTGTTGATTCATTATATTCTCCAATTGAAAGAGTTTCTTATGAAGTAGGAAATGCTCGTGTAGGACAAGATGAAAGTTATGACAAGTTAATTTTAGATGTTTGGACAAATGGTTCAATAAAACCAGAAGAAGCAATTGCATTAGCTTCACGTATATTAATAGAACACTTAGAATTATTAACAGATTTATCAGCAATAGCTGATGTAAGTGGAATGATGATTGAAAAAACTGAAGATCCAAAAGTAAAAGCTTTAGAAACTTCAATTGAAGACTTAGATTTCTCAGTAAGAGCATATAACTGCTTAAAGAGAGCTGGAATTCACACTCTACAAGATCTTGTTAATAAGAGTGAATCTGATATGATGAAAATCCGTAACTTAGGTAAAAAATCCCTAAAAGAAGTACTAGATAAAATTAGAGAAATGGGATTAGTATTACGTGATGATGACTAAAAGTAAGGAGGTATAATCATGGCATATAGAAAATTAGGTAGAGATAATAAACATAGAAGAAGTATGCTAGCAACATTAACTAAACAAGTAGTTAATAATGAAAGCATAACTACTACTGATACTCGTGCTAAAGAAGTTCGTAAGGCAGTTGACAAAATGATAACTTATGGAAAAAAAGGAGATTTAGTATCTCGTCGTAAAGCTTTAGCATTCTTACATAATGATAAAGAAGTAGTAGATAAAATCTTCAATGATCTAGCAAAACGTTACGAAAATCGTAATGGTGGCTATACACAAATCTTAAAATTAGGCGAAAGACGTGGAGATAATTCACTAATGGTAGCTTTAAGATTAGTAGAAGAGAATAAAAAGGAAGAAAAAAAAGAAGAAAAGAAAGCTTCAAAGAGAACTTCTAAAAAGGAACAAGAAGAAAAATAATAAGGTAATAATTTTACAAAAACAAAGCAGCTCTATTGAGTTGTTTTCTTTTTGCTTAAGTTATATTTAGTGGATTACTTTTATCATTCCAGAATATAAACCTATATGATATAATAAAAATAAGCTTTATTGAGGTGATTTGTTTGGAAAAATTAGATTGTGATATTAAGTATGTGGTTATTAAGGCTCATAGAGTTTCTAATATTAGAACATTTGTTGATTCTTTCTGTAGTAGTCATATAAAATTTTGTTACCCTCATCATCCAGTTTATTTAGTAAAAAAGTGTTATGTATTAGATAATTTTAAAAATGATGGAGAAAAAAGATATTTAGTTGTTCCCACAGCCAGATATAAGTATTTAAAAGCAGATCAGGCTTATTCTGAACTTTTATATGATTTAGAAAAATACTATGAGTCTGGAGAAGTAGATGACTTCGTAAATTTTGGTAAAACTGTAACAACAGTTTCTTGTCTTTATGATGATTTTAGTTCGGCACTTGATGAGCGAAACAAACTTAATGCTGATATTAAAAGTCATTTAATTGAGTCTTTAAAAAGTATTGTTTCAAAGGGACATTATCATTCTATTTTATATTCAAGGGATGTTGGTATAGCAGAATGGGTTAGTGATGTTGATGCTAGTATAGAAGAAGAACAACTTAAGCAATGCAAATTAGATTTTGCTAATGTTGTTGAAAGAAGTAGTAAAGATGATAATAGAGAAAATCCTAATTGTTCTCATGGCGATGATTCATATAGTGATTGGTATTTGCAGCCTTTTGAAGAAGATATGACTACTTTTTGGGGAGTTAGACGTTATAATAATGCTGTGGAAAGATATTGTCATGAATGTGGTTGTGTTGAAAGGGTTAGAGGAAAATATGAAAATCGTTATTTCGATGTGCCAATGACTACAGAACCAAGATATATTCAAAGAAGAAAAAAGCAATTAGAGAAAAAAATGAAGCATTCATTTTATTAAAATTTTAATATAATGTTAATTATTTATAATAATGGAGTTGGAAAGATGCAAAAAGAACATGTCGCGTTAGAGCAAGAAATGTGCGAAAATTTGTATGCTAATGCAGAAAAACAATTGGGTTTTTTTCAAATTGAACTGGAAGATTTTTTAAATAAATATTATAGGAAGGATTATTCGCTAGATTTTAGAGTTAAAACAGCAGATAAGATGATGAAAAAGTTAGCATATCGTCGTTTGGAAGGTCGTGTTATTGAACCGTATGAATTGCCCGATATTATTGGTTTTAGAGTGGCAGTAGCTAGCGAAGTAGATGTTATTGAACTTTCTAATTTAATAGAGGAATGTCTAAAGCCACTTAGAAAAGTTGATCATTTTAGTATTCCAACTACTAGTGGATTTAAAGCAAATTTATATTATTTTTCATCAAACTTGATTAATGTTGAAATACAAGTAATGACACAAAAAATGAAATTGTGGGTAAATGAGACACATGATGAGTATGATCGAAGAAAATATAAAATATAAATTTTAATAATTATGTTTGAAAGGTGAATGATATGGATATTTGGGAGGAAATGTATTTAAAAGCAAAGGAAGAATATCATCCAGAAGAGGTGTCACCATTTATTAGTGCTCACCATGTAGTTGCAGCTGTGTTAAGTGAAAGTGGTAAAATATATACTGGTTTTTGTATTGAAGGTGCTAGCGGAGTAATTAATTTGTGCGCTGAGCGTGTCGCTGCTTTAAATATGTATATTAACGAAGGTACAACTGTTGTTAAGAAAATGATTGCTTTTAGAGCAGAAGCTCCTAAAAATAATGGTGGTATGCCATGTGGAGCTTGTAGAGAATTCTTTATGCAATTAGCTTATGAGAATAGGAATATGGAAATATTAACTGATTATGAAACAAGAAAAGTGGTTTTACTTAAGGATTTAATTCCAAATTGGTGGGGCGATAAAAGATATGACAAAACCGGAAGAATTGATATATAAGTTATTTGATGCTGATTATTCTTTGACTGAAGAAGATAAAAATTTATTAACTATATCTCTATTTATTTTAATTAAAGAACAGATTATAAAGAAAGATATACCTAATAAGATAGTATACTTTGATTGTAAAAATAAAGAATTTATTCCTCTTATTTTAGAAATTGGTAATAAAATAAAAGACATATTAGTAAATGATAAAATGCCGTTAGATCAGACAGTATCTGTTGAGCTGTTGAATGACTATGAATATAAGACAGATAGGGAAGGGCTAAAAAAGGCAATTTACTATGTTCATAGATTAAGAGACTGGTTAGTTCATAAAGATTATGAATTAGTTGGTGATAAGCTTTTTATAATGCCTTTTGCATCAGATAAAGGTGATCATGATTATAAAATAGAACTAGATATTTCTGATATTGAAAAATTATGTAACAAGAAAAATACTGAGTTTACTTTAGATTTAATGAATCTTCGTAGTTTTAGACTTTGCAGACAACCTTCAAAATTATTTGTAGTTAATGGTTCTTCTAATAGATTTATAATTAATCCAGAAACGGGTTTTGTAATTATTGTTGATAGTAGAAGTTTTCATAATGGGCATTTTAATTTTGCGAAAATTGAGAGTGATGCTAAAAGAATCTTGGCTGGGGAAAAGCCAGAAAAAAAAGGACTAGATGTTGTAGATGTGTCAACACTAGCAGATGGTGAATTTAAGTTAGAAGAATATGTTGGAGTACGTTCTTATATAAAAAAACAAAAAGTTAATGCCGGTAAAATAACAGTATTTAAATTTGGTAAAGTGTTTTCTGATGAAGAAGCTACACTTAGGTCTATACTGAAAAAATTAGAAATTAATAAGGATGGAGTTAACAAAAATAATTATTATTTAGCAGCTATTTATAATTATGCTACTAATGTATATGCTGAGAATGATAAGAAACATCCAAGCTTTAGATCTTTTGATATTAGTGGTTTTAATATTGATAAAATTGACAATCAACAGTTTTCGGATCAAAATACTTCAATACTAAACACTATTAAAAGTTTTAATAAGTTATATATTATGCGGAAGAATGATATAATTTCTGCTGGTAGTGAAAAAGTACAAAGGAAAGTTAGCGAAAAATTATTAGAATCATTACTTGAATTGTTTCAGAGAATAGATAAATATTTAGAATTTCAAAAGACAATGATTTTTAGTAGTGTTAGAAATTCAATAGACCATGGTAATATCAATATTGATACATCAACTGGTATGATTAATCTATATGATACAGATGACAACACTAGAGAAATTAATGATAATAATTGTGAAATAAAGATTACTACTGATATTAATACTCTTCACTTACATATTGATGAATATAATGAACAAAAGGATAAATTTGTATCCATCAATAGTATGTTAGAAGATGTGGAGAGATTAACCAGTGATAAGAAGACTATAGGAGATTTTAAACAAGCAATAATTGATGTAATTTATTTGTTAATAGATGAAGAAATTGATTTAAATAAGCTATCTATTGATGATGGTTATTTAGAACTTAAAAATAAGTTAGTGCAATCTTTAGTTGATGATGTAAGAAGAATAAAATGATAAAGACAAGTATAAACTTGTTTTTTTCTGGTAAAATAATGAGCTATTTGTTATAATTATCTTAGAAGTTGGTGATATTATGAAAGCATTAATAACAGGAGCTTCATCTGGAATAGGACTAGATATGGCAAAATATCTAGCCACTATGAAATATGAGTTAATATTAGTATCTAGAAATAAAGAAAAGCTAGAAGAAATCCAAGAAAAATTACCTACAAAGGTAACCATAATTGTCGCAGATTTATCCAATGAACAAAAAGTAAAAGAGCTATACGTACTAGCTAAAAAGGAAAATATTGATATTCTTATCAATAATGCAGGCTTGGGTGATTTTGGCTATTTAACTGATACAGATCTAAATAAGGATTTAGAACTAATAAATACTAACATCAAAGCTGTTCATATTTTAACAAAATCAGTAGTGAGAGATATGGAAAAGAAAGATACAGATACCTATATCTTGAATGTTGCCTCTTCCGCAGCATTTCAACCAGGTCCATTAATGAGCACCTATTATGCTACTAAATCATACGTATATCAACTTACAGAAGCCCTATATTATGAAGAAAAAAAGAAAAAAACTAATGTCCATGTATCAGTACTATGTCCAGGACCAGTTTCAACTAATTTCAATAATGTAGCAGGCGTAACATTTGCAGTAAAACCGTTAAAAAGCTCATATGTTGCTAAATATGCAATAGACAAAATGTTTAAAAATAAAATGTTAATTATTCCAGGTTTTAAAATGAGATGCTCAAAGTTCTTTGGCCGTTTTGTTTCAGATAAGTTTATGTTAAAAGTAATATATAAAATTCAAAAAAGAAAAGCCAACTAAAAGTTGGTTTTTATAAACTAGGGAGGGTATTATGAAAAATATAGTTAATATAAAAAATCTTAATTATAAGCCATTTGATAATTTTAATTTAACTATAAAAGAAAATTCATTTATAGCTATCTCAGGTCCAAATAATAGTGGTAAAACAACACTAATGAGAATATTAAATGGTGAAATTGATAAAAATTTACCAGTAAAAATATTCGAAAAACATCTATCTGACTATAAACTAGGTGAGTATGGTGAAATAGTTAAAGGAGTATTCCCCTTAGGAGAAGAATTTAATAGTACGCTTGAAGAAGAAATAAGTAAAATAAACATAAAAATTTCTTCAGAAGAAAAAAATATAATTTTAAAAAAATTACATCTTCAAAAGTTATTAAAAACATATTTTAATCAAATGACAGAAAAAGAAATTATTCTATGTCAATTATTAAAAGCACTACTCCAACATCCCAAAATATTATTAATAGATGAACTATACCTATATTTTAGTCATCAAGAAATTATGAATATTATTAATTTTTTAAAAGAATATCAACAAGAAAATGACATAGTCATAATATATACAACGATAAATCTCGAAGAAACAATTGACTTAGATTATTTATATATCATATCAAACACAGAAGTAATAATAGAAGGAAAACCACTAGAAGCACTTCAAAATGATAATTTACTTAATAAATTGGGACTAAGAGTTCCATTCATGGTTGACTTATCAGTTAAATTAAGAGATTATGATCTATTATCAGACATAGAATTAACTCCAGAAGGGTTGGTTGATAAGCTATGGAAATGATATTTAGTAGAAAAGATTTATCATTTAAAATACCTGATAAATCAATTACTGGAATAATATCTACTAATAAAGAAATAATAAACTATATATTATCAGAAGAAGAATACAGGAAAAAGATAAGTATAGTAAAAAGAATACATAATAATAGATACTATAATAGAAATAACTATTCTTTGATGCTCCTTGAAATAAAAAATAATAGTTTAATATTAAAAGATGAAGAAAAGAAAATAAAAGATTCTTTAAAAATAGTTGGATTAAAACAAAACATTCTAAATAAAAATTATTATGAACTATCTGCATCTGAAAAAGAATTATTTCACCTTGCTTTAGCACTGTTACATAATACAGAAATACTTATAATAGAAAATCCTTTTTTAGGTCTTGATTTAAAAAATGAAAAAAGATTATCCTTACTATTTAGAAAAATGAAAGATGAATATAATAAAACAATAATTTTTATTTCTAATGATTCAGAATTATTATATAAATACACAGATTATTTAATAATATTAAAAAATGATATAGTATTATTAGAAGGAAAAACAACAGAGTTGTATAAAAATATCTCTATCCTAAAAAGAAATAAGATAGAAATACCTAAAATAGTAAAGATAACTTATTTAGTTAAAAAAAATAAAGGTATAAAAATAGATTATCATAAAGATGTAAGAGACATAATAAAAGATATTTATAAACATGTATAAAGGGTGATAAAATGCGATATTTAATTAAATTTTCCTATGATGGAAGTAGTTACTCTGGTTTTCAGAAACAAAAAGGATTACTAACGATTGAAGAAGAAATGGAAAAAGCCTTATCAAAAGTAAATGATAAAATAACAAAAATAACCGCAACAGGAAGAACTGATAAAGGAGTACATGCCTTATGCCAGTATGCTCATGCAGATATTGATGTTAAAATCAATGAGAAAAAGTTAAAAAGAGCTTTAAATAGTAATCTACCACCAGATATACATGTAATTGAGACAAAAGAAGTGTCTGCTGATTTTCATGCTAGATACAATGTAAAAAGTAAAACATATAAATATATTATAAATACAGGAGAATATAATCCATTAGAAAGAAATTATGCATTTCAATATAATCATGATTTAGATATTAAAAAAATGAAAGATGCAATAAATGTATTTATAGGAGAACATGATTTTAGAGCTTTTGTTACTGAAAACAAAGATAAGGAAAACTGTATAAGAACCATTACAGACGCAAATATCGAAGCTCAAGATAAAAAGATTATAATCACCTTCACAGGTGATGGATTCCTACGCTATCAAGTGCGTAATATGGTAGGAATACTAATAAGAGTTGGAGAAGGAAAACTATCATCAAATGACCTAAAAAGAGTACTAGAAAGTAAGGATAGAACTAAATCAGGAAAAACAGCACCAGCCGAAGGTTTATATTTAGTTAATGTTGAATTTTAAATAAAAACATGCTACAATAAGAAACCTAGGGGGGATTAATATGTTATTAGAAACATTAGCAACATTATTGACAACAATTGCACAGAGCTATAACGATGATGATGTAGGAGATACACTTAGTACAACTGCCATATGTTCGATGTCAACCGCAACAGCCCATCCGGCAGCTAGAGTTGATATCATAATGGCAGATAATTATATTAATTCACTATCTGATACAGAATTAGTTGAGTTTTCTAATATCTTAGAAGAAAGAGAAAAAGATTTTACTCTAGCCGAACAAGTAGATATTCCAGTAAAAACTTATGTGAAGACAAATAGCAATAAGCAAGTATAACTTGCTTTTTTCATTATTTTATGATATAATATAGCCACATTTGAGATAGAATGTAATGGGGTTGGTTATATGGAAGAAAGAAAAGAATATAATCGTAAAATAAAATTATATGAAAGATTAGGAGCCGTAAAATTTCAAAAGTTCGTTTTTGCAATAGAAAGAGCTAAGTTTAAAATAATAAAAAAGGCTTTTCCTAAATTTCTAATCCATTTTGATAAATATTGTGATAAAAAGAAAAGAAAAGAAATAAAAAAAGCAAAAA
>JAFRHI010000025.1 GCA_017433415.1 Bacilli bacterium
AAAGTAAAGAAGATATTAAACGAATAAATAAAAAATACAAAAATATGAAGATGGCTATGCGTAAAGAATTTTATCAAGAAAAGAATAGAAATTACCATCTTAATACTAAAAATCCTACTGAAACATATGATTTCTTAAAATGGAATAAGAGTGTTCATGAGAGAAACTTAAAAATAAATTTTGCACTTATTTCATTATTAGTAGCGGGGGTATTCATTCAACCAGTGATCGCACTACCTCTTCTAGCAATTGAATTGTTCAGTGCTGGAATTAACTTTGAATGTATTAATATTCAAAACTATAATATATGTCGCTATAAAAAAGCTGAAAAGGCACTTTTAAAAAGAGCTGAACGAAGCACTGAAAAAAGAATTCAAGAATGTGGAGAAGCAACAGAAATAATAAGTACAGCTATTGAAGAAGCAGAAGATTTACCAACTTTTGATGAAATAATTGATAAGATAAAAAATAAAGAGCAATTAGAGCAGATGAAAAATCTAATTCTAGAAGCTCAAAGAGATAGAGCAAACGAAAAAAATAGGGGGTTAATAAAATGAAATCAACATTAATTACGACATCCGTAGCAGGTGGAGGATATTTACTATACAAAGGTGTTACAACAGATGGTCAACTTGATGAAGATAAAATGAAAAAAACTTTAACTACATCATTAATATCAACAGGTACAACTGCAACTAGTAATGTAGTTGGAGAAACAAGAAGTAAAAAAATATTAAGTGAGTACGCTGAAAGATCAGCTTCTGAATATGTTGAATCACTATCAGATGAAGAACTTGCTGTCGCACTTGAAAAACTAAATTTACTAGAGTCAGCAACAGAAGAAGAAATTGATATTAAAAGTTTGTAAAATAAAAGAAAAGTATTGATTTTTAATACTTTTTTTAGTATAATTACAATCGGTACATTCAAATATCCCACCTTGATTAGCTCCTGGGAAAAGCTAATCGAAGTAGAAGGAGAAAAATTATGACAAGTTATATGCAAAAAAAAGAAACTGTAGAGCGTAAATGGTATGTGATTGACGCCGAAGGAAAATCTTTAGGTAGAGTTGCTACACTAGCAGCTACTTACTTACGTGGAAAAAACAAACCAACTTATACACCACATATCGATTGTGGAGATTATATTATTATTGTTAATGCACAAAAAGTAAACTTAACAGGAAACAAATTAGAAAATAAAATGTATTATAATCACTCAATGTATACTGGTGGATTAAGAGAAAGAAATGCTAAAACAATGCGTGAAGAATATCCAGTTGAAATGATGGAAAGAGCTGTAAAAGGAATGCTTCCACATAATAGACTAGGAAGACAAATGTATAAAAAATTATTTGTATACGCAGGAAGCGAGCACAATCAACAGGCTCAAAAGCCAGAAGTGCTAGAAGTTAAGTAGGAGGGTTAGATCATGGCAAAAGAAAAGAAAAATGTATACACTGGAACTGGTCACAGAAAAACAAGTGTTGCAAGAGTAACATTGACACCAGGAAAAGGTAAAATAACAGTAAATGGAAGAGATGTTAATGAATATTTTCCATCAGAAATTTGTGTAATGGATCTATGCCAACCACTAGAACTTACTAATACAAAAGAAATGTTCGATGTTGATGCTAAAGTTAAAGGTGGAGGATTCCAAGGACAAACAGGAGCAATCCGTTTAGGAATTACAAGAGCTTTATTAGATTATGATAAAACTACTCCAGCTGAATCAGAAAATAGCTTTAGAAAAGCACTTAAAGTAGCAGGATTCATCACAAGAGATTCACGTAAGAAAGAACGTAAGAAACCAGGATTAAAGAAAGCACGTCGTGCACCACAATTCTCAAAACGTTAATATGTTTCAAAAGCCCAACTTATGGGCTTTTTTTGATGTTTAAATGTCAAAAATATGTGCTTTTTAAAGGTTGCAGACTACAAAGTTTTCGTAATTTTTATATCTAACTTAGGCTTGTAGAATCAACTTTATAAATAAATTATGAATTAATATGATATAATACTTGGAGAGGAAGATTATATATATGGAAAACCTAAGTAAATTTTTAATAGCGGCAAAAACCCACACATATGCTAATGAAAATGTTAAAAAAGTTAGTTCATCTAGGATAGGATCACACGATTATGAATACAGTGATGGTAATATGATGTACCATGATACTTATTTCGGTGGAATAAATTTCATGGGAGAAGAAGTGGTATATGAGCGAGATAAAACTCCGATATGGGGTATGAATTATTATGGAATAATATTGGATAAAAGTTTGTCAGAAGAAGCGATGGATAGTGCTTTAAGGCCTGCACTTATGCAAGTTGGTAGTGATAGTACTATTCCAGTAAGAGGACCTAAAGAATATGTTAATGGAGAATATAAGTATATATTTAATGTAACAGGCGATTTAAATTGCTTTAATGGAGAAGAAACAATTTATAAAAACAATCATAAAATTTATGTATTGAAATGCCATGGAGGAAAAATAATTAGATAGGAAATAATTACTAATATACTGATATAAAGACATAAAGCTTGATAAAAATACAAATTTATGATATAGTGTATACAGATGAAGGAAACTTCATACAATAAAAAAGGAACACTTAATAACGCTATGTTGAGTGGATCCGATTAATGTCTTTTCCACCTAAATCATTGCTGAGTTAGGTGGATTTCTTTTATATTAATACTATAAGTAGTAATAACAGTAAAAGAAGGATAAAAATGAGTAATACTCCGATTAAAAAATCTTTCTTATTCAAGTTATCGCCTCCCTTCATTAGAAGATTGGCTCCACCCAACTTATTAAATGTTCCAAGATATATTGTAACAAACAAATGTTCTATAATCAATATATAAATTATAAAATATGTAAAAATTACTAAGATATTGCCAGGAACGTATGAGACCTGTTGTATAGGCTACAGGTAGGCTACAAATACCCCATAAAGCCCTATAAATGCAGGAAAGCTAATTTATAAAGAGTTAATATACTTATTGGAAAGCCCGATTGTTCGGACTTTATTCTATGCTTAATAATACCTAAAAATATATATAAATGTTATACTATCTATAGGTGAATAATTATGCAAATAATAGAATACGAAGGAAAATATTTAGAAGATGTCAGAAACTTACTTGTTGAATTAGAAGAATATATTGTAGAAATAGATAAAGATCAATTAGACCATGTCCATCCTGAATATCATGAAAAAATGGCTTTATTAGATTTGGAAGAAGTAAATAATAATAATGGTAAATGTTTTTTAGCAGTAGAAAATAATAAAGTCCTTGGTCTAATCATGGGAACTATAATAAAGTTTAGCGAATATGATTATTTAGATTATAAATGTCCAAAAGAAGGAAAAATTACAGAATTAATAGTTACCTCAAAAACAAGAAGTAATGGTATAGGTCAATCACTGATAGATAAAATGGAAAACTATTTTAAATCTGTTGGTTGTGAATATATATTAGTAGATGTATTTGCTTACAATGAAAATGGAATAAATTTTTATACTAAACAAGATTATCATTCAAGAATGCATACAATGATAAAAGAATTATAAAAAATCAAAGGAAATTAGGAGAAACTTATGAAAATAATTTTTGGTACTACAAATAAAAGAAAAGTACAAGACTTACAAAATATAATTGATGAAATGGAGTTAAATATTGAAGTGATTGGCATGGAAGATATCGCCTGGGATAGAGGAGAAATTGAAGAAACTGGTTCCACTATTGAAGAAAACTCACTAATTAAAGCCCAAGCTATATCAGCTTTTTGCAAAGATCATAATATTGAATATCCAATCATAACAGATGATTCTGGATTATTTGTTGATTCTTTAAATGGAGAACCGGGAGTGTATACAGCTAGATACGCTGATGATGAACTATCTAAAGACCCAAGTTTACCAAAATATCAATGTGTTATAAAACTACTTAGAAATCTAAGTGAAGAGGAAAACAGAAAAGCACAATACAAATGCTGTGTAACTACTATAATGCCTAATGGTGATTATCATCAAGAAGTAGGTGTAAGTGAAGGAATAATAGCAAAAGAAATTATTGGAGAGTTAAAAAAACCATATTTTTATTCAGTATTCATTTTAAATGGAACTGATGTAGCATTTAATGAATTAAAGGGTGAAGAACTAGATAATACATATAGATATAATGCTTTAAGAAAATCACTCAAAAGATTTTAAAAATATGTAAAAAATTACTAAGATACTGCTAAGAACGCATAAGACTTGTTATGTAGGCGACACGTAGGCTACAAAAGCCCCGCAAAGCCCCATAAATAAAGGAAGCTAATTTAGTAAGAGTTAAAATGTATTTTGGAAAGTTCGTATATACGAACTTTTTTTGCAAGAAATAAAAATTCTAAAAGTAATGCACTGATAATAAAAAACAGATGATTTATGATATAATTATAAAAATGTCTATGAACAAATTAGGAGTGAAAACATGTTGAAACTGATAGAACCAGATAAAAAATATTTAGATCAATATCAAGAAGCTTATATTTATTCAGTAAAAGAAATGGAATCAGGTAACTTAAAAAAACATGATATGATGTTTCTAAATCCAGAAGAAAAAGATATTATTCAATATTTAAAAGATAATCGAGATCAATCAAAATTACCATATGAATATGTACCTTCCTATGATTTTTTTGCAGTAGATGGTGACAAATTAATCGGAGTTATACAAATTAGAATTAGATTAACAGAAAAGTTACTTAGATATGGTGGTCATATTGGATATGGTATAAATCCTAAATATTGGAAAAAGGGCTATGGAAAAGAATTGTTGCGAATAGGGTTAAATCAATATCAAGGCCTTATAGAAGAAGATAATATTTTAATTACTTGTGATGATGACAATATTGGTTCATATAAAATAATTGAAGCTAATGGTGGTGTATTAGAAAACAAAGTTGAAAATGAAGATCGTGGTGAAAAATTCATAACCAGGAGGTATTGGATAAAAAAATAGATTGACAAGTATACTTTGCATATGCTATATTATATTTGCCAAGTAACCTTGGCGTGGAGGATTTATGAAAAAAGAAGAAATATTAGAAGCTAGTAAAAAAGAAAACAAAAATAAAGATATGTATGCAGTGCAAATTGAATCAAAAGGTGCTAACTATGCTGGAGTATCAATGCTATTACTTGCCTGTGTATTTTTTACTTATGAAATAGTTAGTGGAAAAGGATCAAATCCTGCGTTTTATTCTATTATTACAATTTATAATGCAGTATTATATGGTTATAAAGCAATAGAAATTGCGCACAGAAGGAAATTAAATATATTTACTTCTGCAGTTTGGGGTTTACTAACAATCATGTTAGTTTTAGAATACTTTAAGGTTGTGTAGTAATGAAAAAAGAATTAATATTAAAAAACAAATTAAAGGAAGTACGGGCTGAAAGAAAAATATCTCAGCAGGAGCTGGCAACTATGGTTGGTGTATCTAGAAACACTATAAGTTCTCTTGAAACAGGACAGTATGAACCAACAGCTAAGCTAGCACTAGTTCTAGCAATAGCACTAGATATGAAATTTGAAGAATTATTTTATTTTTAATGAGGTGAACATATGAATATTGAAAAAGAGTTAGAAAAAATAAAAGAACGCAACAAAAGAGTAGAACTTGATAAAGCATGGGAAACCAGTTGGGTTAGACGTCTATGCATAATGGTTTTAACATATATTATTGTACTAATATACTCTTATATAGTTAGAAATTATAATAATATACTTTTAAGTTCTTTAATACCTGTAATTGGCTTTCTTCTATCAACATTATCACTAAAGGCAGTTAGAGCCATATGGGAAAAAAATAAAAAAAGATAATTAATAAAATCACATATTTAATGTGATTTTTTTATTAAACAAAAAATACTTAGAAATACATAATATAGTATAGGAGGAATTAAAATGATTAATTTTGAATATATCAAGAACTTACTTATAATTTCAATGTTTTTTAGTACAATAAATTGTACATTTATCCAGAAAACCAAGATACTATTTAAAAGTTCTAAATACTTAGTTATTTATTCCTTAATAGTTAATATAGTATTCTCAGTAATATTTTGTCTAACATTCACCAAAATATCTTTTATAAGTAGTTTTTGGATTGGATTATTCTCTTTTTTAGGGGCAGATTCAATTTATAAAACATTTGAAGGGAAAATATTATCATATAGTGAATTAAGAAAAAAAAGTAATCAATCATAAAAATATCCACAAAAACTGTGGATATTTTATAATACAAGTTCTAATATCATCATCATTGAAAACCCTATCATTGTTGTGATAGCAACAATACCAGGATATTTATTATTTTGACTTTCCGGAATTAATTCCATTATTATTACAAAAATCATTGCTCCTGCTGTAAAAGACATAATAAAAGGCAATAATGACTGAATTTTTATTACTAAAAGAGCTCCTAAAACAGCTGCTATAGGTTCAACTATACCACTAATAGTCCCAAAAACAAAAGATTTCCATCGACTTAATCCATCTCGTCTTAGTGGTAAACTTATGGCTCCTCCTTCTGGAAAATTCTGAATAGCTATGCCTACTGTTAAACTAAGTGCGGCTATTAAATCAGCGCTTTTCAACCCATATAATATTGCTCCAAAAGCAACACCAACGACCAATCCTTCTGGTATGTTATGTAGTGTTATAGCAATAAAAAGCATTACACAACGCTTAAAACTTATTTTACTATTAGAAATTTTCTTAGAATAAATTTTATCAAGTATGATGTTGCCAATAAGTAATGTGATTCCACCAGACATGAATCCTAATGAAATAACAAGCCATACTATAGTTTCATAGTTAAGTGCTATTTCAATAGCCGGTTTTAAAAGAGAAAAGAATGATGCAGCTAACATAATACCAGCAGCTATTGCTAACATAATATCCATAATTATTTTGTTTATATCCTTAAAAAACAAAACCATAGCAGCTCCAAGTGCAGTAGCTAAAAAAGTAATAGATCCGGCAAACAAAGATTGCCAAATAGGATTTAAATTCAAAAAGAAAGTAGACAAGTGTATCACCATTATAAAATATGCGTATTTTTCTAAACAGTTATAAAATATATAAAAAATCACTAAAAATTATGTTGTAAAACACAATAAAAAAATGTATAATATTTATATAATTGGAATAATACGGGGTGCTTCTTAATGATTGTTAGATTGATAAAGAAGAATAAAATTCATAATTTCTTTTTACCAAATAAGATAGAAGGTAATTACTGGATAACTGATACAGATTCTTTAGGTAATGCTAGAAACTTAATAAATGTTGAAGAATCAAATGGTGAATGGAAAATAAAGAGTGACTTTGAGACACGAATAATGTCTGGAGAAAGTGAAGTTGAAACAGCAATCTTAAAGGATTATAGTCTTTACTTTTTGAAAATAAATACTGAAAATGAATATGTAATTTTATATTGTTCCCCAACAGTTGATAAAGAAGTTTTTAAACTAAAAGTAACAGATCAACGTGAAATAATAATAGGTAGTGACAATAGAAGCCCAATATTTTATAATTATCCCCTTGTATCTCGTCAACAAGCTAGATTAATATATACCGATAGCAAGTGGGTTATTCAAGATTTAAATAGTAAATATGGAACATATGTCAATAATATGGCTATTACTACTAAAGAGCTAGAATATGGTGACATAATTTTTATCATGGGCTTAAAAATTGTAGTAATGAAAGATACATTAATCATCAACAATATTGGTAGTAGTTTAAGAATCAGTAATGAAACTTTTCAAACAGTAGCACCATTAATTCAAAATCAAACAGAATTTGATAACCCAGATGAAGAAGCAATCGAGTTCTATAAAGAAGAAGATTATTTTTATAGAGCACCAAGATTTAAGACGGGAATTGAAGAAGCTATTATTACAATTGATCCACCACCAGCTCAAGCTGATGAAGAAAAAACACCAGCTATTTTCACTATAGGACCTATGTTAACAATGGCTATGATGTCAATGTCAATGGGTTATAGCAGCTTAATGGGTGTTATTAATGGATCAGTAGATATAGGAACAGCTCTACCATCTTTATTAATGTCAGGAGCAATGGTTGCTACAATGTTAGTTTGGCCAAATCTACAAAGAATTCATCAGAAAAAGCAACAGAAAAAAGCAGCTGCTGAAAGAGAAACAAAATATTTAAAATATCTAGAAGAGAAAAAAGAAAAAATTCTAACAGAAATGAAAATTCAACGTCAGATTTTAATTGATAATTATCTACCACTATCAGAAACAAAAGATATTGTATATCAGAAAAAAAGAAATTTATGGGAAAGAGAACTTGATCAAGAAGATTTCCTTGATCTTCGTCTTGGTGTTGGTTCAACAGAACTAAGAGGAAAGATTAATATCCCAGAAGAACACTTTTCCCTAAAAGATGATAAACTTTTAAATGAAGTATATAAAGTAGGTGCAGCATCTAAAGTATTAGAAAATGTACCAGTATCAGTAAATCTAATTCAAAAAAACATTATTGCTATAATTGGTAAAAGTAACAACAAAAAAATGTTTTTAGATGGTTTAGTACTTCAAATGTTAGCGTATCATAGCTATGAAGACTTAAAAATAGTTTTATTAACAAATGAACAAGGAGCCCCAAATTGGGAATATTTAAAAATAGCTCCTCATAACTGGAGTAATAATAAGAAAAATAGATATTTCGCAACAAACCTTGATGAAGCAAAAGAAATATCATTAGAATTAGAAAAAGAAATGCAAGCTCGCCGATTTACAGATAATAATGGAAAAATGGAGCCAAGCAATGCTGACTATCATAAATATAAACCATATTATGTAGTAATAACAGATGATTACAAATTAGTAAGAGATCTAGAACTACTTAAAGATATTGAGGATATGCCAGTAAACTATGGATTTAGTTTAGTAGTAATAAGTCCAAGATTAGTAAATATTCCAAATGAATGTAAAACATTTATTAGTGTTGGAGATAAGAAATCTGGACTATTTGAAAGTGAATTAGTTGCTAATAAACAAAAAGAGTTTACTGAAGATTTTGATCCAACTCTAAATATGACTGAATGTTGTCAAATTCTAGCTAATATTCCAATCGATATTGCTAAAGAAAGTAGATCACTTCCATCTAGTGTTTCATTCCTTGAAATGTACAATGTCGGAATGGTTGATCAATTAAATGTCCTAAATCGTTGGAAAAACAATGATCCAACAAAATCTTTACAAGCTCCAATTGGTCTTGATAAATCTCATGAATTATTCAAACTAGATCTTCATGAAAAAGCTCATGGACCACATGGATTAATTGCTGGAATGACTGGTTCTGGTAAATCAGAATTTATTATTACTTATATCTTATCAATGGCTTTAAACTATCATCCTAATGAAGTTCAGTTTGTACTTATTGACTATAAAGGTGGTGGCTTAACAGGAGCTTTTGAAAATAAAGAAACAGGAATAAAATTACCACATTTAGCTGGAACAATAACAAACTTAGATACTGTTGAAATGAACAGATCTTTAGCATCAATTCAAAGTGAGTTACGTAAACGTCAGAGAACATTTAATGAAGCACGTGATAAACTTGATGAAAGTACTATTGATATCTATAAGTATCAAAGTCTATATCGTCGAGGATTAGTTGAAAAACCAGTATCACACTTATTTATAATTAGTGATGAGTTTGCTGAATTAAAAGATCAACGCCCTGAATTCATGGAACAATTAATATCAACTGCTCGTATTGGACGTTCACTTG
Source organism: Bacilli bacterium (assembly GCA_017433415.1). Taxonomy (GTDB): domain Bacteria; phylum Bacillota_I; class Bacilli_A; order RF39; family UBA660; genus UBA3789. The sequence goes on from JAFRHI010000025.1 coordinate 9,829, forward strand.
GTGTCCACCTTATTTTAGCAACTCAAAAACCAAGTGGTGTAGTAAATGACCAGATTTGGTCAAACTCAAAATTTAGAGTTTGTTTAAGAGTTCAAGACAAATCTGATAGTATGGATATGATTAAATGTCCCGATGCTGCAGAATTAAAAACAACAGGTCGCTTTTATCTTCAAGTTGGATATAACGAATTATTTGCTCAAGGACAAGCTTCATGGGCAGGAGCACAGTATTATCCAACAGAAAAAAGAAAGAAAAAAGTTGATCAATCAATAACAATTGTTGATAACGTCGGCGCAACAATTAAATCCTTAGACACTAAACAAAATGAAGTTGTAGTTCAGTCAAAAGGAGAAGAAATATCAAATATAATTAAATACATAATTGAACAGGCAAATAAGGAAGCAATATCAGTAGAGCAATTATGGTTAAATAGAATCCCTGATATTATTTATGTAGATGATTTAAAGAAAAAATATAATTATAAGCCAACAACAAATGTAATTGAACCTATAATTGGAGAATATGATGATCCAGATAATCAATCACAAAATATTCTAAAAATATCTTTATCCAATGGAGGAAATACAATAATATTTGGTTCTGCAGGTAGTGGTAAAGAATTAATGCTATCTAGTATCATTTATTCTACAATTTCAATGCATAGTTCTAAAGAAGTTAATTTCTATATCCTAGATTTTGGTGCTGAAACATTGAGAATGTTCAAATCAGCTCCTCATGTAGGTGAAGTTATTTTATCAACAGACTCAGAAAAAATAGATAATCTATTTAAAATGATAGCGGCAATAATTGAAGAAAGAAAAAAGATATTTGTTGATTATAATGGTTCGTTTGACTTTTATATAAGTCATGGTGGAAAACAAATACCATTAATCGTAATTATCATAAATAATGTCGAAGCATTTGTAGAAACATATGAACAATATGAAGAAATAATGGGTCAAATGACTAGAGACTGTTTAAAATATGGTGTAATGTTTATCTTTACAACAAATGGACCAAACACAGTAAGATATCGTCTAAGACAGAATTTTAAACAGAACATAGTACTACAATTTAATGACCCTATGGATTATGCATCCGTAATACCAGGAGTAAGAAAAAAAGAACCATCAAAGATTTATGGTCGAGGTTTAATACTTTTAGATGGTATATATGAATTTCAAACAGCGTATGCATATAAAGAAGAAAAAATGACAGATTATCTAAAAGTAATAAGTACAAAATTAGATGCAATCTGTAATTATAGAGCACCTAAAATTCCAATTCTACCAGAAGTTGTAAATCAAGAATTTATAATGGATGCTCTAGGACAATTAAATAGTATTCCAGTAGGAATAGAAAAAGAAAGCTTAGAAATTTCTACTATCAATTTAAAAGATAAATATATTACTAATATAACAGGTGAAGATATAAGTTCTGAACCAGGATTTATCAAAGGATTTATAAAAAATATCTTAAGTGTACCAAATAGTGAATGTATTATATTTGATACTAGTACAGTTCTAAATGATTTTAATTATGAGAGAACTACATATAGTACAGATACATGCTATGCAAGTATAGATAAATTAAATGAAGAATTTAATAATCCTAATCCAGAAAAAACAGTAATATGCTGTGTATTAAATATTGGATCATTATTAAATAAATTAAGTAGTATAGAAAAAGGATCTTTTGTCCAATTGATAGATGAGAGTAAGAAAAAAGGTAATATTAGATTCATAATAATTGATACAATTGATTCTATAAAAAATATGGCTTTTGAAGTATGGTATAAAAATAATGCTGATTTATCTGAAGGAGTTTGGTTAGGAAACGGAATTGGAAATCAATTTACATTGAAAGTAACAACAAATTCAAGACTTTTACGCGAAGAAATACCACCAGGATTTGGCTATACTATAAAGAAGGGAAAGGCAGTTCTTATAAAATTAATGTCTGATGAATAGGTGATAATATGAATAAAAATAAGATTTTAATTGAATTGGAAATTCCACTAATTGAAAAAAAGTATGATCTATTTATACCAGTTAATAAAAAAATTGGAACAGTAAAAAAACTAATTGAAGATGCATTAGTTGAATTAACAGATAATGCTTATGTCCCAAAAAAAGAAAGTAATTTTTATAGTAAAGAAAATGGTTTATGCTATGATGTAAATAGTACTGTAAGAGATACTAATTTAAAAAATGGATCAAGAATCATCTTAATTTAAGGAGGCAGTTATGTCAGAATATAATGAATATGTTACGGCAATTAATAAGATATTTGATTATCTAGCAAAATTACAAGCTGGATGGAGTAGTCAAGATAATTTAAACTATATTGAATCAATTAATGAATATAGGCAGGCAGTTGCTAACTACGCAGCAACATTTAAAAATCCTGCAACTCCAGAAGCAAAACCGGAGGCCCTAGGAAATGATTGATAAATTAAAATATGAAGATATAATTGCTATCGCAGCAGAATTAAAAAAACAAGCTGAAATAGTAGAAAAACTTGCTCAGAATAGAAATATTCAAGATTTAGTTGATTTTGCCGCAACCGTTGAAGGATATTCAAAATTCCTTGAAAATACAGTTGAGATGAATAAAGATGCTGATATAGCATTAAATGATTTAATAATAGCACAAAAGAACTTTCATTAAGAAAGTTCTTTTGTGTTTACAAAAATAATTAAAATTCAAAATACTTTAACTCTTTGTCTAAATTACAGTTAAGACCAGTTACATAACTATTATTATTAAAAATCTTTTTTAAATCTATATCTTTCCCATCAAGATAATCGAAACTAGCACATACCAAAACTTTTGCTAGCTTAACAGCTTTTAAATATAAATCAACAAAAGATTCATTACTCGTCATATCATAAGTAGTAGGATTTCTCCAAAGACTATTGTCACTATTTAAGTAATTATGTTTATCAACTAATGGATAATGATAACTAACTGGTTCAAAGCGATACCACTTCCTAGGTGTAAAAGTATCAAAAAGCATATAGAAAAATTTCTTAATTCCATAAGGATCTCTTCTAAAACATCTCAAAGAGCGCTTCATCTGTTTTAAAGATCTACGATAAATTCTACTCATATTATCGATGTCAAAGGTTTCATAAAAACTATTATCAATTACTTCTTTTAATTCTGGTGAGAACTTAGAAGTATCAAAACAAAATTTATTAATTTTAAACTTATAAGGATTAATATTAGTTCTACGGCTAATCATGTCATTATCAATAAATGTTTCCATAAAATGATGAGCATTATTATACTTATATGTACTAGGATAATTCTTCTTAAAAACACCAGTTTTATATATAATATATGGATGAAGCGTAGAATCAAGAGCATAATGACATATAAATCCAACTATAAAAGAAAATACATCATCATCAAATAATTTATTATCCCTAACATAGCCTAATAAATTAATAAAGTATTCTTGTGATTTATTATTATGAAAATACTCATAGAACTTTCTAATCTTTCTACCAGGAAAAATAGAAAATAAATTATAAAACATCAAACTATCAGTACTTTGTGAAAACATCATACATCTCTTATTATTTAAAGAATTTCTAATACTTTCTGGTAAAATATCAATAACATCTTTTGCAAAATAAGCATGAGTAACTGTTGCTGGCATATTATATTCCTCCCCCTAAATAACCATCTAAATAAATTATACCACATAAATATAATTATTTTATACTAATAATTTAATAGTATGTTATAATTTATAATAGGTGATACTATGATAGAAAAACAATTTAAGACATTAGAAGAACAAATTGAAATACTAAGACATAAAGGAATGATAATAAATGATGAAAACTATACTAAAGAAGTTCTACTAAGAGAAAATTATTTTTTCCTTAATGGTTATCGTCATCTATTTTTAAAATCTGAGACAGAGAGAGTATTTAAAAAAGGCACAACATTTGAAGAAATGTATAGTTTATTCTTATTTGATAGATCTACTAGAAATGTAATTTTCAAATACTTATTAGTAATAGAAAACAATCTAAAATCAATAATCTCATATCAATTATCAAAAAAGTATGGTTATCGTGAAAAAGACTATTTAAAGGAGAAAAACTTTACTAGAGTTCCGGAAAAACAAGCTCAATTAAGTGACTTGTTAAAAAAAATGAAAAGACAAATAAGAGTTAATGGTTCACAACATACTGCTACTATGCACTATGTCTCAAACTATGGTTATATTCCACTCTGGATTTTAGTAAAAGTATTATCATTTGGTATTGTAAGCGAAATGTACACAATACTAAAATTAGAAGATCAAAAAGATATTGCTAAGATATATGATATTGATGTAGAAAACTTAATAGTATATCTTCCAATCCTAGCTAATTATAGAAATTTATGTGCTCATGAAGATATTCTCTATGAAAATCGCACCCAAAAAGCTATTGATGATACAGTATATCATCAACTACTAAAAGTGAAACGCGAAGATGATGAATACATTTATGGCAAACAAGATTTATTTGCTTTAATAATAATTATGAAGCAAATGTTAAAGAATGATGAATTTAAGAATATGACATTTGAAATCAGTAATATCATCAATACCCTAAATTATAACTTATCAACAATCAAGATAGATGATATTCTAAATAGAATGGGATTTCCAAAGAATTGGAGTGATTTAGCAAATATTGAAAGGAGTAAAAACTCCTATGAATAAAAAAAATATAAAAAAACAAATCATCCCATTTATCCTTGGAGTAATCATAACTTTATTGATATTAGATTTTAGAGATTTAGTATTAAAAAAGACTAATTATAATAATTTAACTACTAGGGAAAAAACAACTATATATGATAAATCATCCCTAGCCCCAGCTGTAAAAAAGATCTATGATGCTGTTGTCGTAATCAAAAGCTATGATGGTTCAGTATTATCAGAGACAGGAACAGGATTTGTTTATAAAACTGACTCTAAATATGCCTATATTTTAACAAATGAGCATATTGTAACGTCTGCAAGTAAAGTAATAACAATTCTACCTAGTGGAGAAGAAATAAATGCCAAACTCTTAGGAAAAGATGCTTATCTTGATTTAGCAGTTCTTAGAATTGAAAAAAAATATATAAGTTTAGTTGCTACTATAGGTAGTAGTGAAAACATGGAGTTAGGTGATACTGTTTTTACAATAGGTACACCTGTTGGAGAAGATTATAGGGGAAGTGTCACAGCTGGTATTTTATCAGGAAAAGATAGAATGGTAGAAACATCAGTATCATCAAGTGAATGGATAATGAAAGTATTACAAGTAGATGCTGCTATTAATCCGGGTAATAGCGGAGGTCCATTATTAAATACTAATGGTGAAGTTATTGGAATTTGTTCAATGAAATTAGTAGATAATGATATTGAAGGCATAGGATTTGCCATTCCAATTGAAGATGCTATTAAACATGTCGAGTTATTAGAAAAAGGTAAAGAAAAAGAGTGGCCAACATTAGGAATAAAAATGTCTAACGTAACCGATTCAGATGCTGAACTAGAAGGTGTTGTAGTAGTTGAAATAAAAGAAAACAGCAGTGTTGCTGATTCTGATCTGAAAAAAGATGATATAATTACTAAAATTAATGATACAAAAATTAAAAACACAGGTTACTTAAAGTATGAACTATATCAACATCAAGTAGGTGAAACAATAGAAATAACATACTTAAGAAATAATAAAGAACAAAAAACTAAAGTAAAATTAAAGAGTTCTGATTAACAGAACTCTTTTTTTAAGCTTTACTTTGAGCTTTTTTTAAATAAACAATTCCTAAACCACCAACACCAACGACTACTAGTAATAATCCAATATATTTAAATAGACTATTACTTAAAGCCAATGTATCTTCTACTGGAGCATTTTCCATTACGACAGTCTTAATAGTAGAACCATCAACAGTAAAGGTAATACATTCTGTATTTAATTGGTGTGTAGAAGGAGCTATTGTTTCGCATAATTGATAAGTGCCATCATTTAGATGTATATAATGTGGAGTAGTTGTAGAATCCCATTCTTCAACAACGTCATTATTCTTTTTAATAACTAAATGTGCACCAGGTAATTCCTGACTATTAGTAACATCAATTTTACTTATTTTAGTAAAGTTATATAGTGAAAAATCAGTAGAAAGTATTTCTTTTGGAACATATCCTAATAACACATCAGAAAATCTATCAATTTTAGCAGTTTCATCAGCATTTAGTTTGATTAATGGTCCTTTACCAGCAACTAATTCCTGAGCTGTAGAACTAGTTACATGATAGGCTTTTCCTTCTTCTTTTATAAAATTACCAGTAACAGTAACTTTAACACTTCTTAAATCCATTCCATCAGTATTTTCTCTTAAAGGAACAACGACTTTAAATGAGGTAACAACAGATCCATTAGTAAGACGATTATTGTTGCTATCAGCAAGATATGCCCCATAATTATTTGGATCATCTACCCTTGCTGTAAAATACATAAAATTATCTTCATTTCCTGTTACTGCAGGAGTAATAGCATCAGTAGTTAAAGTTGCATTAGAATCAACTTGATATCTAGGTTTTGTAGTTGATAGTGATGCAATAGATGAAGTTTCTGCTCCAGTATAACTGTTAGCAGTATTAACTAAATCAACAATATATTTTAGATAATTATAACCATTTGTGTTACCAACCGTATTAATAAAAGATTTAATGTCACTAGCAGTAACTGAAGTACCAGAATTATCTGTAAAAACACATTGCTCTTGATGTTGACAATAGGTATTAAACTTATTCATATTTTCATATACATATAACCAAATAGCAACTTGAGTTACATATTGCTTAATTTGATTGTCAGTAACAGCTCCATAAGTGTTAGTTGAAAAAATATTATAATTAGAATTTGTAGTATTATAACCATGTCCAAGGATATAAAGAAGACCTGGATCACTTATAGTAGTAGGTGCCCCATCACCGCTAACTGAAAGAGTTTCCGTAGTACCTGGCATATCAGCATTCTTCATTAAGCTATAAAGTGGTGTAGTAGTATTAGCTACAAAAGCTAATGAAACCTTAAAATTATCACTATATACTGATGTTTGCCCAGATGTAGTTAAAGCTTCTTGAACATAATTTTTTTGAGTTGCTGAACTTGCTGAAAAATTATTTGTCGGATAACCAGAACTATCAATTTCTGATGTATCAGCGGCATAACTATTATTTAAACTAAGAGTTAATACAATATTTAGTAATGATAAACATACAACAAAGGTCATTACTCCAATTAACTTTCTATTTTTCTTACTCATTAAACCATCTCCTATGATAAAAGTATAGCATATCCAATAGTAAGAAATAAAGAAAAAATTAATATATTTTTAACAAAGAAAAATCTAATACATATTATAATATAGGTGATTAGATGAATAATTTAGTAGGCATAATTGTCGATAGTGGTCACGGTGGCATTGATAGTGGGGCAGTTGGTAATAATTTACTAGAAAAAGACCTAACATTACAAGCAAGTAAATATATGTATAAAAGACTTCAAGAACTTGGTATTCCATCCGTTCTAACTCGTGATGATGATACGTATTTACCAAAAGCAGACAGAATAAAAAAAGTATTAAGCCTCTATAATAATAGTCCTAATACAATACTAGTATCCAATCACATAAATGCCGGAGGAGAAAGGTTTACTTACCATTATATAATTTAATTGGGTATTTAGACTACTATATTCAAATAAAATAATTGCTTAGTATAATTATTAAATTAATTATTAAAGTGTCTAAAATAGCATTTATTTAGGAATAAATGCTGTTTTTATAAAAAAGAAAAGAGCAAATACAATACATATTTACTCTTACATATTATTTGTTCTTTTTTTTACCAATGTTGGACCAGCTTCTTGTAAATGCTCTTTTACCATATCAACATCTACAGTTTTATATTGTTCATGTAATTTTTCATCTAGTTTCCCTTGCTGATAATAGCGATAATATTTTTTTTCATTACTACCTAAATCATAAAATAATACTAATTTTTCTCTTAATGCCTTTAACTCTTGTAAATCATCAACTTTTTTGGATAAAATTTCTGTACTCAAATTATCTTTAGTTTTATGTTTTTTAAGACTAGTTAAAATTTCCTTTTCTTTTTCAACTTGCTTTTTGAGAAATTCAAGTTCACTATTAATACCTTTTCCTTTTTTAACTCTCTCTTTATAATTAAAGTAATCAGGTATAGTTAATAATGACGTAAATGGTAACCCAATAGCTCCAACAGCTAAAGAATGAAATAAAGCTTCATTAACGGTACCATAAACCGTATCAACACTTTCTAAATAAGGATTAGTTCCAGTTAAAATCCCTATAATAATAGGTGTGACTAATACAGCTGCTACTGCAGAGTAAATTAGATACGGAGTGTATTTTTTCTTTACCAAAGGATAGTTTTTACTTTCCTTTCTTAATTCTTGAATTCTTCCTTCCATTTCTTCAATTACATTTTCTTGAACTAATACTTGATCTAAATTATCATAATATTCAGATTGAGTATGATTACCATCTTCATCACTAATTATTACTATATCTCCAATTTCAACATATCCTTTATTCATAAACAAACCTCCCGTCTAGTCATATATTATAACACAGATATTAGTTATTATAAATCTTCAGTAACTATTTTACCACAAAAGACCTTATCAGCGTCTTTTCTAGGTCCAAGATCTGAATACTGCTCGTGATTACAATAATATGCAGTTTTTATATTATTTTCGCGATTATTAGTTAAAATTCTTTTTTTTACTAGTACTTTTGGTTTTTTTTCATCTATCGTATTAGTATCATAATTGTCAATTCTATTTTGCCCACTTATAACTCTAGGATTAGCTTCTCCATTTATAAACTTTACTATACTCTCAGCCATACGAACCCTCCTTGTTTTTATATATTATAACACAAATATTTGACTTTCTAACAAAAAAAGCAAATGTATCACACATTTACTCTTATTAGTCTTTTACTATTGAAAAGATAATATATAAAATTTATTTTCCCCTAAACATTTGTCTGATTCTTGATAAAACCTTTGGATTTTCTTCAGCAGAAACTGCAACATTATCTGGATTGTTTTCTAAATAATCTAAATGACTTAAAATTGTATCTTCACTTTGTATAGTTTCGCCTCTTGATAGTTTTTCAAGTCTTTCAATATGATTAGGATGATTAATTCCATTAGGAACAAAAAGGTAATAATGCATTGATTTGAGAATTTCTCTATCAGTATTATCTAAATCTAATTTTGATATGTATTCCATGTCATAATCATGATAGCAACTATTTATACTATTTTCATTTATCGCTTTAGATATTAACCACTTTCTTAATTCTTTATTATCTGTTTTGCTTATAATATCTAAATCTTTAATGTGATGGCTTCCATTTAATGATATTTCATAAGACATGAATCTATATAGATCTAAGAAAATATCTTTATCTTGTATAGAAAGTAATACATTTAAATCATAGTCACAATATTGACTACTAGCAAAAGCTTTATTTGACAAAAGTGATTCAACAAATAACACATATTTATCATCAATTTGATTTAATAATGCTAGGTATTGCAAATAATTTGGATTAGTGCTACCTTTAATACTATTTTTTCTTCTAATTTCCATAGTATCCTTAAAATCTAATCCTAAATCCCAAAGTTGATCAAGATAATCATTTGACATTCTTCTTGACTCAAATTCATCTGGATTTAAAATATAAAAATACATTGCCATTGCTGTAATTGAACTCTTAGAAGTAACTAAAGCATTTACTTCATTTCTATAATATTTTCCTTTAATAATTTCTGGATTAGTCATTAATTCATATAGATATTCTGCTGCATTAGGCTTTTGGGCTAATATCTGCATATTTTCTAAATGATATTTATCTTTTAATGAAACACTATTAGTTGCAAGATTGTTTAAACTACTTTCTGGATAAGAATGACTCATTTGTAGACATTCACTACCTGAATGCGCAATTAACTGCATATCGTTTTGATGGTATGGACTATTAATTGAATCGGCATTACCAGCAACCACAGTTAATGCTTCTTTTACAAGCCAGTCTAATTCATTACCATTTTCTTTTGGGGTATCTTTTCCTTCTATTATAAGTTTTAAATCTTCTTTATGATATGGACTATTTATAAAAGCGTCTTTATTAACTATCCACAAAGGATGTTGTGCACTAGGTGCTTTACTTATCATTTCCATATCTTCATAATAATTTTTACTATTTAAGAAATTAGGGGAACATAGTCTATCAAAAAGATGATACCAACCATCAGCATTTTTAAGTTTAGACATTGCATTAATTCTATCAGGATAATCATCACAATTTAATAAATTTTCATCAATCAAAAAATATAAAGGAAATTGTATTTCGTTTGGGTCCACCATTAAACTATTAAAGTTGTTAATTTGTTTAGCATTTAACCCATTTAACCATTCATCAAAATCTTTAGGTGTATCAAATGCTTTTTCCAAACTATACTTTTTTATTTGACTAATTATTTTTTTTAACTCATTTTTTTTCATTTCAAAACCTCCATCTGTCTAGTTATATATTATAACACAGATATTAGATTTTCTAACAAAAAAAAGCAAATGTATCACACATTTACCTCAATTTGTTATTTATTCTTTTTAGTGTTTTATTCTCATTAGCCCCTTGATAATTTAAAAAATTCATTTCATCATTTTTAACAAGTTCCAATATATCTACTCCATCAAATAAATCTTTACCATAAACATTACAAAAATTATATATTGCTTCATTAACAGCAGAATCTTGAAGTCTACCACCTATTATATCTGGTGCATGATCAAAATCATAATTATCTTTATAACCAAATTTAATTTTTTGAATAAAACCATCATTACATTGCACTGTTATTGCAAATAAAAATTTATAAGCTGGAAGTTCATTATCAATATATCCATCATACAACCCAAAATTTTTTTGATATTTTCTTAAAGCAATATTAGAATTAAATTTTGCACTTTTTTTCGCATATTTAGAAGTTATATTTTCTATTTTTAGTGTTATCATTTCAAAATATCTTCCTCTCTAATTACATATTCAAATTATATTTAATTATTAGTTCTTTTTAAATCTTTTACTAATTGTTTAGGTTTTTTACCTATGGATTCTTTAAAATCTGTTCTTGTTATATCTACATTTTTAAAAAAACCAACAAATCTTACACCATCACATTCAGCACTTGCTAATCTCTTAAAAAAAATTTTTTGAGGATTTATTTTTACACCAATGAGTCCGCTAAAATCAAAACAACAACAATTGAAATGATTAAAACTAACATTGCTATAATCTATTTTTTTTAATACCGGATATAACACTCTTGAAAATTCTTTTCGTATTTCGTATTTATTTTTAATAGGGTGGCCATTCTCATCATCTATTGGAATTTTATATGTATCAAATAGTATTCTTTGAATATCTGATTTAGTATATCCTAATTTTGATAAATTTACAGGCTTACCATTATAATTATCTAATGCTATAACCAATGCTTCTCTAATTAATTTGATGTCTAAATTCATTCCAAAACCTCCCTCTGTCTAGTTATATATTATAACACAAATATTTGATTTTCTTACAAAAAAGCAAATGTATCACACATTTACTCTCATTTTTTCTTTTTAACTAATGTTTTTACATCATCATCTTGCTTACTAATTAATGATGGAATTGTATCTCTGCTAAATGCTGGAATTACATCTTTGTTTACAAAATAGGATTTTTTACTATTCAAATAAATCATATATTTTTGGAATTTAATTTCTTTCTTTTTATGCTCCACATGTGCAAAATCACCACCTGATTTATAAAATCTTATGTTGCTCATAATGACCCTTCCTCCTTGTTTTTATATATTATAACATAAATACTTGATATTTTTACAAAAAAAGCAAATATATCATGCATTTACTTTTGTTTATTATTTCTTCTTTTTAAAAATTTTGGCATGAAAATCATCTAATTCATCTAAATCATCGATAATTAACAAATTACCAATAACTTCATCAGCATCTGTTCTTGGACCAAGGTCTGAATACTGCTCGTGATTAAAAGCATAATAATCTTCAATATAATAACCATCATCTGCTCTAGGATGTATATCATATGATGGTTGATACTCATAGCTGGGGCCTGGTTTCCCTTTAACAATTTGAACAAAAGTAGGACCTTTATTATTTTTAGCATCCATATTACAAACCTCCTTGTTTTTATATATTATAACATAAATATACGTATTTCTAACAAAAGAAGCAAATGTATCATACATTTACTCCTATTTATTATTTAATCCAGTTACTTCCATAAATCTTTTTCTAAATTCTTCTTTGTTTTCAGCAACAACAGATATATCTTCTAGAAATTTTTTATAATCTAAATCTTCAAAATACATTTTTTCGATTGCATATCCTTTTTTACCAAATTTATTTATAATATATAATCTTGTATCTTCAATAATCCATTCTAATGATTTATCAGGATAATGAGTTAATCTATATTCATACATTCTCTGGAGTTGAATATTAACCCGTGTTTCTCTATCAGCAGAAGAAACTATCTTTCCATAAATACTCCTAGGTTCTCCCTCTAAACTTGCTCTATGATCATATACTGCTTCTGACATAATTTTTATCTCATCTTCTGAAAAAAAATTTTTTAAATTCTTATCAGTAAGTAGCATTTCAGCAGATATCTTTTCATGATTCTTTGCATCAATATAATGACCAATATCGTGATATGCAGCAATTGCATAAACCATATCACAATTGATATCATCAACTTCATTAGAAAATCTCAAACTTCTATTTATAACATATTTAATATGATCTAAATTATGCCCTAAATCATTCTTTCTATAACTAGGAAAAATATTTTTCTCAATATATTGTTGTAATTCTTCATTTATTTGCATAATATAACCACCATATATATTATAACGCAGATATTTGTTTTTCTAACAAAAAAACATATTCATCAAAATAAATTGTTTTACATCAAAATAAATTACATATTACATGATTTATATTTGTCAAGTGATAAAATATAGTAAAATAGCAAAAATTATCTAAGAAGGACAAATTGTTCTTCTTTTTTTATTTAAGTGAGGTGATGATTATGATATATCATCCTATAAAAATTATATATTTTATAAAAATAGGATGAAAAAAATTAATATTAAACTTATATATATAAAGGATAAATAGTAATATATCATTTATATCAACCTACAAAGTAGGATGAATTTCGTAAGTACGAAATAAGAATAGCACCATAACAAGTCTTTAGTTTATAAGGCTTTTTTTAGTTTATGGTGCTATCTTCTTATCCTGCTTTTTTATATTCTATATGATTTAGGGGTGTTTTCATCCTATTATAGATTGGAGGTATTATGAGAATATTTAAGTTATATTTGCCATTAGAGTTGTTTAATAGAATCAAATTAATGGCTGATTATTATAGAGTTTCTATTTCTAAAACTATGACTCAATTACTAGAAATTGGATATTTAGAAATGATAAAAGAAGGAGGTTATAATAATGAAATTAGAACAAAAACTAACGATAAATAAATTAATAGCAAATGATATTATTCAAGAGATAGTATTAAAACATTATCTCAATAATAAAAAACAGACTAGAAAAGAAATATTAAGGAATTATTTATCAAATAATAATTCAAAGCATAGATTTAGAAACAAATATGAAATAGAGAGTGCAATAAAGAATATTAATAATGAAATGGAAGAAGCACAAAAAGAGTTTAGCAAATTATTTGAAAATTATAATAAAGATATTTAATATAATTGCAAAAATTAACTATTAGTAGTATAATATACCATACATTTTTTGGACAGTTATTCTTAATATTATAAATTATTAAATAAATAAATTATTAGGGGGATTGATTTAAATGAGTGAGTTTACCTTTTTAGATTATGAACAAGTATTTGGAGATAAACAATTAGATATATTTAAAAAGTATGGTCCTAAAGCTGCAATAACTGATTTTGCTATTTTATTAGGCGGTTTTGTATCATCAGATTATTATATTATTGAAGGTGATGCTAGAGAAAATAGAACTGGTTGGTGGTTTACAAAAACACCTTATTGTGATGGCAATGAGTATGTCATTAGCGATTATGGTTATAGCAGTTGGCTTTTTGCTAATTCACGGACTTCTTGTGTTCGCCCAGTTTTACCTTACTCTTTAATTCAATCAATCTCCTCAAGCATAGTAAGAGATAGGTATGGAATTAAAGAAGTAGAATATGGAGAATATCCACAAACAATTGTTGATGAAAATTATTCTTGTGACTTAGAAAGAGCGTATAATAGTGGAAGTTTAAAAATTACAGGTAAAAATTATACGACAGATTCGGTTAGTTTCCAAGATACTGATACAAGTTTTAGAGCCAGAACTCATACTGAATATGAATATAATGGAAGTAAATATATTCGTTTTGTTGGCGATTCAAACTGTAATGGAGAGGTTTTGTCAGATGGTAGAAAAATTGAAATTGGAAATGTTTATTGGGTTTGTGTTGAACCAATAACTTGGTTAGTTGATGAAAAAGCAAATATAGCACTTACAAAAAAATTATTATTTTCTGGTGTACAATTTAAGAATAAAAAAGATTACAAAGGCGATTTTGATAAAACTGATATAAAATTTTTTATGGATAACTATTTTGCTAAAGATATTATTCCTAGTCTGACTGAAGAAGAAAAATTAAGAGATGAAACAAGTATTAAGAAACAGATTAATCCATACAACTTTAAATTTAATAATGTAAGTGAAGAAGATATAATTAGAGGTGCAATAGAAAGTGGAGTAGCAGTATTCTTACATGGCCCTTCATCTGAAGGTAAATCAGCTAGAGTAAAACAAATAGATCCTACTTGTGAAATAATATATTTAAGAAATGCTAGACCAGATAGTTTAAATGGTAAAAGTGTATATAATAGTAATACTGG
>JAFRHI010000026.1 GCA_017433415.1 Bacilli bacterium
AAAAAGCTAAATTTAGATAAAAATGCCTCTTCAATTACTTTTATATTCGATATTAAAAATAAAGATAATAATAAATATTTAGAATATTATGGTTATTTGTTAGAAACACTAAAAGAAGATTTACATGTCATAGAAATTTATGAAGAATGTTTAAAAAATGAAAGTGATTTTTTAATATTAGTTACAGCAAATGAAATGGAAAAAGAGCGCCTAGAAAAATGTCTTCCTAAAATTAATAGTTTCTATAAAAAGTTAGGATATGAATTTAATATTGAAGTAATTTGTCGCCATGAAGAAAACATATTAGAAGAAATACAGAGTGAACTAGAACCAGTAGTAATAACAGAAGTAATATCAAAAAAGGAAGAAGTTCAATCTAAAACAGAAAAAAAACAATACCATCGCGAAGCTAAAGATGAAAATAGTGTTATCGGAAGAGGTATAAAAGAAGACCCAATAAAGATAAAAACCTTAATAGGAGAAGATAATAACGTTGTCGTAGAAGGAAAGGTTTTTGGTGTTGATTTATTTGAATCTAGTAAAACAGATTTTAAAATTATTACTTTAAAAATTACAGATTATTCTGATAGCATTTATTGTAAAGTCTTTGTTAGAGAAGATGAAGAATATAAAAGAATTAGCAAAGAATTAAAAGTAGGTAATTGGTACAAAATAAGAGGATATACAAAAAATGATCAATTTGCTAAAGAATTAGTTTTAAATGCTCGTGATATTTTAAAAATAGATAAAAAAGAAACAACAGTTGAAGATAATTCAGAAGTAAAAAGAGTGGAATTACATTGTCATACCAAAATGAGTCAAATGGATGGTGTAATTGATGAATGTGATGTTGTATCCCAAGCAATGAAATTTGGTATGAAAGCCGTTGCTATAACAGATCATAATGGCGTACAAGGATTTCCACATGTCTTCAATATGGTTACCTCTTATAACAAAAAATTAAAAGATGGAGAAGAGCCATTTAAAGCTATTTATGGTGCTGAATTAACCATGATTGATGATTCTGTGGATATTGTTATACGGCCTAATAATAAAGTTATGCTTGATCAAACATTTGTTGTTTTTGACTTTGAAACAACAGGCTTTAATGCTGGTGGTATTGATTCAATAATTGAAATAGGTGCTGTAAAAATAAAAGATGGGGAAATTATTGAAAGATATGATGAATTAATTAATCCGAATCGTCCATTACCACAAAAGATAATAGATCTTACAAATATAACAGATGCAATGCTAAAAGATAAAGATAATGAAGAAACAGCAGTCAAGAAATTTATTACTTGGTTTGGTGATTGCCCAATGGTTGCTCATAATGCTAAGTTTGATGTCTCATTCTTAGAAATGGCCTATAAAAAATATAATTTAGGAGAATTTAAAAACCCTGTTATTGATACTCTAGAATTATCAAGAACACTAGATAATACTTATGCTAGGCATTCACTATCAGCATTAGTAAAAAGATATGAAGTACCTTGGGATGAATCTGCCCATCATAGAGGAGATTATGATGCTGAAGGAACTGCTTTAGTCTTCCATAAAATGCTAAAGAAATTATCAAATCGTAATATTGATAAAATGTCTGATTTAGATAAATTAGTAACTAAGGAAGAAATACATAAATATGGTCGTGCTCATCATATAAATCTCTTAGTAAAAAATAAAATAGGTTTAAAGAACTTATTTAAGTTAATTTCTCTTGCTAACACAACCTATCTTTACAAAACTCCAAGAATACTTCGTAGTGTTATAGAAGAACATAGAGAAGGGCTTTTAATTGGAAGTGGTTGCTATGAAAGTGAAGTATTTAGAGAAGCAAAATCCAAAAGCGACGATGAATTATCTAATATTATTAGATTTTATGATTATGTTGAAGTTCAACCACTAGAATGCTATGATCATTTAATCCAAACTAGTGATTTTACAACAAAAGTTGAGTTAGCAGCTAATATTGAAAAGATAGTTCGCGTTACAGAAGAAGCAGGTAAAATTATTGTCGCAACAGGAGATGTGCATCATCTTAAACGTGATGATAAAATATATCGCGAAATAATTGTTAATCAAAAAGTACCAGGTGGAGGACGTCATCCCCTTGCCAAAAGTGATATTAAGGAAATTCCCTCAAATCATTTTAGAACAACAGATGAAATGTTAAATGATTTCGATTTTCTAGGAGCAGAAAAAGCTTACGAAATAGTTGTTGAAAACACCAATAAAATTGCTGATATGTGTGAAATAGTAGAAGTTATTATTGATACGGGAGGAATTCCTTTCTCACCAAGAGTAAAATCAGATGATGGAAAAGAGTACTTAGATTGTCCAGTAGTAGTAACAGATCTCGTCTATACAAAGGCAAAAGATTGGTATGGCGAACCACTACCATATTCAATTGAAGAGCGAATTGCTACAGAATTATATGGTGATATTGTTTTTAAAATAATACAAGAAGAACTAGAAAAAGAAAATTTAGATCAAGATGAATTTAATAAAAAAGCCCATAAAAAACTTCATGATCTCATTCTAAAAGGATCAATTAAGGTTAAAGAATTTGTAAAAGAATATGTAAAAAAGACTAGTGATAAGGACTTCGATGAAGAGGGACTTGAAAAAGCTACCAAAAAAGTTTTGGGTGGAGTTATTGGAGGTGGCTTTGATCCAATTTATTTAATTTCTCAAAGACTAGTTAAACACTCAAATGATGAAGGATATTTAGTTGGATCACGTGGTTCAGTTGGATCAAGCTTTGTCGCAACAATGATGGGAATAACAGAAGTTAATCCACTTCCTGCTCATTATCGTTGTGAAAAATGTAAATTAAGCATCTTTGAAGATGAAAATAACAAACCATTTGGAGCCGATTACTCTTCGGGATTTGATTTGCCAGATAAAGAATGTCCTAATTGTCATATCCCAATGATTAAAGATGGACAAGACATGCCGTTCGCAACTTTCTTAGGTTTCAATGCTGATAAAGTACCTGATATTGATTTGAATTTTTCAGATTTAAATCAAGCAAGTGCCCATGCCTATACTAAAGTTTTATTTGGTGAAGATAATGTCTATCGAGCTGGAACAATTGGTACAGTAGCTGATAAAACGGCCTTTGGTTTTGTTAAAGGTTATTGTGAGGATAAAGAATTAGGAGATATGCGTACAGCTGAGATTGAACGTCTTGCCATGGGTTGTACTGGTGTAAAAAGAACAACAGGGCAACACCCAGGTGGAATAGTAGTTATTCCTGATTACATGGAAGTATCAGACTTTACACCATATCAGTATCCAGCGGAGGATGCAACAGCTGAATGGCGTACGACACACTTTGATTATCACTCAATCGATCAGTGCCTTTTAAAACTAGATATTTTAGGGCACTCTGATCCAACCCAGTTAAGACTAATTCAAAACCAATCAGGAACTGATGTTTTAAAAGTACCATTAGATGATAAAGACACAATGTCCATCTTTACATCAACTGATATTCTAGGTGTAACAAAAGAGCAAATTATGTGTAACACAGGAACACTTGGTATTCCAGAATTTGGGACACCTTTTACTATAAAATTAGTTGAAGATACAAAACCAACTACTTTTGGAGAACTTGTAAAAATTTCTGGTCTTTCACATGGAACTGACGTTTGGTTAGGAAATGCTCAAGAACTAATTGAAAAAAATATTGTTCCTTTTAAGGATACAATTGGTTGTCGTGATGATATTATGGTTTATCTAATGTACAACGGAGTTAAACCAATTGAAGCTTTTAAAATTATGGAGTTTGTCCGAAAAGGAAAACCAAGTAAAGATGTTGATGCTTGGAAAGCTCACGTAAAAACAATGCAAGAAGCTAATATCCCAGAGTGGTTTATTAATTCTTGTGCCAAGATAAAATATATGTTCCCTAAAGCCCATGCTGCCGCATATGTTATTTCAGCATTTAGAATAGCATGGTACAAAGTCCATATGCCAGTATACTTTTATGCCTCTTGGTATTCATCAAAAGCAACAGATGTTGATGTTGAAAATATGATTAAAGGATATCAATCAATAAAGAATAGAATTGAGGACATTCAAGAAAAAGGTTATGAAGCAACGAATAAAGAAAACGGTCAATTAGAAAGCTTAAAGGTCGCTTTAGAAGCAACTGCTCGAGGAATTAAATTTTTAAATGTTGATTTATATAAAAGTGAAGCTACAGTTTGGACCGTCAAAAATGATAAAGAAATATATCCACCATTTAATGCCATTGATGGCTTAGGTGATACTGTTGCTAAAAATATTGTTGCTGAAAGAGAAAAAGGAAAATTTATCAGTATTGAAGATGTTCAAAAACGCGCTAAAATATCACAAACTTTAATTGACAAAATGAAAGACATGAATATCTTAATGGATTTACCTGATTCTAATCAACTATCTCTATTTTAGAAAATAGTATGAAAGAAAAAAATATTCATAATCTTATTGAAATAAAGTGTTAAACACTTTATTTTTTTATGATATAATTTATTCAAGGAGGATATATGAAAAAGAAATTTATACTTTTATGTTTATTATTACTTGTTGTAAGTGTTCCGGTTTTTGCCAAAGGAACAGATAATTTTTATTCTGGTGATGATTTACTAATTGAAAAGAACATTGATTCTACAACATTCATGGCTGGTAGAGACGTTGAAATATCATCAGAAATAAATGGAGCCAGTTTCATAGCTGGTAATAATTTAAAACTTGCTAGTCATCAAGATCATATTTTTGCCGCTGGAAGAAATATTAATTTAGAGTCTCTTGTTACAAAAGATGCTTTTCTAGCTGGTCAAACAATTACCATAGAAACATCAGAAATAAGAGATTTATATGCTGCTGGAGAAACAATAAGAATTGATTCTAATATTGGAAGGAATGCTAATTTAGCTGGTGGAACAGTTACTATTAATTCCGAAATAGCTGGAGATGTAACAGTAGCCGCTGATACCATAAAAATTGGCAATGAAGCAGTAATTACTGGTACCCTAAAATATCCAGATACTGCTAATATAAATATTGCCGAAACAGCTCAAGTTGGAAATAAAGAAACTTATAAAGGTGTAGAAGTAGAAAAACCATCTTTTGCCGATGTTTTTAAAACACATCTAACATCATTCTTATCATTATTGTTAATCGGTTTATTATTATTGTGGAAAAGTAAAACATTTAATAAAATTGAAAAACTTGAACAAGGAGTAGATAATGTTTTTAAAAACGTTGGAAAAGGATTCTTATTCCTAATCGCATTACCAGCCGGAGCAATTTTATTATTAATAACAGTAATAGGTATACCACTAAGTTTAATTAGCTTAGTAGCTTACATAGTTTTAATTTATTTATCTACTATAGCTGCTGCTTACTACTTAGGAAATACATTATTAAAAGAAAAAGTCACTAATAAATATATATTATTAACTCTATCACTTTTAGGTATATACATATTAAAACTAATACCAGTAGTAGGTAGCTTAGTTGGCTTTATTGCTTTATGTTTAGGTCTAGGTATATTTATGACTCTATTAAGTAAAGACTTAATTCGAAAATAAAAGAAGCTAAGCTTCTTTTTTTGACTTAAATAATTATATTATGTATAATACTCAAGAGGAAGTGATTAAATGGAAGTATTAAAAACAACAAATGAAAAAATAGAGGAAGTCTTAAAACAAAAAGGAACTATCATGGGTAAAGGCAAAAATAAGTTTATAACCTGGAATGTTACTGAAGCTGATAAATGTTTATATAGTATTGCTATATCCCTAAGAAGTGGAAAAATTATAGTAAAAAAATATCTAGATAATGAAGAATATATAAATCATGGAAAAACTATGAGTTATCAAGCTCAGTATGACCCAGAACAAGAATCATTTCAAATAGAAATAAGAGAAAGAGTATTAAATGATTCTCATGATGGAGACTATACTGAAAATAAATATTTCATATCAAAAGATAAAAGTCTTCTAGTAAAAAAGTATAATGATATTTTAGTCCAAGAATCATTAATTGATGGCTGGAAACATTTTAGTTATACTGATTATGATTTAACAACTATGCAAGAAAATACAAGTTTTAGTTGTAACTTAAATCCTGCTAATAAATATGCTAATGGAAAATATACTACTAAGATAGGTAAAAAGATTTATTTGTTTAATCATGGTATTTGTCAATCACCAACAGCTCATGTTTATGTTGGTGGTAAAAAAGTTCAAAAAAATTACCAAGTATTTAAAAATTTAGATCATCATGTTGATTATTTAAAATATCGAGTTTCAACAGGAGATATATATATCGATTTATTTATAGGTTATTTTATTGAAGAAATAGCAAGAGCTGTTAAGAAAAACCCTGAAGGCTACGAAGGTACTATTGATGAAATATCAGTCCCAGAAAAGTTATTATTAGAATTTGACGAACATTTAAGAGTTAAATTAAAAACACTTGCCCAATCAATTCCATTCTGTGACTTATATAAGATGCTTTATACAGCACTAAGTAGAGATAAAGAAAAAGTATACAAAAAATAAACTCATAGATAAAAAACATGAGAGGAGATGACAATATGAGTATAGTAAAAAGAGAAACTAAAGCAATTGCAGATGCATTACAAAAACCAGGAGTTGAAGGAAAACGTTCAATCACTTGGAATGATATAGAAGATAATAATTCATTATATGATATCGCAATTAGTAAACAATATGGCAAAATAAAAATTACAAAATCACCTGAAAGTGAAGACTACATAAGATATGGAAAAGCTATATTTTATGAAGCTGAATATGATCCATCATCTGATAATTTTAAAATAAAAGTGATTGAAAGAGTTTTAAATCCTAGTTTTGATGGAGAATGTACAGAAAATGTTTATTCATTAGAGAAAAATCATAACTTTTTAATAAAAAAGTATAATGGTATTGAAATTAGAAAAAATATTCTTGATACTAGTCTAGAAAAGGAAATAGAGTTTTATCGTGGCTTTAATCCAGATACAAAATTACATGATGAAATATTTACTTGTAAATTAAATTCTGCTGGAGAACTTGTTGGAGGAAGATATAAATGTACAATTGATAAAATTCCTTACGATTTTCTTGTTAATACCATTTATCCAGATGGCCATATCGTTATAGATGATAGAGAAATAGAAAAATATCGTCTTATCTATAATGGCACATTACCAGTAATAGAAAAACAAATAAATTCGGGTCATAGATTAGTGGATTATTATATAATGGACTTTATAACTGATATGTTATATACTCCAAAAGATAAAACACCAAGTTTTAAAACAAAGACACTTAAAGATTTTGAAAAAGCAATTGATAGAAAAATGCTTGAAGTAGCAAAAATCATTCCACTAATTGAACTACACGATCGCATTCTTTCTGAATTAAATCAAGAAAACCACAAGATATTTCAAAAGAGCTAAAGCTCTTTTTGACACTATTACTATAATTTGCTATACTTAAAATAGAGGTGGTATTTTGGATAGAGAAATAGATAGTTTTGAAGCATCCGATAGTGTCAATGCTTTTTTTGATGAAGCTTTGAATACTTGGAGCAAACTAGGAAAATCAGATTTCGTTATGGTATATCAAATTAATCCTATAGTATTTCTAAAATTATGGGTTAATGAAGCATCACTATTTCTTGTAATGGCTAATCAATTTATTGAAGATAAAATACGAGGGAACCAAGCCTTGGATGATTATTATAATAGACTGTTACATGATTACGTAAAAATAGAAAAGTATTTTAAAAGTAAAGTAAACGCTAATAAAAAAGAGTTCATTCACAATATTAGAAATGCCATGGCTCATGTTAACTATGATGCAATGTTTGATGATGAAAATAAAGAGGAAAGCAGTCGTATTATAATAGAAAACGACAAGGTAAGAGGAGAGTTACCTCTAAAGTATATAACAGAAGAAATAATTGGGCCATACTATACAATAAAACAATTGTTTAGTGAGGATAGTACTTTTCTAACAAGCGCAGATAGTTTGATAAATGAAGTAATTAAGAATGAAAAAGAGCTAAAAGAAGCTATTAATAACTTAAAAAAAGGACATCTTCCATTTCCTCTACCAGATATGATGAGTGCAATTATATCTGGACCTGATTCTTACCCAGAGAGTTTTAATGTCCAATGTTTAGATCAACGTGAAAAAGACATAATATTCTATGCCATTATGTATATTGGAATTGAAAAATGGAATAAATGTAGTCAAAATGAAAAAGCAATAGTTTTAGGTAAGATGCTAAAATATTATTTTCCAGGAGATATTGATTATCAAAGCATTGCAATTGCTAAAACATTACAAATTGCCCATGAAGGATATGATACTAGTAAAAAAAATAATATATCAGATTTATTAGCACCATTAGTATATGGAAGCCTTATAATGGAATATAGTTATTTTTATTTAAATTTTTGTAATGAATCGTCAAAACAATCAACTTTTGGTGAAGATTTATATATTGATAATGATTTTTCAAATGTTAGCTATATTAGGCTTTTCGAAAAGAAACTAGATAATGATTATAATAATAAGAAGAATAAGTATCAGAAAAAATTAAATAATATAGATAATAGCATTAACGGCTTAACACAAAAAGCAAATAAATTAATTGCCGTCAACAATTCAAACCAAAATCAAAAGGAACTAGAAAAAATCCGCCAAGAATTAAAAAAACTGAAAGATGAAAAAGCTTTAATAGAAGCAGAAAAAACAAAAACAGAACAAGAATATAAAGCATACCCATATTCAACTCTATTTTTTAGTAGACTAAGAAATAGCATTACACATGGTTATTTCAAAATTGACTATTTAAATGGTTTGAAAAGTCAAAATTTGAGTGATATGATTATTAAGTTTTGGGATAAAAATGATAAAGGAAAAGTATTTGAACTAGAAATAAAAGCTGGTGAATTAATAAAACTGTTTCAAACATTGCAAAAAAAAATAATGCAAAAAGCACCATACTATAATACTGACAGATTAACAATATTTCGAATACATAATTTATCATCCAAAATAACTGATAAGGAAGCAATAAATCGTGTTATACCGATTGTAAAAGATTATGTTGCATCAACAAACAATAAGTCAGCTGCTATAGTAATTGAAACTGATATCGAGGAAATAAAGCATCATAAATAAGGGGCAATTGCTCCTTTTTATGTTATAATAAAATAGGTGATTGTATGAAATACACAATTCTTGTGAATAAAAATAATCCAATAAAAACTAACTATTTAAATAAAGTAAATTTGATTGAAATAAAGAATGTTTTTGATGAAACTATCAAAATAGAAGCAGAGACATATAAAAACTATTTAGAATTAGAAAAACATTTAAAAGAAAAAGGAATAGTTATTGGCATAGATTCAGCTTATCGATCTTTTGCTGATCAAGAAAATCTAATAAAAGAATTTGAAAATAAATATGGTAAAGAATATACAGATAAAACCGTAGCACGAGTAGGAGAAAGTGAACATCATACTGGACTTGCCATTGATTTAGTTGTAAAAGTTAATAATGAATGGTTAGAACCAAATGATAAACAAGAAAAAACAGAATCAATTCTAAAAGAAGTACATAAGTACTTACATAATTATGGATTCATTTTAAGATATCCTAAGGAAAAAGAAAGTATAACTAGTTATGATTATGAATCATGGCATATTAGATATGTGGGAAAAGTTCCTGCAAAAATTATTTATGAAGAAAAATTAACTTTAGAAGAATATCTAAAAGATTTTAGTGGAGTACTATATATAAACAAACAAAAAGGTATAACCTCATTTGATGTTGTGAATGAAATATCTCATTTATTTGGAATAAAAAGAGTAGGACATACTGGAACACTTGATCCTCTAGCCGAAGGAGTATTAATAATTGCTATCGGTAAAGCTACAAAAATAGTAGAATTATTAACTGCTGAAGATAAAGAATATATTGCTGGCGTTAAACTAGGATTTAAAACAGATACTTATGACATTGAAGGAAAAGTACTTGCAAGAAAAGAAGTGCCTTGCAACATTAATGTAGAAGAAGTACTTAAATCATTTCAAAAAACTTATCTTCAAGAAGTACCAATTTATTCAGCAGTAAAAGTAAATGGAAAAAAACTTTATGATTATGCTCGAGAAAATAAAGAAGTAAAACTACCTAAAAAAGAAGTAACTATAAAAGAAATTGAGTTATTAGAACAAAAAGAGAATTCTTTTATATTTAAGTCTTTAGTAACAAAAGGTTGTTATATTAGAAGCTTAATTAATGATATAGGAAAAAGCTTAAATACATATGCTACTATGACATCTCTAATAAGAACAAAACAAGGAGAAGTAAAATTAGAAGATACTAATACATTTGAAGATATTAAGAATAATAATTATAGAATATATAAAATAGAAGAAGTTTTATCATATCCAGAAGTTATAGTTTCTGAAGAATTAGCCTTTAAAATATCTAATGGTGTAGAGATAGAAGATAAATGGCAAATAAAAGATAAAGTAATCTTTAAAGATAAGAAAAATAATCTCCTAGCAATATACCAAAAAATTGATGAATCTCTGGTAACTTGGAAGGGCTTTCTTTGACAATTAACTAAGATATGTTATAATTATGCTAGAATAAGTTAAAGATAGAAAAGAAGGTAGAAAATGGAAAAAAAGTTTATTGATTATTACAAATTATTAAAGCTAAGTAAGGATGCGACTCCAGAAGAAATTAGGGAAGTATACCATAAAGCTATGAAAGAATGTCATCCAGATGTTTATGCAAATGCTGATGAAAAAACACAACAACAAGCAGAAAGAGTCGCAAGATTTCTAAATGAAATACGTGATGTATTACTAAATCCTGAAAAAAGAAAAGCTTATGATGCATCACTTGAGGAATATTATGCAAATTTGAATCAACAAGAAGAAACAAAAGAATCAGAGCCATCTTCATTTGAATTTAATGATGAGCCATATGAAGATAATCATCCTGAACCATTAACTATCGAAGAAGCATTTGAAATGATTAAGGAAGCTTACCAAAAAGCACGTGCCGAAGAAAAAGAATATCCACTTGTTGAACGCCATAGGGACATTGAAACAGATTATAAAGAAACAGTAGGAGCTGAAATTAATAATGCTGCTCTTCGTACAGCTGCTGGACTAGGTGCTCATATAACTCAAGAATTGGTTTATCAACTATCGAAGTTACGCCATAGAAAAGGTGAAAATTTTCTAGAATATACAATGCGTAATAGACGTAACATTGCCACTTTTTTAGTAGCTTTCTCAATATTTTCATCATCAATTATTAATAAAGAAGATAAAACATTCAATAATGACAATGAAGCAATAGAGACAGTTGAATCACTAGCCGATGAACCGCAAACAGAATTAACAAGATATTATACAATAAAAGATGGTGATAATTTATCGAGTTTAGCCTATGATTCTGGAACATCTATTGAAGAAATTCAAAAGTTAAATGGACTAAATAGCCAAATAATATATGCTGGAGACACTATAAAAATACCATATAAAGTTAATGAAAGTGACTTATACTATTATGCTGAAGTTGTTGATGTTGAAGGCCGTAGTTTAGATGAATTAGCATCTTTATATGAAACAGATACAGCAACACTAAAAAAACTGAATACTACAGCTATAGGAACAGAAACTGGTACTGATGAAATACTAACTAATCAAATATTTGTACCTAAATTTGTTAATAGAGATATGCTTCAAGTTTTAAAAACAGAAAATACAAATAATAATAAATTAGTATAAAATACTTGTAAAACAAAAAAAATATGTTATAATACAAACAGAAAGGAGTGGGAAAAATAGTCCCACTCTTATTATTTATTAGGAGGTGAACAAATTGAAAGAAAAATTAGCAGAACTCTTAAATGACTCAATTAAAGAACTAAATGTCTTTGTCGATGATGCCTACACAAGTACTGAGGAAGGTAAAAAAATATTTAATATTGTATTAGATAGTAGTGAAATAATTGATCTTAACAAGATAACAGCAGCCTCAAGAATAATAAATAAAATAATTGATGAGAATTCAAGTATCCTAGATGATGCTGATGAACTTGATATTTTTTCAAAAGAGAAGGGAGATAACAATTAAAATGGCAAAGAAAACAGAAGAAAAAGAATTTAAGATGAACGGAGCAGAGTTTAAAAAAGCATTAGATAATATAGTTAAAGAAAAAGATATTGACCCAGAAATAGTTTATAGTGCTATGGAACTTGCTTTAACATCTGCTTATAAGAAAAATTTTAATTCTAAGACAAATGTTAAAGTATTATTTGATCGTAATACAGGTGAAATAAAAGTATATTCATATGTGACAGTAGTAGAAGATGACAAAATGACAAAAGAAGAATATGAAGATGCTTTATTCGAAAGCTATGCTGAAGATGAGGAATTAGATACAAAGCCAGATGTCATTGAAGAAGTAGAAGAAAGTGAAGCAGGGGAAGAAGAAACAGAAAAAAAACCAACTCAAACATTCTTTAATCCAGAAACAGAAATAAAATTAAGTGATGCTAAAAAGATTGATAAAACATTAGAAGTCGGAGATACTATTGACACTGAAGTTACACCAAAAGATTTTGGTCGTGTAGCAGCATCAACTGCTAAGCAAGTAGTTGTTCAAAAAATCCGTGAAGCTGAAAGAAATAGTATCATGGAAGAATTTGGAGATAAACAAGATGAACTATTAGTTGGTACTGTTGCCCTAGAAGATACTGATAATTTCTTTATTGATTTAGGCAGAACAAATGGAATTTTACCAAAGAAAGACTGTATTCCAGGTGAAAAAATAGAAATGGGTTCACAAATAAAAGTCTATGTCTCAAAAGTAGATAATAATGGTAAAAATATGTTAATCCTTTTAAGTAGAGCACATTTTGGTTTTGTTAAAAGACTATTTGAATTAGAAATACCAGAAATAAATGATGGAACAGTTATGATTTATAGTGTTGCTAGAGATGCTGGTAATAGAAGTAAAGTAGCTGTCTATTCAGAAAACCCTAATGTTGATCCAATAGGAGCTTGTATTGGTGAAAAAGGTAGTAGAATTGCTAGAATCATCGAAGAATTACATGGTGAAAAACTAGATGTTGTTCGTTATGATAAAGATCCAGCAGTATTTATCGAAAATGCTTTATCACCAGCTAAGGATCTAACAGTTGCAATAACAGACCCTAAAAAGCTAGAAGCAATGGTTATTGCTGATGGCGATAATTTCTCTCTAGCAATCGGGAAAAAAGGTCAAAATGCTCGTCTTGCTACAAAGTTAACTAAATTTAAAAAGATTGATATAAAAACAACAGAACAAGCAAGAGAAGCTGGAATTAATTTTAGATAGAGGTAATTATGAAAGTAAAAAAAATACCATTAAGAACTTGCGTTGTAACAAAAGAAAATTTACCCAAAAAAGAATTACTACGAATAGTTAGAACTCCAGAAGGAGAAATAAAAGTTGATGAGACAGGAAAATTAAATGGTCGTGGAGCATATATTAAAAAAGACTTGTCTGTCTTAGAACAAGCTCAAAAGAGTAAAATATTAGAAAAAAGATTAGAATGCAAGATAGAGGATAGTGTATATGAAAATATAAAAAAAATAATAGAAAAGTGAGGTGATTCTTCATGATGAGTTTAATTGATTATGCAAATGATGTAGAACTATCAATAGAAGAAATAAAAGACTTATGCGATAAAGTTGGAATAAATTATGATGATGAAAACACATTGTTAGATGACATAAGTATAACTTTACTTGATAATGCTTTACAAGATAGAGAAGAAACAGCTGAAATAGCTGATGCTGAAGATGAAGAAGAAAGAAGACTAAATGAAGAAGTAGAAGATAAAGCTGAAGAATTAGCATTTAATACCAAAATAGATTTAGATAATGAAACTTCTTTCACAAAAGTAAAACAATCAAAACAAGCAAAGAAAATAGAAAATAATAAAAAAGATTTCTTAAAAGAAAGAAAAAAAATCTATAAACATCGTGAAAAATTACAAAGTAATGAAACTATTCAAGATGAAAATGTAATATTATATAAGGCAGGTATGACAGTAACTGATCTTGCTAATACATTAGAAGTTGCACCTGTTGAACTAGTAAAAAAACTAATGGGCTTAGGAATAATGGCTTCAGTTAATCAATCACTTGATTATGACACGGTTGAAATTGTAGTATCTGACTACGATAAAGTACTAAAAAAAGAAGAACAAGCTGATATTTCTAATTTTGAAAACTATGAAATAGAAGATCGAGAAGAAGATTTAGTTCCTCGTCCACCAGTAGTTACTATAATGGGTCATGTTGATCATGGAAAAACCACACTATTAGATTATATAAGAAACAGTAATGTCGTAAGTGGTGAAGCCGGAGGAATAACTCAAGCAATTGGTGCTTATTCAGTAACTTGCAATGATAAATTGATAACATTTATCGATACACCAGGACATGCTGCTTTCACAGAAATGCGTGCTAGAGGTGCCCAAATAACAGATATTGTTATTATTATTGTTGCTGCTGATGATGGAATAATGCTTCAGACAAAAGAAGCAATCGATCATGCTAAAGCAGCAAATGTTCCAATAATTGTTGCAATCAACAAAATTGATAAGCCAGAAGCTAATGTTGAAAGAATAATGACTGGGCTTGTAGAATGTGGTCTAACTCCAGAAGAATGGGGAGGAGATATTATTGTTAATAAAATATCTGCTCGTACTGGAGAGGGAGTTGATTCATTACTTGAAAACATTTTATTAGTTGCCGAAATGCAAGAATATAAGGCAAATCCATCACGATATGCCACAGGAGCAGTCGTAGAAGCTAGAAAAGATTCTAAAGTAGGATCAATTGCCACACTATTAATTCAAAATGGAACACTTCGTCTAGGAGATCCAATAGTAATTGGTAATTTTGCTGGAAAAGTTAGAACACTAAAAAATGATAAAGGTCAAAATATCATCGAAGCAACTCCATCAATGCCAGTAGAAGTAACAGGTATTTCTGAAGTGCCAAGTGCTGGTGATAAATTCATGGCTTTTGAATCCGAAAAACAAGCAAAAGAAATAGCTCAATCGCGTACACTTCGTTCTAAAGAAGCCGATACAAACTTCAGTGGAATGAGTTTAGAAGATTTATTTGGTCGAATAAAAGAAGGTCAAAAAGAAATAAAAGTAGTTTTAAAAGCTGATGTTAATGGTTCTCTTGAAGCAGTTCGTCATGCCCTAGAAAAAATTGATGTTGAAGGTGTAAAGGTAACAGTTATCAGAGGTGGAGTAGGTGCTATTACAGAAAGTGATGTCGTTCTAGCTTCAGCATCAAATGCTATAATTATTGGTTTCAATGTTCGAGCTAGTCAATCTACTCAAGATATTGCCAAACAATATAATATCGAAATAAAGACTTATGATATTATTTATAAAGCCGTAGAAGAGATGGAAAAAGCCATGAAAGGAATGCTTGATCCAGAATTTGAAGAAAAAGTTCTTGGAACAGCAGAAATAAGACAAATTTTCAAATTCTCTAAAGTTGGTCTAATTGCAGGTTGTCATGTTACAAGTGGAGTAATTAGAAACAATTTAAAAGCTCGCTTAATAAGAGATGATATTGTAGTATATTCTGGTGAAGTTAATACCCTTCAACATGAAAAAGATCAAGTTAAAGAAGTAAAAAAAGATATGGATTGTGGTATTACTCTAACAAACTGCCAAGACTATAAAGAAAATGACATCATTGAAGTCTATGAATTAGTTGAAGTAAAACGTTAGGAGGTAATTATGTCATCAATAAAAATAGATAGATTAAATCATACATATCAAGAAGAAATTAGTATGATTTTAATGCGAGAAGTAAAAGATGAAAATATAAAATTTGTTACAATAACAGGAGTAGATGTAACATCAGATCTAAGCTTTGCTAAAGTATACTATACTGTTTTAGATGATAATAAAAAGGAAACAACAGCAGAAGCCCTAGAAAAAGCATCTTCATTTATTAGAACAAAACTAGCAGAAAGAATAGAAATAAGACATACTCCTGAATTAAAATTTATATATGATACATCTATCGCTTATGGTGAACATATAGATAAGATTATCGAAGAAATAAATAATAAAGAAGATTGAGTATTCAATCTTTTTCTTTTCTATAAAAAAAATATATGATAAAATTAATTAGAATAGAGTAGGTGTTGAAGATGACAAATGTCAAAAAAAAGAAAAAAGAAGATTCATATGACGATTGTTGGATGTATATCCTATTATTAACAACATTAGCAATATTACTAGAATCAGCAAAGTCATATACTTTTATATTTAAAGGCGTTAGTTTAACATATTCTTTATTTTTATTACCATTAGTATTTTTTATTGCAAACTACATAAGTAAAAAGTATGATTATAAAAAAGCCGTTGCAGCAATTTCTATATCAGGAGTTTCATTTGTTTTATTTACAGCTATAATGTCATTCGCTTTAGGTGAAAGACTAATATTATCAAATGT
This sequence comes from Bacilli bacterium, assembly GCA_017433415.1. Taxonomy (GTDB): domain Bacteria; phylum Bacillota_I; class Bacilli_A; order RF39; family UBA660; genus UBA3789. Next base: position 16,578 of record JAFRHI010000026.1, read on the forward strand.
AAGTGGCGAATTCTGTGCTTATGTAGTTAGTCAATTTCTTAACTTGACTTTATATGTGTTTATCTCTAATAATACTAAGTCTCCATATTTATTAATATTTTTGAATTATTTGTTTTCATTAATAGTTTTCTATATGGTGTATACACTAATATATTTAAATATAATTCTATTTGATACGTATTGGTTAGGATATTTTACTACATTAGGAATTCAATTTTTAATCTGCTTACCAATTGCTTATCTAGATAAAAAAACTACCAAAAAAAAATGAACATAAATGTTCATCTTTTTTATTATAAAAATGAAAGTAAAACAAGACTTATATTATGAATCATATGAAATGTCATTGATGTAAAAACAGTATCTGTTTTATAATATGCTAAAGCAAAAGCTCCACCTAATGCCCCATAAGGGACAATATAAAAGTAATCTAAAAAATTATTAGCATTTCCTATAACATGTGCTCCACCAAACATCAAAAAAGATACCAATACAAAAATCCATTTATTATTAATAACATTTTTTAATGATTTTCTAAAAACTATTTCTTCATTAAATGGTGCTAAAAACCCAGCATTAATAAGCATAATATAAGGAGATACCTTTAGCATTTCTTGAAGAGCATTTTCATTGTTAGCTCCTCCTAACTTAAATACAAAAGTTAAAATCAAATTAGCTACCATCATAATAGCTAAACCTAAAAGCCAATATTTAACACCCTGATCCATATTCTCAATAAAGTTATCTTTAAATTTTTTAAATTCAGCCAATAATTCTTCTCTATATATGAAGAATAATATAATTGCCATTACAAAACTAGAAAATAAAGATAATAATACTTGTTGATTATAAGTCAAGGAGTTAATATTTATTTTAAATAAAAGAATTGGAATCATTCTAATGTAATAAACCCCATACCAAAAAAGTAGAATTACCAAGATTGTTTTAGTTATATTCATGATCTTAGTATTTTTATTTTCAAACATATTATCACCAATAATAAAATAACATAAATTAATATTATTGAAAAGAAAAATTTCAAAAATGATATTAATAGGGTATAATAAAACTATAGATAGGATGATTAATATGGGATTATTTGATTCATTAAAAGAAACAGTAAAGAATAATATTCAAAACGCAGTAGAGGAAGAAGTGTCAAAACAGTAGAAGAAAAAGGTAAAGAATTTATTGAAAGTAAAAAAGAAGCAACTGTTGATTACCTAGAAAAAGCCAAAGAAAGAGAAGAAGTCACACCAGAAGGAAAAGAAGCTATTGACACATTACTTAGTGCCATGGATAACACTGAAAAAGCAGTTACTGAATCAACTAGTGTTGATGGTGACTCAACTCAATATGAGCAAGCTGCCCTAAATGATTTACAAAAATTAGCTGATATGGGTGAAAAAAACAATAATAATAACTTGCAATAAGAATTAATGTGTTGTATAATACACTTGTTCCTGAAAAAAATCAGGTTACCTTTACTCGGAGTAAGAATTTCCGACTTACCCTTAGTAATGGCGAATATATAAGAAAGGAAGTGTATTTATGGCATTAACAAAAGATGAAAAACAAAAAATCATCAAAAAATTTGCTAAAAATGAAAATGATACTGGTTCTGCAGAAGTACAAATTGCTATTCTTACAAAAGAAATTAATGATTTAACAGAACACTTAAAAGTACATATTCATGATTATCATTCACGTAGAGGTCTTTTAAAGAAAGTTGGTCAACGTAGAAATATGTTACAATATTTAGCAAAGAAAGACATTCAAAGTTATCGTGAAGTAATTAAAAAATTAGGATTAAGAAAGTAGGCACATTTTTTCGTGTCTATTTTTTTTAGAAATGAGAGGTAAAATTAATGAAAAAGAAAGTATTTGAATTAGATTTTCATGGGAGAAAACTGATTGTTGAACATGGGGAACTAGCTAAACAAGCAGATGGCGCTGTTCTTGTTAGATATAATGATACTGTTATTTTAACTGCAGCTGTTGTATCAAAAACAGTAAATTTATTATCTGACTTCTTCCCTTTAACTGTTAATTATCAAGAAAAGTTGTATTCTGTTGGAAAAATACCAGGAGGATTCATAAAAAGAGAAGGACGTCCTAGTGAAGCTGCAACACTTGCTGCAAGAATGATTGATCGTCCAATGCGTCCATTATTTCCAGAAGGATTTAAAAATGAAGTACAAATTATTTCTACAGTATTATCAGTAGATCAAGATTGTTCTCCTGAAATTACTGCTATGTTTGCATCATCACTCGCAACATCAATCTCTAAAATTCCCTTCAATGGACCTATTGCTGGTGTTAAAGTTGGTCGCGTTAATGGACAATTTATAATCAACCCAACTCCAGAAGAATTAGAAGTATCTGAATTAGAATTAACTGTTGCTGGTACTAAAGAAGCTATTAATATGGTTGAATCAAGTGCTAAACAAGTTTCTGAAGAAATAATGTTAGAAGCTTTAATGTATGGTCATAAGGCAGTTAAAGAATTAATTAAATTCCAAGAGAAGATTATCAAAGAAATAGGCGAAGAGAAAATGGAATATGAAACATTAACTCCAGAGCCAGAATTAGTTGAAAGAATTTCAAAACTAATTACGAAAAAGATGGATAAAGCTCTTCGTATTAAAGACAAGTTAAAAAAGTATTCTGCTATTGATGCTATAAAAGAAGAAATGACTGAACTATTTACAAAAGAAAACGAAGATACTATGAAAGAACAAGAATTAAAAGAATTACTTGTAAAAGTTGGAATGGTTGTTTCTGAAATAGAATATGAACTATTTAGAGGAATAGTTGTTAAAGAAAAACTTCGTGCTGATGGTCGTAAGATGGATGAAATTAGAAAACTATCAACAGATATCGATTTACTACCAAGAACTCATGGCTCAGCACTATTTACAAGAGGAGAAACTCAGGCTCTATCTATCACAACACTAGGAGCCCTAAATGAACATCAAATAATTGATGGATTAAGTATGGAAGATCAAAAAAGATTTATGCTACATTATAACTTCCCACAATTTTCAGTAGGAGAAACAGGACGTTATGGTGCTCCAGGACGAAGAGAAATAGGTCATGGTGCTCTAGGTGAAAAAGCACTAGCTCAAGTTATTCCATCAGAGGAAGAATTTCCATATACAATTCGTGTAGTATCAGAAATATTAGAGTCAAACGGGTCATCATCTCAAGCAAGTATAACAGCAGGATGTATGTCTCTAATGGCTGCTGGTGTACCAATAAAAGCACCTGTTGCTGGTATTGCTATGGGATTAATTACTTATGAAGATAAATATACAATCTTAACTGATATTCAAGGAATGGAAGATCATTTAGGAGATATGGATTTCAAAGTTGCTGGTACTGAATATGGTATTACAGCCCTTCAAATGGATATCAAAATAAAAGGAATTACTGAAGAAATTCTAAAAGAAGCCCTAGAGCAAGCTCGTAAAGCTCGTCTAGAAATCTTAGAAGTAGTTAAAAAGCAAATTAAGGAACCTCGCAAGGAAGTATCTAAATATGCTCCAAAAATGGAAACATTTATGATTAATCCAGCTAAGATTAAAGATGTTATTGGTAAAGGTGGCGAAATGATTACTAAAATCATTTGCGAAGCTTCTAATGTTAAAGAAGTAACTAATATTAATGCTGTAAAAGTAGAACTTGAAGATGATGGTCGTGTAATTATTTATCATTCAGACAAAGAAATAATTGAAAAAACGCGTAAGATGATTGAAGATATCGTTAAAGAAGTAGAAATTGGTAAAGTATATGAAGCAAAAGTTGTTAAAGTAGAAGACTTTGGTTGCTTTGTAGAATTATGGCCTGGTTGTGAAGGAATGGTTCATGTATCACAACTTGCTCATGAAAGAGTTAATAAGGCAAGTGATGTTGTTTCTGTTGGTGATGAAATAATAGTTAAAGCATTAGGTGCAGATAAAAAAGGAAGACAAAACTTTTCTAGAAAAGAAGCACTTCCAAAACCAAAGAAAAAAGAAACTAAAAAAGAAGAAGAAGTAGAAGAATAACAAAAGGTTCAAAATTGAACCTTTTTTTCATATACTTACATAGGTGATAATATGAAAAAAATTCTAAATAGAATACTAGTAATTTTACTAGTTATCTTTAGTTTCTTCTATACTGATAAAATAATCACGTTTTTAAAACAATATGATCCAATTATGAAACAAATAAAAGAAACATCTAAAAAATATCATGTTGAATCAATTAATGCTCAGATAATTGGAAATAGTATGATATCTGGCAAAAATGGTCAAGACATAGACTATGATAAATCCTTTGATAAAATGAAAAATTATGGTACATATAATGAATTTTTAACTGTTTTAAAAGAAATAAAACCTCCTATTTCTATTAATGATAATTATGATAAATATATTATAAGAGGAAATCCCAATAATAAAAACATTGCATTAATTTTTAAAATTAATAAAGATACTAATCCCCAAAAAATTCTAGGTATTATAAATACAAAAAAAATACCAGTAACTTTATTTGTAGATGGTCTATATTTAGAAAAACATACTAATTTAATAAAAAAACTAAATAATTATGAAATCGAATTATTAAGTTATGATTCTAAATATGAAGAACCTTTTTTTAAAACATCTCTATCATATCTTGAAGCAATAACTAAAAAAACAACTAAATATTGTTATACAGAACAAGATAATGAAGAATTATTAAACATGTGTAAAAAATTAAAACTACACACAATAAAACCAACAATAATTTTAAATAAAAACATTTATAAAGAAACAAAGAAAAACTTAAATAATTCAATAATAATAAGTTTAGAAGTAAATAATTATGTTGAAAAAGAATTATCTTCAACTATCGACTATATAAGTAGTAAAGGATATAAATTTGTTAGTTTAAATGATTTGATTAGTGAAGGTAATTAATAACTTATTATTGCTGATAAAGGGAATTTATAGTATAATCCATAGTAGGGTGAAGTATATGTACTTAAAAGGAATTGTAGCAAGTGGTTTTAAATCTTTTGCCGATAAATTAGAAATAAAATTAGATGATAAAACAACCTGTATTGTTGGACCTAATGGTTCAGGAAAGAGTAATGTTGTAGATGCTGTAAGATGGGTTCTAGGAGAACAATCAGTTAAATCACTTCGTGGGGAAGGATCAATGACTGATGTAATTTTCTCAGGTAGTAAAAGTAGAAATCCTCTAAATGTTGCAAGTGTTGAGTTAATATTTGATAATAGTGATCATTATTTAAATGTACCTTATACAGAAATATCTATCAAACGAAGAGTATATCGTAGTGGAGAAAATGAATATTTTCAAAACAACGAAAGATGTAGATTAAAAGATATAACTAATATTTTATTAGATACTGGTATGGGAAAAGAATCATTTAATATCATTTCTCAGGGAGAAGTAGATAAAATCCTAAGCAATTCAGCAGCTGATAGAAGAATAATATTTGAAGAAGCATCAGGTATTCTAAAGTATAAAAAAAGAAAAGAAGAGGCATTAAGAAAATTAGATAGAACGCATAATAATATTGATCGAGTTAACGATATAATTACTGAGTTAGAGATGCAAATAGGGCCTCTAAAAGATCAAAGTGAAAAAGCAAAAATATATCTCGAAAACAAAGAAGGATTAGATAAATACGAAGTTGCTTTACTCGCTTATGATATTGAAACAATAAATAATAATTTAGAAGCTGCAAAAGCCAAAAAAGAAAAAATAGAAAATGATATAGTAAACATTTCATCTGATAGTAATAAATTATCAGCATCTACCTTAGAAGATGCCAATAAATTATCTAAATTAGAACAAGAAAAAGCAAAATTAAATTCTGAACTTCTTGAAGTAACAGCAGAAAAAGAAAAACTTGATGGAGAAAGAAATCTTTTAAAAGAGAGAAGTAAAACTACTAAAGAAGAAGATGAAATTAAAGAAAATATTAGAATAATTTTAAACGAAAAAGAAAAACTAGTAGGAAGTACTAATGTAATAGAAGAAGAAATAAAAACTATTATTGAATCATCTTCTAAAAAAGAAGCCGAAGCTGGAGAACTAGATAAAAAATGTGAAACACTAAAGAAAAAGAAGAATATGTTAATTAGTGAATTCACAAGACATGATCAAGCAACTATTTCTACAAGAAATAGAATAAATAGTCTAAAAGTAGAAATAGAGCAAGGACCAGATATGCCTAATAGTGTAAAAAAAGTATTAGGAAACACTCACTTAACTGGAATTCACAATACAATAGGAAATGTCCTACAAGTAGAAGAAACATATACTAAAGCAGTTAATACAGCCATATCTTCCTGCAAGAACTTTATTATCACTAAAGATGAAGATTCTGCTAAAAGAGCAATTAACTACTTAAAAGATGAACATTTAGGAAGAGCAACTTTCTTCCCACTGTCAGTAATAAAAGAAAGATATATAGACCAAGAAACTTTGAATACATTAAAAAGTAGCCCTGACTTCTTGGGCGTTATGTCTGATTTAGTAACATTTAATAAAGAATATACAACTATTATAAAAAATCAATTAGGAATAGTAGTAGTTGTAACTGATATAGATGCTGCTACAAGACTATCTCATCTAATTAAAGCTAAATATAAAGTTGTCACACTAGCAGGAGATGTCATTAATGTTGGTGGTTCCTTAACAGGAGGATCAACCTATAATGGTAAAAGTACAATTATTTTAAAACAAGAATTAAGATCCTTAGAGGAAAAAGAAAAACTAGAACAAGCAGAAGAAAAGGAATTACAAGAAGAATTACAAGAACTAGAAAAAGAAATAAGTAAAGAAGAAGACAAATTATTTGCCATTTCTAAAGAAAAAGTATCACTTAAAGAGTATTATGATACTAAAAATAATGAATTGAAAGAACTACAAGAAGAAATATTTAAATTATCAAAAGAATATGAATCATTGGAATTAATTAGTAAGAATTCTGTTAGTGAAAAAGAACAAGAATTAATTAAAATGTTCCATGAAAAGAGTGCCTATAAAGAACAACTAGAAATAAGAATTAAATCATTAGAAAAAGAAATAGATGATTTAAAAACAAAACAAGAAGAAAATCTTGCCAAGGATAAATTACGAAATCATGAACTACGTAATTTAGAAAAAGAAGCTCAAGAACTAGAAATAGAAATAAATAGAGCTGATGTTAAATTAGATAATATGTTAGAAACATTATCTAGTGAATATGAATTAACATATGAAAGAGCCAAAGATAATTATATATTAGATATTGAACCTGAAGAAGCAAGGTCAAAAGTTAATAAATATAGAGCTAATATCAAAAAAATTGGTATGGTTAATTTAGAAGCAATTGAAGAATATGAAAGAGTAAATAATCGTTATATTTTCTTAACTAATCAAAAAGAAGATTTACTTCGAGCAGAAGATACATTGCTTGATATTATGAATGAAATGGATGAAGTAATGAAAGAAGAATTTAAAACCACTTTTGATTTGATAAAAGTAGAATTTCAAAAAGTTTTTAAAGAATTATTTAATGGTGGACATGCTGACTTAAAACTAACTAATCCAGAAGACTTACTCGCAACAGGAATTGATATAGTAGCTTCTCCTCCAGGTAAAAAATTAACTACTATATCACTTTTATCAGGTGGAGAAAAAACTCTAACTGCAATTAGTTTATTATTTGCCATTCTAAATGTTAGGACAGTGCCATTCTGTTTATTTGATGAAGTAGAGGCAGCCCTTGATGAAGCTAATGTTGAAGGATTTGGTAAGTATTTAGATAATTATAAAAATAAAACACAGTTCTTGATTATAACTCATAAGAAAAAAACTATGGAATATGCTAATACATTATATGGTATTACGATGCAAGAATCAGGGGTATCAAAACTAGTAAGTGTCAAACTAGAAAATCATGATGAATTACTATAAAAAAAGATTCTATGAGCTAAATTGCTCTGAACTGAACCCCAAAAGTTGGACAGTTTATAAATAGTTTCTAATTAGAGGATTGCAACCTGTAATTTACAGGAGACAGTCCTTTTAATTTTACTTTAATTCTATCATAATTATAATAATTAATATAGTCATCTATGGCTA
>JAFRHI010000027.1 GCA_017433415.1 Bacilli bacterium
AAAGCGAAGAACAAGAAATGAGTGATAGTCAATCACAACAAGGAGATAGCCAAGAACAACAAAGCCAATCTCAAAATAGTAGTTCAGAACAAAGTCAAGAATCATCTCAACAAACAGGTGATTCACAACAAAGCGAAGAACAAGAAATGAGTGATAGTCAATCACAACAAGGAGATAGCCAAGAACAACAAAGCCAATCCGAAAATAGTAGTTCAGAACAAAGTCAAGAATCATCTCAACAAACAGGTGATTCACAACAAAGTGAAGAACAAGAAATGAGTGATAGTCAATCACAACAAGGAGATAGCCAAGAACAACAAAGCCAATCTCAAAGTAGTAGTTCAGAACAAAGTCAAGAACAGGATGCAAATGATAAAGAAGTACAACAACATGAAGAAGGTACAAATGCTCCAGATGTTAATAAAGATAAAATTGAAGAACTTAGTGAAGAAGATGTTCAACAAACAAGTGATGAAATAGCAAATAATCCTAAATTAACAAATGAACAAAAGAGAGAATTATTAGAAAAATTAAAGAAAAGTATTGAGGAAATAAGAAAAAGAAAAGCAGCAAAACTACAAAAAGAACATTTGAATCAAGAAAAGCAAGAAGCTGATGAGTCAAAAGAAGAAAAATATGAATTATCAGAACAAACAAATAAATTTTTAAATCAATTGGGTGAACTTCCATCTTTTGAGGATAGAGATAGAGGTGCTGGTTATTCAATTGATACTGAATCTTATACGGAAGTACCAGAAAGTATAATTAGAACTCTTATAACAAAATTTTTAAATCAAAGATTTTGTAAACATTCTACTGATTTAAATGTTAGATCTAATTCATTAGAAAAGGCAAATGGTTTTTATAAATGGGAAATTAAAGATGTAATTGTCCATTTGCAAACTCATCAAGTAACAAAGGTTTTAACTGACAAATATGGATATGAATATGCACAAGGTAAAAATGAAAATGTACCATTGTCATTTTATTTTGATATGTCAGGTAGTATGAGTTCTTATACTAATATGTTAGCAGTTATTGCAATAGAATTATTAAAAAAAGGTGTTAAGGTTTTAATAGGTTTTAATGAAAGAGTAAATGTTCAAATTGAGAGCATTGAAAAAAATATAACTATTGCCGAACTTGCTGAAATATTAGAAAGTGCAGGATATTGGAATGGTTGGGGAAGTTCTGGTAGAGATGGATACAAGAAAGATCCAAGAGTAAAATTTAAGTATATTGAAAGAAATATAGATAATTATTTAATAGAAAAGAAAGCAGAAAAATGTGTTGTATTTGCTGATTTTGATCCACGAAGTGAAGTTATTAATTTATCACAAGCAGCTGATGTATATTGGTTTTGCTTTGAATCAAGATACGATTCTTATGATATAAATGACTTCAATGGATTTATATATAAAGTTCAAAATATAAGAGATTTAGAACAAGGACTGTTAAAAGTAAACGAAAAAAGATTTGAAACATTATGCTATACAGATAATCCGAAAAGTTTACAAAAGAAAGTGAGAGTGAAAAGATGATTTCATTTAATGAAGTTAAAAATAAAATTGAAGCAATGGGATATTATGCCACTAACGAATTATTATATGATACTTATAATGCTTTAGCACTATTTAATAATTCTAGTATTAATCCTGGTCAAGATATATTTGCAATTTGTTTAGAAGGTCCTCCTGGAGCAGGTAAAACAGAATTTGCAAAAACATATACTAAATTATCTAATGAATTATTTCAAAATGTTGAATTAGTTGATTATCAATGTGATGCTACAACTGGAAAAACTGAATTATTTGAAGATATTAATATAAGTGCAGCTATTCGTGGTGATGCTGATAATGTTAATATCCCAGGTAAATTAATTGAGGCAATAAAAAAGGTTAATAGTGGTAAAAGAGTAGTATTATTTATTGATGAATATGATAAAGCAAGAGAAGAAACTGATGCTTTCTTACTTCAATTTTTACAATCTGGTAAAATTAATTCAACTCAACATGGAGATTTAGAGATAAAAGATGAATATAAAAGTAATTTACAAGTTATATTGTGTAAGAATGATATGAGAGAAGAATTATCTGGACCTTTATCACGCCGTATAAGAATCATTAGACTGGATTATATGAAACCATCTTTATTCTATAAAGTTGCACATAGATTACTAATAGAAGAAAAGGAAAATCCAGTAAATGATGGATTATTGAATCTTGTTTCTTTAATGTATGAGAAAGCTTATGCAAACAAAGAAATGTATAATAGATTACCATCATGTTCTGAAATGTTAATTGCAATTGAAGATGCAGATAGAGTAATAAAAATAGCAAATGCTCCACAAAGTGTTATTTATAATATCATTATAAGGAATATGTTTAAATCTCCAGATGATATTACAACATTTGAATCTTCATTAGATAGAATGAAAAGTCAAGATGAGTCAAAGTTAGCTGCATTAGTAAAAACAATGAAAGTAAATACTGAGGAATCAGATGAACAAATAAACTTAAATTCATTAATTGCTGAAAAAGTATTTGTAGATGAAAGTAAGAAACTAGTTAAAAAAACACAAGAAATGCAAGAATTAATTGAAACATATAAAGCTAAATTTGCACAAATGGAACAGGATAGAAAAAAAGCAATTAGTGATGAAATAGAAAAAATAAAATTAGAAAATGGTAAATTAGTTTCTACTACGAATATACCAAATGTAATTGGTAATTTTGAAGATGAAAGTAGCCATATTAAAAGAGGACATAACATCTTTGATTTATCAGATAATAATTGGACTGATGTTGCTACATTAAGTAGACCACATTTATCACATAATTATATGATTTCAAAACTAATAGAAAATGCTAGTGATTTAGATATAAAAATCTATGAAAATGGGATTTTATTACAAGAAGATGGTGAACAAAAACTTATCGTAATAAATGATCTTGATTCAAATAATAATCCTCAGTTTAGAATATTATCTAGTACACCAGTCATTCCATCTACTTTTATTCAAGATATTGATAATTTCACTAAATTTATAAATGAATGTTATGCTTCTCAACCAAAAACTGTACAAGCTGTAACAGATGAAGCGTTAGATATTAATAATTATAGATTGTCTATTGATACATTAGTGTTTAATGATTCTGAAATGCCTTTTGATGTTGTTGAAGAAGGAGTTTATCATTTTGAATATACTTCTGATAAATCAAATCAACTTGATTATCTTTCAATGCTTAAGTGTGAAAATCCAGAAAAAGCACTAGAAATTTCAAAAAGGATAATGTCAGGTCAAAGTAAGGTGTTGAAAAAATGAATAATGCAAGTTTAACTATATTAGAAAATGCTAGGTTAAAGAAACTTGAAGAGTATAAATTAGATGAGAAAAGTATTTCAGAATTCAAAAATAAAATAAGTGAAGTTGATGATGAAACTAAAGCAAATTTAGGAAAAGAACTTTTTGAACTAATCTCTGGCAAAAAGAAATCTTCTGAAATAACAGATGATTTTACTAATAAAGTAATTGAGCTAATAACAAGTGGTGCTGACATAGAATATAAAGATGAAAAAAAGGGAGATTTTTCATTGTTGCTTTGTGCAAGAAAAGGATTATTAGAAATTGCTTATCTTTTACTTAGAGCAGGTGCTAATGTTAATCAAGCAAATAATTATTTAACAACTTCTACAATGGCAGCTGCTAGGCATGGACATAAAGAATTATTAGAGCTATTAATTTTATTAGGTGCTGATGTAAATGCTAAGTGCTTTGATGGTGATAATGCTCTTATGAGTGCAAAGAGGCACGGACAACAAGATTGTTTTGATATTTTGGTTCACGCTCAATCACATTTAACACATAGAAATATTGCAAATCAATCAATACTTGATTTATCAGGCAATGTTACATTTGATCCAAACTATATAGAATCATCTTCAATCTATGAAACAATCCAACCAACATCTGAAGATGATGTTATAGCACTTCTTGACGAAGCAGAAAAAAAATTTAATGAATTAAATACATCTAGCAAAAAGCTTATTAGATAAGTATTAAATATGTTAAAATATTAATTAAGGGTGATAGTATGAGTAAAGAAGAAAATATAATAAAATATTATGTTTTAACAAATAAATTAAAAGATTTAATTAGAACTGGATGGCAAACATGGCACTTAGAAAGAGAAAGACTAGAAAGTGTTGCTGAACATGTTTATGGTGTTCAACAATTAGCGATTGCAATGTGTTTACAATATCAATATGATATAGATCTTCAAAAAGTTTTATTTATGTTAGCTGTTCACGAAACCGAAGAAATATTTATAGGTGATATTACACAATTCCAAATTTCCAAAGAAGAAAAAGCAAAATTAGGTCATAAAGCAGTTCATGATTTGTTTGACAGTCTTCTAGGTGGAGAAACAGTAGAGAATATTATATTAGAATTTGATGAACGAAAAACAAAAGAAGCATTATTTGCATATCAATGTGATAAACTAGAATGTGATATTCAATCTAAATTATATGATGAAGAGGGTTGTATGAGGTATACAGAAGATGGTCATGTTGATATGGAATATCAAAAGGATAATGTATCTTTAAATCATTCGTTAGTAAAAGAATTATTAGAAAGTGGAATGAGCTGGAGTGAAATGTGGATGTTGTTTGGTACTAAAACATATAATTATGACGAAAACTTTAGAAGTGTATCTGACTATGCCAGAAGCAATAATATAAGTAGTTTCAAAAAATAAATTTTATTAAATTAAATCAAGTCTAATATGAGATTTGATTTTTTCATGTTATAATATTTATATGAGGATTTGGTGATAATAATGAGAATAGGATTAGATATAGATAATGTTGTAACGGATTTTGATAAAAAAATATTAGAAGAATTCTATAAAGAAGATAAAAATAAAAGAAATAAAGGTATAGTTAATCCTGATGGCAATTGGATTAAAAATATGTTTGATTGGTCAGTAGAAGAAGTAGAAAAATTTTTTAATGAAAATATGCAAGAAATAGCCAAGATATTAGAGCCAAGAAAAGATGCAAAATATTATATGGATAAATTGTTAAATGAAGGACATAGTTTATATTTAATTTCTCATAGGGCTTATCCACATTATACTGAACCATATAAAGTTACGAAAGAATGGTTAAAAAATAATGATATTCATTATACAAAATTAATACTTTCAAAAGATACTAATAAGAGTAGAGAGTGTAAAGAAAATAATATTGATATTATGTTTGATGATGTCAGAAATAATTGTCATCAATTAATTGAAAGTGGTATTAAATGCTATTTGATGGGAACAAATTATAATCAAAGAAATTTAGATGGTTTAGATGTTGTTCAAGATTGGAAAGAATTATATGAGGTGATTAGGGACATGGATAAAAAGAAGGTAATATTAGATACTGATATGTATAATGAAATAGATGATCAATTTGCATTAACATATTTAATAAAATCTTTAGATGTATTTGATTTACAAGCTATTACGATAGCACCATTTTCAAAAAGTGGCTATGCAAACACAATGACTATTGAGGATGGTACAGAAAAAAGCTATGAAACTACTTTAAATATATTAGATATGTTAAATAAACCAGAATATAAAAGTATTGTTTACAAAGGTGCTATTATGTATATGCAAGACAGTGAAGAAGACAATGATGCTGTTAACAAAATAATTGAAATAGCAAACAGAAATAAAAAGACAATAATATTGGCAATAGGAGCAATTACAAATGTGGCTTTAGCAATAAAAAAAGCTCCAGAGATAATTAGTAGAATTAAAGTTGTATGGTTAGGTGGTAATACATTTTTAACTAAAGATAATAGCGAATTTAATTTTAGACAGGATATAAAAGCAGTTCAAACTGTATTTGAGTCAAAAGTTGAACTTGTTGTTATACCATGCAGAAATGTTGCTTCTAATCTATCTACAACTATTTATGAATTAGAACATTATTTAAATCAAGATACAAAATTAAATAATTACTTAAAAGAAATATTTATTAAATGTAAAAAGTCATTTATGAAAGAACCCAAAGACGAAATTGGCTCTAGTAAGACATTATGGGATTTAAGTGCAATAGCTTATGAAATAAATGCTGATTGGTTTAAATCTGAAATGATAAGTTGTCCAATTGTTTTAGATAATGGATTATATCAACAAACAACCGATAAGCATAATATAATATTTGTCAATGATTTATATCGTAATAAAATATATCAAGACTTCTTTATTAAAATGGGAGCTAAATATGAAAATGAATAGTTATGAAGCTTTAGAGATGTTAAATAATGCTAGGGGAAAAACATCTCATGATGGTTGGATTGATCATTCTATATGCGTTGGAAATGCTGCTGGAGAAATTGCAGAGGCACTAAATAAAATAAATTATAATTTAGACATTGATAAAATTAAAACGCTAGGTTATATACATGATATAGGTAAAATGGTTGGTGAATTTAAAAATCATGTTATGAATGGCTACGAATTTTTAAAGAACAAGGGATATGATGAAGAATATTGTAATATATGTTTAACTCACTCATATTTAAATAATGATATTAATTGTACAGCAGGTGGTATTCCAAGTGATATTCCATTTAGAACAGAATTTATAAAAAAACATCAATATACTTTAGAGGAAAAAATAATTAATTTATGCGATTTAATGTGTACATCAACAGTTAATACAATTGATAAACGACTAATTGATATTTTAATTAGAAGAGGAGCTTATTCTAACACCCAATATCATGTAAAAGAAACATATAAATTAAAGGAATATTTTGATAATTTATTGGGATACAATTTATATGATTTGTTCCCAGAAATAAAAGATAATTTGTAAAATGTTAGGAGATAATAGATGTGAATAAAGAATTTTTTGAGAGAATTAATTTAACTTTTGATCTTAATATAATTTCATCTAAAATATGTGAATTGTATAAATTAGGTGATTATATTTCCGAACAGTTAATAGAAGTTGGTTATGAAGATTTTAATTATATATTAGAAACTACAACAGGTAAATATTGTGTAAAAGTTTATAACAAAGAAAGAACAGATGAAGATGTTAATAAATATATTGACAGAATAGAATTAGCTTCTAAACTAGACTTAAATACACCGAAAGTATTTAAAAGTAATGGTTCTTGTTTGCAAACTTTTAATATTAATAACACTAAATTTAGATTAACTGTATTTGAGTATATAAATGGAAAAAGTTTCTATGATTTAAATGAAATACCAACTCAAGAAGAAATAAAGGAAATAATACATCAAATGTCAGTAATTCATTCTGCAACATTAAATTCTGATCCCATTTATGATAAATGGACTATCACAAATTTTGTTAAAGAATATGAAGAAAAGAAGCATACTACTCCTGACAAGTATAAACAAATTTTTGAAAGATTATTAACTAGGATGAAAGAAGTTGATTTTAGTAAACTGACATATAGTTTTGTTCATGGTGATATAATTAGTTCTAATGTTTTAAAAGATGAAAAAGGTAAGTTATATATTATAGATTTTGCTGTATCAAATTATTTACCAAGAATAGTAGATTTGGCTGTTACTTCTTGTAATTTATGTTTAAATCCTAATGATAAAACAAAAACAATTTATAGTACGAAAATGATATTAGATGAATATCAAAAATATTGTACACTTACTGAATATGAATTAGAGGTATTTCCATTATTTTATGATTTGGCTAATGCAATGGGTATTCTCCAAATTTCATATTTAAATAGTTGTGGTGAAAATTCAGAGGAAGATAATTTTTGGTTAGAAGAGAGTGAAAAAGGTTTAGGATTTAGTGATGATCAGTTTTGGAACGAAATATTAAATATGGATAATAAAAGTTTAAAAAAAATATAGGAGGTTTAATAATGAATAATTATATAATATTACATGGTAGTTTTGGTTCTAAAGATGGTAATTGGTTTCCTTGGTTAAAAGATATATTATTAAAAGAAGGTAAAAATGTTGATGTTCCACAAATGCCAATTGGAGTTGGAATCCAAAATTATGATAGCTGGTCTAAAGAAATGGACAAATTAAATATTGATGATACTACTACTATAATAGCACATAGTATTGCACCAGTATTTGTTTGTAAATATTTAATAGATAAAAAAATTAATGTAAAGAAACTAATATTTGTATGTGGTTTTAATAATTATTTGGGAATTGATCCTGATTTTGATGCTGTGAATTGTTCAATGTTTTTAGATAACTATACTGATGTAAAAAAATATTGTAATAACATTATTTGTTATTATTCTGATAATGATCCGTATGTTAAATATGATGTTGAAAAAGAATTTGCTAATGGGGTTGCAAATAAACAATTTATTGTTGAAAGTGGTGGACATATAAATTCAGAAAGTGGATATACAGAGTTCTCTGATATATTAAAAAGCTTATAACATATTTGAGGTTTAATATTATGGATAAGAATATAAAAGACTTTTTTGATTATTGCCAAACTGAATTTGAATATGGTTGGCTTGATCAAGATGGTAAAAGACACGAAGGAGTAAATGATGGTAAAACATACTATTTACAATCACCTGAAGAATTAAAGAAGAGTAAATTAGGGATTTGTTGGGATAGAACTGAATTATACAGAGATTATTTTAAGAATAAAACTGATTTAAAATTTGAAACATATTATTTATTATATGATGATGGAAAAGGTTGCCCAAGTCATTCAATTTTAGTTTATTATAAAAATGATAAGGTTTATTGGTTTGAACCAATGTTTCAAAATAAAGAATGTTATTATAGTGGTATCCACGAATATGATAATATTAATGTATTACTTGACGATTTAAAAGATAAATGGATAAAAAACGCACTAATAAATAAAATGATTCCAGAAAATTATTGTGTAGCTAATATCTCAATTTATAAATATGATACTCCTAAATATCATATTAATGGATTTGAAATGCGACAACATATTAATAATAGTAAATTAGTTAGATAGAACTTTAATAAAAATCTATGATATAATATAGGTGTATATTGTGTGGTGATATTATGGTTTATGAAACTATAAAACAAAAGTATTCTGAAAATAAATCGGTTAAATTTAAATTATATAGTTTAGAATATATGATAGAAGAGATTGATAATAAAGTAGTAATATATGCTATTTTATATCCTAGTAGAAAGTTAACATATAACACACTAGAAGAAGCTTTTGATAATTTTGAAGTATATAATATTAGTTTAATGAATTCTTTAGATAGAATTCAAATAATATAAAAAAATTTTAAAAATTTCAAAATGTCCGTTGACTGTCCTATAAATTTATGCTAAAATGATATTATGGAGAAAATGTAAGGTGAAGTATTATCAGACATATTTATGTGTCTGTTTTTTATGCCTGATTTTCTCTTTTTTGCTTGTAATGAAAGGAGATGAGAACTATTTAATACATTTTTTAGTAGTACCATTTTTATATGAAAGGAGAATATTGTGAAGAAAAAAATTGGTATGAAGTTAAAAAAATTTTTTGGTTCATTGTTTGTTGTTGGAATGTTCCTTACATCCTTACCTTTAGGATTATTTGTTCCAGAGGTTCATGCTTTATCTAATGTATCAGGTGATAGAATTATTGAAGTAGCACAATCATATAGTGATTGGGGATATGGTGAAGTAGGAACTTGTACAGGTTTAGTTACTCGTACATTAAACAAATTAGGAATAGGAACAGCTGTTGTTGGAACGCATCCATATAATATTGATACAAAGCAACCTGATGGAACAGGTGCTAGATATGCTCCAGCAGCAATGTATAACAATGCAATCAATCATCCAGAAGAAGCAAAACACATTTGGTCTGGATATGTAAAAGATGTAAAAGCAAATATTGATTTATTTAGAAATGGTGATTTAATAATTCAAAGACCTGAAGATAAGGCAACTTATGATGGAAATGGTCATGTTGGTTTTGTTCATATATATGGAGATAAAATATCTATGTATGGTGCAAATGGATATACTTATGGTATTGGTGATGCAGTTTTAGCTTCAGGAATTACTAGAGGTGTAGTACCTACTGGTTCATCAATTAATATTAATGGAATGAATTACATTAATGTATTTAGATTAACTGAAGTTGAACCAATATATGATACTTTAGATTCTACAAAAACAGCAGAAGAAAAAGTAGAAGTAACATTCCATAAAACTGATGTTGAATCTGGTAAATCACTATCAGGAGTAGAAGTAGATTTTTATAGAGATGGTGTTAAATTTGCATCTGGAGTTACTGATAATAATGGAGATGCTAAAGCAACTTCAACAGTAACACATTCATCTACATCATCACCTAAAACTTTTGTTACTAATTGGGATGATTTAGGAGATGCTGGAAAAGCTGAAGTAAATGAACGAGGAGCTTATCACAGTATGCTTGAGGCAAAAGCAGCAGCAGACGCCGAAGCTCAAAATAGTGCAAATCAAAAAGCATCACAAACTCATACTTATACTGTTATTGAAATAAGGACAAAAACAAAATATTGGTTAAATCCAGAAAATAATACTATAAGTGATAAAGTAAAAGGTAGTGGTAGTGTTAAAGTTAGTTTAACGAATGAAAGAGTTAAAGGAACAGCTTACCTATATAAAGAAGATGCTGATGTAAAACACGCACAAAACGAAGCACAAATTGATGGTGCTGTATACGGACTTTATGCTAGTGAAGATATTTTAGATCCAGCAGATAATTCTATTATATATAATAGAGGTGCTGAAATAACTAGAGTTCGTATTGCTGATGGAAAGGCACAAGTTGATGATTTATATTTAGGTGATTATGAATGGCGTGAGTTGACAGCTAGTGAAGGATATTCATTAGATCAAACTGTTCACAAATTTAGTTTAACTTATGCCAATCAAGATACAAGAATAGTAACAAATAAAACTACTTCTAAAGAGAATGTAATTGTAGGAGATTTTGAATTAGAAAAAATTATTACTTCAGGTGATGAATCTGAAATAGTTGAAAAAGAAGAAGGAGCAGAATTCTTAGTTGTTGCTAAAAAATATGTAGATAAGTATGGTAGCATTGAAGAAGCATGGAATCATAAAGATGAATTTACAGAAAAAGAATATGATAAAATAGTTACTTCAAACAAGGGGTATGCTAAAACTAGAAAACTTGCCTATGGAAATTTTGTCGTAAAACAGACAAAAGGTAAAATTGATACAGATATGGTTAAAAATACTTGGGAATTCAAGGTAGCAAGAGAAAACCAAGACACAATTAAATATATAATTAATAATCGTAACTTTACTTCTTATGTTAAACTTGTAAAAAGAGATAAAGATACAGATAAATTAATTACTATGTCTAATACAACTTTTAAAATAAAAAATGCTGAAACTGGTGAATATTTAAAACAAAAAGTTGCTGATAAGACTTATGATACATGGAAAACTTCTGATAAAGGATTCTTCCAATTACCACTAGAAGTCAAAGCAGGAGATTGGATTCTTGAAGAAATTGAAAGTCCTAATTTCTACTTAATAAATCAAGAAGGTCAAAATTTCAAAGTAACTAATTCAAATGTTGTTGAAGTTGATGAAGATGGAGATCCTATCTTAACTGTTACTATGTATGACCAAGCAGTAAAAGGACAAGTAAAAGTAGAGAAGAAAGGTGAAGTTTTAACAGGTATTGAAAAAGACGAAAACGGAAATACTAAATTTATTTACGAAGAAAAATGTCTTGCAGGTATGACTGTTTATATTCAAGCAGATGAAGATATAATTGATGTAGCTGATGGTTCTGTTATTTATCAAAAAGGAGAAATAGTAGATAAGGTTACAACAACTTGTGAAGCAGATGCTTTATCTAAAGAACTTCCACTAGGAAAATATATTGCTTATGAATATGAAGCACCAAGAGGCATGATAGTTGATACAAATAAATATAAAATAAATTTAGAATTCAAAGATAATGTAACGCCTATCATTTTAGAAACATTATCAATTACAAATCAAAGACAAAAAGTAGAAGCTAATTTAACTAAATTAGATTTAGACAGAGAAACACCACTTGAAGGTGTTATTTTTAATTTAAAAGCAGTTAAAGATATTTTGTCTTATGATGGACAAGTATTAGTAAATGCAGGTGATGTAATTGAAGTAGGTAAAACAGATAGCAAAGGTAAATATGTATTTAAAGCAGATTTACCATTATCATTTGATGATGAAATTTATTTTGAAATAAGTGAAGAACAAGAATTAACAGGATATTACAAGAATGAAGAAAAAATATCTGTTGATACAAAATACAAGGGACAAAATATAGAGAAAGTTTCTAATTCAGAAAAAATATATAATGAAGCTATAAAGAATTATGTTTTAATTAATAAAGTTGATGATAAAACATTAGAAAATATTATTAGTAAAGATTTCTCATTTAGATTATGTAAAGATGAAAAATGTGAAGAAGTAGTAGATACTTATAATGCTAATACGGAAGATGGGACAGCATTAATACCTATTTACTACGGAACTTGGTATGCGAGTGAATTCACAGCACCTGAAGGATACGCAATTTCATCAGAAATAGTAAAAATAACATTAAATGATGAAGGATTATTTATTAATGATGAATTAGTTGAAACTGATGAGGATTTACTTTATAGCATTAAATACCAAGATACATTATTACCAGTAGTTCAAATTGATAATGGTGTTCAAACAGGATATGAAAATAATAAAACTCTATATTTAGTAATTGGAGGAGTATCATTAGCTGGAGCAATTGCAATAGCTATATCATTATTAAAAAAGAAGAAAAGAAAGTAATATCATGAAAGGAGCAATAAATGAGTAAGAAATATATTGTTATTGATCATGAAAATTCAAAATATTATAAAGGTGTTCCATATATAACAAAAAAAGAGTTTAATCAAAAAGAAAATAATGTTATTGTTGGAAAAACTAAATTAAAAAAATGTAAATCCAGTTCTGATAATGATGAGCTGGATTTATTATGTTTTAATGATAAAGAGTACGAAGTTAAAGATAGAATATTTGGTGTAAAAAAGGGATATGTATATGTTGGTGATAATAACTATATTACCTTAAAGCGTATTCCTTTTTTACTTCTTCTATTGTTATTATTATTGCTCATAGGATTATTCCTATTATTTAATAATAAAGAAGTAAAACCAAGTATAAATCCTATTGATAATACTCCAGAAAAAGAAGTTGTTCCTGATAATAAAGAAACTAAAGAAGAAAAGAAAAAAGAGGATGATCCATATAAATATGTTCCAGATAGAAAGAAAGTAGAAAAAGCTGAAGGAATTAAATATACTATTTCATTTAATTCTAATGAAGGCGAAGGAACAATGGAATCCATAACTTGTAATGGTAACGAAGTATGCAAATTACCTAAAAGTTCATTAACAAGGGAAGGTTATATTTTTACAGGTTGGTCAACTGAAAAAGATGGTGAACCAATCTATTTAGATGAGATGGAAGTTTTTAATTTAGCAACAGAAAATAATGCTAAAGTTGTTTTATATGCAATGTGGCACATTGAATCATTTGGAGTTGATTTTATAGATTATGATGGTTCAGTTATCCATAGTGCAGAGTATGATTATGGTGATACAGTTATTGTTCCAGAAAATCCAGAGCGTTCAGGATATACATTTTTAAAATGGGATAATGACACAAGTGAAGTAAAAGAAGATTTAGTCTTTAATGCACTTTATAATATTAATAATTATGAAATTTCTTATGATCTATGTGGAGGAGCATTTGATAGTGATGCTCCTTCAACATTTACTATTGAAGATGATTCTTTTAAAATTCCAACTCCTTCTAAAAAAGGATATACATTCTTAGGATGGACGGATAGCAAAGAAAAAGAACCTATTATTGATTATGAGATAAATAAAGGAACAATTGGTAACATAGAACTACTTGCCAATTATGAACCTAATTCATATAGATTAATTTACAATACAAATGGTGCAAGAGAAACAATTAGTCCAAAAGAAATTAAGTTTGATGAAGTTTATGGTGATTTACCATCAGTTTCAAAAAATGGTTATGATTTCATTAATTGGACAGATAAAGATAATAATGAAGTATCAAGTAAAAATAAATTTAATGAAGAAAATGATATAACAATAACAGCTAACTGGGATATTGTTAATTATGAAATTAATTACAATTTAGTTGGTGGTTCACTAGATAACAAACCATCTTCTTATAATATTGAAGAAGATATTAATATTCCTAATCCGATAAAAGAAGGATATATATTTGTTGGGTGGACAACAGAAAACAATAATGTTCCTATTATGGATTATCAAATACAAAAAGGTTCTATTGGCGAGTTGGAATTAACAGCAAATTATAAACCAATTTCATACAATATTGTTTATAATTCATCTTTAGGTGAAGGAACAATGAATAATACAAAAATCAAATATAATAATAGAATGAAATTAAGTAAAAATACATTTACAAGAGAAGGATATACATTTGCTGGATGGTCAACTTCTCCAAATGGTAATGTTGTATATCAAGATGAACAAGAAATATACAATTTATCAAATAAAGATAATGATATTGTTAATTTGTATGCTGTATGGGAAATTATTAAATTAGATGTTAGATATTATGATTTATTTGATGTAATCTTAAAAGAAGAACAAGTTGATTATGGTAGTTTACCGATACCACCAGCAGATCCATTTATTGATGGTTATACATTTACTGGATGGAATCCTGCTACTGAAGAAATAAAAACTAATACAGACTATCATGCTCAATATACAAAAAATCAGTATGTTATTAAATATGACTTAAATAAAGGTAGTAATAATGATATAAAGGAAATAAATTATGATGTTGAATCTGATGCTATAACTTTACCACAACCAACAAGAGAAGGATATACATTCATAGGTTGGACAGGTAATAATGGATTAAGACCAGAACTTCAGGTTACGATACCAAAAGGAACAGTTGGCAACAAGAATTATAAAGCAAACTGGGTTGCTAATATATATAAAGTTTCTTTGAATCCAAACAAAGGAACAGTTAATCCAGATTATATAGATGTTTCTTTTAATAGTTTATATGGAATAATTCCAGAGCCATCAAGAAGAGGATATTCTTTTGAAGGATGGCATTATAATAATTCATTAATTAAAGATGATACAGTTATGAATAGAGTTTCTAATCATGAAATAAAAGCAGATTGGAAAGTTATAGATTATTCTATTACTTATAATTTAAATGGTGGAAATTTATCTTCTCCAATTTCAAAATACAATATAGAAACAGAAACATTTACATTGCCAAATCCAACAAGAGAAGGATATACATTTGCTGGTTGGACAGGTGATAATGGTTCTACTCCATCAACAAATGTAAAAATAGAAAAAGGTTCTATTGGTGCTAAGTCATATACAGCAAACTGGAGAGTCATAGATTATAGTATTTCATATAACTTGGATGGTGGAAATATTACATCACAACCAACAAGTTATAATATTGAGTCTAGTTCGTTTACTTTACCACAACCAACAAGAACAGGATATACATTTGCTGGTTGGATAGGAACAGGATTAAGTGGAGCAACTAAAAATGTAACAATAAATCAAGGTTCAATGGGCAATAGAAGTTATACAGCAACATGGAATAAAAATTATTACACAGTAAATTATTATGTTAGTGGTAATCTATGGGCACAGAGATCTGTTGGATATAGTGATTCAATTCCTAATCTAAATGGACAAGATGCTTTAGATGGCTACCATAAGTTCCATGGCTGGGATGGATGGATAGATAATATGCCAGATCATGATGTAAGTTTAACAGCATCAGTTACAGAATGTTATTGTATGCTAACAACAGGACATGGACCAATTGGTAACGCTAATGCTTTATTAAGAGTATTCCAAGAAGCAGGTTGGACAGGTAGAGTTCAAGAACAAACTTTATATCCAGGGAATTATTTAGTTGTTACTGATTACACATTAACAAGAGCACAAGCTGAAATACAAAAGAATTATATTGCTGCTCATACAAATTATACAAACTATAACTTCCCATATTTATATTGGGTATCAATTAGTTGTACAAATGATTATTCAGAAGAATGGCGTAGAAGTCAAGGACAAGACCATTTTTAGTAAAGGGGATGTTTATATGCAAGATAATACTATTCAAATGAATCTATTCCAATATTTTTTAGATGATGAGCAATTTACTGTTAAGGATGCAACAAATCTTGTTAATTCTGTTATGAAAGTAAATAATGAATCTATAAGAGCTAGAATTTATGAAGGTGTAGAAAAAGGATTATTTGAAAAAGTTTCTCGTGGTGTATATAAAGTAACATCTCAAATTGATGGCAATAGAAATGATTGTTTACTTATTAATGGTGATGGAAGAGATTTATCTATGATTCCAGATAATTCAATAGATGGAATTATAACAGACCATCCTTATGATTTAACAAAAGCATTAACAGGTGGAAACAGAAAGTTTGCTTCTTACGAATTGTTTAAATATAATCAAAAAGATTTTGAGGAAAAACAACGAGTGTTAAAAGAAGGAGCTTTCCTAGTAGAGTTTTTACCTGAAGAATCTGAAATAAATTATCAATATCTTTTTGAAGTAAAAGATATGGCAATTAAAAGTGGCTTTAAGTATTTTGCTAAAGTTCCATGGAAAAAAGGAGATTTTGTTGCTAACACAGGAAGAAAATCTAAGAATGTTGAAGATGTTATGATTTTTTCAAAAGGTGAACCTAGAGCATTAAAATTAGATGCTAAAAAGAATATAGAAATAGCAACTAAAAATAATATTGATATTAAGGGCAAAACATCTTACGAAATAAGAGATATTTTAATAGATAAAGGATTTGATGTATGTTATATGAAAGGAACTAATGGTATGCTTCCAACAACATTCGATTATCAATCAAGAGGAAAAAATGATAAAGTGATGGAAGCTGAAAAACCAGTAGAACTTTTAGAAAGTATTATTTCATATATTTCAAATCCTTTTGAAACCCTTTTAGATCAATATGCAGGAAGTGGTAATTTTGTAGTTGCTTGTTTAAATACTAATAGAAATAGTATTGCAATAGAAAAAGATGAAGTTATGTTTAATAAAATGGTTGAAAATATTCAATCTCAAGTTGAATTAGACGACTATGAATTGGAAAGGTAAAAAATGTTAAAGATATTATTAATTGTTTTTGGAGTATTAATATTATTGTTTATTCTTGTGTTTTGTTATTCATGTTGTGTTATATCAAGTCAATGTTCAAGATTGGAGGAGTTAAGAGATGGATTACATGAACAAGTGGATAGAAGAAAAAATATTAAGAAAAACTAAGAACTATGAAGACTATCCAAATCAAATGAAAAATGAATTACAAAAACAAATTAACAAATACAATTTAGAATTATTTAAATATCTAAAAACGAATTATAACTTATATGCAATATTAAAAGATAAAGATGAAGAAAGATATGTTTGCATTAGATCAAATGATTTAATCTGCTTTAAAGAACCTTCATATAGAAATATAAGTATCAATATTATGAAAAATCCAAATATTGAAAATAAAACTATGTGTATTTCATCTAGTTGGAATGAAATAGGTTCAAATGCAAGAAGATTAATAGAATGGAAAAAGAAGAATGAACAACAAAAAGAAGTAGAAGAAGACATTGAATTAGATAAATAGTAATGAAAGGAGATTAAATTGAATCATATAGAACTAAATAAAAACAATAAAAGAATAACTTTTTATGGTAGTAACAGCGTAATAGACTTTGATAAGAATATGATTGATAATTTACCTTTAACTGGGGATGAAGCAAATGATAGATTATTGATTCAAAAATGTATTGATGATAATAATTTAAAGTCTTCAATATTATATGATGGTAATACTGTATATTCATTTAAGAAAATAGTTAAGGAATATAGAGATTTACAAAAGACAGGAACTTTGGATAAATTAACAGAAAAGATGTATCATTTCTTTACTAATGCTTGTGGTGATATAGCTCATTATAATATAAATGGTTTTAAAGGATACTATAATAATTCCTTAAGAAATTTAGAATCATCTCTTTTAAGTAGAGATACATTTATACCTAGATGGCACTCTGATTTAGATAAAATATTTAAAGAATTAAAGATAGGAAAGTATTATGATGAAAGAGAATATGTTGATTTAGATATTGTTCCAATAAATAAATTAAAACCAATAGTTGAAGAACTTGGTTGGAATGTGAAACAAAAATATGGATTTTGGGATTTTGAACAAAAAGGACAAAGTAAATTTCCTTTTAAATTTAGTATTACAACAACAGATAATAAAGCTACGGAAGTTACTGATGGTTTAAAATATTATTATAATTATTTTGATAAAGATGGATATATAAGACAATTAATAGAATTGGATGAAAGTCATGAATTAAATGTTAGTGATATAGTTCATGATGTAGAATATAACATGGGATTACTATCAAGATTAGTAAATGAAATTACTTATAGATGTAAGAATGAAGCTTTAATATTATCTGGCTATGAGAATAATAAAAATTATGATTTAGATTTAGAACTAGAAAGGTAGGCGATATAATATAAATCTATATGATGAAGTTTTAAAACAAGCGAGAATTATAGATGTATTTAATTATTATGGACTTAAATTAAATCATAATAAATCATTATGTCCATTTCATAATGATAATAATCCTAGTTTAGTTGTTCATCCTAAGAAAAACATTGCTACCTGCTTTTCTTGTGGTGTTACAGGTAATGTAATATCATTTGTTCAAAAATATGAAAAACAAGTTAATGGTAATGATTTGAGTATAAATCAGGCAATAGCTAAAGTAGTAGAAATATGTAATTTAAATATAGATGTTTCAAAGTTAAACAAAAAATCAAATAACAATCAATTTATTGTATCAGCTAGAAGATACACAGCTGAAGAAAAACATTTAATGGAAGTAAATGAATATATTGCAAAATTATTTCATTATAATCTGACAGCTATTAATAAAGACGCTAGAGAATATTTATATAATAGAAAAGTTGAAGACAGTCAAATTAAAGAATTAAATTTAGGCTTTTCAGTAAAAGGTCAATTACTTAAAATTGCTGAAAATAATGATAAGATAAAAAAGCAAGATTTAATTGATTTAGGGTATTTAAGAATTGATGATTATGGAAATATCCATGAAACATTTACTGACAGGATAATGTTCCCTATATGTGATGAAAAAGGGAATATACTATCATTTGCAGGTAGAGGAATAAAAAATGAACAACCTAAATATTTGCACACAGCAGAGAATTCATTATTTCAAAAGAAAGAATTATTGTATAATTATTCAAATGCAAAAGCACTTTCATATAATAGTGAATTGATTTTATCTGAAGGATTTTTAGATGCAGCTGGTGCTAAACGATTGGGTTTTGATAATGTATCATCTTTGATGGGTGTTGCCTTAACTGAAGAACATTTAAAACTTGTTAAGAAAAATAATTCAATGATTACACTAGCACTTGATAATGATCGAGCTGGTCATGATGCAATGCTAAGAATTATACCAGAATTAATTAAGCAAGGATTAAAGGTAAATGTTTTAGATTTTTCTAAAATAGGAGAATATAAAGACTTTGGGGATTTATCTGAAGCTGATATACCATTTATGGATATTCAAAATTGTAAAGTATCTGGTTTTGATTTTTTATTAACTCATAAATACTTTAAAGATTTAGAATTAAAAGCAGAAAATATATCTTCAGTTTATAAAGAACTAAAGAAAGATAAGATAATTATAAATACTTATGATGATGCTTTATTTAGAGATTACATTACCGAAAATACTAATTATACAAGACAGGATTTAGAAGAAATAATGTATCCTAAAAAGATTCAGAAAAAAGAAGCAGCAATAGATAATTTTGCTACTAAAGCTATGACTAATTATTTATATGCTGAAGTATTATCACAAGTTGATACAATGAATGATAAAGTATTATCATTTTATTTTAATAATCATAAAACTGAAATTGAAGAAAGATTAGTATCAATATTTAATAAAAATCCAGATAGATATTTAAAATCAGGTTCTTCTAATTTGAATAAAAAAGATTTATTAGATAATTTTCTTAAAGATAATAAGGACTATGCTGATTATGAATCTTTAAATCGTTTTAAATACCTAAATGTATTTGATAAAACTTATATAAAGAATTCTAATGGTAGTGCTAGAATCAGATTAAGTGATAATCAAATTCAAACAGTAATAAAACAGTATGAAAATAGTCTTAGTGATAAAGATAAATTAGCACTAGAAGAAGTTGAGGAACTATATATTATAAATAATCTTGATGATATTGATGGAATCTTATCATATAAAAATAAAACACTTGATATATTAAAAGAAAATATAAAAGAAAGATTATTCTTAAATAAAAATAAAATGGACTTCTTTAAATTTGGAAGTCTATTTTTAAATGTAGATAGAGATTTCATTGATGATAGATTTAAGGGTAGAACTGGTAATTTTAAAACCATTCTTTTTTATAATAATCTAGATAATAATTTAATATTAGATAAAAGTAATGTTATTACAAAAGAATCTGATGTAAAAGAAGAAAGATTTGTTCCCAAAAAAGATTTAGAAATGGAAAAGAAAGAAAATTATTTGTTTTCTATAAATCAAGTTTTATTAGTTCCTTCGCTAGAAACTAATACTCATTATTTTGTTAGAATTCCAAATACTGAAGCTAAAGAATATTTTTATGTTCCAAAAGAAGAATGTGAATGGACAGAAAATGGTGAATTGTTTTATACAAGTTTAAAATATGGCAAGTCATACAAAGTATATGATAAAACTGGTGAATATCTATATGACAAATCTTTTGAAGAATTAAAAAGCAAATGGGAAGATAAAACAAAGAAGCAATCTTCTCCAAGTAGCGAAGAATTAAAAGAAGTAGTAGACACAAAAGAAGATGAATTCATATATGATAATTCGTATATATCTAAGTATAAAGAACCGATAAGCAAAATATATAAATCAAAGATATATTTAGAAACAGAAAAAGGATTTTATATTAAAACAAGTGATTCATCTTCACTATTATTTGCTACAAGAAAGATATGTTCTTGGACTGATGATAAAAGTTATTTAATTGTATGTCCTAAAAAAGGATTATTTAATTCTGGATTATCAAAGTATTCATTAGATGGATTTAAAAAAACATTTGAAAAAAGAATTAATTATAATGAGATAAATAAATATTTAAAAATGTTTTATCCTAATGAATTAAAAAAGAAAGATACTTTGTTATTAGATATACCTAAATATAAGTGTAAATTCAATTCTAACTTTATTGAGATACCTTTAAATGTTAATGATATTTCAGGATATATAAATGTAAATATTATTAAGACTAAAATAAATAAGGAATCTGTTGTAGTTGAATTTTCACCGAATGAACAAGTTGGATTTCATAACAAAGAAGGTAAATATATCGATCACTATACTGGCAATCAAATATTAGATTTTTATAATCAAATGATTGAGAAAAGTAAAGTAATAGAATTTCCTTCTCCAGAAGTAGATACACAAGATGTTCCAATATTAGAAAAGGAGGCAGCTTAATATGGATGGAAATGCAAAGCATGATTTAGAGCACACAGCAGAGAAAACTGTTGTTGTATCTGAAAAATCAACAAAAATATTTGCAAGAATTTTTGGAAGGTTTATGAAAAGAGCAAATAGGTATTATCAAAAACATTTTTCGTCTTCCATGAAAGCTCTTAGAAGTGATGGACCTACTAAGGAACTTTATGTTTCTCCACCACTTACAAGAGCAGAAGCAAAACAGATTATTACAGCTTGTAGAGAAAATAATGTTTTAATGGGAATTAAGAAGATGGATCCGAATGGTGAACAAGGAAGAAATCAATCCCTTCATAAACAAGAAAAACTTGCAAAGAATGAAATTAAATATCATAAATGGGATGATAGAAGGAAGACATTTAAAAAGATACCTATTATTCATAACTTATGCAAAGGTATGGTTGATAGATACAAAAATTTATCCATTAAAGATGAACAAGATAATTTGGATGAAAGATATGTTTTAATCTTCAATAAAAGCAAATTATCTTTTTTAAATGAGCAATTAGAAAAAATACCACCTAATAGAGTTAAACAACATGCACAAAATGAACTTGCTGATATAAATAAAGATGGTGTAATTGATGAGCGTGATTATGAACCAATGCAACCTAGAGGAATGAATTTAAAAGTATCTGATTTAAGCAAGGTAGGAGAAGATTTTGGCTCATGTGCTGTAAGAGATTATTTATCAAATTATTGTACACAAAGGATAACAAAAGAACAATACTGTGAAATAAGAGAACAATTATTTGAATTAAGGAGTCATGGTGCATGTGTATATAATGACAATGAAATGATAATTGCTATTCCTTCAGAAGATTTACAAGAATATAAAACATTTGCTCCACTTGATAGACCAATTAAGGAATATGGAACTAATGGTGCAAGGGATATAGAAACAGAAAGCAATTCAAATGATATTATTGAATTAGAATTAAATAATTTTGATGATTACAAATTATTTAAAGAAAAATATGAAAAGAAAGATTTTGTTGCTCAACACATGCCAGATGGCAAAACGACAGTTTTGGTTAAAGAAACTGATACGAAGGAGTTGGTTGAGAATAGTAAAAAAAAATCCAAGACGGCAGATTTAGTAAAAGAGGCAGATGAATTTGCCGAAAAGAATAATCCAATAGAAAAAGTATTAGACAAGGAAGAGGAAGTAGAAATTGCTCGTTAAGAGAGTTCACAAAGGTAGTAAATGGATTATTTTTATAGTTGTTTTAATTGCCTCGTATTATGCTCTAAGAGTTAGTAGTCTTGCAGAGATAAATGGTAGTTTTAAATTTGAATATTTAACTGAAGCATTAGATAAACTTCATGTAATTACAACACCAGTTATTTTAAATGCTAAAACAATATCTACATCATTATTTGTAGGATTGTTTGTTGCAATGATTGTCTATACTTATTTAATGCAAAATAAAAAGAATATTCAAGAAAATACACATGGTAGTGCTGAATGGGAAGATTCGAGCACTACCAAACCATTCAGAGAAAAAGAATTATGTAAGAATCAAATCTTTACATCTACTGAGATGTTTGCAAAGAATATGCGAATATCCAAAAGAAATAGACATGTGATTTTGGTTGGAAAACCTGGATGTGGGAAAAGTCGTTATTATTTCAAACCTAACATTTTAAATGCTGATGGTGAAACATTTATAGTAACAGATCCAAAAGGCGAATTACTTCGTGATTGTGGAATGTCATTAATAAATAAAGGTTATGATATTCGTGTTTTGAATTTGGTTGATAAATGGAAATCTGATCACTTCAATCCTTTAATGTACATCAAAAAAATCAAAAAGCATAATGCTGATGATAGTGAAGGAGAAGATTGGATAGCTGAAGATGATGTTATGACACTTATAAATACATTAATGCTTAATACTAAATCCGAAACAATAGAAAGTAATACAGGAGATCCATTTTGGGAAAGATGTGAATCTATGTTTCTTCAAGCAATAATCTATTATGTAATTTTTAACTATGATGAAAAAGATAGAAACTTTAAAACTGTACTAGAACTTATTAGATTAGCAGAACCAGATAAAGAAGGCAATTCTACTTTAGGCAATATGTTTAAAGCATGGGAATCTAAAGATCCAGATAATATTGGAATTAAGCAATGGAAACATTTTAAAGTATCTGCTTCATCAACTAAAATGATGAGTACAATTATTATTACAGCATCAGCAAGATTATCTCCGTTTAATATTGCTGAACTTGAAGCTATAACAGTAAATGATACTATGGAATTAAATAGAATAGGTGCTAAAGGTGATGAAGGGAAAATTGCATACTTTATTATTAATAGTCCTAATGATTCAACATTTAATTTCTTAGCAAGTATAATGTATTCGCAAATATTTTCAATAATAGATTATAATGCAAGTCATAACAATGGTTCACTAGCAACCCCAGTACAAATATTTTGCGATGAATGGGCACAATTAGGCGTAATACCAAGGTATTTGGAAAATTTGGCTTATGTCCGTGGATTAAATTGTGGTGTAACGACCTGTCTTCAATCCTTATCACAGATTAAGAAAGTTTATAAGGAAAATTGGGAAACAGCACTTGACTGTTCAGATTATTTTCTATTCATGGGCTCTGGAAGTAAGGAAACATTGGAATATGTTTCATTGATGCTCGGTAAGAAAACATGGTATAAACGATCAACTGGAAGGACTTATGCTAGGCAAGGTTCATCATCGTCCAATTGGGATGTTGTTGGAAGAGAACTAGCACAGGTAGATGAGATTTCTAGGATGGAAAAAGGTTATTGTATCTTACTTGTTTCAGGACTTAGACCTTTTTACTCTAAAATGTATGAATTAAAAAATCATCCTAGATATAACGAATTGTTTGAAGCGTGGGATGAAAAAAACACGATTCAAAATAGATATGAGCATGTTGAAGAAAGGAGGAAGACAAAGGAAATACGAAGAAAGCAGCAATTACTAAATGAATTGGGTTTAAGTTGTGCAAAAGTAAAACCTGAATTTAGAGCAAGAAAACTAACAGCAGATGAAGAGCAAAATATTGAAGATAGTGATGTTATGCTATCTACTAAAAGTCTTACTGATGAACTATTAGAATCTATATAGTTCTTTTTTTAATTTAAACAAAGAAAGGGAGAATATGATGAAAAAAAATAATGTTTTATTAAAAGTAAAAAATTCATTAAAAAAAGTAGTTAGTGGTTTAAATATAGTATTATGCAGTTTGATTTTAAGTACAAATAGCGTATATGCTGCTGGAAGTAATACAAGTAGCATTGACGGATTTATCACATTTGTATGTGATTGGCTATTAAAAATTGGTGGTGTAGTTGCCTTAATTGGTGCTGTAATGTTTGCACTAGGATGGCAAAGAGATGATGCAGAAGGTAAATCAAGAGGTTTAATGACTATGATGGCTGGATTTATGGTAATAGCTATTAGTCAATCAAAAGGATTATTTGGTCTATAAAATTAATCTAAAGGAGGATACGAATGGCTAAATTGATTGAAAATCTATTTAAAATATCCTTCAAAATATTAGGATTTAAAATAGATATAAGTGATTTTGTTGGAACTATTCGTAGTCTTTGCAATTGGAATACTATTACTAATACAACAATATGGACACTAGCAACTAAGATACATTCTATTATTGTTCCGATAGGACTGAGTTTATTAACTCTGTTCTTCCTGATAGATATAACAAAGAAAGTAATGGATTATGAGAGAATGAGCTGGGAGCGAATCGTTTTCACATGTATTCGCTTTCTTATCTTTAAAATGCTTATTGAAAATTCATTTGAATTGTTATCATCTATCATGACTATAACAAATGATATATTAAATAAAGTAACAGCATCAATATCTTCAACAGGCTCACTTCCTAATTTATCAACTCAAATGGGTGATTTAGTAAGAAATGCAGGAGGATTAATTGACCGTGGCTTTATGGGTGTTATTATCTTAATCTTATATATTCCGTTTATGGGAACAATGATTGGTGTTCTTGTTCAAGTGTTCTTACGAATAGGAAAGTTAATATTAAGTTTTGCTTTCTCACCAATACCAATTGCTATTGGAACTTGGGAAGATGGTCAAAATGTATGTAAAAGATTTATAATGTCTACCATTGCACTTGGAATTGAAGCATCTATGATAGTAGTAGCAACAGCAATTTATTCGCTATCATTATCAACATTATCTGATGCAAGTTCAATAAGTTCTATGATTGCTATTATGTTCTTAAATGGATTCTTAATGGCAATGATTTCAATGACAAGTAGTATGGCAGAGAAATGGACAGGAGGATAAGATGGATAGAATAGAACCTAGAATTCATGATGAGATAAAAGATTATAAAGAAAAGTTTTATAATTTTACTTTAAGACAATGGATATTTGGAATTCTTATTCTTATAACTACTGTGCCTTTATATCTTGTGTTATCTCCAAAAGTTGGAAGTAATATTGCAGGATGGTTAGTTATATTAATTGCTATTCCTATTGGATTTGTTGGATTCATTCCAATACAAGGACTAAATGCAGAAAGAATAATGTTTTTCTGGAAAAGAAACTACATTAATTTTGCTAAACCTATTCTTTATAAAACTGAAGAAGAAATTCTTCAAGAAAAGAATGGTAAAAAGAAAAAAACAGTAGTTAGTAATTTAAGTAAGAAAGAACAGAAAAATATTCAAAAGTTAGAAAAACAAAAACAAAAAGAACTTCAAAAGGAAAGAAAAAAACAAAGAGAAATTGCTCGTGCTAAAAAGAAATTTGGAATTAATAATTTAGAGAACACACAAAGTAATTTCTCATTAAGTCAAGAAGAAGCTCAAGTATTACTTAAACTTGCAAGACAGGTAGTAGGGAAGGAGGAAAAAGAGATAAATGGTTCAGAAACAAAAGAAGATACGCCAACAGACAAAGAAGAAGCGTAATCTACTTCCTAAAGTATTTACACCTAAAACAAGTCAAGAAGTAATATCATATATGTTTAAAGAAGTTGATGAAAAAACAAATATATTTAAAATAAGTGATGAAGAATATTCAATATGTATTGAGTATACTGATGTATCATTTGCTAAAGCTAATGATGAGGAAGCAGAAAATATATTCTTTAAATGGTTAGAGTATTTACATTCATTTAGAGAGGATACTCATATTGCTGTTATAAATGCAGGAACTCCTATTAAAACAGAAAAGTATAAAGAAAAATTTATATTTGATACTGATAATATAAAGGATGAAAAACAATTACAAATAGCAGATGAATTAAATACTATTATTACAAATTCACTTGGTTCTAATGAAGAAACATTACAAACAAAAAGATTTATTGTAATTTCATTAAGAGCCAAAAACTTCCTTGAAGCCAATGCTTTATTTTTAAATATGTTTATAAAAACTGAACAAAAATTTAAAGAACTAAAATCTAAAGTAACATTAGTTAGTATTAAAGAAAGGTTAAAGTTTTTATATAATTTCTTTAATGTTGAATCTTTAGAAACTAGAGGCATAGAAAATATTATTACTTATGCTAAAGATAATAATATGTCTATCTTTGATGTAATTGCTCCAAAAAAGATTTCTATGAGAGAATCTGATTTTATAGAAATTGATGATAAGAAATTTTTAAGAGTATTATATGTATCTAAACTTCCTAAAAGTCTAACACCAAGATTTTATAATCGTTTAACTACATTAGAAGAGATTAATTTAATTACTACATTAAATATTAATCCTACTAATTCAGCTAAGATGATTAAACAAGTTGATAAAAGTTTATCAGCAATGGAAACTGAAAGACTTGAGAAAATCAAAAGAGCTGGTAAAAGTAATTTAGATTATGAATGGGTTAAAGATAAGAAGTTAGAAACAAGAATTTCAAATGCAGAACAATTACAATATGACCTTCAAAAGAATAACCAAAAGATATTTCAAAATAATTTTTTAGTTTGTATATCTGCGAATTCATTTGAAGAGTTAGAAGATCAAACAGTAAAGGTTCAAGAAGTAGCTGCTGAAATGTTAGTTGAAATGAAACCATTATTATGGCAACAATTAGAAGGATTACAAAATATTCTTCCGTTAGGTCATAATTCATTACAATTTCAAAGAACTTTAACAAGCGAAGCAACAGCTGTTAATGTTCCTTTTAATAGTAAAGACTTTAATCATGAAAAGTCTTTATTTTATGGAGTAAATTTAGTTAGTAAAAATGCAATATTTTGTGATAGAAAACAATTAATCAATGGAAATGGATGTGTTCTAGCAACATCTGGAGCAGGAAAATCATTTAATGTAAAAACATTAATTGAACAAATTTTAATTCGTTATCCTGCCGATGATGTCTGTATAATAGAACCTCAGGACGAATATTCTAATCTTTTAAAAGTATTTGGTGGACAGAAGATATTTATATCTACAACATCAGATACTCATATAAATCCATTTGATCTGTCATTAAATTATGGTTGTTCTGATACAGGAAAAAGCGAACCAGTAAAAAGTAAAGTAGAATATATTATTGCTTTCTTAGAAAGTATAGTAGGAGCAAATGCTCTTACAGGTGGACAAAAGACTATCATTGATAGATGTACTAAAATTATTTTTGAGGATTATGAGAAAAGTAATTTTGAAGATGATAGTTTACTTCCTACTTTACCAGATTTTTATAATATGCTTTTAAAACAACCAGAAGAAGAAGCAAAGGATTTAGCACTTATAATTGAAAGATATGTTAAAGGTTCTATGGATTTGTTTTCTAAAAAGACAAATATTGATATACAAAATAGACTTGTATCATTTGATATTAGTAAATTATCGGCATCTTTACAAACTACTGGATATTTAGTTGTTTTGGATCATATTCAAAATAGATTAGCAAAGAACAAAGAATTAGGTAAATATACATGGATATTTATTGATGAATTCCATATATTACTTGCAAATCCTTATTCTGCACAATATGTTGCTAATTTCTATAAAACAGGAAGAAAGCTAAATGCTTTAAATACTGTTATATCGCAACAAATTTCTCATTTATTGAGGTCAGAATCAGGCAAGGATATTTTATCAAATTCAGAGTTTGCTTTAATATTAAAACAAAAACCATTAGATTTACCGTCTATATGCAGTATTTTTAATATAAGTGATGAAGAATCAATGTATGTTCAAGGTGATGCTCCGACAGGACAAGGTTTAGTTGTATTTGGTTCTGATGTAATACCATTTACAAATAAAGTACCAAAAGATTATTTAATTTACCAAGTTAATAATACAGATAGTATGGTTCAAGCGAGGTAGATATGAATAATAATGCTGAAAGAGATACAAAGAAGGCGATTGATAGATTATCAACCGTTTCTTCTTCAGCATCATCTAATACATTAGATTTAGTAGATAAAGGTGCAAAGAAGTTATCAGATGTACGAGAAGAACGAGAATTAAGGGCATTAGAAGGCGAGAATAATGACAATATAGAAGATACAGGTTCACGATTAAAAACTTCTGAAAATGTCCAAGAAACAGTAAATACAGAAGGTGTAGAAGTATCTGAAGAATCAACAAGTAGAATAAAAACTAATGTTAATGCTTCAGCATCTAAGGTTAATGTTGAAAAGAGTGAAGGAGTGAGCAAATCCGAAGCTACTCCTAAGACAAGTAAACTAAAAACTTCTGTTTCAAAAGCTGTTCAAAAGACTTTTAAATTTAATGATAATCAGGGAAAAATTTCTAAAGCAATGACAGTTGTTAGTAAAACTGGAAGCAAAGCTTCAAAAGCAGGTAGAACTGTTACAAGGACATCAAGAGAATTGAATAAAGCAATGAGTAATGATGGAACAGGAACAGAGTATATAAATGATAAGATAGGTCGTAAAGTTAAAACTAAGAGTTATAAAATAGCGAAAAAAGGAGCTAAAAAACTACAAAAAAAATTTAATCAAACACTTGGTAAAAAATTAGTTCAAGTTGCTAAGACAGTTTTAATTAAACTTTTAAAATTACTTATTTCAATATTTACAGCAGCAGCTGAATTTATAATTCCAGTTGCCTTAGTGGTTTTGATTATAGTAGCGATATGTTCAATATTTGGTAGTGGTTCATCTAATGATAAATCAATAACTGATTATTCATCTTATATGAAATCTGTTCAAGCAGAATACAATAAACAAGTGGATGATTGGAAACGAATGAATCCAACAGGTATTGTTGTAGGTGTTAAAGGTGAATATGGTCAAATTGATTGGAGAATACCACTTGCGATTATGCAATCAACAGGAGCTGAATTAAGTTTTGATTCTGATGAAAAGAGTTTACTTGATACTTTTAAATCAGCAGGATTATATGAAAAGCATGAAGTGGTATATCAAGAAGTAGAAGGCAGTAGTTCAACTCCAACACAATCAACTACATTTAACACACCGTCAACCACACCACAATATAGTACAGAAATAACTCCAGCAAATAATCAAGCAAATACAATTCCTGTTTTAGTAATTACGAATGGTGTTTAT
Organism: Bacilli bacterium; assembly: GCA_017433415.1. Taxonomy (GTDB): domain Bacteria; phylum Bacillota_I; class Bacilli_A; order RF39; family UBA660; genus UBA3789. The sequence continues at coordinate 30,293 of JAFRHI010000027.1, forward strand.
GAAGACTATTTAGAATGGTTAAATAAAAATTATTCTAAGATAGCAGATTTTAATAAAAAGAAAAAAGTAACAGATGGATCTGATACTTCGCTCTCATATGATCAAAAAGAAATGTTAGAATTATTATATCAATCTGATGATTTTGCTGAATTATTAGGAAATGATTTTGTTACTCATACGCCTGTGTATGGTAAAAATGAAACAAAGGCAGATTTAAAGAGTGATAATTATAATTCTAAAAATACATTAGCAACATCTGGATTTAAAGGTCAATGTACTTGGTATTCATTTGGTAGGGCACTAGAAATATCAGGAATGAAGATGCCTACTGGTAATGCTCAGACTTGGCTTACATCAGCCATTGCTATGGGATATAAAACAGGCACACAACCATCAACAAATTCTGTTGTGGTATTGATGGGACACAAGTATGGTCATGTTGCTTATGTTGAAGCTTATGATGGAAAAACTATAACAATTAGTGAAGGAAATGTTGGTAATAAGTGTAGTAGTGATGATACTTGTAGTCAAGTTGAATATGCTAATGAACACGCTGAAGAATTAGTTAGAACCAAAACTTATTCTTCATTTGATGCTTATAGAAAAGCAAGTAAGAATAGTGGATTAACAGTAGTAGGATTTATATATTTAGATAAAGAAAAGGAGAAACAATGAAAAAAGGAAAAATAATTTTTATAGCTGTTGTTGCAGTAATCTTTTGTATAGCAGTTCCAGTAATTCTAAATAGAGGAGCAATTCAAAGAAAATTAGAAGCAATTAGACAAGAAGAAGCAGAAAAAGAAAAATACGAGGAAATGCTTAAAGCTGATGAAATTGCTCCTATATTAATTCTTTCTCAAGATAAAGTTATTATGTATCAAGGAGATGAACTTAATTATAAATCATTTATTAAAGAAGCATCTGACAACTTAGAAGGAGATTTAACAGATAAAGTTAAATATAACGAATTAGATATAAATCAAGTTGGTGAATTTGTTGTAGATTATGAAATAAGTGATACAGCACTTAATATAACAAAAGCAGAGCTTCAAGTAATTATTAAAGAAAAACCAAACTTTAAATACTAAAATAATGAAGGGAGAATTTTACTATGAGTGATGAAGAATTATTGACTAAATATCGTGAATATAAGAAGAAGAGAATGATTATTATTTCAATTATTGTTCTCTTTTTTATATTGATAGCAGGTTTAATTTTATATTTTCATTTTAATAATACTTCATCTACTGATTTAGAAGAAAAACCAAAAGAAGATGTAATAGTAAAGGATGAAGAAGCTCCAATTATTAAATTAAAAATAGAAGAATTAGAAGTTAAGAAAGGGGATGATATAAACTACATTGAATATGTAGAAAGTGTTGAAGACAAAGTTGATGGTGATTTAATAGAAGAATTAAAATACGAAGAGATTGATACTTCAAATGTTGGAGAACAATCTATTGTATATAGTGTTAGTGATAAATCAGGAAACACAAGTCAAGCAGTATTAAAGGTTATTGTTAAAGAACAAGAAGCACCAGAAGAACCTGAAACTCCTGAAGAAAATAAATCTACTGAAAGTAGAAAAACTCCACCAAAAGAAGAATCTAATAATAAAAATACAGGCACAACTCAGCAACCACAACAACAACCAAAACAAGAACAACCTAAGCAAGAAGAACCTCCAAAACAAGAAAATAATACTTCTGGAAAAGTGGTAAAATATTTTCTTTTTTCTGATGGATATACAATGCTTAATGTAGCTGATGCTTGTGCTTCTGAATTAAAGAAAACAAATAGAACTGGTATGTGTAGTCCTATACAGGATGAAAATGGTATCTATTTAGGAATGAAACTAGAAACAAATTAATATAGAAAAGGAGAGCAAATGAAAGAAATATTTACAGAAAAAGAATATACTGAAGCTGTTCAAAAAGCTAATGAAAAAGTCATGAATGATTTTTATAGTAATTTAAATAATTATTCACCTTTTGATAATTATGTGGATTTAAATAATTATGAAATAACAGATGAAGAATTCAGATTGCTATGGAGATGTCAAGAGTTATTACAATACTATGATGCAAATAAAAAAATGCTTGGTAATAATTGTATTAATATTTTTGATTCGTTAAAAGAAAAATATATGAATTCATTTAAGGAAGATTAAAAATGAATAACGAATATATAAAAAAATTATTTGAAGAGAATAAAGAAAAGTTTGTTCAAGCAGGTATGGATATATTATCACCTGAGGATCTAAAAGATACAATGATTTCTTATATTACTTCAAATATGCAATATGATTTTGATATTGATGTTTTAGAAAGTAAATTATTTAATCAAGATACTATTGAGCAAGACTTAGAAGAAGATTTAGAGAAGTAAATTTTTTTAGTTTAAATGTCTACTATTGTGGACAAAAGAAAGGATAAAAATTTATGAAAAATAATTATAGTTTTATTGCTGAAGTATTTAGAAAAAGAAGAGTTGAATTAGGTTATAGTAAAAGAAAACTAGCAGCCATTATTGGAATTAGTGATACAGAAATATCAAGAATTGAACATGGTGAAAGAGAAAACTACAATTTAGTTACATTAATAAAATTATGTGAAGTTTTAAAAATAGACTTTATTCATTTGCTAGTATTAGCTGGTTATCTTCCATCAGATCAAATTAATAACGAGGATAATATAACAGAAATGGAATCATTGTTAGATGATGAATGTGATGATATTAATGATGAAGAATGTGATGCTTGTCCATTATGTGAACCAATAGAAATTATTATAACTTTAGTATCTGGGAGGGATAAATAATGGATATTTTAATAATTAGTAATGAGAATAATATTCTTCATATTTTTAATGATGGATATAAATGTGATTATACAATCTATAATTCAAAAGGTCATAACATGGATGGTGGTGTATTAGATTTTGATGAAAAAGTATCTAATAAAGAATCAACAGATGAGATTATAAAAATGATTCAAGATAGATTTTTATTTAATGCACCATATACTTGTTTATCTGGTGATAAAGCACAAAATTTATTAGAGCTAATTGAAATGGAAGATTATAAAAATTTACAGCACCAAATAGAGAATAAGTCAGTAAATAATAAAGAAGTAAATGATATAGAAATTAATATTTAATAGAAAAGGAGAAAAATATGAGAAAATTTTATGATGATTTTATTCAACAAAAACCAAAAGAAATGTCAAAGACGCTTGAGGATATAGTTTTTAAATATACTAATCCTGAAACGCATCAACCAACAAAAGTTCCTGCTTCTCACTTTGAAAAAGAATTTGGACAAGAAGTAGAAAGGGCAATTAGCCAATCAGTTAATAGACAATTTTTAACAATTATGTATGGACAATTAAATGCTTTAAAGAAAGATAATGAACAACTTTTTTATCAAGCTTTAATATGTATTGATAACAATTTAAATCCAAAAGATTTAAGACTATCAGAACAAATCGCAATAAATCATACTTATGATTATATTCAAGATAAACAAAGAACTGAGAAAAAAGAATTCCATTTCTTCAATCAAGAAATATCTAATGAATATCATAGAGCAATCACAGATCCTAATATTCAAGCAGAGGCAATGGAAATATCTAATTTTCTTGAAAATCAAGAATCAATTGAATTAAATCGTATAAAACAGGATACTGAACAACAACTTAATTCAAATTCTAATAATGAATATGAAATGGAAAATGACGATATGGAAATGGATTATTAATTTATATGAAAGGAGATTTGTATGTATAGTAAAATAGAAAACTTTTTATTAGATGTAAAGGCAAATGATGAAGTCTTTGATTATCAACAAAAAGAGTATAAACTTCATAAAGAGCATTATGATGATAGATTTGATCTTTTATATATTAAAGAAAATCAAAACACTTTAAGACAAAATCGCAGTTATTATAATTTGTGTGGTTATTATGATAACAAAGACCATTGTATATATAATGCTGAAAATTTTTTAACTGATAAAATACAAGAAAGTGATGTTATAAGGTTTGACAGATTTGATAATTTAAATCAAAAAATTTTAAATGAAGTAAAACAATATATAAATGACTATTGTTTTGCTCACGAAAAAGATTTAACTAAATTAGCTCAAGAAAAATATGATACAAAGGATGATACAAGATTATTTGAATATAAAAAAGAAATTAATAAACTTTTTATTACTAAGGATAATCCAACAGCAGATTTAACAATCTCAATCAGTAATTATGACATTGATTATGATAATAATATTATTTCATATTTAAATAATCCAAAAAAAGCAATAGAAGAAATATCTAAAAGATTTATTGAAAGAAACGGAAAAAGTTATGGATTAGAATTATTAATTTATCATGATAAGGTAAGCTATTTAAAAGAATTACAAGAGAATAAAGATAATGCTTATGACAATATACATTCTTGTAAAAAAATTCTAGATGCTATTAAGTATGTAGATGCTAAAACAGTTAATATTACAATTCAATATGGTGAGAAGAGTTTAACATTTAAATATGAACTTGATGATTTAAGAAGTGCATTATCAAGTGGTAAAATGGAAACTTCAACTTATAATAATGGATATGGAATAGTATCAGAATTTGTTAAAGCAAATGATCCAAATATTACTGATAAGAATCAATGGAGATGTCCATTTTCAATTCCTACAATTAGTTCTATAACAAGTGGTAGAAACGAAATATATTCCAAAGAAACCCCAAGCATTGAAAAAGAAGTAGAAGAAGATTTGGAAATAGAAATGTAATTTAAGGGGTGATAATTAAATATGGATATAGAAAGATTTCTTTTAAACTCTGATGTTAATGATTTAATTTTTGAAGGTACTTATAATCATCAAAAAATTCATAAAGAAAAATTTGATGATAGATTTGTAGTTATATATACAAAAACAAATCATAGTTATTTATCACAAGATAATTATGAAGTAGCTGGATATTTGGATACAAAAGATAGAGTATTATATGATTGCACTTATTATCTAAATGAATTATTACCTAAAGAAAAGAATTTAATTAAACAAAGTTCTTTTGGCGTTTTAGGTGAAAAACTATGGAATGAAATAGAGGATTATATTGAAAAATATTCTTTTGCAAATGAAGATAAACTAAAAGAAATCGCTACTGAAAAATATGACAATTTAGAAGATTATAGAAAAGAAGTTTACAAACGAGATGTCAGGCAACAATTTGTTCAAGAAATGAAACCAATAATAAAACTTCAAAGATCATATTCCAGTTATGAGTTTACTAATCTTCCAGAGTATAGAGGTCATTATATAGATGTGGAATATTTAAATAGTCCTCAAGAAACTGTTGAAAAATATTCTAATAAAATAATAGAAACTATTGATGATTATAGAAATAATAAAGAAAATTTAGGATTAGAATTATTAATCTTTCGTGATAAAATCAAATATTTAGATGTTATAAAAGATAATAAAAATAATGAATTCAAGGATCTATATATTAAAAGAGAAATATATAATTCTATCAAAGATATAGATGCTAAGACAGTTAATATTACAATTCAATACGGTGAGAAGAGTTTAACATTTAAATTTGATTATAGTGCATTAAAGAGAGATTTAACAAATGATAGTAAAGGTAGCTGTGGATATGGTAAATCGTATGAAGAAGTATCAAATTTTATTAAGGAGAATTCTGATAAAGAAGTGAATAGATGGACAGAAGACTTTAATTTTTCAAATATAACTTCTATTACCTATGGAAAGAATGAATTATATCATCACGATTTATCATCTTCAAAAAATATGGAAGAAGATATTCAGGAACAAGAGGAAGACATTGAAATAGAAATGTAATATTTTACTCAAGGTGTCTACTATTGTGGACTAAAGAAAGGAGGATTTATTGATAAATAAAGAGAATAAGTGGTTAGATTTTATTGCAGGAATAAATACAATCATGGTATCTAATGAAGAAGAATTTAATAAGTTTCGGAAATTCTTAGATGATTTGGGTATAGGAAAAATATTAAATGATTATAGAACATTTTCAGATTGGCAGCATTTATCTGAAATAAATAATAAGAATCCAAATTATATTGTTTTTGAATTTCAAATAACAAAAGGTTTGACATTTGGATATACAAAAGAATCATCTAAAGATTGGTTTGGCGTAGAACCATTAAATGTTAAAGATTTGGAATCGTTTTATAAGAATAGTAAATTATTAAGTATGAAATTTGAAAAGAAAAATGAATTAGATTTAGATGAAGAAATAGAAAAATAGAAAAGGAGAAATTTATATGTTTAATCAAACTTTACTTGTAGGTAGAATTGTAGCAAATCCAGAAATAAGACAAACAGAAGCAGGAAAAAATTATGCTAGTATTACAATAGCAGTTCCAAAACCATACACCAATGAAGAAGGAGTTCATGAAGCTAATTTTATAGATTTAACAGCGTGGAATGATAGGGTAGTAAAAAAATCAGATCATTTATTAAAGGGTGATTTAGTTCTTATCGAAGCATCAATACAAACTAGATTAGTAGAAAAAGATGGACAAAAAATTAAATATACTGATATTGTTGCTGATAATATTAATTATTTAAATCATAGCAAAAACCAAGACAAAACATTACAAAACGATGAGGTTGAAGAGGAGATGGATATATGATAATTAGAGATGATATTGAACTTGAAATAGTATATTCAAAAGAAGAAAAAATTGTTTATATTGGTACACCTTCATCTTCTGGTGCTAAGTATAAATGCGAAACAATTGATGATTTAAAAAAATCAATTGATAGTTATATTGAAAGCTATGTAGAATATGATAAAATTCCAACACATGAAGATATTGAAATAGATAAATAATTAATGAAAACTAGAATTTTTATTGATATGGATGGTACTCTTGCTGAATGGAGAGATATAAAATCAAATAGTGAACTTTATGAAAAAGGTTATTATGAATCTTTAAAACCTAATAATTTTTTGTTAGAAGAAGTAAAGAATCTTATTAAAGAGGGAAAGGATATTTATATTCTTTCTTCTTTTTTAAGTGATAGTAATTATGCTCTAAAAGAAAAAAATCTTTGGTTAAATAAATATCTTCCAGAGTTACCAATTCAAAAAAGAATTTTTGTTCCTTATGGTGATGTTAAATATAAGTATTTACCAAGTAAGATAACAGCGTTTGATTATTTAGTTGATGATCATACAAAAAATCTTCTTGATTGGAAAGATGCAGGAGGAACTGGAATAAAGTTTTTAAACGGAATAAATCATATTAAAGGAGTGTGGCAAGGATTACTTTTAAGAGAAGATGAAGATATATCTAAGAATTTTAACTGGATTCTTGATAATTGTTTTAAAGAACCTATAAAGTCTTTTGAATTTCAAAATTTAGAAGAAGATTTAGAAGTGGAAATATGAAAGGAGAATATAAATTGAATAAAGCATTAGAAAAGAAAATTGAAAAATTAGAAGGTTTAAAAAAGAAGGAATTAGAAAAAATAGATGCGATTAATGTTGTAATATCTGACTATGATAAGCAATTAAAAGTTTTATATGATTATAAAAAGCAACAAGAAAAAATTTATCAAATGCAACAAGATCTTGATACCAAAATTTTAGGAGATAAATAATGAATTTAGTTCGTGAAAAAATATCTCCGAACGGATATAGAAGATTAAATGTTGATATAAATATTCAAGAAAATGAAGAACCTAACCACGATAATGTGTTTTGGTATGGAGGAGAAGTAGCAAGTATAAAGTCTTCAGAAGGAGAATATAAAATTGTTGCTAGAGGAATAGTATCGTGTAATTTAATTGCAAAAAAAGATTATATAATGCCTGATGGTGAAGAAATAAAAGCAGGTAATATAATAGCTCATGTTAAAGATAAAAATGAAGTAGGAGCATTTAAAAAAGAAATGTCATTATATATAAAAAATGACAAAGAATTATCTGATATTATATATAACAAACACAAATTATTTAAATTAGAAGTTGATAATAATAATTGGTTTGAATTGTCTTTTTATAATAATGAAGGAGAAATTGAGTATGATGATGTTATGAGTTCATTGTATTTAAAAGATGCAGTAGAAGAAGTTTTAGATATGATTTGGGAACAAAATAAAGATAATAAATTATATTCAATTTACTGTCGTGTAGCAAATTCAGATGGTGGAACATTAAATGCAATAAAAAGCCAAATCGATAAATGTTTATATTCAATCAATCAAAATGCTAAAGGAAATACAGAACTAATTAGAATTTATTTTGATAGATGTTCTGGATTAAAGAATCATGAAAAAGCATTTGGAAAAGCATTAGAAGATATAAAGAATAATAAGACACTAGATTTATATTCTGTTAATATTTCACGATTATCAAGAGATGTAAAAAGAATGATAGATATAAGGGAAATATTAAAAGATAGTGAATCAGATATATTTGTTGTTAATGAAAATGCTTATGTATATAAAGAATTATTTAATCAAATTACCATTCCAATATTTTATGAAATGACAGATAAAGAAATAGCTGAAGAACCTGAAATGGATGAAATAGAATATGAGTAAACTTCCTAAAACAAGACAAGAATTAATTGATATGTATATCAAAAGTTTAGAGGAAGGAAATATTCCATGGGAGCAAATGTGGAAGACTTCCATTCCTGAAAATGCTATTTCTGGAATAAAATATAGAGGTGTAAATAATTTATATTTATCATACATTGCATATAAAAGAGGATATAAAGATAATAGATGGATAACATTTAATCAAATGGGAAAAAAGCATTGGAAGTTTATTAATTCTGCAAAAGGTCAAGGTGTACCAGTAGAATGGTGGGCAATGAAAAATAAAAGAGATAATAAGATAATTAGTTTTGAAGAATATAATAAAATAATAGAAGAAAATCCAGATAAAGAAAAAGAATTTAAAATAAGTAAAATGAGTTATACAGTTTTTAATGGTGATTTAGTTGATGGATTAGTTAATGATAAAGTAGAACAAAAACAAGAAATTATTAGCAATGATTATATTCAAAATATTATTGATAATATTGGTGTAGGATATAAAGAAGAAGGAGAAGAAGCTTATTATAGTCCTTCTAAAGATATGGTTGTTTTACCACCATCAAATAGTTTCAAAACAAGCAATTCTTATTATGCTACACAGCTTCATGAACTTGCTCATTCAACAGGACATGAAACAAGATTAGCAAGAAATCTTAAAGATCATTTTGGAACAGAGGGTTATGCTAAAGAAGAATTAAGAGCAGAGATTAGTTCTTCTTTTTTAATGCAAAAGTTTCATCTAGAAGAAGATACAAGACATTTAAATAATCATAAAAGTTATGTTAAAAACTGGTTAGAAATATTAAAAAACAATCCACAAGAATTATTTAATGCAATAACTGATGCTAATAAAATTGTTGATTATTTAGAAGAAAATAGTATTAAAAAAGAGAAAAATCAAACCATTGATTTAGAACAAGAAATGGAGATGGATATATGATTGAAGAATTTAATAAAATAAAAGAATATTCGGCATCATTTAATAATTATAATATTTATGATTATTGTTTCTTCATAGGATTAACAAATGTAAAAGAAAATATACCTAATGATGAACTTGAATTATTAATAAAAAAATGTGGAGAAGTTCATAGTGATTATACAGATCCAATTGAATTAGGTCAATCACTTGCAAACGAAATATATACAGAAAAAAATATAACAATAGATGATATAAAGTCATTGACGGTGGATGAATTCTATAACTGGTACGATGATGGAAGAGAAGTTGGAAATCCAATTGAAATAGATTCTTTAGATGAAAGGGAGATTGATTAATATGAATGTATTCTCTATATATAAAGCAATGCCAGAAGTTCATAGAAATAATTTAAAATCTTATTATATTCTTGAAGGAATATATGATTGTTTTCCTGATATAGCTGAAGAAGATGCTAAATTTATTCATAACATTTCATTAAAAGTTGAAAATGAAAATATAAATCCTTATTCAATTTCGCATTATTTGACAGATCATTATACAAGAGGAAATATAACAAAAGAAGATTTAGAAAAAGCATCCTCTGGTGAAATTTGTGAAGCAGTATATTTTAATAATTTAGATTATATGAATTTAGAAAAAGAGTTAAATGAGGAGGAAAAAGAGATATGAAATCATATAAATCAGATAGAAAAAATAATAAAAAAGCGATTAGAAAAATTCAAAAATTAATTGATTCTTCAAAATTAAATCCTTTTATTTTATTTCATTATACAGCTCTAAAAGAATCAGAATTAGAAAGTAATAGAGAATCAATGGTAAGTTTAATTAAATATAATAATAAGGTTATTTCACAATTAAAAGAAGAAATAAAAGATAAAAATATTTGCGAAGTTCATAAAGAAATTGTTAAAAAATATATTGATGAATTGGAGTATTCTAATGGAACTTCTAAGGAAGTTATTAGAATAATAAATCTTAAAAAAAGAGAATTTTATCATAAAAAATTACAAAAAAATTACAATAAATTTTTCAAAAAAAATACTAAACTGTCAGCGACTATTTAGTGGGTTTTAGGGATATTCCCTAACAAGCTTAGGGGTGTGTCAACACCATGCTTGATAGATTATATTTCTATACTCTGTAAGGGGTACTTTCTACTGAAGTTAGAAAGGAGCAAATATGGAATTTAAAGTTCAGGAAAAGTGGAGAGTACAGCAAAAATTTAATATGAGTGATAAGCAGATAGATATGGCAATAAAAAAGATGATAAAAAGACATCCGTTAGAAGAATGGATAGATGAGAGAATAGCATCAAATGGTCAAAGAGTTGTATATTTTAAATTAGAGTTTGTTGAATGGTTAAGAGATGTATATTCAAATGGAAAAAAGTATTATTTAGATTTGGATATAGAATTTTTCAAAAGACAAATTTTACGATTAGAAAAAGAACTAGGTATCCCTCATAAAGAGCTAGAGTATAATCCTATGACGGTTAGAGAATTGTCTGTTTTTTTTGATAGAAGCATTAATACAATATATGTAGCATTAATTCGTATGAGAAAAAATAATTTTTCTCAACAATATTTAGATGATGGAAAAGTTTTAGTTTCAAAAGAAGGAGTTAAATGGTTAAGTGAAAATTATTTTCGTACTTCATATTTAGAAAATTTAGAATTATATAAATTAGATCTTCAAGAAAAGAAAAGGATAATGTATGAACAATCAAGACGAAAAATATAACAAATTAAGAAGACAAAAGATTAATGTGATGCTTAATGAAGAAGAACGAAAAATAATTAAAGAAAAAGCTATTAAGTATGGCTTTGGAGATTGCTTAGCTGAATATATAAGAGCAGCCTGTATATATGAAAATATTTATATTGAGGATGTTCATGGAAAAGAAAAAGTTTGCAACAAGGTTAGTGAATATATAAAAGAATTGAGAGAAATATTAAATGCTCAAAGAAAATTAATGAAAAATGTTTTTCTGACAAAAGATGATATTGATAAAATAAAAAATCAAAATCAACAAATCATAGAAAAGATAGGCAGATTATCAAGAATAATAATTTCTTCATTGTCTGTTGTTTCGGAAAAGAAAATTCAACAAAGAATTAATATGATAGAAAAATATGATTCAGATAAACTAATACCTAAGATACAAATAGCTGGTGAATGGGGATTGGTGTTAAGACCTTCTAATTTATATCATCCTAATGAACCAGCTATATATATTGTTTTTCTACCAGAATACTATGATGAAATTGAAATCAATAATTTTGATCCAGATAAGTTTAAAGAAAAAATTGATAACTATCGTCATATTGCTATGAAAAAGGAATTATATATTTCTATATATCATTTCAATGACAAATTAAGATATGGTATTGTGATGCCTTTTGTAGATAAAGAATCAGCAACAAAATATGCAGAAGAAATGGAAGCAGATTATGTCTATGATTTATATAGTCAGCAAGTTGAAATGGATGGTGATATTTATTCCAGCAACAGCTAGATGGTCAGTGCACGGAGTGAAGGGAAGAATTGATTGTATTAACTATATTAAAAATCCAGATAAAACAAAAGACGGAACTTTAGTAACTGGAATAAACTGTTCTTCAGAATTTGCAGCTTATGAGATGCAGATAAATAGTCAAAAATTCCGTATTGAAGAAGACAATGATAGTAGAACTTGCTATCATGCTTATCAATCATTTGATCCGAAAGAGAAAAATTTAACTCCAGAAGAAGTGCATCAAATGGGAATAGAACTGGCTAAGAGATTATACCCTGATTTTCAAGTAGTAGTATGTACTCATGTAGACCATTTGCATTTGCATAATCACTTTTGCATATCAGCAGTAAATCTAAAAGGTAGAAAACTAGAAGACAGATTATCAAATCCTATTGAAGGTTTATATGGATTAAGAGATGTAAGTGATCAGATTGCATTAGAACACGGACTTCATATAATTAAAGACGCTCCTAAGATTGGACATTATCATAAGAATAAATACTTATATGATATTGCTAACAAATCTTGGAGGCAACAAATTATAGAAATGATTGATACATTAAAAGATAGATGCTATTCATTTGATGAGCTATTAGAACAACTTGCTTTAGAAGGATATTTAATTAAGCATGGTAAAAATATTCGTATAAAACCTTATGGCAAAGAAAGATATGTAACAATGAAAATATTAGGTGATGATTATAGTGAAGAAGCATTAAAACTATTTTTTAGAGAAAAGAGAAAAAATCAAAAGGTTATTAATTTTGGAGAATATAAATTAAATGTGAATGATAGTGATATTTTAAATATATATGATCAATTAGCAAGACTATCAAAACATTCAGTTTTATATACTATGCAAGATTTGGATTTAAATTCAGATTATTACAAATATTATAATTCTCGCTATTTAGAAGTTAAGCGTTATCATCAATTAGTAGATACTATTAATTTTTTAAATAATCACGAAATATACAATTATGATTCATTAGAAAATCAAATAGACCAAATAAAGAATGAAATTGAAGAAAGGGAAGAAGAATATCATTCTTTATTATCTAAACACGAAACATTACAATTAAGAGTTCCATTATGCAATTTATATATTAAATATTTAGATGATTATAATGGATACTTAGAACAACAAGATATATATCCAGTTGATGCTGAACTACCTAATGAAGTAAAAGCTTTTTTAGATGTAAAAGCAGAATTGAATGTTGATACTCCTGAAGAAGTAGAAGATATTATCTCAGAAGCGAATAAGATGAAAATTGATATGAATAAAAAATATGCTTATTTATCTTATTTAAAAAACAAAGCTAGTGAATTAGAGAAAATAAAAGGAATTTCATTAGAGAACGAAAAAGGATATATTAAAAGTATATCTATTAGTAAAAAGATGATTGATGAAAAACGCTCATCATCAGATGAATATTGTGTCCGTATTCCATATAGTGAATACTTTTTTTATGTTCCTAAAAAAAGTGTTGCATGGATTAGTTATGACACTAGAGGAATTATTTATTTGGTAGATGATAAAGAGTATATATTATATGATCAGTATGATAAAGAAGTAGAAAGAGTAAATGGAGAAGAAGTGGAAAAAATATCACAGGAAGAAAAGAAAAAAGTAAACGAATATTATAAAGGAAAATAAGGAGATGATAAAAATTGAGTATTGCTAAAAAAATGAATTATTATTTTAAAGGATTAAAAGAACCACCAAAGTTTGTATATAACGCTGAAGATAGAAAACTATTTGAAGAATACATTAAAGAGAATATAGGCAATTTTGATAAAGTTTATCATGAATTATATTCTCCAGATGTTCATTTAGATATTTTAATCATTCCACCAGATTCTAAAAATAATTTTTATAAATTAGTTACAAGAGGATTAGGTGCTTATAAAATGAATGTTCCAGATGTTATAAAGGATGAAAGATTAGATAGAGCAGAATTAATTTTATATTTACCACCAGATTGGAATTTTGATTTTGAAAAAGAAGAAAATGGATGGGTTATAAGTCAAATAAAGAATATTGCTAGAACTCCTATAATGGAAGATTCTTGGATAGGATTTGGTCATACTTTTTCTGAAGATGAGAAGGCAACAATACCATTTGCAAGTAATACAAAGTTTTCTAGTACACTTTTGCTCAACGCTTTAAATAAAGATTACGAGTTTTTAGATTTAACATTACCTAGTAAAGGTAGAATTAATTTTTATCAAATATTTCCTTTATATAAGGAAGAAATGCTATATAAACAACAAAATGGTGTAGAAGCATTGATGGAATTATTTTCCGATGAAGATCTTATTCCTGTTGTAAATATTAGTAGGAAAAACTACTGTGATGACTTAATAAATAAAAATATAGAAAAAGAAGAGGAGAACGAAATAGAGATATGAAATATTTAGATAACGAATTAGATTTAATTGATCATATTCTATATAAACACAAAATTTATGATATAAATCTAGAATATGATGATGACAATAATATAATTGCTTATGATGAAGATAATAAATGGAAAGGCAAGGAATTCTATGATTTCTTATATGATGAAGTCTTTGTTTATAATAGTCATGGCATGGTTGATTTATTAACTAGAGAAGAATTAAGACATTTAGATGAATATAGAAAGAAATATGAAATATCGAATGAAAAAGAACTAAATGAGGAGATAGAAAAATAAATATGAAAAAAATAAAAATACTTTTTTTATTAGTATTATTATCTTCCTTGATATACTGTGCATTTAGAATATATAAAATATACAAAGAAGAAAAAGATGCAGTAGATATTAAAGAAGAATTAATTGAGTTAATAGATATTCCTGAGATACCACCTGAAGAACCATCATTTAGTGTTGACTTTACTGAATTAAAAAATATCAACCCAGATGTTGTTGGTTGGATTGTAGTTGAAGGAACACAAATTAATTATCCTATTGTTCAAGGAAAAAATAATTCATTTTATTTAAATCATTCCTATGATAAGAAATGGAGTGGATTTGGAAGTATTTTTATGGATTATAAATCCTCATCTGATTTTACTGATTACAATACTTTTATATATGGTCATCACACGAAAGATGGTTCAATGTTTGGCGAATTATATAAATATTTGGATGAGGGATTTTATAATGCTCAGCCATTTTTTTATTTATATACTCCTACTAAAAATTATAGAGTAGAAGTATTTAGTGCTTATGTTAATAAGAGTGACTCCGATTCATATAAAGATAAATTCTCTTCAATAGATGATTATCAAATGTATTTAAATTATATAATTGATAAAAGTAATTACAAAACAAATACCAAGATTGATGTCAATAAAGATAAAATAATTACATTATATTCTTGTTCAAGAGAAGGTAATTGGGCGAAAAATGACAGGTATTTTATACATGGAAAACTCATAGATTTAAACGAGTAGTGCTATTGCAATGAAAGGAGATTAAATGAATAAACAATTAAATATTAATTTATATTTTGATGATAAAGGTGAAGATATTAAAGAAGTGTTAGCTCGTGATTTTAAAGAGTTTTTGAATAGCTATATTAAAAAAGTTTTAAAGTAGTTTTAAGAAGTAGAAGTATTTAGAAGTAAATATTCAAATAAGGATTCATTTTTATACTTCTCGTGTTATAATAATATTGTAACAAGTAGTTATGAGAGATGGTCTTTAAAATGAATCCTCCAATTATGGAGGAGGAATGATATGAACTTTGATAGTGCTTCATTAAAAAACTTATTGAGCATTTATTCACCTGAAGAAATAGCTAAATATATAAGACTGTCTTTGGCTGATGAATATAATCAGAATGATGAAAGTGAGAGTGTTGCCAATCAAAGAAGATTATTAAATGAATTTATTGATAGGAATGGAAATGTTGGAGAAAAGTGTAAAGAATTTATAGATGATGGATGTTCTGGAACTAACTTTGAAAGACCTGGATGGCAAGATTTAATGTCAGAAGCTGAAAGTGGTAAGATAAAAGTAATCATCACCAAAAACCTTTCAAGACTTGGAAGAAGTAATTTTGAGTGTGGATATTTTATAGATTATTACTTTCCTACAAATAACATTAGATATATTGCTGTTCAAGAACAAATAGATACAGCCAATCAAGAAAATTCTAATAATGAATATGCTGCATTAAATAACTTTATAAATGAAAAGTATTCAAGAGATTTATCAAAGAATATTAAGAAGGTTTATAAGATTAAGCAATATGCTGGTGAATATATGGGAGGACATCCTATATTTGGATATGCAAAAGATCCTAATGATAAACACAAGTTAATTATTGATGAAGAAGCAGCAAAAATTGTAAGAAGAATTTTCTCATTATATTTAGAACACCGTTCTCAAAATAAAATCAGAACTATTTTCAGTAATGAAAAAATACCAATTCCAGAGGTTTATAAAGGTTCGAGAAGAGGACTTAAAGCAAAACAACCCTATGAATGGAATTACAGAACTATAAGAGATATTCTAAGAAATGAAATGTATATTGGTAATATGGTACAAAATGTTTTTTCAAAGAAAAGTTTTAGAGAAAAGAAAATGACAAAAAATAAAAAAGAAGACTGGATAATAGTTGAAGGAACACATGAACCAATTATTGACAAAGAAACATTTTATCAAGTTCAAGAATTATTGGATGCGAATTATAGACAACCTGTAAAACCATATCCACACGAATTTGCTGGATTATTATACTGTCATGAATGTGGTCATAAAATTGGTATAGGAAATGTTAAAAGGGATAGGGATGAAAGTAAACAATATTTTTACACTTATTGTAATTATTATAGAAAGAATAGTGCTTATAATAAATGTTCACCACATTCTTTAAACTATAATAATTTAGAAGCTCAACTATTAGATATTATAGATGACTTATGTAAGAAATTTATTAAGCAATTAGATTACGACACATTGGTTAATGAAAGAAAGCAAGGTCTTAATACTTATAGCGATACTTTAATAAAGAAAATTAATAAACTTCATATTGATGTAAAAGAAATAGATCTTAAAATTGAAAAGATCTATATGGACAGACTTGATGATATTATATCAGCAGACACTTATAAAAAAATGAGTGAAAAATTGGAATCAAAAAAAGCAGAATTAATTAGCGAAACAAACGAATTACAAAAAAGTTATGATGACTATATGGAAGATAATTCCGTAGAAAAAGTTTTGGAAACAACTAAGATTGTAAAAGAGTATATGAAAGCAAGAAAAAACGAGAAGAGAGATTTGTTGCTAAAAATAGTGGATAGAGTAGAAATATATCAAGACAAAACAATTGATGTTCATTTTAAACTCAAACCACTAGGAATTACAATGTGATATAGATGATTGCCATGGTGATAATTTTTTTATCACCAACGGTAATCGGTAATGTGCTTACTATTAGTGATAAATAGTAATATATTTTTTATCACCAACGGTAATCACTCATGATTTTAATGGGACTAAAACTGATAATCAAATAAATATTAATGGTAGTTATGATGTTAATATTTGGTATTCTTATGATAATGATACAAAAACAGATGTTGTTAGAGAAACTAATACTTATAATGAAGTAATAAAAATGCATAATCGAGAAGATGTAAGTGGAGAGGAAGTTATTGTTAGAAGTTTGAGACAACCTAATTGTATAAAAGTAGATATAGATGGTAATAGAATTAATTATGTAGTCGAAAAGGAATTGGGTATAGAATTAGTTGGTGATATAAAAGTAAAGATTGAAGCTAATATGGATGAGGATCCATGGGATGAAATTGTTGAAGAAGAAACAGAAAAAAATATAGAAGAAGGCGTTAATTCTGTTGATGAAAATTTTATTTCTGAGACGTTATAATTGACAAATTTGACATTTTTTGGTATAATAACACTCGCTTTAAAAAAAGGGGTGTTATTTTATGTTTATGACAAATAATATGGTTGAAGATTTTAATAAAGCAAGTGTTGTAGCAAGTGGTAAAAAGTCAGAAGTAGAATATGATAAGATTTATCATGCTTCAAATGAAGATTTAAATATGTTATTTAGTAATTTTTCAGTTGAAGGAAAAGATGTATTAACTGTTTGTGGTTCTGGTGATCAAGCATTTTATTCTTGTCTTGGTGCTGCAAAGGATGTTGATATCTTTGATATTAATAAACTTACGTATTATTATTTTTTACTTCGTAAATGGTTAATTGAGTATTTAGGAGAGTATTATCCACCAAAGGATATTTCTAAAAATAGAACTTGGCTTAAAAATTTACTTGGACTAGTTCAATGTAAAAATTATGAGGAACAATCTGCATTGCTATTCTGGCATTTGTTTATGAAGAGAGCAAGTGAAGATAATAATGCTAATCTATTTTATAATATCTCTAATTATCAGAGAAATAGTATAACAGATGTTCAATCTTTAAGGGAAAGAATAGCTGATAAAGATTTTGGGTTTATTAGAGAAGATATTACTGGTGATGTTGAAAAATCTAAAAAATATGATGTTGTTATAGCATCTAATATTTTAGAATATTGTCAAAGAAATATTTTAAAACTTATTAGAACTCGTGATAATTTATATTCAATATTAAAACCAGAAGGTATTGTTGTATGTTCTAATTTAATTAGACCACAAGACTCTGAATCTGCTACTTGTGAACAAACTTTATTTAGAAGCTTCTTCGATAGATATGATTTTACTGCTGATCAAGATGGTAAATCATGTGGTTATGTATATCAAAGAAGATAAAAAGTATATGATGTCAACAAAAAATAGTTGACATCATTTTATTTTTTTATTATAATATCTATGTTATTAGAAATGGAGGGAAATAAATGGCTGTTAAATTAAGATTAACAAGAATGGGTGCTAAGAAGAAACCTACTTATAGAATTGTTGCTACTGATTCACGTAGTCCTAGAGATGGAGAATATTTAGAATTAATAGGTACTTATGCTCCAGTTGGAGATTGTAAAGTTAATATTAATGAAGAAGTTGCTTTAAAATGGTTAAATAGGGGAGCAATTCCTACAGATACTGTTAGAAACTTATTAAGCAAAGAAGGAATCATGAAAAAATTTGCAGATTCTAAAAACGAGAAAAAGGATAAGTAATTATGAATTTAGTAGAATTAACTGAAGAGATAGTTAAGTCACTTGTTACTAATCCTGATAGTGTTAGCGTTAAGGAATTTCCTACAGAAGAAGAAAATGTTATGCTTATTCAAGTTATGGTTGAAGAATCTGATATTGGTAAAGTAATAGGAAAAGATGGGCGTACTGCTAATGCAATTAGGACTTTAGTACAAGCAAGTAGTGCTTTAAAAGATAATAAATATGTAAAAATTGACATTGATAAATTTTAAGAAGTATTAACTTCTTTTTTTTTGCAACTTTTTACATGTTAGCTTATAACTAAAAAAATTTTTTTCTAATTGTAATTGGAATATTTGTAGATATAACTTTTAATTTGTGAAACTTTGTTATATAATTTTGTATGAGGTAGATTTATGGATAAAGATATTATTATACCTAACCATATTGGAATAATTATGGATGGTAATGGTAGATGGGCACAAGAGCGTGGTCAAATTAGAACTATGGGTCATAAGAAGGCAGTTTCTACTCTGAAAGATTTATGTATTCATATGGCTGATATAGGTGTTAAATATGTTTCTTTATATGCTTTTTCTACAGAGAATTTTAAAAGAGACATTAAAGAAGTGGACTTTTTAATGAAGTTGTTTATAAATACTTTTAATAAGGAATTTGATTTTATTAAAAAACGTCATGTTAAAGTTATCTTTTCAGGTCGTAGAGATCCTTTGCCTGAAGGGGTTTTGAAAGCAATGGATGCCTTAGTAGATGAGACTAAAAATAATGATAAATTAGTTCTTAATATTTGTCTTAATTATGGTAGTCATGCTGAGATAGTAGATATGACAAAAAAAGTATGTTCTTTGTATAAATCGGGTAAAATAGATTTGAATGATATAGATGAAGAATTTATTCAAAGAAATTTGTATAATGATTTGCCACCACTTGATTTTGTAATTCGTACTAGTGGTGAATATCGTTTAAGTAATTTTATGATGTATCAAGCAAGTTATGCTGAGTTCTATTTTCCAAAAATTTATTTTCCAGATTTTACAGTGGAAGAGTTTGATAAAGCTATTTTGGAATTTAATAAAAGAAATAGAAGATTTGGAGGAGTAAAATGAAAACTAGAGTAATTAGTGCAATTATTATAATAGCTATATTTGTACCATTTTTGTTGATTGGTGGTATTCCTTTTGCGGCATTTATGTCTTGTATGAGTGTTTGTGGCCTTTATGAGTTGTTTAAAGTTAGAGAGGTGCAAAAACCGTTTCCAACATTTCTTAAGCTAATAGCTTATATAATGGTTGTTCTTTTCTGTCTGAATAATTTTACTTCCTTGGAATTTAAAACTAGCTTTGAGTATAAGACTATGGCATTTATAATATTTATATTTTTATCACCTATGGTATTTATTAATGATTTAAAAAGATATAGATTTAATGATGCATTATTTTTAATTGGTTCAGTATTGTTTATTGGACTTAGTTTTAATTTGATTATTATTACACGTAATTTTGATCTTAGTTATGTCATATATTTATTATTGATAACAGTTATTAGTGATACTTTTGCTCTTGTTACAGGAATGCTAATTGGTAAAAATAAATTGTGTCCGAAGATTAGTCCAAATAAGACAGTAGAAGGTCTTATTGGTGGATTGGCTATGGGAACTTTTGTATCTACGGCGTTTTATATTACAGTTATTAATTCGCAAATATCATTGGTTTTAATTGCATTTATTTCATTAATATTATGTTTAGTTGCAGAGCTTGGTGATCTTGTGTTCTCTGCTATAAAGAGAGATTATGCAATTAAAGATTTTTCAAAGTTAATTCCTGGACATGGAGGGATACTTGATAGATTTGATAGTTTGATTTTTGTTACTTTAGCATTTATTGTAATAATGCAAGTGCTTTTATAGGAGGATAAAATGAGTGTTATTGTAAATTTATTGATATTTGTTCTTGTTCTTGGTGTAATAGTTTTTATTCATGAATTAGGACATTTTACCTGGGCAAAATTGACAGGTGTATATGTTTATGAATTTGCACTTGGAATGGGACCTAAATTATTTAGCAAAAAAGGGAAAGAAACTGAGTATACTATCAGGGCTATTCCAATTGGTGGTTTTTGTCAAATGGCTGGTGAAGATCTTGATGATGATGACTTGAAGAAAATACCAAAGAAGAAAAGATTACAAAATAAAACAGCTTGGCAAAGATTTTTAATAATGGTATTTGGTCCAGTTAATAACTTTTTATTAGCAATTGTTTTACTTTTCTTTATTGCTTTGATCTGGGGTGGTTCTACAATGAGCCCTACAATTACAGCATTAAGTGATGGTAGTGCTGCTGAAAAAGCAGGATTACTTGCTGGAGATAAGATAGTACAAATAAATAGACACAAGATTTCTACTAGTGATGATATTTCACTTTATTTAGCAATAGCTGATCCTAAAGTGAAAAATGATATATTAATTCTACGTGATAATAAAGAAATTTTATATCAAATAAAACCAGATAAGATTGGTAGTGGTGATAAAGCTACTTATAGATATGGTATAGAAATTAAACAGGAAAAGACTAGAGGATTGTTAGCAGCCTGTGCTTATACGTATAAGAAGACTAAATCAATTTTTAAACAGATGTTTATTACAGTAGGTTATTTGTTTTCAGGAGGAATTAAAGTTACACAATTATCTGGACCAGTAGGAATATATTCAATAGTAGGGGAACAGAGTAAGGGTGGATTAGCAAATATTTTATATTTGACAGCATTCTTAAGTATTAATGTTGGATTTATTAATTTATTACCAATTCCTGCTTTTGATGGAGGTCATATTTTATTTATAGTAATTGAAAAAATAAAGGGTTCTCCAGTAAATCCAGAACTAGAAAATAAGATTCATATGATATTTTTAATACTCTTAATGCTTTTAATGGTTGTTATTACATTTAACGATATTTTACGTTTATTCTAAAGAAAAAGTTTTTCTTTTTCTTTTTTTTGTTATACTATAATATTAGAAGATAGAAAAAGAGGAATGTTTATGGATTTAATATATATAATTTTAATATCTATAGCAGTTGTTTCATTTATAACAGGATCTATTATTAGAGCTGTTCAAAAGAAATATGGTATTGTTGAAGCTGTTAATGGGTTGGAAAATAGTGGTAATCCAGAATTAAGTAATTTAGAAAAAACGCTTAATCCAGAGAATACATTAAGTGTTAATATTGATAGTAATAATAAGGCTGTTACTTTTGATGAGCCAGTTATAGTGAGTAGTGTTGTTTTAGACTCTTATGATGATGAAATATTGTAAAATATTTCTTTTTTTTTGTATAATAATAGTGATGAGGTGATAATTTGATAGCTGGAGTTTTGGTTGAAATATCTAATAAAAATGTTGATAGAATATTTGAATATATAGTACCTCAAAAATTTATTGAAAATATCAAAATAGGTATTAGAGTCTTGGTACCATTTGGAAATATGGTTTTAGAGGGATTTGTACTTACAATTAGCAATAATAAAACAACTGACAAAGAGCTAAGAGAAATAATGGATGTAGTTGATTCAGAAGTTGTTTTAAATAAGGAATTATTAGAATTGGGTAAGGTAATGCAGAAAGAAACTCTTTCTACATTGATTAGTTGCTATCAAGTTATGTTACCTAAAGCCTTAAAAGCTAAGAATGGTTCTTCTGTAAGTATAAAATATGATTATTTTTATACCTTTAATAATAAGAAAGATAATTTAAAAAGAGTTGGTGCTAAGCAACAAGAAATAATTGATTTAGTGAGGAAAAAAGGTACTGTCTCTCGTCAAGAATTAACTGACATATCTTTAGCTAGTTTGAAACGATTAATAGAACTTGATGTTTTAATTGAGAGTAAGAAGGAGCATTATAGACTTGATTATGATGACGTTGAATATGAAAAGAAGGATTTAACATTTGAGCAACAAAATGTAGTTAATCAAGTAATAAATAATTTTTGTAATACTTTTTTACTATATGGTGTAACTGGTTCTGGTAAAACAGAAGTTTATATGGAAATAATAGATTATTATTTAAAACTTGGTAAAACAAGTATTGTACTTGTTCCAGAAATAAGTTTAACTCCTCAAATGATAAATCGTTTTCAAAGAAGATTTGGGAAGAGAATAGCTGCTATTCATTCGGGATTGAGTGTAAGTGAAAAGTATGATGAGTGGCGAAGAATTTGTAAAGCAGAAGCAGAAATTGTAATTGGAGCTCGCAGTGCTATTTTTGCACCTCTTAAAAATATTGGGATAATTATTATTGATGAAGAACATAGTGATTCGTATAAGCAAAGTGATCCTAATCCAAGATATAATGCTAAAGATATTGCGCTTATTAGAGCAAAGTATCATGGTGCATCTGTTTTAATGGGTAGTGCAACTCCTTCTTTAGAGTCAATGGCTAGAGCAAAAAAAGGAGTTTATAAACTGTTAGAATTATCACATCGTGTTAATGGCAAAGCATTACCTGATGTTAATATTGTTGATATGAATAAGGCAATGAAAAGGAGTAAGGGTCATTTTTCGGAGGAGCTCTTAGATA
The DNA here is from genome assembly GCA_017433415.1 of Bacilli bacterium. GTDB lineage: Bacteria > Bacillota_I > Bacilli_A > RF39 > UBA660 > UBA3789. The sequence continues at coordinate 54,070 of JAFRHI010000027.1, forward strand.
GTATCAGTGATTGTTTGAATAAAAAGGAACAAATAATTTTGCTTTTAAATAGACGTGGATATGCTTCTTTTGTTTCTTGCAAAAATTGTGGATATACTTTTAAATGTCCTAATTGTGATATTACATTAACTTATCATAAGAGTAGTAATACTTTAAGGTGTCATTATTGTGGATATGGTGATCGTAATCCTGTTATGTGTCCTAGTTGTAAAGAAGCAAGTTTAAATAGTTTGGGTTTAGGAACAGAAAAAGTAGAGGAAGAATTAAAAAGTATTTATCCACATGCCAAAATACTTAGAATGGATTATGATACTACTAGTAGAAAAGGTATGCATAAAAAAATAATTGAGCAATTTCGTATGGGTGAATATGATATTTTGCTTGGGACTCGGATGGTTGCGAAAGGACTTGATTTTGACAATGTTACTTTAGTTGGAGTAATAAATGCGGATACATCACTTAATATTCCGGATTTTAGAAGTAGTGAAAATACTTTTTCTTTACTTAGTCAAGTTGCGGGTAGGAGTGGTAGAAATAGTAAAGAAGGTCATGTTGTTATTCAAACGTTTAATCCGGATCATTATGCAATAAAATTAGCTAGTAAGCATGATTATTTATCTTTTTATAATGAAGAGATGGCAATAAGGAAGAAACTTAGTTATCCACCATATTATTATTTATGTTCTCTAAGAATAAGTGGGAAAGATTCTAGTTATATTTATAATGAAGCGTTAAAGATTAAGCGTAGTCTTATGAGAAATCTAAAGACAGTAAGTGTTTTAGGACCTAGTAGTGCGACTATTTTTAAGCTTAATAATATTTATAGGTATAATATAATTTTGAAGTATAAAAATATTCAAGAAATATATAATCTATTAGTTAAAATAGTTGATCATTATAAGGTAGATAATAAAATAAAAATAGATATTGATTTTAATCCTAGTCAAATGGTGTAAAATATGATATTCTTATAGTTAGAATAGAGGTGTTTGTATGGATAATAAGAACAATCAAGAATTAGAAGTTAATAAAAAAAATAGAGAAGATTATGAAAATCTTATGGAAAAATCTTCTACACAATTAGATGGTTATTGGGATAAGAATAATGCTTTTGTTAAATTGCTTCTTTTAGTTCTTGGAGCAATTATAGTACTTGGCGTTATTTATTATGCTGGGGTATATTTTGGTAATAAATAGATAATCTAAAGAATAGGAGGTGTCAGTGATGTTAGATGATATATTAGAAAATAGTAGTGTTGTTAATTTAATTAAAGAGATTAAGTCTAATGACCGATATTTTAATAAAAATCGCGATAAATTTGTTATACCTGATTTATATGTATCTAATGAATTGGCACTTTATGTTTTGTATGATGCTTTATTAAAATATAAAATAATATTAGATGATATTTATTTGTTTGATGAGTTTTTAGAGCAAATAGAAAAGCTTTATAAAAAAATAGATAATATTGAAGATATAGCTGTTGGAATAAATAAACTAATATGTAGGATGGTTTCAATAAAATTAGATTTGAAGGATGTTAATAGTCCTGAATCAAAAGTAAAAATTGTTGAATATGTATATGATAAATATGTTGTTTCAGGATATTATGTACACGGATTTAATTATAGTTATGTTGATAGCATAAAAAAAGATGGCTATGTACCAGAAGTTTATGAAAACTATTATTCAAGATTTTTAAAAGTTAATGAAATATTTAAGAGACATAATAAGAAGTATTCTTTAGATAAGGATTTTTCTAATAGTAGTAGTTTCTTTACAGATGATTTTGTAATGGGGTGCTATTACTCAGCATATGCACCATTATTTTTTAGTAAGTTTTTACTTGGGAATGATTTGTTTAAAGCAAGTCATAAAGATGCTTATTTGATAGATGATTATGATTTGTTAGTTGGACCATTGAAAAGGTTTTTGAATGATTCGTTTGATAGTAAAGAAAGTAAATATATCTTGGAACTTGTTAAAGATGAATGGGATTTGTTGCATAGAAAAGATAAAAAGATTAGTTTGTTATTGGTGAAGAGAGATATTATTGATAATGAGGTAATAGATATTAATGAGTATTTAAATGATTCCGATGATGTTTATACTGTTATTGATCGATTACTTAGTTCTAAGTATAATAAAATTCCTTGTGCTAATGCAATTAAAGCAGAAGATATGGAAATTGTTGTTTTTGATTGCTACTACGATAATAGTAAAAGAAAACGTGAGGAAGCAGTGGAAGAAGAATTAACTAAGTATCGAAGAAGAGAAGCAAATAATGAATTTTTAGATAAATATGGAACAGCATCAATATTTATGTTGCTGGGATCATTGTTAATTAGTTTGGGGGTTATTATTAGTATATTTATGCTTTTTAGGGGGTAATAAAATGAAAATTGTTTTTATGGGAACACCTGATTTTGCTGTTAATGTTTTACAAGGATTGATTGATAATTATGAAGTTTCTTTAGTAGTTAGTCAACCGGATAAAATGGTTGGTAGACATAGAGAACTTGTTAATACGCCAGTTAAAGAATTGGCGATTAAATATAATATTGATGTTTTTCAACCAGAGAAAATTAAAGATAATTATAAAACTATATTGGACTATAAACCAGATTTAATAATTACTTGTGCATATGGGCAAATAATACCTAAAGAATTACTTGATTATCCAAAATATGGATGTATTAATGTTCATGCTTCATTACTTCCTAAGTTAAGAGGAGGAGCACCTATTCATAAAGCTTTAATTGATGGTTATGAAAAGACGGGTATAACTATTATGTATATGGATGAAAAGATGGATAGTGGAGATATTATTAAACAAGAAGAGGTAATTATAGAAGATAGTGATAATTTAGAATCTTTGTATAATAAACTTAGTTTGCTTGGTAGTAAGTTGTTAATTGATACTCTTCCTAGTATAATTGCTGGTACTAATGATAGAATTAAGCAAGATGAAAAAGAAGTTACCTATGCCTTTAATATTAAACGGGAGGAAGAAAGAATAAATTTTAATTTAGAAAGTCGAGCTATTTTTAATTTGGTTCGTGGACTTTCTCCTATTCCGGCTGCTAATGCATTGTTTGATGATAAAGAAATGAAGATTTATAATTGTACTATCTTAGATAAAAAATATAGTGGGCAATGTGGAGAAATAGTTGATGTTATAAAAACTGGTATTGTTGTTAAAACTTTAGATGGCGCAATTGTATTAGGTGATATTAAACCATTTGGTAAAAAGAGAATGGATAGTTATAGTTTTGTTAATGGTATAGGAAAAGATAAAATAATTGGTAAGGTGTTTGAGTAATGAAGGATTTAATTGAAAAACTTAAAGAAATTAGGAATTCTCCAAAAGGAGGGGCTATCTTTTTCTTTGGTTTTTATTTTTTCTTTTTTGTTTTGGTTTTTTTACTAATGAATGTTGGACAACGTAAACCATTATTATTGAAAAACTATGATGATAATAAGAAAAATAGTTTTAATGTTGGTTATTTAACTAATAAGAATTATAATTTTACTTATAATATTTATTTGGATAATATTTTATATCAATATGTTGGTAAACAGAATGGTGATAAAGTCTTATTTGATTTTAATGGTAAGAATTATTATGTTGAGGATAATAATTATTATGTTTATGAGAATGGTACGTGGACAAACACAGATAATCCATATGTAGTAGATTCTTCTTTTTTTGATGTAGATAAGCTTGTTGATTTGATTACTCTATCTAGTTTTGAAGCTAAAACAGAATATGAAAGTGGTAAAGTAGTATATAATTTTTTAATTTCAAGTAATACAATAAATCAATATATGTATAATGTTGATAGTGATTTTTTAGAAAATCCTAATAAATTAATTGTTAGTGTTGAAAATAATTCTGTTAATAATATTGTGTTTTATTTAGATAGTTTTTGTACTTTAAATAATATTTGTAGAGAATCACTTAAAATTGAACTTGATTATAATAATTATGGAGAAATAGAAGAAATTAACAATCCTATTGGCTAGTTGTTAGTTTTTTTTATTTTAGTGTTATAATATTGTAAATAGGTGATTATTATGAAAAATATATATGGGTTAACGTTAGATGATATGGAAAAATACTTTTTAGATATTGGCTCTAAAAAGTTTCATGCTTTACAATTATTTAGTTGGTTGTATGAAAAAAGAATTGAAAATTATGAACAGATTACTGATATTAAGAAAGAAGTACTTGAAAAGATTAGAAATGATTATTCTATTGATAGATTAAAGATTGTTGATATTCAAGAAGATGTTGATGTTTGTAAATACTTATTTGAACTTTTTGATGGAGAACATATAGAAGCTGTTTTGATGCGTCATGATTATGGAAATAGTGTTTGTATTTCTAGTCAAGTTGGCTGCAATATGGGATGTAAGTTTTGTGAGTCTGGAAGACGAAAAAAAGTTAGAAATTTAGAGACATACGAGATGGTTTTACAACTGTTAATGATCGAAGAATTACTTAATGAAAGAATAAGTCATGTTGTTGTTATGGGCATTGGTGAACCATTTGATAATTATGATAATTTGATTAAGTTTTTTAAGATAATTAATCATCCTAAAGGATTGGCAATAGGAGCTCGTCATATTACAGTATCTACTTGTGGAGTTGTTCCTAAAATATTAGAGTTTAGTGAATTCCCATTACAAATAAATTTGGCAATAAGTTTGCATGCTCCTAATAATGAAATAAGAAATAAGATTATGCCAATTAATAAAGCTTATCCTTTAGATGTTTTAATACCAGCAATAAAAAAATATTTAGAAAAAACAAACAGGAGAGTAACATTTGAGTATATATTATTAGATGGTATTAATGATAGTGAACAGTGTGCTCTAGAATTAGCTAAATTAGTATCTAATATTAATTGTTATATTAATCTGATTCCTTATAATGAGACTAATAATTTAGATTTTAAAAGAACAAAGACTATTCAAATTATGCGGTTTTATGATATACTTAAAAAGAATAATATTAATGTGACAATAAGAAGAGAATTTGGTGGCAAGATAAGTGCTGCATGTGGACAACTTAGAAGTAAGAAGGAGGAGTTATGAAATCTTTTTATCTAACAGATTCTGGAAAAGTAAGGGATCATAATGAAGATAGTGTTATTATTGTAAAAAATGCTAATAATGATTATTTAATGGCAATTGCTGATGGAATGGGTGGACATTCTGCTGGTGAAGTTGCTTCTTCAATAGCAATTAATTATTTAGATAAGCATTTTAATGAGACGTTTAAGGAAATGTCTAAAGTTGAAGCGGTTAATTGGATTAGAGATGCTGTTGATGAAATTAATACTTCTATTTTTCAGTATGAAAAAAATCATCCTGAGAGTAAAGGAATGGGGACAACTTTAGTAATGGCAATTTTAACTAAAGAGTACTTACTTTTTGGTAACGTTGGTGATTCTAGTGGATTTGTTATGAAAGATGATAAACTTCATAAGGTTACGTATGATCATACATTAGTAAATTTGCTTGTTAGTGCAGGCGAACTTACTAAAGAAGAAGCTAGTGTTCATCCAAAGAAGAATGTACTTATGAAGGCTTTAGGAGCCTCATTGGAGATTGATGTTGATATTTTTGATTGTGATATGGATGTTACAGAAATACTTTTATCTAGTGATGGGCTTACAGGAATGCTTGATAAGGAAAGTATTGAAAAAGTTCTTCTTGGAGAAGGCAGTGTAGAAGAAAAGGTTTCTAAACTGATTCAGAAGGCTAATAATAGGGGTGGAACAGATAATATTTCGGTTGCTTATTTAGTTCGCGAAGAAGGTGAAGATAAGTGATTACAAAGGGGCAAAAAATAAATGATCGTTATGAGATAATAAGAGCTATTGGTGAAGGTGGAATGGCTAATGTTTATCTTGGCCATGATACGATTTTAGATAGAAATGTTGCGATTAAAGTGCTACGTGGTGATTTAGCTAATGATGAGAAGTTTGTTAGAAGATTTCAAAGAGAAGCGTTATCAGCATCATCTCTTGCTCATCCTAATATTGTTGAAATGTATGATGTTGGTGAAGATGATGGAACATACTATATAGTAATGGAGTATGTTGATGGTAAAACATTAAAGCAATTACTAAAGAAACGCGGTACTTTGACACTTAGTGAGGCAATTGATATTATGAGTCAACTTACTGATGGAATGGCTCATGCTCACGATTCATATATTATTCATAGGGATTTAAAACCACAAAATATTATGATTAAAGATGATGGGCAAATTAAGATTACTGATTTTGGTATTGCTATGGCGCTTAATTCTACACAGCTTACACAAACTAATTCAGTAATGGGAAGTGTACATTATTTACCACCAGAACAAGCAAGTGGAAAAGGATGTACTATAAAAAGTGATATATACTCTATGGGAATTATTTTCTATGAGTTATTGAGTGGTTCTTTACCTTTTAGGGGGGAAAATGCAGTTGAAATAGCTTTAAAGCACATGCGTGATCCGCTTCCAAGTTTGAGGGATGAAAATCCAGCAATACCACAAAGTATTGAAAATATTATCAGGAGAGCTACTGCTAAAAATCCTAAAAACAGATATGAATCAGCGAGAGAAATGCATGAAGATCTACTTACAGCTCTTAATGATGAAAGAATGAATGAAGAAGTTTATCAATATAAGTATCCAGAAAATGAAAATGATGGTAAAAAAATTAAAAAGGTAAAAGAAGAGAGCGAAGAGGAACCATTTTTGGATGAAGAAGAAAAAACTTCTACTGATGAAATTGCGACTAAGATAGAAGATGTTAGTGAAAAGAAAAATAAAAAATTAATTATTATTTTATCAATTGTATTTGGGGTAATATTCTTAGCTTTAGTATTTATTTTCTTTATTATGCCAGCACTTTCTAATAAGAAGGCGGTTACAGTTCCTGATTGTCAAAATTTAAAAGTAAGTCAATGTGAGAAAAAATTACAGAAATTAGGATTTGAAGTTAATACACAGATAAAGACTGTTAATTCAACGAAAGTTAAGAAAAATTTAGTAGTTAAAACTGATCCGGCTAAAGGAAGAAGTATTAAAAAAGGTAGTAAAGTTACTATTTATAAGTCTGTTGGAGAAGAGACATTTAAATTAGAAGATTATACTGGAATGAACTCTATTGAAGTTAAAACACGTTTAGAAGAAAAAGTAGGTCTTGTTGTTACAATAGAGAAAAAAGAACCAGCCGATAATACTAAAGAATATGACGATGATGAAATAATTGGTCAGTCTTTAGCTGAAGGTAGTGAGGTTAAAAAGGGTGATGCTTTAATTCTTTATATACCTAATATTGTTGATACTTTCCCAAATATGGCAGAGGAAGGTTGGAGTTTAAGTGATGTAGAAACGTTCTGTAATAAATATGGATTGATTCTTGAGAAAGTTGAACAAGAGACTAGTGCTTATGCAGAAGGAACAATAATTGGTCAATCTAGAACTGTTGGAAGTACAATAATTAAAGGGACAACATTACGGGTAACTGTTGCGGTTAAACCAAAAGAAAAACCAAAACCTGTTGTTCCTGATAAAGAGAAGGAACAACCTAGTGATGATTCTTCAGAAGATGATAATGAGGATGATAGTAATACAAATTAAAGGAGATTTATGAGAGGACAAATTATTAAAATTAGTAGTGATTTATATTTTGTTAGTGCTGAAGGTGAAGTCTATCCTTGTAAATGTCGTGGTATATTTAGAAAAGAACATATTACTCCTGTAGTGGGAGATTATGTTCTTTTCAGTAAAGAAAAAAAATTAATTGAAAATATTTTAGAGAGAAAAAATATATTTGATAGACCTAAAGTTAGTAATATAGATCAAGCTTTTTTAGTAACTAGTTTAAAATTACCAGATTTTTCACTTAATCTATTAGATAAATTTATTAGTTTGATGGAAATTAATAATGTTGAACCTATAATATGTATAACTAAAAGAGATTTACTTAGTAATGATGAGTTTAATAATATTTTGGAAATATTAAAATATTATCGAAAGATAGGGTATAAAGTTGTTTATAATACTGATCTTGATAAAATAAAAAGTTTACTTAAAAATAAAACTAGTGTTTTTACGGGTCAAACAGGTGCAGGTAAGAGTACTTTACTTAATAAACTTAATCCTTCTTGGAATCTTGAAACTGGTGAAGTTTCTTTAGCATTAGGTAGAGGTAAACATACTACTAGGACAGTAGAACTTTTTGAGATTATGGGTGGTAAAGTTATGGATACACCAGGTTTTTCTGCACTTGATCTTAATAATTATTCAAAAGAAGAAATTAGAAATTCTTTTGTGGAGTTTTCTTTATATCCATGTCCTTTTAAAGATTGTAGTCATACAAAAGAAGAGGAATGTTTTGTAAAACGGGAAGTTTTAGCGAATAATATATTAGAAAGCAGATATTTAAATTATCTTAATTTTATAGGAGGTAATAATGAGAAAAGTTAGTGCAACATTTTTAAGTAGTAAGAATATACCTAGGGATTTAACTAAGCTTAATGAAACTGATGTTGATTATATTCATGTTGATGTCATGGATGGAAAATTTGTTGAAAATAAGACGTTACAGTTTAATGAATTAAAGTATATTTATAAATATACTTCTAAGAGATTAGATGTTCATTTAATGGTGGAAAATCCTTCTAAGTATATTCCTTTATATGCGGAATTAAATACTGAGTATATTACTTTTCATGTTGAGGTTCTAGAAGATATTGTTAAGGATTTAGAACTTATTAAAAGTTATTCAATTAAATGTGGTTTAGCGATTAATCCAGAAACAAAGGTAAGTGACTTAGTTCCTTATTTGCCATATTTGGATTTAATCTTAGTGATGGGAGTACATCCTGGTATGGGTGGACAAGAATTTATACCAGAAACAGTGGATAAAGTTAAAGAAGTTAGAGAATTAATTAAATCATATAATAGTAAAGCTTTAATTAGTGTTGATGGTGGTGTTAATGATAAAGTTAAAGATTTACTTTTAGATGTTGATATTCTTACGTCTGGAAGTTATATTGTTTTGAGTGATAACTTTCAAGAAAAAATTACTAGTTTAAGATAATATATTATGATATAATTTATTTTAGAATAGGAGTTGGTAGATGTGAATGAAAATAATTTAGATAATACAAATACTATACCAGATGTTAATCCTAATCCTGATAATACTAATGTGGAGGGTGCTGCTGGTAATGATACTGGTGTAAATATGGTTAATCCAGAGAGTATTATTGGTGAAGTGCCTGCTAGTAGTGAAGTAGTTCCTAGGGAAGAAATTGCAAGAATAGATATTGCTGGAGCTGATAATACGGTTAATATTAATTTAATGCAACAACCAGCGGAAGAGAAAAAAGAAAATAGTGCTTTTAAGGAAAAAATGAAACAAGCAGAACTTAATTATAAACCACCAAGTAAATATAGAATGTTTTTATTAGTTGTGTTTTTTGTTTTTTTAATAGCTTTTGTTTTGTTCTTACCAGATATTAATAAGATGGTTGTTAAATATAAATCTGGTGAAAAAGAAACTCAAGAAGAAAATATTACTTCAGGTACACTTACTTGTGCTTTATCTTCTGCTAATGCTGATTTAAATTTTGATTATACTAATGTATTTACTTTTTCTGATAATAAACTTAAGAAAACACAACTTACTACTATTATTCGTGGAGATATTACATTAGATGAAAAAACTCTTGATGAAATGAATGAAGAATGTAATTCAATAGATGCAAATTCTAAAGGAATTGAAGGAGTTAGCATTAAATGTGATTATACTGGTGATAAATTAACAAAGAAACAGATATTTGATCTTTCTGTGCTTGATATTGAGAAAATTACAACGGCTTTTACAGAAGCAGGTGGTCAATATCCTAAGTATTTATATGATCAAGATATAAGAGAGATTGAAAAAGATATGTATGCTAGTGGATTTAGTTGTAAAAAAGAGGCAAGCTAATGCTTCTTTTCTTTTTTTTAGAGATAATTTTTGTTATTATATAAAATGAGGTGTTAGTAATGAATGATTTAATTATAGTGGAAATAGCTAATAATTTAGGAATAGATGAGAGAAAAGTTAGAGTTGTTTTAAATTTACTTAGTGAAGGTAATACAATACCTTTTATTGCTAGATATAGAAAAGAAGCAACAGGTGCTTTATCAGAAGAAGTAATTAAAAGTATTAATGATGTTTATGAATATCAAGTTAATCTATTAAAAAGAAAAGAAGATGTAATTAGACTTATTGATGAAAAAGGAATGTTAACTGATGAGATAAGAAACAATATTATGGCTTGTGTAAAATTAGTAGAAGTTGAAGATATTTATAGACCATATAAGGAAAAGAAGAAAAGTAAAGCAACAGAAGCAATTGCTTTAGGTCTTGAAGGACTTGCGAAGATTATGATGTCATATCCAGTTAATGGCAATATGGAAGAAATTAGTAAGAAGTTTATTACGGATAAAGTAAAGACAGTTGAACAAGCAATTGAAGGAGCTTGTTATATAATAGCTGAATGGATAAGTGATAATGCCTTTTATCGCAAGTGGATTAGAAGTTATTTTTATAAGAATGGTATTATTAATTCTAAGATAAAGAAAGATGCTAAAGATGAAGGAAATATTTATGAGATTTATTATGATTATAATGAACCAGTTAAATATATAAAACCGCATCGTATTTTGGCTTTGAATAGAGGAGAAAAAGAAAAAATATTAAGTGTTAGTATTGATGTTAATAAGGATGAAATACTTGCTTATTTAGAAAAAAAAGTTATAAAAAATGATAAGAGTTTTGTTACTAAATATGTTAAGGAAGCTATAGCTGATTCTTATAAAAGACTTATTTGTCCTTCTGTTACTAGAGAGGTTAGAAGTGAACTTACAGAGAAGGGAGAAGAGGCTGCTATTAATAATTTTGGTAAGAATTTAGAGGCACTTTTACTTACTCCTCCAATTAAAGAAAAGGTTGTTTTAGCGTTTGATCCAGGCTATGTCAATGGGTGTAAATTGGCAGTTGTTGATAAAAATGGTAAATATCTTGATAGTTGTGTAATTAAGCCTTTTTTGAAAGGTGATGAAGAAAAGAGAATTAAGATTTCTAAGGATGAGGTCCTTAAATTAATAAAAAAATATAATGTTGATATAATAGCAATAGGTAATGGTACAGCATCTCGAGAAAGTGAAAAATTGTGTGCAGAATTGATAAGAGAGAATAATTTGAATTGTAAATATGTAATTGTTAGTGAAGCAGGAGCATCTATTTATTCAGCATCTCCTCAGGCTATTGAAGAATTTCCTGATTTAGCTGTTGAAAAGCGAAGTGCTGTAAGTATTGGAAGAAGGTTACAAGATCCTCTTGCAGAACTTGTAAAAATTCCACCAGAAGGAATAGGAGTTGGCTTATATCAACATGATGTTAGTACTACTAAATTGGCAAATTCTTTAGATTTTGTTGTTGAAAAATGTGTTAATAATGTAGGTGTTAATGTAAATACGGCATCAGCTTCACTTCTTTCTTATGTATCTGGTATTACAAAAGCTGCAATAAAGAAAATAATAGATTATCGTGAAAATGCTGGAAGAATTTCGTCTAGAGATGAAATAAAAAAGAAAAAATTATTATCTGATAAAGCTTATGAACAAGCAATTGGATTCTTGAGAATTACTGAAGGAGATAACATTTTAGATACAACAGCAATTCATCCAGAAAGTTATCAAGTTGCGATTAATTTACTTAAATCTTTAGGTATGACAATAAATGATGTTGGTAAAAAAAGTTTAATAGATGCATTAGATAAAATTGATTTAAATATTTATAAAGATATGCTTAATACTGATATTTATACTCTTCAGGATGTTGTTAATTCATTAAAAAAGCCAAATCTTGATCCAAGAGATGAATATCCACAGCCAATGTTAAGGAGTGATATTTTAGATATAAAAGATTTAACTGTAGGAATGAAGTTACAAGGTACTGTTAGAAATGTTGTTGATTTTGGACTGTTTATTGACATTGGTTTACATGATGATGGCTTGGCACACATATCAAAACTTTCTAATCAATATGTTAAACATCCATCAGATTTGTTTAGTGTTGGTGATATAGTAGATTGCTATGTAGATGATATTTCTTTAGAAAAGAATAAAGTAAGTTTAAGCTTGCTTCCTAGATAGTATATTAGTATAATGTTATCATAGGAGATAGTATATGAAAGTTATTAAGTTTATTTTAAAAATTATTAAGAGTATTCTTGGGTTGTTTTCAGATATTTGTTTTATTTTATTATTTGTCTATGGAGTTACTTTTCTACCATTTATAATGGGATATAAAGCAGATACAGTTACTTCTAATGATACAGTTTATAAGGATGGAACACTTATCTATTATAAGCATGTTGATTTGGAAGAATTAAGAGTATCTGATAGATTGTTAGAGAAAAAAGACGCTCAAAATAAAATTTATACAATCACTGACTTGGTTGATGATAATGTGTTTGTTGGTGATGATAAAATTGTATATGATGAAAATGTTTATAAAATAGCTTCAATTAGTATTCCATATCTTGGTAAATATGTATATTTTATGAATCATAATAAGATGGTTTTCTTCTTCTTATTAGCTATAATTGTTGGAGATCTTGTTTTAAGTGGTATTTTTAATAAAATAAAAAGTAGTATTCAAAAAAAGTAAATCTTTAGTGATTTAATAAAGTGAAGTGATATTTATTTTATATATAGTATTATTTTTGATAGTTGTACCAGCAATTTTCTTGTTTCTTATGCCAGAACTTTTATCGGTGGTATCTTTTGCTTGGCTGCCATCTCTTATAATTTATTTTATTAATAATGAAAAGTTTCGAAAAAAAGCTTTTCTTGTGTATCTTGGCTTGTTTCTGTTGGTAATAGTTTTGGAACTGATACTTGGTAATTATACTGCTTGGGATGGTGAATGTCTTTTTGGATGCTATGATCGTGGATATGCTGTTCCAGAAATTTTCTATTATTTACTTTCTATACTTATTGGGTCAGTGATTTCTTTAGTATTTTGGCTTTTAAGTTTTATAGATAGTAATATGACTAGTGAAGTGAAAAAGAAGAAAATATTTTATATTATTTTATTCTTATTAGGTGCAATACCAGAATACAGTGTTTTATATTATTGTATTTTGGTTGGTGATGGTTTTAAAGATCCTTGGCGGCTTATTGTTTTATTCTTATTTGCCGCACCATTTATACTAGTTGGAATTCTTTTTAAGATTATTGCTTATGTAAAATTAAAAAAGTAATGTTAACATTACTTTTTTTAGTATAAAAGAGTAATTCTTCGACCATTGGTTTTGATAAAGCCTTCTTTTTTTAAGCTACTTATTTCTCTAGTCATGGCACTTCTATCAACAGATAAATAATTAGCTAATTCTGTATATGATAGAGGAATAGTAAATATTTTACTTCCTTTACTTTGTGATTGAATTTTAAAATACTCTAAGATTTTATCACGAGTAGTTTTTTTTGTTAGAATCTCGATTCTATTATTTTTTGCTTCTAATTGTTCACTTAATAATTTAATTAGATTTTTTATGAAAATGATGTAAAAGTCATTTTTAAATATTTCATCATTTGTAATTTCTGTATACTCAATGAAGGTTATTTGTGTTGGTTCTTTAGTGATGCAACTTACTTCTTCATTTTTAATGTAGGATGTTAAACTACCAAATATTTCACCGCTACTAAGTTCATCAATAATAGTTTTATTACCTTCATAATCACTAAAAGTTAGTTGGACACTACCAGTGTCAATTAAAGCAATAAAGTTATCTTGATTTACATTTGACAGTACATTGACATTTTTACGATAATTTATGGTGTTAGCTTTTAAAATTCGTTTTAATTTCTCTATATTTTTGTCATTAATATTTTCAAATAAATTAGTCATTTTTACACCTCTAAAAATTATTTTATCAAATTCTGTAAAATGTTGCAAATGCAACAAATATAATTATAATTAATGTTCTATAATCAAATTGTAATTTAAAGATAGGGAGAATTTAGATTATGAAAGTAATAAAAAGAGATGGGCATATTGTCGATTGGTGTCCTGAGAAAATTGAGGAGGCTATTAATAGAGCTAATTTAGAGGTTGAAGAAGAAGAAAAGGCATCTTCAATCCAAATAAAAAATATTATTAAGTATATTGAGGGTTTAGGTAAAAAAAGAATTTTAGTTGAAGATATTCAAGATATTATTGAAATTAAATTAATGGCTATTGGAAAGTATAGCTTGGCTAAAAAGTATATTACATATCGCTATACTAGAGAATTAGTCAGACGTAGTAATACTACTGACCAATCTATTAAGGAATTAATTGATGGAGAAAATGAGTATTGGAATACTGAGAATTCTAATAAAGATGCTAAAGTAGTTACTACGCAGAGGGATTATTTAGCAGGTATTACTAGTACGGATATTACAAGACGTTTTTTATTACCTGAAGATATAGTTATGGCTCATGATGATGGAATTATACATTTCCATGATGCGGATTATTTTGCTCAAAACGCATTACATAATTGTGATTTAATTAATTTAGATGACATGTTACAAAACGGTACTAATATGAATGGGGTAATGATTGAAAAACCGCATAGGTTTTTGACTGCTATGACAATTGCAACGCAATTAATTACAGCTGTTACTTCTTCACAGTATGGTGGAGCAACTATTACCCTTACGCATTTGGCTCCATTTGTAAGATTAAGTCGGGAATTTTATGAGAAGAGGTATAAAAGACGTAAACTTACTAAAGCGCAAGTTGAAAAATTTGTAAAAGAAGATTTACAGAAGGAAATAACTGATGGTGTTCAAACTTTTCAATATCAGATTAATTCACTAACAAATACTAATGGGCAAGCTCCGTTTTTAAGTGTTAATATGTATTTAGGTGAGACGGAAGAATATAAAGAAGAACTTGCGATGATTATTGAAGAGTTTTTAAAGCAAAGAATCCAAGGAATGAAAAATGAAAAGGGAGTTTATGTTACTCCAGCTTTTCCTAAGCTTTTATATGTCTTAGAAGAGGATAATATTAAAGAAGGATCAAAATATTATTATTTAACTAAATTAGCAGCAGAGTGTACGGCAAAAAGAATGGTTCCTGATTATATTTCTGAAAAAGTAATGTTGGAATTAAAGAAAAATGAATTTGGTGAAGGAGAATGTTATCCATGTATGGGATGCCGGTCATTTTTGACACCAGATAGAAGTATTAGTTTAGGAAATATTGCTAAGGCAAAGAATTATGTTCCTGGTAAGGGTAAATATTATGGTAGATTTAATCAGGGTGTTGTGACAATAAATTTAGTCGATGTTGCTTTGACTAGTGACAAAGATATGGAGCTTTTTTGGAAGATTTTTGATGAGCGATTGGAGCTTTGTCATCGGGCGTTAAAGATTCGTCATAAACGTCTTTCAAAGGTTACTAGTGATGTGGCACCAATACTTTGGCAACATGGTGCACTTGCAAGATTAGAAAAAGGTCAATCAATACATGAATTATTACATCATGGATATTCAACACTTTCTTTGGGCTATGCTGGTCTTTATGAATGTGTTAAGTATATGACAGGACATTCACATACTGATAATGGTCAAGGTAAAGAATTTGGTCTTCAAGTTATGCAGCACTTAAATGATGCTTGTAAAAATTGGAAAGAAGATGAAGATATTGATTATTCGGTATATGGTACTCCTATTGAATCTACTACTTATAAATTTGCAAAATGTTTGAAAGAGAGATTTGGTGTTATTAAAGGAATTACAGATAGGGATTATATTACTAATAGTTATCATGTACCTGTATTTGAGGAAATAGATGCTTTTACTAAATTAAAGCTAGAAAGTGAATTTCAAAAATTATCTCCAGGTGGGGCTATTTCATATATTGAAACAGCTGATTTACAAAGCAATTTAGATTCTGTATTAGAAGTAATTAAATTTATTTATGATAATATTATGTATGCTGAACTTAATACAAAGTCTGATTATTGTCAAGAATGTGGTTATGATGGAGAGATATTAATTGATGAAAATTTAGAATGGTATTGTCCTAATTGTGGCAATAGGGATCATGATAAGTTAAATGTTGCTCGTCGTACTTGTGGTTATATTGGATCTAATTTCTGGAATAAAGGTCGAACTCAAGAAATTAAAGAAAGAGTAATTCATTTGGATAATAAGGATTTATAATGAATTATAATAAAATTAGGAAAATGGATATTTCAAATGGACCTGGTGTAAGAGTATCTGTTTTCTTTCAAGGGTGTGCTTTTCACTGTAAGAATTGTTTTAATAAGGAAACATGGGATTTTGAAGCTGGGAACTCTTTTGGTGATGAGCAAATAGAAGAAATAATTAAATTAGCAGAACCAGGGCATATTAGTGGTTTATCAATATTAGGTGGTGAACCAATGCATCCTAAAAATATTGAAAATACTACTAAACTTGTAAAAAGATTTAAAAAAAGTTATCCAAATAAAACTATTTGGGCTTGGTCAGGATTTTTGTTTGATGATTATTTAAAGGATAAAGAAGTTGTTAATTATTTGGATGTTTTGGTGGATGGTCAATTTGTAGATGAGCTTCGTGATCCTAGACTTAAATGGAGAGGGTCTGCTAATCAAAGAGTTATTAATGTTCCAGAATCGTTGAAGAAAAAAGAAATTATACTTTATTGTGATTAATAGGAGGTAGTTATGAAAGTTAGGGGATTTGAAATTGCAAAAGACTGGGAAGATAAAGATATTCATCTTCCTGTTAGAAAGACTAAGTATTCTGCAGGATATGATTTTGAAGCAGCAGAGGATATTGTTATTCCTAGTTTTAAAAAGGGTACTAATCCCGTTTTAATCCCAACAGGGATAAAAGCTTATATGGCTGATGATGAGGTTCTATATATTTATAATAGAAGTTCTAATCCAAAGAAAAAGGGATTAATTCTGGCTAATTCTGTTGGGGTAATTGATAAGGATTATTATGGTAATCCTGATAATGATGGTCATATTATGTTTGCTTTTTTTAATATAAAAGATGAAGATATTACTATAAAAAAGGGAGAAGCAATAGGTCAAGGAATATTTTCAAAGTATTTAGTTATTGATAGTGATATGGCTAGTGGTGAAAGAAAAGGTGGTTTTGGATCTACTGATAAGTAGGTCCTTTTAGTTGCAATTTCTTTTAAAATATGATATAATATGCTTCGCAAAGAGGGGATAGTATGAAGAAAATATTTAATACTAAATTAATTGCTGGTTTGCTTGCTGCTGGACTTACTTTTACCTTATCTGGTTGTAAAGCTGGAAGTATTAAGGATTGGTTTCCAACTGAAGTAACTTCAGAAGAGACAACTTATGATTTACCTGAAGTTAGTGCAGAAATTATTTATGAAACACCAGAACCAGAGGTTGAAGTTACAGAAGTGCCTGTACTAGTTGAACCAGTAGAGACACCATTTGAAATCAAGGACAATTATTTAGTCCCAGCAGTTAGAACTACTACTTCTGTTAATGTACGTAGTGCTAGTAATACTGAATCAGAAGTATATACAACTTTAAATCCTGGAGAAATTTTACCTATTTTTTCTAAATTAGATAATGGTTGGTATGCTGTTAGTTATAATGACCAAGTAGGGTTTGTTTGTGGCGACTATGTTAATGAGACTTATATTATTAATAAAGATGTGTTATATAATGCTTGTTTAAATAGAGATACATATATTTATGATGAAGTTGGTAATGTTGTTGCAAATGTGCCATGGTTAGAATTTATAAAAATATATGATGAAGATGATAATAGATATTTTGTTCAATGTGCAGATAATATTGGTTATTTATCTAAAGAAGATGTTACTGTTTTAACTGGTACTTATGCAGTTGTTGATATTAGTGATCAAAGACTTGATTTATATAATAATACTAATAAAATATTAAGTACTCCTGTAGTTACTGGGAAGGATTCTACGCCATCTGATCTTGGTTTATTTGATATAGATCTTAAGGGTATTGATGTAATACTTAGAGGTGCTGACTATGAATCACATGTTAATTATTGGATGCCTTATAATGGTGGAGAAGGACTTCATGATGCAACATGGCGTGATTCTTTTGGTGGAGATATTTATCACTATGGTGGTAGTCATGGTTGTATAAATATGCCTCTTGAAAAAGTAGCTGAGGCTTATGGTTATCTAAATGTTGGAGATAAAGTTTTAGTAAAGAGATAGTTCTAGTTTTTGGAACTTTTGTCGAATGAGTAGACTCATTCGATTTTTTGTTTTATTCTTTTTTTGAAAGGAGGAGAATGGAAGAAGTTTTAGACTATGAAGGGTTAATATATAGTATTATAAGTAAATATCCTAAAAGATTTGATAGAGATGATTTATATCAAGTTGGAATGTTGGGCTTAATCGATGCTTATAAGCATTTTGATAGTAGTTATGAAACTAAATTTTCTACATTTGCTTATTACTATATAGTAGGAGAGGTCAACAAGTATATACGAGAAAGTAGTAGTTTAAAAGTTAGTAAGAATTTAATTGATTTGAAGAAAAAAATTATTTCTGCTAAAGAAATAATGGCACAAAGATTAGGAAGGGAGCCTACTAATTTAGAAATTTCTTTATATTTAGAAGTGGATGAAGAAATGATTGATATGGCTATTCTTGCGACAGATGAAGTTGATTCTCTGGAGAATAGTATATATGATGTAGGAAAAACTTATGATAATACGAGTGCAGAAGTATTAGATTTAAAAAATGAAATTATGAAGCTTCCTTTAGAAGAGAGAAAACTAATTATTGCAAGATATTTTGATGAACTTACGCAAAGTGAAACATCTAATATTTTAGGTATTAGTCAAGTACAAGTTTCTAGGAGTGAAGCTAAAGTATTAAAGAAACTTAAGGATAATTTAATTGCTTAAGTTTTTTTGTATGGTATTTTTTATTTTGGATAAACTATTTTTAGGTGATGAAATGAGAAATACTAAATATGACAAAATAGCTAATTTACATAAGGCACCAGAGAATAGATTAAAAAATGCTATTATTGCATTTTTTTCTGGTGGAGTAATGGGGTTTTTAGCAGAATTAATAATAGAAGTTTTTTGTATGTATTTACATATTTCAAGAATAGATTCAGCTACTTTAATGATAATGTTTTTTATTTTTATGGCGGCTTTTTTAACAGCTATAGGTATTTTTGATAAGCTTGTTCAAGTGTTTAAATGTGGTCTTTTAATACCAATAACAGGATTTGCTCATTCAATTACTAGTAGTTGTTTAGATAGTAAGAGTGAGGGTTTAATTTATGGAATTGGTTCTAATGCTTTTAAATTAGCTGGTTCGGTGATTTTATATGGAGTAGTTTCGGCTTGGTTTTTTGGAATGATAAGATTTATTGTTGGAGGGGTAGGATGACTTTTTATTATAAACATGTTTATTTAGATGATACAGCAACTATAGTTGGACCTTATGAAAAGAAGGGACCTCTTCATAAGTATTTTGATAAGACTTATAATGATTTATATTTTGGGAAATCTTCTTTCGAAAAAGCAGAAGTGAAATTAGTTAGAGATGCTCTTGTGATGTTAATGAAAAAGACTGGTTTAAAAAAAGAGGAAATTGATTTAGTTATTGGTAGTGATTTACTTAATCAAATAACGGCTTCTACTTATGGTTGTAGTGGTGTTGGAAAAAGTTTTATTGGTGTATATGGTGCTTGTAGTAGTAGTGTGTTAGGAATGATTATTGCGGCTAATTTTATTGAAGCAAGATTTATAAATAATGCTTTTTGTATAGTGTCATCACACAATATGACAAGTGAAAAGCAATTTAGGTATCCGACAGAATATGGAGCATTAAGACCTAATAGTGCAACATTTACTGCGACTGGGGCAGCTGCTAGTTGTTTAACTTATGAAAAAACTAAAGTTAGGATAGAAGCGGCTACTTTAGGAAGAATTATTGATTATGAACAAAATGATCCAAATGATATGGGTAGAGTAATGGCTCCAAGTGCTATAGATACTCTTGTTACGCATTTTAATGATACAGGAAGAACTCCAGAGTATTATGATTTAATTCTTACTGGTGATTTAGGAAAGTATGGGATGGAAATTGTAAAAGATTATTTAAAAGAACTTTATCAGATTGATATTTCTAATAATTACAATGATTGTGGAGTTATGCTATATAATCTTAGAGAAGAAAAAGAGGTTAAAGCAGGAGGTAGTGGCCCAGTATGTAGTGCTTTAGTTGCTTATGGTTATGTTTTTGATTTATTAAAAAAGAAAAGAGTAAAACGTGTTTTACTCTTGGCAACAGGAGCTTTGTTTTCACCATTATTTGTTTATCAAAAAGAAAATATTAATTCTATTTGTCATGCGATTAGTTTGGAGGCGATTTAGATGCTTTTATTAAATTCCTTTTTGTTTTGTGGATTTATTTGTTTAATATCACAGATAATACTTGATAATAGTAAATTAACACCTGGTCATATAACATCAATACTAGTTGTAATCGGTGCCTTTTTGGATTCTTTTGGTATTTATGATTTTTTAATAAAAAAAATTGGCGGTGGAGCACAATTACCAATATTAAGTTTTGGACATTCTTTAGTGCATGGTGCTTTAGCAAAAGCTAATAATGTTGGTTTTTTAGGATTGTTTACTGGTATGTTTGATTTATGTGCAGCTGGAATAGCTGCAGCTATTATTTTTGCTTTTATTTTTACTATTATTTTGCGCCCAAAAAATTGATTATTTTGACTATACAAAAAAGCTCTTTTTGGTTTATAATATTAGTTAGAATAGAGGTGAGTTTATGTATTTAGTATATAGAATATTAATTATTATACTTATTATTTCTTTTATTACTGGTATTTTAAATATTATATATGAACATAAACATCGCCTGAAGAAAGAATCTAATAATCTTGATGATGTTGAGCAACTATCTTTAGAAGATAATTCTATAAATGAGGTTGTAGTAGATGATGAGGAAGTTATATGATAAAAAGAATTGTTAATTTCTTCAAATATATTTATGAAACAACGCAACTTGGTTTTTATTATATATGTTTAGTTTTATCTAAAGGATTCTTCTTCTATTTCTATTTATTATTCTATTTATTTGAAAAAATATTTCATATTAGATTTTTTGAAAATATTAAAAACTTTTTTAAAAGAATACAAAATGAACCTCTTTATTTTTTGGTATTAGTATTTATTTGTACTTCATTTATTTTTTATCAAAATTATTTATATGTTGATAATAATGATATTACTTATGTTGATACTGATATTGTTAATAAGGATGGTGAAGAAAAAACTGATTCTCCGCCACAAGAATATATGGATGAACCAGGTAGAGATCCAAATGGTGGATACAGCAATAATGAAACAAATTTATATCGTAAATATGGTAAATATGATATAAATAATCTTAATTTTGATGAACTTAAGGCAACTAATGGTGATGTTGTTTGTTGGATTACTGTTGATGGTACTAATGTTAATTATCCTGTTGTTCAGACAGCAGATAATGATTATTATTTAAAGCATGATATTTTAAAGAATTATCGTTCTAGTGGTTGGGTATTTATGGATTTTAGAAATGAAATAGATCTTACTGATAGTAATACAATCTTTTATGGACATAATTTACTTAATAAAACTTCTTTTGGTAGTTTGCAAACTTTATTTACTGATAAATGGTTTAATAATTCTAATCATTATATTGTTGTTACAACACCTACAGGGAAATATGTGTATGAAGTATTTTCTGTTTATACGATAGAACCAGAGGTTTATTATTTACAAAATAATTTTTATCTTGATGAAGACTATCAGAATTTTCTTAATACGTTAAAATCTAGATCTAAATATAACTTTAATGTTGATTTAAATATAAATGATAGAATAATTACTTTATCTACTTGTACAGATGATAATTTAGGTAGAAAAGTATTTCATGCTAAATTAATTAGTAGTTAAAAAAATATCCACAATTTCTGTGGATATTTTAATTTATTTTAGATATTTCAATAATTTTTTCCATATCATCGTCTTTGGCGATGATGTTTTTATGTTCTTGCTTACATGTTTCACATTTATAAATAATTTTAAAAGTATCCTTGTATTTTTCAATACCTATAGGTTTTAGTAATCCAAGACAAGTATTTTGTCTATCTCCGGGATTTATATCAACATGTTTTGAATAAAGGCAATAAGGGCAATGATCACGAGATGAATATATTAATGGTTCTACTTTTTTATGACAGTTTTCACAAATAAAGCCTTCATCTAATTCATTAAATCTTTTCATAAACTCACCAAATTCATTATAGCATTATAGTTTGGATTTGACAAAAGTAACACATTTTGTTAGGATGTTGTTTAGTGAGGAGATATAAATAATTTGTTTTATGAGCTATCTCGGGTATAATAATACTTACACAAAGCAATTTGGAGTCACGAGAATAGATTCGTGATTTTTTTTGTCACGAATTATGAAAGGAGGTTTATTTATGCTTAAAGCTATTTCTGATTATTCAGAGAATGAAAAACTTTTATTGGTTTTACAGGGTTGTGATTATGCTACTTATGAAGCTAACGATGATATTAAAAAATTTAATAGGTATCAAAATAATCAAATAGATGGTTTTTCAGAAAGAACTTTACAGGATATGGAAATATTAGTTATGTTAAAAGATCTTGGTTTTCCTATGCATGAATTAGGTACATATTTATATAAAGATTTAATATCAGAAATATGTGAAGTTTTGAAAAAATTATCTGATAGAAGGGATGATATTAATGTTTGTCGTGAATTGTTAGGTAAACTAAATGATGCATATTCGTCATTTTATCATGCGATAGGTAGAGAGTGGAAAGAATTAGGTATTTCATCATTTCATTTGTATATCATTGACGCATTGGAAAGTATTGATTATGATAGTGTTGATCAAGAATTATCTAGTAAAATAAATGGTAATGATTTTTATGATATAAGTTATGGGACACAGGCGTTTATGTTAGCGGCTTATGCATTAAAGAAATACTCTTTTAGTGATGCTGAATACAAAAAACCATTGCTGAAAAAATTAAATAATGGTCCAAAGCCTCGTGAATATTGGTAAAAAAGAAGAATGTTTTTATTCTTCTTTTTTACATATAATGAAAAAATAGTGTATAATGATTAAAAGAGTATAGTAAAGGAGTAAAGGAAATGAAGAAAAATTTAAAGTTATGTATTGTTTTAATTTTACTATTATTAGTGACAGGTGTTGTTTTAATAAATACTAATAAAAGTGAATTAAAAGCAGTAAAGAATGAGAAAGAATTATTAAGACTTTGTAATGATTCTAGTTATTCAGAAATGAATTTTTTTGAAAAGATGTTGACGTTACCATTTAGTGTGTTTTTTGATTTAGATCATCACAGATATTATACAAATGGCGCTTGGACAAATGTTGCTGATACTAAAGGTGAATTTTCAATAAATGAAGCAAATAATGATACATCATCAGGATTTAAAGATTATTCGAAGACAAATATTCAAGTTGAAGGTGTAGATGAAGCTGATATTATTAAAACAGATGGAGATTATATTTATTCAATATCTGGAAATAATGTTGTAATAACTAATGTAGAAAATCCGGATAATGTAGTGATAGAATCTACTATTTCTAATGAAGCTGTTCCAATGGATTTATTATTGTATAAAGATAATTTAGTTGTGGTTTTATCAGCTGATTCTAATACTGGACATAGGAAAAATACATTAATAAATATTTATAGTATTAGTGATAAGAAAAAGCCTAGAAAACTTAAAAGTTTTGAATTATATCAAGAATATAATACTACAAGATCTATCGATGGAAAGTTGTATGTATTTTCTAATGGCTGGCTAAGAAAAGATGGTGATAAGGTATTAAGAGAATATAAAGAAGATTATGATACTCATGAGATACCATTTAAAGATATTAAATATTTAAAAAATAGTCCTACGGATATTCAAACTTTAATTGCTGAAGTAGACTTAAATAATCCTAGTAAAGATGTTAGAGTATCAGCATATTTAATCGATATAGCAAATGCCTATATATCTAAAAATAGTATTTATTTACTTGATGATGATTATTATACTGATAAGATAAAAATAAGTTCTTTATTTTCTTTAAAAGGGGTAATTGGTGTAATTGAAGAAATAAATGATTATGATTATCAATCAAGGACAAAAATATATAAATTTAATATGGATAAAAAGAAAGGTGTAACTTATAAAACTAGTACTACTGTAGAAGGTAATACAATTAATCAGTATTCATTAGATGAAAAAGATAATAATTTAAGAGTAGCATTATATGAAGATGATGGTACGAGAGTTGTAGTTTTGAATGATAATTTAAAACTTCTTGGAGAGACGAGTAAAGTTGCGAAGGGTGAAAGAATGTATGCTTCTAGATTTATGGGTGATAAAGCATACTTAGTAACTTATAAAAATACTGATCCATTATTTGTAATAGATTTAGCTGATTCTAAAAATCCAAAAGTATTAGGAGAATTAAAAATACCAGGTTATAGTACTTATTTACATCCATATGATGAAACGCATTTAATTGGTATAGGGATGGATAGTGATGAAGTAATTAATAGAGATATAAATGGTAAAGTTATAAGTACTTGGTCCACTATAACAAGTATGAAAATGTCATTATTTGATGTAAGTGATTTAGAAAATCCAAAAGAAATAGACAATACAAAAATAGGAGATGATAGAACAGTATCGGCAATTTTATCTAATCCAAAAGCTTTGTTATTTTCTAAAGAAAAGAATTTATTAGCTATACCAGTAAATGATTATCAAAGTGACTTTCAAACTTCTGTTAATGGAGTTGATGAAGAAGAAGATTTTACTACTTTTATGAATGAGAATCGTACGGGAGAAGGTTATCTAGTATATAATGTTGATTTAAACGGGTTTAAACTAAAGGGACAAATAATTCATAGTAATACTAGTCAAGATAAATATTATTACTATTCATATGATTCTAAATTATTAAGAGGTGTCTATATTAATAATAATTTATTTACGGTCTCTGAGGATATGATAAAAGTTAATGCATTAGATGATTTAAAAGAAATAAGTAGTATAAATATAAATGATAAAGGAGTAAATTAAAATGAAGAATGATAAAGAAAATAAAACAGTAATTCATGTTGTATCTTTAGTATTAGGTATTATATCAGTTTTAACAACATTTTTTTGGTATATATCATGGCCAACAGGAATAGTTGCTATTGTACTAGGTGCAAAATCTTATAAGAAGATAAAATCTAAATTAGGAATGGCAGGATTAATATTAGGTATAGTAGGTTTAGCAATATCATTATTAATTTATATTACTTTACTAATAATATTAATTTTACATAATGTAACTGTTTAACTCTTTTAGAAGAATATTTTTATTCTTCTTTTTTTATGTTATAATTATTATAGTTCGGAGTGATACTTAATGGAGATAGAATTTAGAATTAATGATTTTGAAGGTCCACTTGATTTGTTATTACATTTAATAAAAGAAGCTAAGATGGATATTATGAATATTGAAATAGAATCTATTACTAAGCAATATATGGATTTTTTAGATAAACAAGAGAAAATGAATTTAGAGGTATCTTCAGAATATTTAGTTTTAGCATCAGAATTAATAGAAATTAAATCAAAATTACTTTTACCAAGTAATAAAAATGCTTTAGAAGAAGAGGAAAAAGATCCAAGAGAAGATTTAGTTAATAGATTATTAGAATATCAAGCTTATAAGGATATTACAGCTATGTTACATGAAAAGGAAGCTCTTAGAAAAGATATTTATACTAAATCTCCAGAAAATATAAAACAATATATTGATGAGGTTAAAGAAATTCATGCAGATGTTTCTTTAGATGATTTAATCAGTGCTTTTCAAAAATATTATCAAAGAAAGATTGATAATAAGCCTTTAAATACTAAAGTTACTGTCAAAGAAATTAGTATTTCATCAAGAAGGAGAGATATAAAAAAAATATTAAAAAATAAAAAGAAAGTATCTTTCTTTGAATTATTCGAAACTTTTTCTAAGGAATATGTAGTTGCGACTTTTTTAGCAATACTAGAAATGGCTAAAGATAAGGAATTAGTAATAATCCAGAAAGAAGCATTTGAAGATATAGTTTGTGAGGTGGCAAAAAATGAATAAGGCAGTTTTAGAAGGGCTATTATTTGTAGTTGGAGAAGATGGTTTAACTATTGAGCAAATTTGTGATGTTCTAAGTATTAATGAGGAAGAAGCTAAAGGCGTAGTAATGGAATTGAAGAAAGATTATGAAGATGAGTCTCGGGGACTTAGAATAGATTTTTTAGGAAATAGATTTAAATTAACTACAAAGTTTGAACATAAAGAATATTATCAAAAATTAATTGAAAATCCGGAAACAAATTTTTTATCACAAGCAGCACTTGAGACACTTGCCATAATTGCTTATAATGAACCAATAACAAGAGTACAAGTAGATGCGATAAGAGGAGTTGGGACAACTCAAATAATTAGGAAATTAGTAGCAAAGGGATTTATTAAAGAAAGTGGAAGAAGTGATATGCCAGGTAGGCCAATTTTATATGAGACAACACATGAGTTTTTAGATTATTTTGGTTTATCTTCAATAGAAGATTTACCTAATATAGAAGAAATTATTGAAGTACAGGAAAAAGAAGAAGATAAGAATATAGATTTATATTCTTCAAAGTATAGTGAAGAAGAATTTTTAGAAAATTAAGTTATTGATTTTAAATTATTTTATGGTATAATCTTTCTATACCTTGCTTCCATGGCGGAATTGGTAGACGCGGCAGACTCAAAATCTGCTTCTAGTGATAGAGTTCCGGTTCAAGTCCGGATGGAAGCACCAATTGTTTATAAAATCCAAGTTGAGCTTGGATTTTTATTTTATGAAAATAGTTGCTTTTGAAAAATCTTTATAGTAGAATATTGATAAAGTTTTGGAGGAGGTAGGTAGTATATGTTAAAAATATACAATGCAAGTTACTTTTATGGAGATATAAAATTAGTTGATTACATTGATTTTCATGTTGGAAGATTTGATACTGACTATTTAGGTAATGGTTATGGATATGTAAAATCTGCTACTAATAATGTTAATCGTGCTAATTTTGAATTGACAAAAATGGATGCTTTTTTGGAATATTTATCTAATGTTGATGTTAATGATGGATGGGTTCAAGACTTTAAATTATGGAATCCTCAAAGTTATGAAACGCTTGGGAAAAAGTTGCAGGGTATCGAGAAAACAGAAGAAAACTATGAACGTTTTGGTTTAAACGAAGAAGCTGTTTTATTCTTTATGGAAGGTCTTATGTTAAGTAATTATGATGAGAAATTAGTAAAGAGATATTTTGGTAGGAGACCTCTTACGGGTATGTATATATTAAAGCCAGGAGCTAGATTTTCTTTAGCAACTGGTCCATTTGATGAAGATAGAGAAGACTATGAAGTGTTTCAAAGTGAAAGCTTAGGTAAACAGCTAGTTCTTACTAAATTGGATAGGAAAATATTTTAATCTTTACTATTTTAAATATTAGTGTTATAATATGAACTACTTTTGAGGTGATATTGTGCTTAAATTAGTTCATGCTGTGGATGTTAATATTGAAAGTGTTAGAGAATATTATGACTGTTTTGATGGATTAAAAGATTTAAATTGTTTTACAATAGTTAATGCAAAATTAAATCCAGAAAATTATTTTACTGAAATATCTAATCCTGATAGACCACTATATTACTTGATAGATGATGATAACCCAAATTATATTATAGGTTTTGGAAGTATAAATTCTTTTTTCGATTGTCATCAGTATATTGACATAGGTAATATAGGTTATGGTGTTAGACCTAGTGAAAGATGCAAAGGTTATGGTAGCTTGATACTAAAGCTGTTGCTTTTAGAATGTGAAAAATTAGGTATGCGTGATGTATGTGTTTCATGTTCTCCTGATAATGTTGCTTCGCAAAAAATAATACTAAAAAATGGTGGTATGTTTGAAAAAGCCTTTTCTGATGATTGGGAAGGGGAAGGACTAAAATATTGGATTAAGTTAAGGCCAAGAATAGTGGTTAAAGTTTTAAACTTATTAGGAATAAATTAAAAAATAACTGTTTATGTATACAGTTATTTTTTAAATGGTAAGTTATTACAAATATATATTAACTTGTCATTTTTTATTTCTTTATTATCTTTTATTGTCCAAACAAGTATTGGATATTTTTTAGATAGTTTTTGAAATCTTTTTGTTTTTAATAGTTTTTTAGATATTGCCAGAAAATCTGGTTTGCAATAGTTGATTATTAAAGTTGATTTTAATAAATAACCTAGAAATTTATTAGGATATTTATTATGGATTAAGTATCCTACTTCTGTTTTTGGATAATTTGTATTTATATATTTTACTATTTTAGGATTAAATGATTTGATAACATAATTTTTATATTCATTTAATTCATTCATTAATACTTCACAAGTTTCTTTAATTTTTTTAGTATCTTTTATTTCGATATCTATTAGTATTTTATCATTTATTAATTTTAATACATCTTCAAATTTAGGTATTGTTTCTTTTGTATCTAGAAGTTTTATTTTTTTTAGTTCAGCATAATCTAAATCTTTTATTTTTTCATCTCTATTAGCCATTCTTTTTAAATCTTCATCATGAAAAACTATTAGGATATTATCTTTTGTTAATTGAACATCTAATTCGATTGGATAATTTAATTCTAATGCTTTTTTAAAAGCTGGCATTGTATTTTCTGGAACTAATTTATTATCAAATACTCCTCGATGAGCAATAATATTATTTTTTATTTTCAAGTTAATCACCTCATACTAAAAATATTATACTACAGATTAAAGTATGTGTAAAAATATAATTAATTATTGGTATTTATTGGTTTTTATGATATATTTTACTAGAGATGCCGATTTAGCTCAGTGGTAGAGCAACTCTCTCGTAAAGAGTAGGTCGAAGGTTCAAGTCCTTTAATCGGCACCATTTTGCCGATATAGTTTAGTGGTAAAACAGGTCCTTGGTAAGGATCAGAGGTAAGTTCAATTCTCACTATCGGCACCAGTGAAGATGATATTGAACTTTGAGTCAATTTAAGTATAAATAATATTGGTAGATAGGTAGTCCTATCTTTTTTTGTGTTTAATTAAAAAAATGCTTGTATTATTAAATCTGTCTGTTATAATATATAACTAAATATTGGAGGTTTGAAAAATGAGGAGAGAATTAAATATGGATGGAGATCAATATCGTGATTTACTAAGAATGTTAAATGAAGCTATATATAAATACGCTGAACAACAAGGAATAGACTTAAATGATACAGAAAAATTAATTCAATATTGTAATACTATGGAAAAAATAAAATTAGGAAAGGAAACTACAGAGATTCTTTTAGATGGTATTATGCATTATGATGTTGGAGATCAACGTGTATTAAAGTTTATTGATTTAGAAGGAATTTCTTTTGCAGGTAGAAATGTACGTAGAGTTGATTTTCGTGGAACAAATGCTGATGTAGATCCTCAAACTGTTGAAGATAAAAATATAGAAGGAGCAAACTTCGAAGGTATTGATATGAGCGATAAATGCTTTGATGGTTGTGTTATATGTCATACTAATTTAGGTTATACAAATGCAAAAATCAATCCACAAAAAGTTTATGAAAAGGACTTAAATATAACAATATGCGACGGACTTGATTTATCAGATGCAGATTTTACTGATGTTTATGTTCAAAGAGCAAGTTTTAAAAATGCTAAGATTAACTTGGATCCTCAAAAAGTTAGCGGTAAATGTTTAGAATGGACAAATCTAGAAAATGTTGATATGAGTGGAAAAGATTTTAGTGGTTGTGAACTTATGGGTTGCAATTTAACAAATAGTCATGCTGTTTTAGATTTAAATTCACTAGATGTTGCTAGATTATGGGGGTGTAAGTTACATGGAACAACACTTATAGTTGGCGAAGATTTTAGTGTTGAGCAATTAGAAAAGCAACGTGTTGAATTAGGTGAAATTAGATTAGATGATTATAGTGTAGCTAAGAAAAAAATTAAATCTATTTTTGAAAAGATAAATGGTCAATAAATATTTAATAATATGTTTATTCTTTATGTGACAAATTATAAAAAAGTCTCTTGAAATTATTGAGACTTTTTAATTTAATGTAATTATTGTTTTATTTTAACTTTAGCAGAATTAATAATTTTAAGACTTTCTGCAATTTGAGGTTCTAGTTCTTTTATTTCATCAAGTGAATAATAATCTTTACCAGTATGTCCTTCTACGTAGTCACATACATCTTTAAGACAAACATGATAATTGTTTTCTATTAAATAATTGTTATATTCTTCATTGTACATATAACTAATACCACTAGAATACATAATTAATTCTTCAGTTTCTAAATCATATAATTGTCCGCCATATTCACCATGAACTGTGTCAAATATATATTCTTCTGCAGTATATGTTTCTTTATCAAATAATAGATAAACATTTTCTGCTTTATAAAGTTTTGTTGCAGTTTTACCTCTGACAATGTATTTGTAATAATCATCTACATTTGAATATTCAGAAGGGATAGGATAATGTTCAGGAACTGCATTTTCATCTTTATTATTAGAGCAACCTGCAGTTCCAATTATTACACCAGCTAGTCCTAATGCTAATAATCTTTTTTTTAATTCAATCAATTGATTTTTGTTCATATAAAATTCTCCTACAAATAAACGTTAAAATATATTATAGCATACGTAATTAATAAGTCAATTTTTTGATATAAAATTTGAAAAATATTTAATTTTGTGATATTATATACTGCAATTCAGTAGTAGGGGTTGAAAAATATGTTTAATACTATAAAGAAAAATTTATATTTTAGTAGGATGCAATTATTATTTGATAAAGGAGTTCTTGATGAGAAAATTGTTCCATTTGATGATGAATTTTATGAAAAATTAAATCATACTTATATTTGTGGTTTACCAGTTTCTATTCATATAAAGTATCTAAAGCCGAAAGTAGCTCCTGGGAAGTGTTATGATAGAAGTTTGTATATGTTTTTTTGCTTTGATAATGCTTTATTAGTTCGTGGCAGTAATAAAGATTTAGAATTAAAGTATGGTAGGGAAAATGCTGGTCATGGGTGGATAGAAATTGATAATTATGTATATGATCCGTCTTTGATGATGAGATTTGATAAGGACTTATATTACGAAATATATCAGCCTAAGGATATTATAAAATGTAGTAAGGAAGAATATTGTTCTGATACTGATTGCTTAAGATTTTATGAAGATGTTAGAAGCGCAACTCTTGATGATTTTAGACCACATGGTAAAAAAAGAATAGACTTATCTACATCAATGCCATTAGTAATTGGTATTGCCAAAAATTCAGGTAATCAAGATTTTGTTAATGAATTAAATACATTTATTACAGAAATTCAATATGATGAAGAAGAAATATATAATGAATTATGTGCAGAGATGCAAAAGATGAGAGTTTTTTCTATGAATAACAAATGAACTTAATGAAGTTCATTTTTAGTATAATGTTTATTGCTTTATTATTATTGTATGTTATAATAAACAACTAATGGAGGGTTTATAATGACAATTGTACAAGCAGAAAGATTTTATGAGCAGGATAAAAAGGATTATGAATTAGGAAATAATAAAGAATTTTTAAGTTGGTTAAAGAGTTCAATAACTGATGGCTATCATTGTTTTATGGGAATAGATGAATTACAAAAGATGATTGATACTATAGCTAATTGGTATGAGATAAAATATCCAGAAAGAGAACTTGAGTTCTATGAAGGTATAAGACATATGGATACAGATTTTCAAGATACTAAGAGAATTTCTAATGTGATGAATATTAAACAATTATTGTTCAGATTACCTAGTAGACAGTATTCTTTGATGAAATGTGGATATAGGGCTCGTGGTTGGAGTCATCATATGATTTGTGATGATGCTGGAAATCCAAAACTTAAAGCTTTAATATTTATGCACATTGGTAAGAAAAATGTTGAACAAGATATTATGCTTTGTGAAGAATTACCATATTTTTCTCTTCGTGCTAATGATGTTACTGGTGATGTTTTTGTTGATTATGATGTAAAAGAATACTTGAACGGAGAAAGTAATTTAAGTTTAGAACAGTTGCTAAAAATATTCGAGGAAAAGTATGCTGATGAATTAGATTTTACAGAATTAAAAGAATGTGTATATGATCATGATACTAATATGGAATTAAGACATAGAATTCTACAATTAGTAGCACTTAAATTACTTTATTCAAGAAATACTATTCCAGAAAGAGGATATGAAAGAGCAAAAAGATTTATAAATGAATTTAATAAAAAATTAGGACTTACTTTATCTACTGAAGAAATTGATGAAATAATGAATAGGGATTATTCTAATGGTGAAAAATGGGAATTAGTAACCAAGACTTTTGTGGATGAAAATGGTGAAGAACATTCATATTGTACTGTTGAAAATGTTAATAAAAATGACGTAGGAAACATCGAAGATAATAAGGGTATAAAAGGATTGGTAAAAAGTATTTTTAGATAAAGAAAACGACTTATTTGAACTAGTCAAGCAAAAGTAGACACTTTATAAAAAACACATTAAAATCCTGATTCAATTTTGTATTGAATTGGGGTTTTATAATTTAAAGCATAACTAGGTCTTTCATTATTGTAATAATTGATATATAATTTAAT
>JAFRHI010000028.1 GCA_017433415.1 Bacilli bacterium
TAGCCATAGATGACTATATTAATTATTATAATTATGATAGAATTAAAGTAAAATTAAAAGGACTGTCTCCTGTAAATTACAGGTTGCAATCCTCTAATTAGAAACTATTTATAAACTGTCCAACTTTTGGGGTTCAGTTCAATAAAGAATCTTTTTATTTTAAACTGGGGCGTCGTATGAGAATCGAACTCATGCATACTAGTGCCACAAACTAGCGTGTTAACCACTTCACCAACGGCGCCATTTCAAAATACATATATATTTTATCAAAAAAAGCTTGTTTTGACAAGCGTTTTTTATTTTTAATAGTTTAGGCATATAACCATACAGATATTTATCATAGGAATAAATTACCTAGAAGGGAGATAATTATGAATAATTACAAATATGTTAATTATGATTGGTATAGAAATATGTCAGGAAATAACTACTACAACTCAACTCCAAGTATGAATAGAAACAATACTTATTTTTATCCTGGCTTAAATATGAATCAAACATTTAATAACAATTTATTTACACCTGATGAGGGATTTAAAAATGGCAATTTATTTTCTAATCTCTATAGTCAGTATAAAAACTACACTCCAATGAGGCCTACAGCCAGAACAAATCAAGAAAAAGATTTATTAAAAATACAAGAAATATCTTTCGCAGCACATGAATTAAATTTATATCTTGATACTCATCCTAATGATCAAAGTATGTTAACATTATTTAACGATTATCAAAAACAATTAAATGGATTAGTAAATAATTATGAAAACAAATATGGTCCATTAACAGTAAACAATAATAACAATACCAATCCCAATTCTTTTATCTGGGAAGAAAATGCTTGGCCATGGGAGGTAAGAAGAGATGTTTAAATATGTTAAAAGATTACAATATCCAATCAACATAAAAAAGAAAGATTTAAGAATGGCAAAATACTTAGTAACCCAGTATGGTGGATCTAATGGTGAATTAAGTGCTGCACTTCGTTATCTTAATCAACGCTTAACTATGCCAGATAATAAAGGAAAAGCACTTCTTAATGACATTGGAACAGAAGAATTAGGACATGTTGAAATGTTAGAAACAATGATTTATCAGCTTATGAAAGATGCAACGTTAGAAGAAATAAAAGATGCTGGACTTGATACACATTACGCAGAGCATGCCAAAGCACTATTCCCAACAGATGCTAATGGAGTGCCATTCACAACCACTTATTTTGCAACAACAGGAGACCCACTAGCCGATCTTTCTGAAGATATGGCAGCTGAGCAAAAAGCAAGAGCAGTCTATGAAAACTTAATTGATCTAACAGATGATCCTGATGTCATAGGTCCACTTCTTTGGTTAAGACAAAGAGAAATAGTTCACTATGCTAGATTTAAAGAATTATTTGAAGAATATGAGAAAAAATTAAAAAAAGGAAGTAATGAAATGAAAGTGGAACCAATGAAATATAATAAAAATACTAATGATTATTTCATCAATAATCTAGACTTTAATAATTATGAAAATCTAATGTAAATAAAGTAGAAGAATAAAATTAAAAGTACTTAAATTAATAAAGTACTTTTTTTTTAATTATTATTTTAGCACTCTATATTGACAAGTGCTAAAATAATAGTATAATAATATTTGAAAGGGGATGAAAATATGTATAATTATCCTGAACAAGAACAAGAAAATGTTTTAGAAAAATATGGACGTGATATCATTGCCGATGCCAAAGCAGGAAAAATTGATCCTGTAATTGGTAGAGATGAAGAAATTCGTAGTATTACTAGAGTATTATCAAGAAAAACAAAAAACAATCCGGTTTTAATAGGAGAACCAGGTGTTGGTAAAACAGCTATTGTTGAAGGATTAGCCCTTAGAATATTAAAAGGTGATGTTCCAAGTAGCTTAAAAGATAAAACCATCTGGGAGTTAGACATGGCAGCTTTAGTTGCTGGTGCTAAATATCGTGGAGAATTTGAAGAAAGATTAAAAAATGTTTTAAATGAAGTTAAAAAGAGTGAAGGAAATATCATCATGTTTATTGATGAAATTCATATGATAGTTGGAACTGGTGCAACAGAAGGAGCTATGGATACATCTAATATCTTAAAACCAATGTTAGCCAGAGGAGAAATTCATGTAATTGGTGCTACTACTTTAAATGAATATCGTAAATATATTGAAAAAGATGGAGCTTTAGAAAGACGTTTCCAAAAAGTTAAAGTAGAAGAACCAAATGTGGAAGATACAATTACTATTCTTAGAGGACTAAAAGATAGATTTGAAATTCATCATGGTGTCTCAATTACTGATAAAGCTCTAATAGAAGCAGCAACACTATCTAATAGATACATAACAGATAGATACTTACCAGACAAAGCAATTGATCTTGTTGATGAAGCTTGTGCAACAATCCGTGTTCAAATGGATTCAGTTCCATTCGAATTAGATAACTTAACTCATCGTATTATGAGATTAGAAATAGAACGCCAAGCAATAAAAAAGGAAAAAGATGAAATATCTTTAAAAAGAAAAGAAGATATTGATCGTGAACTTGAGTCAATGAAACAAAAAGAAAAAGAATTGACTTCTGCTTGGAATAAAGAAAAGAACTTAAATAGTGATATTAAGAAAAAGAAAAAAGAATTAGATGAATTAAAATTTGAATTAGAACAAGCTGAAAATAAATATGACTTAGAGCGTGCTGCTATACTTCGACATGGTGAAATACCAAGAGTAGAAAAAGAATTACAAGAATTAAATAAAGTAGAAAAGAACAAATTACTAAGTGATACAGTAACAGAAAATGATATTTGTACAATTATTGCTAAATGGACTAATATTCCTGTTACTAAATTATTGGAAAGTGAAAAAGAAAAACTTCTTCATCTAGAAGAAAAAATGCAAGAAAGAGTAATGGGTCAAGATGAAGCATTAAAAATAGTAAGTGACGCAATCCTTAAATCACGCAGTGGAATCAAGGATCCAAATAAACCAATAGCTTCATTTATGTTTTTAGGTCCAACAGGAGTCGGAAAAACAGAAGTTGCTAGAACTTTGGCTTATGAATTGTTTGATGATGAACATCACATGGTTAGAATAGATATGAGTGAATATATGGAAAAATTTAGTGTTTCAAGACTAATTGGATCACCTCCAGGCTATGTCGGATATGAAGAAGGAGGCCAACTTACTGAAGCGGTAAGAAGAAATCCTTATAGTATTGTTTTATTTGATGAAATAGAAAAAGCTCATCCGGAAGTTTTAAATCTATTACTGCAAATCTTAGATGATGGACGTGTAACTGACTCTAATGGTAGAACAGTAGATTTTAAAAACACTATAATAATTATGACATCTAATTTAGGTAGTGAATATGTATTAGAAAACAATCATGCATTAGTAATGAGTGAAGTAAAAAATACTTTTCGACCAGAATTTATTAATCGTATTGACGAAATCGTTATTTTTAACACACTAACTAAGGATGCTATAAGCAAAATTTTAGATAAAATTATTAAAGAGATTGAATATCGTCTTAAAAATATAGATGTTCACATTGAATTAACAAAAGCAGCCAAAGAACAGTTTATTGAATCTGGTTATGATGTAAACTTTGGCGCTCGTCCATTAAAAAGATTAGTTGGAAGAACAATAGAAGTCGATTTATCTAAAATGTTAATTGAAAATACAATTACAGAACACGATACAGTAATTGTAGATTTTATAAACGATAAATTTATAGTAAAAAAGAAAATCTAGATAAAGATTTTCTTTTTTATATATGCTATAATTTAAGTAGGAGGAATAATATGAAATGGTATAAAAAGCTTTTTATTAGTATCCTGTTTTTTATCTTAATTAATTTAATTAGTGCTTTTATCTTTTCTTGCAATTTAAAAAACGTTTTAATTGATGGTATAATTAAAGAAACAATAAAAGAGAATATAGTCAGAAGAGAAGAAAATACTGGTAATTTTACCATTGATGAAGAAAAAATTTCTGAGTTATCCGAAGATGAGAGAATTCAAGAAATATTAAATAGCAAAGAGGCCCAAGAATTAATGGATAAATATTTGGACTTAACTGTTGATGGTATGCTTGATGAAGAAAGTCTGGATGAGATAACCATTGAAGAAGATTTGTTAAACTATTTAAAAGAAAACAAAGAACTAATATCGGAAGTAGTAGGGGAAGAAGTTACCGATGAAATGATTGATGAAGCAGCATCTGGGATGGAAACAAAAGAGATAAGTAATGCTATAAAAAAAGCTATAGCTAATAATAGTAGAAATTTAACTACAACTGAAAAAACAGTTTTAAAAGGATATAAACTATTTATCTCATTAGAATTTAAATTATTGATATTAGCCATAATCATTATTGACTTATTCCTAATTGCACTTCTTCAAAAATCATATTCAAAATGGATTAAAACTCTAGCAAGTGCTTTAATAACAAGCGGTATATTTGTCTTAATTGCTTCAGTAGTAGTAAAACTAATAGTTTCATATCTGACTGGATTTATTAACTTTAATATTATTAGTTTAATAATAAGTGGTGCAACGACAACAGTAATTGGCATAATTATATTGATTATTTATAATTTGATTTTAAATCTGACAAAGAAAAACGAAAAAGAAGCTTAAAAAAGCTCCTTTTTAATTTTTTCAAAGACCTTGCCTAATTTTTCGTGAATAACTAAATCACATCTAGTATCGTATGGCGTCATATCAAGATTGATTAATACTAGATGTTTTCCTCTAAAATAATTAATAAAACCAGCTGCTGGATAGACATTTAAACTAGTGCCTCCAATAATTAATAAATCAGCAGTACTAATTTCTTTAATTGATTCTTTAATTGTCTCTTCATCTAAACCTTCTTGATACAAAACAACATCTGGTTTAATAATACCACCACAACTACATTTAGGAATTCCTTTTGAATTAAAAATTTTCTTTTCGT
This sequence comes from Bacilli bacterium, assembly GCA_017433415.1. Taxonomy (GTDB): domain Bacteria; phylum Bacillota_I; class Bacilli_A; order RF39; family UBA660; genus UBA3789. The sequence goes on from JAFRHI010000028.1 coordinate 4,963, forward strand.
CATAAAATTTTCCACAATTCATACAGTAATTTCTCATAATTGAACCATGTAATTCTAATACTTTTTTACTACCAGCAGCTTGATGAAAGCCATCGATATTTTGTGTTATAACACTACTAAGTAGACCTTTTTCCTCCATTTCTGCGAGAGTATAATGTGTAATATTTGGCTTTAATCCATAAACATTTAATTTATCTCGATAAAATTTAAAAAATTCACTGGTATGATCAACAAAAAAATCATGTGAAAGAATCTCTTCTGGTGGATAATCATATTTTTCATTATATAACCCATCTTTACTTCTAAAGTCTTTTAAACCAGATTCAGTTGAAACTCCAGCACCGCCAAAAAAAACAATTTTTTGTGCTTCTTTTATCCATTTAATAAGTAAATCAATATCTTTCATAATATAACCACCTTCATAATAAAATAATAACATATAATAGATATATATAAGTTCAAAATTTGACAAAATTGCAAATTTGCGGTAAAATAAATCACATCAATTACACATTTGAGGTGATAAATTGAGAAAAGAAAAATTGTTTAGTATGATTGCCATGACACTAGGAGTACTAATGATTTCTATTGGTATGGTAATTCAAAATAGTGACTCTATAAATACATTTAATTCTACAAGTATTCAAGAGTTTGACATAAAAAATATGGCTACTAGTGCTAATAGAGTCGTTAAAGAAAAAGATGAAAATACAATTAAAACAGAAAATTTACTATTCAAAGAAGTGGAGATGGAAACAGCTCCAGCATCTGTTTTAATTATTGAAAAAGCATATGATGAAATGACAATAGATGAAGTACAATTAGCATTAAATGAAGGTCGTCTTACAATGAAGTATTCTGAACCTTATACATCTTCTCCATCAAGACTTACAAAAAGTAGAGGTGCATTATACTTTAATGGACATAAAGAAACATATTATTCACAAAATGTGTTACCTGGTACAAGTTTAAGAATACCAGGAAGACACGTTGCTGATGATGGAACAGTTCGTGATGGTGATGGATTTATTTGTGTAGCAGCTGACCCAGGATATTTATCAAAAGGATCAGTAGTAATCACTTCATTAGGACCAGCAAAAGTTTATGATACTGGTTGTGCTTATGGTACGATAGACATTTACGTAAGTTGGTAAAAAATCTAAGCAATTAGATTTTTTTAATTGTTAGATAAATCAATACATATAATAAAATGTAGTTATATATAATACATCACAAATTTGACAATTTACTAAAAAAATGGTATAATTAACTACGTAATTGATGGCACACTATTCTAGTCAATTACTTTATTAGGAAGACGAGCTTAAAAATTCGTTAAGGGCATATCTGTGAAACCTTTGGTGTCTGCTTCTTACGCCCAGTTCGGGGTGGATGCTGGAGATGAGGATTTTGGGCAACTCGTAATGGCATACGAGAAAACGACCCACTATCCGTGGAGACCAATTATTGTGGAAAATCTATACGTAAACTACTGATGATTTTTTACGAGATTGGATAGAACCTGTATGTGGCGAAAGTTATGTGCAGTGTAGCCTGTCTTGCGTGGAAATATCGGGATAAAAGATCTTGCTTAATATAAGCGGCCACTTAATTAAGTATTGCTTTTTGAAATTGTTTCTGCAAAAAAGAACTAGTAATAAAGTATTGGGGAGGAAATCTCCTAGAGTGCATTTCATTATAGGATTGCAGTGGGCACTAAGTGGTAATCAAGTCGTATGACGCGGTAACGCCATATTGATTCTTTCAAAGGGGAACCGCAAAACTGGTAACGGTTTTGTAAGAATCAGGGAAAACCTACTTGACCTAAGGCTCAAAGTTAACTATTATGGATGCCAAACAATTAAAAAAACAAGCAGTAAACTGCTTTTTTTTTATTTTGAAATATGATAATATGAAAATAATAGAGAGTGAGTGAATGTAATGAACGATGAAGCAATAAACGATCAAATGATTGATGAAATAACAAGAAGAATTCTTCAACCAGGATATATCAATTCAATTATTTGCTCATCAGAAAACTTTTCCCCAATAAGAGTAACTGGAAATTTTAGATTTCAACCTAATACACAACAGGGAATTCCATATTATCAATTTTTTGATAATGAAAGTTTACAAGAAAATTATAGAAATTTTAATAAGAGAATCTTTATGAGTGCCCTTAATAATGATGCAGCCATGAAGACTACTAGAACATTAATAATAATAAAGAAGTTTTAGATGATGAAGAATTCTTTGCAGCTATTAAATCCCACATAGAAAGTTATAAAAGAAAGTATAATTCAACAAGCTCATATGATCCGACAACGGTAATTCGTATTTCTGATGAAGGATATACACTTACTAGAGAAGACTATGAAAAACTATCATTTGTGGGAAAAATAGCCGTAGATAATTGTACTGAAGAATTAAGAAATAATCCTAACATTATTGTTCAAAATGGAATTTTTAAATATGATGAGCAACATACACAACCTGTAAGAGAAAGAAGACAAAACTTTGAAGATACAGTTGATAGAACAACTTTTCACATTAATCATAAATTGACAGAAGAAGAGTTTGAAACTCTTGCAAATGCCCTAAAAAATCATCCTAATCCAGCAATTGAATTAGATTACTTTGATCCAAATTACTATGAAGAATTCTTAAATAGTTTACAACGACATAATATAAGACAAAAAATTAATGTTTTACTAATAGGCTATTTATTAGAAGATAAATCAGAATTATATAGAAGATTAGAAAATTATCCTTATGAGATAGATATAGTATATAGTACTTGCCACGATATGATAGATAGATATCAGAGAGAACCTTATTCAGAAAATGTTTTACACTATTCTGAAATAGAAGGTGGTGGTAAAACAACATTAGCAAATTATATAAATGTAATAAGTTTTTTTGAAGACTTTGAAAATAAAGTTCAGGATATGCAATATAGCCCTTTAGAGGCTGCTGTATATGCAAAAATGCAAATAGATGGTTCTTATATCTACGATCCTGATTATAATAGTAGTAATACAGATGATTGGGACAATACAAACTTAAGTCAAATATTAAATGCTGATGACAATGGTCAAAGACGAGCAATATGCCTAGGATTCTCTACATTATACTCAGCAATGCTAAGAAGAGTAAATGTTCCAATGTTTCGCTATGGTACACGCAGCCATGAAAGAAATATAGGAAGAATAAATGATCCTAAATATGGTGTTGATAATATTTGTACTTGTGACATAACTTGGGACTTACAGAGTACAAATAATAATGCCCCAAGTTATACTTATTTCTTATTATCACCACGGGAATGGCTTCAAAGCCAAGATGATAATGGTTATTATGAACCAATGACTATTGCTCATACATTAGCACTGCCATTTAGTGATTACTATAATAATTTACAATCAACTTTTCAAGAATATGACAGATTCTATCATCCTATTGGACACGATTTGAATGGGTATACTTCAAGAATGCTAGAATTGATGGAAGTAGTACCCGAAACAAGGAGTAATCAATTTGATGAACATGAACTATACAATAATATTTATAATTTGTGTGCACAAGGTCACCTAGAAAGCGTACCTGAAGATAAAATAATGGCCGCAATAGAAAATGTCTTTTCTAAGGCAGGTATAACGGATATTACAAGTTATAGAATTAATACAGAAACAAGTTTTGACATGCGTCAATATATATTCAATAGTCAACCAGCTATAGATGAAGATAGACCAACTATAAATGCACATGATGTTACTCCATTAACGCCAGAAAACGCTAGACATTATCAAGAAACATTAACTGATGATATACAAATTTTTATAGATGCAAATACAGATAATAATCAAGAGCAGGAAATTATTAATAATCAAAATCAAAACGCAGGAGATGTTCAACCGGAATCTAGTTTGGAACCAGATCATGATCAAGGAAGAGAACCGACTCAAGAACCAGAATTTGATCAAGGAAGAGAACCAACTCAAGTACCAGGGGCTGATCAAGGAAGAGAACCGACTCAAGTACCAGGGGCTGATCAAGGAAGAGAACCGACTCAAGAACCAGAATTTAATCATGGAAGAGAACCGACTCAAGAACCAGAATTTGATCATGGAAGAGAACCAACTCAAGTACCAGAGTCTGATCATGGAAGAGAACCAAATCAAGAACCAGAGTCTGATCATGGAAGAGAACCAACTCAAGAACCAGATTCTGGTGCAACATCAGATCTAGATGAATTGGTAGTAAAAACAACTCCTTGGCAATGGGTAAAAGATCATAAAAAACAAATTTTGATTGTTTTAGGATTAGCAGCAATGGCTGTAAGTTTATATTTAGTTGTTACACATTTGATGCCAGCACTAATTGCGGCAAATAATGCGCAA
>JAFRHI010000029.1 GCA_017433415.1 Bacilli bacterium
TACGAGAGGACCGGGATGGACAGACCTCTGGTGTATCTGTTGTAGCGCCAGCTGCAGTGCAGAGTAGCTATGTCTGGAAAGGATAACCGCTGAAAGCATCTAAGCGGGAAGCCTCCTTTAAGATGAGTTTTCCCATATGTATATAGTAAGATCCCTCAAAGACGATGAGGTTGATAGGCTGGAGATGGAAGAATGGTGACATTTTGAGTTGACCAGTACTAATAGATCGAGGATTTAATCATAATTTAATAATTTGATGAACACAATATCTAAGTTTTCAGAGAATTATTTCTCTAAATATTTTTCTTGGTAACGATAGCTAGTGAGGTACACCTGTTCCCATCCCGAACACAGAAGTTAAGCCACTAAACGCCGACAATAGTGAATGCGAAGATAGGAAGTTGCCAAGAATTTTTTTTATGCATTTAAGACTATATTATTAGTCTTTTTTTTGTGTTATACTAACGATGGTGATTTAAATGCAAAAAAAAGAATTTGAAAAATATTTAAATTTAGCATTATCAACAGGTGCTGAATTTGCTGAATTATATTATGAAGAACAAGAAAATAGAATATATAGACTGACAGACTCAAAACTAGATAATATTGATACTACAAATGAAAGAGGACTAGGTATTAGAATAGTTAATGCTGGAGAAAGCTATTATGCATCAACGAACATCTTAACTGTTGATAATATTTCAAATACTATTAAAAAACTACTAAAAAATATAACCACATCAAAAAGAAAAACAGTTAAGTTGGAGAATAAAAGTGATTATTCCCAAAAATCTTTAATACCACACAATAAGTATTCAATTAATAGAAAAAAAGATTTACTATATAAAATAGATAAAATTGCTAGAAAAGAATCTAAATTAGTAGTACAAGTATCTGCAGGAATTGTTGAAACTGATAAAAAATTCACTTTGGCAAATTCTAATGGTAAATATATAAGTTCTAATTCAACACTAACCCGTATTATATGTACAGTATATACGCAAAAAGGAGATATTAAAGAACATGAATTTATTGATTATGGTAAAGGTATGGGATATGAATTATTAGATGAAATAGACTTAGAAGAAATGATCAAAAAAGCTACTTTAACAGCTGTGAAGAAGCTTGATGCTATTGATTTTAAAGGTGGAGAATTACCTGTTGTAATTGCTCCTGGCTTTGGAGCTGTAATATTTCACGAAGCCTGTGGTCATGGTTTAGAAGCAACTTCCGTTGCTCCAAAATTATCAGTATTTTCATATGATTTGGGTAAAAAAGTCGCAACAGAAAAAGTTACCTTAATAGATGATGGAACAATAAAAAATGCCTGGGGAAGTTTTATTGTTGATGATGAGGGTAATAAAAGCAATAAAAATATTCTCATTGAAAATGGTATATTAAAGCATTATTTAGTGGATGATTTTAATAGTAAAGAAATGCAAATGAATTCAAATGGTTGTGGAAGAAGGCAAAATTATCATTATGCCACGACCTCTCGTATGAGCAATACTTACCTAAAACCAGGAAATGATAAAATAGATGACATGATTAAAAGTATTGATTTAGGAGTATTTTGTGAAAAAATGAGTGGTGGAAGTGTTAATCCAGCAACAGGAGATTTTAACTTTGCTGTTGATACAGCTAGATTAATAAAGAATGGTGAATTAAAAGAATATTTAAAAGGAATAACTTTAATAGGCAATAGTAAAGATATTTTAAATAATGTCGAAATGGTTTCCGATGATTTAAAAATTTCTGCTGGATATTGTGGAAGTAAAAGTGGAATGATACCTGTAACAATAGGTCAACCAACAATTAAAGTATCAAAAATATTAGTAGGGGGTAAAGAATAATGGAATATAAAAATTTTTTTGAAGAGGCTAAAAAGAAAAATATTACTAATATTCAGATTGCTGAAAAGAAGACTTCTGAAAGTAGTGTTGAAATTATTAATGGAAGAATGGAATCATATGATGATGGTAATAATATTAGCTATAGCATAAAAGCTGAGTACAATGGAAAAACAGTTAGTGTAAATAGTAATTATCTTAATAGTAATATTATTGATCTATTAATTTTAAAAGCAAAAGTAACAGATTCTCTATATGAAGATGATTATTTAAAAAATAAAGAAAGAATTCCTGAAAATAAGCCTTTAAAATTTGATATAAGTAATGAAATAAAAAAATTAAAAGAACTAGCTAAAATTAGGGAAGAATACCCCGAAGTGGAAAAAATGTCTTTCTATTTTTCAGAATCATATAACAATACTAGAATAATAAACTCAAATGGTATAGACATTTCTACTGCTTCACATATATGTTATTTTAGTGCTGAAGCAGTAGTTAAAAATAACAATAATTTTACTAGTTATGATAAGAAAGTATTGGAGACTTCTAAAGAAAAGATAAACTTTGAAAAAATAATAAGAGATGTTGCTGAAAAAGCCATTATTCAAAGTAATAAGAATAAAATTTCCACAGGTAAATATACAATACTATTAGATTCAAATACTGCTGGAAGAATAATTTCTAATTTAGTTAATATGATATCTGCAACTAATATTCGTAATAAAGTATCTTGTCTAGAAAATAAATTAAATCAAAAAGTTTTTAGTCAAAAATTAACAATAGTTGAAGATCCAACAAACAATAAATATCCAGGATATCAATTATTTGATAATGAAGGGACTGAGACAAGAAAAAAGACAATAGTAGATCATGGAAAACTAGAAACATTTCTTTATGACATTAAAGAATCAAAAATAAAGGGTATTAGCCCGACAGGAAATAGTTTTAGAGGAATTAGTACTAGAAATATGTATGTAGTTCCAGGAGAAAAAAGTGATCAAGAATTAATTAAATCTATTGAAAATGGAATATATATAGTAGACTATATGGGATCTATGGGAACATCAATTAATACAGTTACAGGAGCTATTTCTATTCAAATTTTTGGATTTTTAATTAAAAATGGTGAAATTGTTTGTGGAATAAACCCCGCAGTTATGACAACAACTATATTTGAATTACTAAATAATATTGAAGAAATAGCCTCTGAACTAGAATTTACAAGTTTAAGTTCAGCTTCACCAGCCCTATTAATTAAAGATATTTCAATAGCAAGCTAATGACAAGTTTAGTCAATATTTATTTATAAGAGTTGTATAACTCTTTTTTTTTGGTATAATAAACTTTAGGTGATAGAAATGGAATTTAAAATAACAACATATTCAGAGCAAGAAACAATTGAATTAGCTCAAAATATTGAATCTGAAAAATTTCCCAACATGGTTATTTGCTTAACAGGAGATTTAGGTAGTGGAAAAACAGTTTTTACAAAAGGATTTGCCGGAGCATTAGAAGTACAAGAAGATGTAACTTCACCAACTTTTAATATAATAAAAGAATATACATCTGGTGAGATGCCTTTATATCATATGGATGTATATCGTTTAGAAGGAAAAGTTGAAGATTTAGGCATTGAAGAATACTACACTAAAAAAGGTATTACAATTATTGAATGGGCAGATATGATTCCAGATTATCTACCAGAAAAAAGACTAGAAATAAAAATCAAAAGTTCTGAAGAGGATGAGAATAAGAGAATAATTACTATTATCCCATATGGAAGAAAATATGAAGAACTTTGTGAGGCAATATTATGAAATACTTATATATAGATACATCATCTAGCTATCTATATAGTGGTATAGTATCAGATAATGAGTTAATAGCAGAAGTAAAAGAAGAATATGGTCAAAGCTTATCAGAAGTTGCTTTACCAAGAATTGTCTCAATGTTTGAAAAAACAAATTTAAAGCCAAAAGATATTGATAAAATAATTGTAGTGAATGGTCCAGGTAGTTTTACAGGTATTAGAATAGGATTAACTATTGCGAAAGTCTATGCTTGGAGTTTAAATATCCCTATAACAACAATTAATTCTCTAGAAGTAATGGCAATATCAAGTGATAATAAATGCATACACATACCTATGATAAATGCAAGGCGTGGTTATGTATTTGCAGCTATATATGATGCTGAATACAATGAATTACTAAAACCACAACATATAATGCTAGATGAATTAAAAGAAAAATTTAAAGATCAAGATTATGAAATAATTACAAATGATGAGTTTGACAATTTAGAAAACATATCAAAGTATACTCCAAATATTGTTAAAGTAGTAAATCAATTTAAGGATAAAGAAGCAATCAATCCACATGCAGTTAATCCAAATTATTTAAAATTAACTGAAGCAGAAGAAAGTAAACTATGATTATAGAATTAAGAGAAGACAATATTGATATAATAAATAATTCATTTATTTCTAAGGAAATGATAATATCTGAATTTAATAATAATCCTTTTGCAAAATTTTTAGTTTTACTAGAAAATGATAAGGTAATTGGCTATATTTATTATAGTGACATTTATGAACGAGCAGAAATAAATCAGTTTGAGATAGAAAAAATCCACAGAAACTGTGGAAAAGGAGATAAATTATTAAAAGAAATGATAAATATAGTAAATAAAGATATAACATTGGAAGTAAGAAAAGATAATTTAGCTGCAATAAGATTATATGAAAAAAATAGTTTCCAAAAAGTAGCCTTTAGAAAAGGATATTATAATGGTGTAGATGCTATTCTGATGAAAAGAGAACAATAAGTAAACTTATTGTTTTTTATTGAAGAAATGCAAATATTGTGTTACCCTTAAATGGTAAGGAGAGGTTAAAATGAATCCCCATGATTTAGAAAGATTAGCTGAAATTTGTAATGACTTTAAAAAAATTAGAGAAGTTACAGAAGATGGTCAAGGTAATAACCTACATGATATAAAAAATACTTTTGATTATGTAACAAAAACTATTGAAGAATACCAATTAACTGGAACTGTTTTTGGTGATAACATAGTAGAAAAAGCCAAAACCGCCAGTAAAGTACTAAGTCAACTATGGCTCAGTTTACAAGATATTGAAAATTCTATTAATAACTTTATAGATAATCAAATGTCCGCGAATAACAACTAATTTAATAAAAATTATTAGACTAATGCAAAAAAGTTGTGTAGCAAATTTTTTGTAACTAAATTATAAAGGAAATATAAATATATTTAATTACATTAATTTTAGTGTTGAATAAAAAAAAAAATTATGATAATATAATTGTATAATATAAAAGGTAGGGTGAAACAAAGTATGAAACCAGAAGATTTAGAGAGATTAAGAGAAGTATCACAAGATTTTAGTAGATTTAGAGACAATACTACAGATGGCCAAGGTAATAACCTACATGACATTAAAAATACTTTTGATTATGTAGCAAAAACAGTAGAAGAAAGACAATTAGAAGGTACAACATTTGGATCTAATTTAGCAGCAAAAGCTAAAGAAGCAAGTAACGTATTAAGCCAGCTATGGGTTTGCTTAAAAGATTTAGAAACTTCAATAAATTCATTTGTAGATGCACAAGCAGCTAACAATAATGGTGGTAGTGGTATAGGTGGACAAGGAAGTACATCAGTAACCGCTACAGGTGCTGCCGGTGCTGCCGGAGCTGCAGGAACTACTGTAGCTGCACCACAAAAATCTGCAGCGGAAGTTGCTCAAGAAGTATGGCAAGGAAAATGGGGAGTAGGAACAGATAGAGTACAAAGATTAAGAGACGCTGGATATGATCCAGATGAAGTTCAAAGATTAGTTAATCAAACAGCTCCAAAGAGCAGTGGAAGTTCAGGAACTAGATACTCTCCTCCAGTACAAAAACCTGTACCAACACCAAAATCAGCTCCAAATCCTACTAGACTAACAGATACAGGAACAGGTGGAACCAGAACAACAACAACACAACAACCTGTAACACTAAAACCTAATGATCTTAAGGATGGTCGTAGTGTACCAACATCAACTCCAAAAAGCAGCCTTAGAGATGGTTTTTAATAAAATAGTCTATTTGCTCGATAAAAACAAATTGAGTATTGCATTAAATTTTTGATAAATAATTCAAATAAAAATAAGCTATTAAAGCTTATTTTTTTAATAATCTTAATTTAAAAGTAAGTATCTTAAAAATAATTGCATTTTTTGTAGCTTTGACAATAAAATCATTCAAATACAAGTAAATTTCAGCTTTAAATTATGTCATAAAAAAAGAATTACTAATATATTTAAAAAATACTTAAAATATGATAAAATACCAATGAAATGAGTGATGTACATGAAAAAAGATATATATATATTAGGAATAGAGAGTAGTTGTGATGAGACAAGTGTTGCCATAGTAAAAAATGGCACTGAAGAGATTGCTACTGTAATATCTTCGCAAATAGATATTCATAAAGAATATGGTGGAGTAGTACCAGAAATAGCCAGTCGTCATCATGTTAAGAATATTACAATAGTTTTAGAAGAATGTTTAGAAAAAGCTAAAATGACTATGGATGATATTGATGCTATTGCCATTACTTATGGACCGGGTTTAATAGGATCTTTATTAATAGGTCTTGAAGCTGCAAAAACATTATCTTTTATTTATAATAAACCACTAATACCAGTTCATCATATAGCTGGACATATTTATGCTAATAGCTTAGTTAAAGAATTGAAGTTTCCATTACTTGCTGTAGTAGTTAGCGGTGGTCATACTGAATTAATTGAAATGAATGATCATTATAAGTTCAAAAAATTAGGTGGAACATTAGATGATGCCATTGGAGAATGCTATGATAAAGTTGCTAGAGTAATTGACCTAGAATATCCAGGAGGACCAAAACTTGATAAATTAGCTAGCGTAGGAAAGCCTACGTATAAACTACCTATTCCTCTACAAGATGATAGTTATAATTTCTCATTTAGTGGTTTAAAGAGTGCTGTTATAAATTTAGTTCATAATGAAGAACAACGAGGAAATGAAATTATTAAAGAAGATTTAGCAGCATCATTTCAAAAAGTGGCGGTTGAATCAATTATTAATAAAGTTCGTAAAGCTATTGTTGAAAAGAATATAAAAAATGTCATAGTTGCTGGTGGGGTTGCTGCTAATAATGGTTTAAGAACTGCCATGCAAGAACTTACTAACGAATTGGGTGTAGAATTATCAATTCCACCTATGAAGTATTGTACAGATAATGGAACTATGATAGCAGCAGCTGGCTATTATGCCTATCTTGATGGTCGAGTAGCAGACTTAAATTTAAATTCAAAATCACAAGACACATTAAAATAATGTGTCTTTTTACATATTTATTATTAAAAAACACTTTATATTAGAATTTTTATGTTATAATTATGATAATAAAGGGAGGCTAGCAAATGACAAATAGAATGGTTTTAAATGAAATGTCATATTTTGGTCGAGGTTCATATAAAAAATTAAGTGACGAAATAAAAGAACGTGGCTATAAAAAAATACTAGTAGTTACAGATCATACTCTAATGAACAATGGAGTAGCAAAAAAAATAACAGATCTTTTAGAGTTAAATGGCATAAATTATTTTGCGTATAAGAGTGTTAAGCCAAATCCTACTATAAAAACAGTCCAAGATGGTTTAATGTTAGGACAAATTAGTAATGTTGATGCCATTGTAGCAGTTGGTGGTGGAAGTGTAATAGACACAGCTAAAGCTATATCAATTATTATGACTAATCCTGAACATAGTCAAGTAACAAGTTTAGCTGGTGCAGTAAAAACAAGAAATAAAGGTCTTCCATTATTTGCCTTGCCAACAACGGCTGGAACAGCAGCCGAAGTAACTATTAATTATGTTATTACAGATGAAGTAAATGTAAAAAAGATGGTTTGTATAGATACACATGATATTCCTGTATGTTCAATCATAGATCCAGATTTAATGGAAGGCATGCCACATTCTATTGCTGCCGCAACAGGAATGGATGCTTTAACACATGCTATGGAAGGATATATTACAAAAGCTGGCTGGCTTATACCGGATATGTTTCATATAAATGCTATGTCTTTAATTTATAAAAACATTGAAAAAGCTGTTAATGATCATGATGAAATTGCTATTGAAAAGATGGCTTATGCTCAGTATATTGCTGGAATGGGATTTTCTAATGTTGGTTTAGGAATAGCTCATTCAATGGCTCATTCACTAGGCGCATTTTTTGACATATCACATGGTATAGCAAATGCTATATTATTACCAGTTGTATTAAAGTTTAATGGCCAAGTTTGTCCAGAATTATTTAAAAATATGGGATCTGCTTTTGGTTTTAATATGGAAAATGTTACAGATGAAGAAGCTGTTAATATTGTAGTAGATGCTGTTAAGGAATTATTAACAAAACTAGATATACCAAGTAGTTTAAAATCAATTGGTGTTCCTATGGATATGATTCCAGCTCTTGCCCATCAAGCAATAAATGATGTTTGTACATCTGGAAACCCACGCGAAGTAACAGAAGCGGATTTAATAAATCTTTATAAAGAAGCATACTAAAAGGAGATAATAATATGTTAAAATCAAAAGTTGATTATAGTATTAATCCTGATGATTTCATGATGGGTTTAGAGGTAGGAGAAAGAACAATCCAAGAAGATGGTAAAATAAATTTTCTCTATACTTCGGCAAATAATGACATAAAAAAAGTAGTTAAAGGGATTCAAAGTGTTACAACAACTCCAATAATTGGTTGTACAAGTAGCGGTGGAATAATAGTACCAGATGGATATATTACATCAGATTCTGGCTTTGCCGGAATAATGTCACTTTCTGATCCTAACCTAACTATAGGTATTGCTTGTCATGAAGCAGGAAGAGATGCTCGAGCAATAGGAAGAAAAGTGGCCATAGAAGCCGTGGAAAATGCTAAAACAACTAGAGCACCAGCTTATTTTTACATGGTTGCTACTCCCAAAGAAGAAGAAGATTACTTAATGGGAATTCAAGATGTAATAGGTAGAGTTCCTGTTTTTGGTGGTAGTGCTGCTGATGACAGAGTAGAAGGAAAATGGAAAATAATTTGTAATGATAAAGTGATAAATGATGGTGTAGCAGTTGCATTCTTCTATACAGACAATGAAATTAATACATCATTTGTTAGTGGCTATAAGGAAACTGACAATATGGGATTAATTACAAAAGTAAAAAATTCTAGAACTTTAGTGTCAATAGATGAAGTATCAGCTCTAAAAAAATATGCACATTGGATTAATGTGTCACCATTAAAACTACAAGAACAAAATTTATTATTTACATCAATAACAAAACCATTAGGTATAAAAGATCCTCTAGGTAATCTAACAGTAGTTAGACATCCAATGTTTGGAAATGATATGGGTACTAAAACAACTGCCGATGATACAATAACTTTAGGTAATAAAGTAGTAGAAGGAACAGCAATCATTCAATTAGAAGCCGATGTTAACCAATTAATCACAAGTGCTAGTGAAGCAGTACGTAATTTAAAGAAAAAAATGTATAATGCTCCAGCTGCTTATCTTTTATTTCACTGTGGTGGAAGACGTTTTGAAATAGGAAATAGAATTGATGAAGTATATAATAATATCTTAAAAGAAAGTCATGGAGTACCATTTCTTGTAGCATTCACCTTTGGTGAATATGGTTATGAAGAGCATTCTTCAAATATCTGTGGTGGCTTAATGCTTTCCTATACTTGTTTTGGAAAAAAATAAAAGGAAGAAAAACTTCCTTTTTAATATGCATAAATATCTAGAAGACTAAACCTAAAATTATACAAAGTAGTGCCAAAACTATAATATACATAATTAAACATCTAAACTTCATAGACACCACCCCCAATATGCATATTCTAAAATATTATATGAAAATAATAGTAATATCAATAATGAATTAGCCAAAAACTAATATCTTTTTTTCTGTATATAAATTAATAATCTATCTACTAACAAATACATTACATATGAAATAAAACCTAATATAAAAATACTACTAATTACCAAATCTAAATTAAAAACTTGTGATCCATACATAATTAAATAACCAAGTCCTTTTTTAGATACTAATAATTCTCCCATAATAACTCCAATTAATGACAAAGAAATATTAATCTTTAGTGTAGTAATAATATTTTCTAAGTTACTAGGAAATATTATTTTTTTATAAATCTGCCACTTTGAAGCACCAAAACTTTTAATCATTACAAGATAATCATTATCAACACTAATAAATCCAGAATATATATTAATTATTGTTGTAAAAACACTAATAGTAATAGCCATAAAAACAATTGAATTAATACTAGCACCAACCCAAATAATAATTAAAGGTCCTAATGCTACTTTTGGTAAAGAATTAATAATAGTAATATATGGATCTATAATTTTAGCAAATCTTTTCTTAAACCACATAATAGTCGCAATAAAAATACCAATAACAGTAGCAAAAATAAAACTAATTAAAACTTCTGCTATAGTTATAGAAATATTATTAATTAATTCTTCTCTTTTAAATAATAAAATAATTGTTTTAACTATCCTAGTAGGAGAAGAAAATAAAAAAGTATTAATTATTTCGTATTGAGCACCAAATTCCCATAATAATAAAAATATAAATATAAGTATAACTCTCCAAAATAGAATAATCCTTTTCTCTCTTCTAATAGCATTTAAATAATCTTTATGTTCTTCGCTAAATATTAACATCTAAATCACTCCAAATCATATCATAATAATAATTAAAGTTATTAGCTTTTCTGTTCTCAGTAGGAGTAGATTTATTAGTAAGATTAATTTCATAAATGGACTTAATAGTTGCGGGTCTTTTTGATAAAACAATTACTTTATCTGACATGCTAATTGCTTGTGCTATATCATGAGTTACCATAATAGCAGTTTTACCTTCCTTTTTAATAATATTATAAATATCATCACTTATAGCTAATCTTGACTGATAATCAAGTGCTGAAGTCGCTTCATCTAAAAGTAGAATATCTGGCCTAACTGCAAGTGTCCTAATTAGTGCACATCTTTGTCGCATACCACCAGATAAACTATTAGGATATTTATTTATAAATTCACCGAGACCATATGTATTTAATAGGTTAATTACATAATTTTTATTTTCTTCATTTAATAGATGTTGTATTTCTAATCCAATTAAACAATTATCTAGAACAGTCCTAAATGGCAGTAGTGAATCATTTTGTAGCATATAGGCCATAATATAATTATTTTTTAAATTAATTTCTCCCGAAGACTTATTTAATAAATTACTAAGTATTGAAAGAATTGTACTTTTTCCACAACCGCTGGGACCAACAATAGAAATAAATTCTCCTTCATTAACTGAAAAACTAATATTATCAAGAGCTAAAATCTCTTCTTTAGGAGTATGATAAATCTTTTTTAAATTGTTAATTTCTAGTATTTTTTTCATAAAACCTCCCAACTATATTATTGTATGAAAAAAAAACAAATGTGCCATGGCAAAATAAAAAGAGATTACTCTCTTTCTATTTTATAAAATAGATCATTATATCTAACTTTACTATTTAATTCACCATAATCAATCATAATGTCTTGTAAATGATTAAACGATTCCTCAGTAAATGTAGTTGCCTCAGGCCAAGTATCATTATTTTTATATCTTTCTATAGCATCTGCTAATTCACTAGTAGAAGAATCTGGAAATTGTTTTGCAATTACTTTAGCTATATCTTTACTTTTAGTATTATGTACAAAATCTAATCCCTTTTGAATTGCTTTATCAAAATTATTGATTAATTTATCATTATTCTTTATAAAACTATTTCTAGCTGAGAAAGAAGTATAAGGAACAACACCACCTAATTCACCAACACTAGCAACTACATAACCATATCCTTGTTTTTCAACCATTGAAGCAGTAGGTTCAAATAATGTTACAAAATCTCCTTCTCCACCAATAAATGCTCCACTCATAGCAGCAAAAGCAATAGATGTATCAATATTAACATCTTCTCTTGGGTCAATTCCATTTTGTTTAAGAGCATATTCAAGAGTCATTTCTGGCATACCAGCAGCTCTACCACCAATAATGTTTTTTCCTTTTAAATCATTTAAAGTAAAATTATTAATCTTTTCTCTGGAAACAATAAAAGTTCCATCTTTTTGTGTAAGTTGTGAAAAAGTTTTTAAATAATCCTTTTCACCACCATTATAAACATAAATAGTTGCTTCACTACCACATAAACCAATATCAGCATCATGAGATAATAATGCAGCTGTAACTTTATCAGCACCACTTGTAAGAATTAAATCTATATCAATACCATAATCTATAAAATAACCTTTCTCAATAGCAACATACATTGGTGCATAAAAAGGTGTATGAGCAACTTCTGCTAAAGTAATTTTTTTTCTAACTTCAACATCACTTTTATTTTTATTAAAATCAAATAAAGTAGCAGCTCCTATTAAAAATATTGAAACTCCACATAATAAATAAATAAAAATTCTTTTTTTCATAAATTCATCCTTTCCAAGTATTATATGAAAATAATAAAAAGATGTTATTTTATAAATAAAATATGTTATATAATTAAGTAGAAAGGAGTATAAGATGAAGCTATTATTTATTTCAGATATCCATGGCCTTAAAAGTAATTTAGAAAAAATAAAGAGCAAATTTATTGAGTTTAATTGTGACAAATTGATTGTTTTAGGAGATTTATATTATCTTAGTCCCTTTGCTAGAAATGATAAAGATTATGATGTTCAATATATTAAAGATTTTCTAGAAGCATTTAAAGATAAACTAATCTGCATACGGGGAAATTGTGATAGTGATGAAGATATTATTACTAGTAATTTTAAAATTATTGATGAAATATATTCATTATCATTAAATAATAAAGAACTCTATTTAACACATGGTCACATTTATAATGAAACTAATTGGAAAAAAGAAAATTCAATACTAATATTTGGTCATTATCATGTGCCTTTCATTAAAGAAGAAGAAAATACTTTATATATTAATCCAGGAAGTATTTCTAGACCTAGAGAGAATAATCCAACATACTTATATTTTGATGGAAAGTCATTTATTATTTATGATATTTATGATAAAATTATAGATGAGAAAAAAATATTTTAGTTACAGTAGGTAAAATAATAGTTTTACTTGCAAAAAAACAAGAAATGTGGTATAATATAGCCACATTGAGTGAGGGGGAAAATATATGAAAAAATTAACTAAAATTACAAAACAAATACTAACTTTAATTGTTGCCGCATTTATAGCTATTACATCAATAGTTAATGTTAATGCAGCAGCAGAAACAATTCAATTGGCTCCTGCTACTAAAACAGGATCATATATTGCTGGAGTGTCTTTCTCTTATAAGACAACAACAGATGGACAATATTTATATTGTTTAGATATGCATAGAAATACTGCTCAAAATGTTCAAGCAACATTAGTAAGAGATAGTAAATATGTTGATGGTGGTGTAACATACATCTTAAAAAATGGTTACCCAGAAAAATCAATTACTGGTGATAAAGATAAAGACTACTATATTACACAGACTGCTGTTTGGTGGTATTTAGATAATGTAGTTGGAACATCAAACTTAGGTAATGGATTTAAATCAACTGGATCTGATTCATATGGATTAAGACAATATGTTAAACAATTAGTTGATGAAGGATATGCTCATAGAAATGATTCTAATTCATACTCAACAACAGCATTAATAATTACTGGAGATTCTAGTATGACCTTAGATGGTGATTACTATGTATCAAAAGATATTAAAGCAACAACAGCAACTAATATTAGTTCATATGTAGTATCTTTAGAAAATGCACCTGCATCAACTAAAATAATTAAATCAGATGGATCAGAAGTTGCTTATAATGGTGAATTTTCTGTTAAAGCTAATGAAAGCTTTAAAGTAAAAGTTTTAGCAAAAAATGTAAATGATTCAACTACAATCAAAGTAAATGCTAAAGCATCTGGTGTTACTCAATATACAGCTTATGAATATAAACCAAAAGATAGTAGCATGCAAAACGTTGCTTTACTTGAAAAAAAGCAAGAATCAGTATCATCAAGTTTAAACTTAGAAATATCATCAAGTAAAGTAATTATTACTAAAATAGATTCTGTAACAAAGAAACCTCTTGCTGGAGCTACTTTAGTATTAAGAGATTCTGAAGGTAAGAAGGTAACAAGTTGGGAATCAACAGTTAATTCTCACATAATTAAAAACTTAACTAATGGTACATATACAATTGAAGAAGTAAATGCACCAAAAGGATATAGTTTAAATAAGAATATAACAAAATTTACAATATCTGATACAAATAGAGTAATCGAGATTAATATTGAAAATGCTCCTAAAAAAGTAGTTGTAAATATTATTAAAGTAGATCAAGAAACAAATGCCCCACTTGCTGGAGCAGAAATGATTGTTAAAGATGCAGCTGGAAATGAAATAGCACGTTTTACAACAACAACAGAACCATATGTCTTAACAGACTTAGAAAATGGTACATACACAGTAGAAGAGTTAAGTGCCCCAGCTGGCTATATTAAAAGTGATGCAGTTATTAAATTTACAATCGATGAAGATCACTTATCACAACAAGTTACATTCGTAAATGCTAAGGAAGTATTCGTTCCAGATACTGCTTCCGTATCATCAATATTAATGATAATTATTGGTATTGTAATTACTGGATTAGGTTTAAGATTTATTTATAAGAATAAATTACATGCATAATAAAAAGCAAAAAAGAATCTCTCCTAGTGTAACAGCAGCTCTAGGTGCTTTACTTACATTAATCGGAGGATTCTTTATTTCATTTAACTACATCCAGTCAAAAAAGGTAGTTGCTTATGATTACATGTCTAATGTCTTCTACAATGGAAATGAAATAGTTCCAATAACTGAAGAAGAAGATATTAATGAACCAATTCAAGAGGAATTACCTGAAGAAGTAACTGATGAGTATATTGGTTATTTAACAATACCAAAAATAAATTTAACTAAAGGATTCCTTGATAAAAGATCGACAGAAAATGATGTTGAAAAAAATATCCTTGTAGTTAATGGATCAAATTATCCTGATACGGAAAAAGGAAACCTTATTCTAGCAGGTCATTCTGGAACAGGATGGAAAGCATTCTTTAATGACCTATATAAACTAGAAGTAAATGATACAGTTTATGTAACATATAAAAATAAGAAATATATTTATAGTATTGTTAATATTTATACTCAACCAAAAGTTGGTAAATTAGCAATCTATAGAGATTATGATAAAACAACGTTAACATTAATAACATGTACAAATAATGATTCAACAACTCAAACAATTTATATTGCTGAGTTAGTTAACATTGAAGAATAAAACTTAGAGGGGGAACGGGATATGACAAAGATGTCTTTTCTAGATAAGCTTGGTGTTTTACTAGAAGTATCTAAAAGTTCTAAGTTATATATCTTATTAATATTAGCTTTACTAGGATTAGGAATATTTCTTTTTAAGACAAATAAAAGAAACGTAAAAATGCGTAAGAAAATCTTCTTAGTATTTCTAATTTCAATAGCTATCTTATTAATATTAGTCTATCATGTATCATTAGCAAAAATGTTTGACTACATGATGAATAATTTATTTGTAGCCATATATTTTCCCAATTTAGCAATTTATTTTGCTGCCATTATTGTTACAAATATAATTTTATGGACTAGTGTATTTAACTTTAGAACATCAAAGATAATAAAAAGAGTAAACATTGTAGTTTATGTCATTATGAACTATTTATTAGCTTTAATTCTATCAGTAATAAATACTGAAAAGCTAGATATATTTTCCCAAAAATCTATTTATAATAATGACAAAGTAACTGCTTTAATTAGCTTATCAAGTATAGTTTTTGTAGCTTGGATTATTTATTTAATAATATATAAAATAATA
>JAFRHI010000003.1 GCA_017433415.1 Bacilli bacterium
AAGGACAAATATTAGCTATAACATATATTGGCGGTATAAATGAAAGTTATCCTGCACAAATTGGTGTAACCAATATTTCAATAGTAGAATCGAATTAAAATACAACTTATAAAACTAATCGCAATATTAAGATATTACGATTTGTCATATGACCAGGGACCCCTTTATTAATAATAGTAATATTACTATTTGCAACACTATATAAATGATATAAAAAGATGGAATTATACTAAATTTTGTCTTTTTTATGGTATAATTTTATTGATTTATTAAAAAGGAGTTGATCCAAATGAATGAAAATAAAACTAATATAAATTGGTTTCCTGGTCATATGGCTAAGACTAAGAGGGAAATTAGTGAGAAATTAAATTTAATAGATATAGTTTATGAAGTTATTGATGCTAGGATGCCTATATCTAGTAAGATTGTTGATATAGATGATTTAATAAAGGATAAGCCTCGTGTTTTAGTTGTTACTAAGATGGATTTATGTGATGTTGATGCAACTAATAATATTTTGAAACGATACGAAGAAGATGGTTATAAAGTTGTTTCTGTTGATTTGATAAATGGAAATGTTAATAATTTACTTAATGCTACTAAAGATATTATGAAAGGTATTAATGATGTTAGAATTTCTAAAGGTATGAGTGAAAGAGCGGCTCGTGTTTTAATAGTAGGTGTTCCTAATGTTGGTAAGAGTACTTTAATTAATCGTTTGGTTGGTAAAAAGTCAGCTGGTGTTGGAAATACTCCAGGTTTTACTAAAAGTCTTTCTTGGATAAGAGTTAATAAAGATATAGAATTATTGGATACACCGGGTATTTTATGGCCTAAATTTGAAAACCAAGATAATGCTCGTACTTTAGCAGCTTTTTCTTCAATAAAAGAGGAAATACTTAATTTGGATGATATTGCTTGTTTTATATTACGAAAGTTATATGAACTATATCCGGATAAGTTAGAAGAAAGATATGGAATAACTGAATTAGATGAGGATATGGTTGAAGCATATGAGATGATAGGAAAAAGACGTGGAGCACTTTCACGTGGTGGAGTAGTTGATTATGATAAAGTATCTGACATTATAATTAAAGATTTAAAAAATGGTTATTTTGGAAAAATTACTTTTGATAGATAGAAGTTCAATTATGAACTTTTTATTTTTTGACTTGCTTTTTTTAAAATATTAGTAGAAAATTAGTATGGTGATATTATGACAAAAAAAGAAATACTAGGAGTATTACGTGATAGCGGGTTAAATAGTGATGAATTTATAGTTATAGGTGATGCTAGTATAGTTTGTCATGGATTAAAAAGAACTTGTGAAGAAATTGAAATTTATAGTAAAAGTAAGATTTCTTTGGATAAAATTAAAATTATTGATAATTATATAGATAGGTATGATGAAATTAATGGATACTTATTTATGAAGATTGAAGATTGCTTAGATTTAAAGATTAAGGATACTGAAAATGATAATAAAGCAATTATAAAGAAATTAAAACTATATTTAGAAACATTAGATAATTATAAGTATGAAAGAGAATTAAGAGAAAAAGGTCTTACATTAATAGGTGGAGTTGATGAAGTTGGACGTGGTCCTTTAGTTGGACCTGTTGTTGCGGCTTGTTGTATATTGCCTGAAGATTTTAATTTAGATGGTCTTACTGATAGTAAAAAGTTGAGTGAGAAAAAACGGGATTATTTTTATGAAGAAATAAAAAAACAAGCTATTAGTTATGGTATTGGAATTGTCTCTGAAAAAAGAATAGATGAGATTAATATATATGAAGCTACTAAAGAGGCAATGATAATGGCAATTAATAATTGTAGTGTTTTACCTGAACATGTTTTAACTGATGCGATGAAGTTAGATATTAAAATACCTGTTACACCGATTATTAAGGGGGATTTAAAAAGCATTACTATTAGTGCGGCGAGTGTTTTGGCTAAAGTTACAAGGGATAGAATGTTATATGAATTAGATAAAAAGTACCCCATGTATGATTTTAAAAATAATGTGGGATATCCTACGAAAAAGCATTTAGAAGCTATTGAAAAGTATGGGATAATTCCTGAACATAGAAGAAGTTATGCTCCTGTTGCGGAGTATTTAAATAAACATGGTAATTAGTGTAAAGAAAAATTTTTTGTATAATATAGTGGTTGACAAAATATAATTTTGTTAGTATAAGTATTGATATTTGAGGAGTTGGTTTCATGGCAAAAAATTTAGTAATAGTGGAAAGTCCTAGTAAGAGTAAGACTATTGAAAAGTATTTAGGAAATGACTATAAGGTAGTATCTTCTAAGGGGCATATAAGAGACTTAGCAACTACTGGGCAATTTGGACTTGGAGTTGACATTGATAATGGATTTAAACCTAATTATGTTCCTATTAAGGGTAAAAGTAGTGTTATTAAAGCATTAAAAAAAGATGTTAAAGATAGTGATATGATTTATTTAGCGTCAGACCCTGATCGTGAAGGAGAAGCTATTGCTTGGCATTTAAAAGATACACTAGGTATAAAGGATAAGAATTATAAAAGAGTATTATTTAATGAAATTACTAAAGATAAGGTATTAAAAGCAATTAATGAACCAACTGTAATTGATGGTAATTTAGTTAAAAGTCAAGAGACAAGAAGAATTCTTGATCGAATTATTGGTTTTAGATTAAGTAAATTATTACAAAGTAAAATAGGGGCTAAAAGTGCTGGTAGAGTACAGAGTGTAGCTTTAAAATTAATAGTTGATAGAGAAAGAGAAATTGAAGCTTTTATTCCAGAAGAGTATTGGAAAATAATTGCTATATTTCCAGAATATGAAGCAGAACTTTTTAAATATAAGGATGATGATATAGAACTTCATAATGAAAAAGAAGTTGATTATGTTTTAGAAAGGCTTAGTCCTGAATATACTGTTGAAAGTATTGAGAAAAAGGAAAAGGCTCGTAAGAGTAAATTTCCATTTATTACTTCAACATTGCAACAAGAAGCTTCTACTAAATTAGGTTTTCCGGCAAGAAAGACAATGAGTATTGCTCAGAAGCTTTATGAAGGTATTGATCTTGGTGATGAGACTGTTGGTTTAATTACTTACATGAGAACAGATTCTATTCGTCTTTCTGATGATTTTGTTAAGCCAGCTATGAAGTATATTGAAGAAAATTATGGAAAAAAATATGTTGGTTATGTTAAGCAAGCTAAAAAGAAAGATAATGTACAGGATGCTCATGAAGCAATACGTCCAACTAGTGTTTTAAGAGAACCTACTAAAGTTAAACAGTATTTAAGTAATGATGAATTTAAATTATATAGTTTAATTTATAAGCGTACTTTAGCATCTTTAATGAGTGATGCAGTGGTTAATCAAACGACTATTATTTTTGATAATAATGATTATAAATTTAAAACTACTGGTAGTGTTTTAATCTTTGATGGTTATTTAAAAGTATATAAAGATTATGAGTCATCAGAAGATAAAATTTTACCAGAGATAGGTGATAATGAAGTATGTAGTACTACTAATGTTGAAAAGAGTCAACATTTTACGCAACCACCAGCTCGTTATACAGAAGCAAAGCTTATTAAAGAATTAGAGGAATTAGGAATAGGTAGGCCTTCTACTTATGCAACTATTATTGATACAATTAAATCACGTGATTATGTTACGTTAGAAGAAAAAAAGTTTAAACCTACAAAGATGGGAATTGAAACTACTGATAAATTACAAGAATTCTTTAGTGATTTAATTAATACGGATTATACTCGTGATATGGAAGATGATTTGGATAGTGTTGCTGATGGAAAACTTGTTTGGAATGAAGTTTTAAGAAAATTTTATGATTTATTCGAACCACGTGTTAAAAATGCTTTTTCAGATATGGAGAAGAAAGCTGCTGAAGAGACTGGAGAAAAATGTCCAGAGTGTGGTAATCCATTAGTAATTCGTAATGGTAAATATGGTGAATTTGTTGCTTGTAGTAATTATCCAAATTGTAAATATATAAAGAAAGAAGAAGTAAAAGTTGTAGAAATATGTGATTGTCCTAACTGTGATGGTAAAATAATTGAGAGAAAGAGTCGTAAAGGAAAACTTTTCTATGGATGTAATCACTATCCTAAATGTAAAACGGCTTATTGGGATAAACCAATTAATAAAAAGTGCCCAGAATGTGGAGAAATGTTAACTGAGAAAAATGGAAAGATTAAGTGTTCTAGTTGTGAATATAAAGAAGATTAATCTTTCTTTTTTTTTGATTAATTATTATAATTATAATGAGGTAGTATTATGGAAATAAAAGAATTGGATGATTACTTGGAATATTTAAAATATCAAAAGAATTATTCAGATTATACAATCACTAATTATAGTCATGATATTTTAGAGTTTTTAGAATATTTAGAATCAGAAGCTTTAGATTTTAAAAGTATTGAGTATAGTGATATTAGGTTTTTTCTTATGTATTTGAAGGATAAAAGGCATGATGATAACGTTACTGTTAGTAGAAAACTTAGTTCTTTACGTGGATTTTATAAATATTTAGCTAATGAAAAAATAGTTAATACTAATGTTTTTTCTTTAGTTAGTGGTCCTAAAAAAAGCAAGAAACTACCTAGATATTTTGAATATAATGAGTTAGAGGAATTATTCTTAGTTCCAGATAAGAGAACTCCTTTGGGACAAAGAGATTTATTGCTACTAGAAATGCTTTATGCAACAGGGGTTCGTGTTGGAGAACTTGTTAATATTAAAGTTAAAGATATTAGTTTTAGTGAGAAGAAAATATTGATATTAGGTAAAGGTAATAAAGAGAGGTTTGTTGCTTATGGAGAGTATTGTGAAGATATATTGAAACTATATTTAAGTGATGGTTATAATACGCTTAATAAAGATAATCTTGATTATTTATTTTTAAATAATAATGGTGGAGTATTAACAGAGCGGGGAGTTAGATATATTTTGGATAAATTGATAAAAGACACTAGTATCAATAAAAAAATATCTCCCCATATGATTCGTCATAGTTTTGCAACACACTTACTTAATGAAGGGTGTGATTTGTTGACAGTACAGAAATTATTAGGCCACGAAAGTATAAAAGCAACGCAGATTTATACGCATGTGACTACTGATAGATTAAAGGATGTTTACTTTCATAGTTTTCCTAGAGCAAAAAAAGATTAATTAGTTAAAAGAAATTAAAGAAATACTTTAATTTTTTTTCTTTATTAGATATAATAATATTGATTCAAAGAGGGTGTGGTCTTTTATGGATTATGAGTTTAATTCACAAGAAGAGTTGTTTAAGCGAGTTAAGCCAGCGCTTAGTAGTAAAAAGAGTGAATTAGATAAGCTTGGATATAACTATATTGAAGTTATGGATATTTGGAATTATTTAGTTAATAATAAATGGAAGCATTCAAGAAATTTGATGCTTTCAGATATTGTTAATGATATTTTAAATGTTTCAAATGACAAGCTTGATAAATTTTTAAAGGAAAAGTTTACTCAGAAAGAAAGAACACAATACTTTATTGAGGATGAAGAAATATTATGAGGTGATTACATGAAAAACAAAAAGAAGAAAGGGACAAAAAAAGTAGTATTTAGATCAACAATACTAGTTTTATTAGTTGTTTTAATTTGCTTTTCGTTTGTTCCATTATTTAAAAGTTTAAAATTTGGCTTAGATTTACAAGGAGGATTTGAAATACTTTATAAGGCATCATCTATTGATGGTTCTAAGATGACTGGTGATAAGTTAACAGCAACTTATAAGACTCTTAGTAAGCGTATTGATAGTTTAGGTGTTAGTGAACCAGAAATAGTTATTGAAGGTAATGATAAGATTAGGGTAAAACTAGCTGGTGTTAAGAATCCAGAGGAAGCTCGTACTCAACTTTCAACAGTTGCAACATTATCATTTAGAGATACTGAAGATAATTTATTAATGACTAGTGATGTATTGCAACCAGGAAAAGCTAAGATTGGTCAAGATTCAGCTGGCAATCCAGCAGTTGCTTTAACTGTAAAGGATAAAGATAAGTTTTATGAAGTTACTAATAAAATTAGTCAACAAGAAAATAACATGATAGTTATTTGGCTTGATTATAATGATTTAAGAGATAGTTATGCTAATGAAAGTGGGTTATGTGGTACTAATGAATCTAATTGTTTAAGTGCGGCTACTGTATCACAAGGATTTGCTAGTGATGTTATTATTCAAGGTAATTTTACTATGGAAGAAGTTAGTAATTTGGTTGATTTAATTAATAGTGGTTCATTGCCAAGTAAGTTAACTGAATTATCATCAACAACAGTAGGAGCATCTTTTGGTGAGGATACTCTTCATACAACTTTAATAGCTGGAATAATTGCTATACTTGCGATAATCTTAATCTTAATTTTAGTTTATCATTTTGCAGGATTTATATCTTCTGTTTCAATGATGATTTATTCATTCTTAGTATTTGGTGTATTCTGGGTAGTAGGTGGTGTATTAACACTTCCAGGAATTGCGGCATTGTTATTAGGAATTGGAATGGCAGTAGATTCAAATGTTATTACATTTGCCCGTATTAAGGAAGAATTATTAAAGGGGAAGAGTTTACCAACAGCGTTTAGAGAAGGTTCTCGTGAGAGCTTTAGTGCGATACTTGACTCTAACTTAACTACTTTAATAGTTGCTATTATAATGTTTATACTTGGTGAATCTAGTATTAAAGGTTTTGCAACTATGTTAATCATTACAATAGTTGTAACTATGTTTACAATGGTGTTCTTAACTAGATATTTAATGAAATTATTTGTTAAGACTGATTATTTTAATGATAAAGTTGGATTATTTATTAATGTTAAGAAGGAAGATATTCCTGATGTAAATAAAAATGAAAAAGTTAAACCAAATAGGTTTAGTAAAGTTAATTTCTTAAAATATCGTAAAGTTACTGCTCTTATTTCATTATTAATAATTGTAGTAGGTGGAGTACTAATCGGAGTAAAAGGACTTAACTTAGGAATTGATTATAAAGCTGGAACTAGTATTACAGTAGTTAGTGATCAAAAAATCAGTGAAAAAGCTTTAGTTAAAGATATGAAGGAACTTGGTTATGAGAAATGTTTAGTTAATATTTCTAGTGATGAAGTTAATATTAGAGTTGATAGTACATTTGATGGTGAAAAAGTAAAAGAAGTAAATAAATACTTTGAAAATAAATATGATGCTAAAGTAAGTATTGGTGTTGTTTCTAATATTGTTCAAAAAGAACTTGTTAAGAATGCTATTTTAGCTGTACTTGTAGCTTTACTTGGAATTATAGTTTATGTATCTATTAGATTTAAATTTAGTTATGCAGTAGGTGGAGTTCTTGCTTTAGTACATGATGTTTTGATTATGTTTAGTATGTTTGCAATTACTAGATTTGAAGTTAGTTCTATGTTTATAGCAGCTGTACTTGCAATAATTGGTTATTCAATTAACGATACAATAGTTTCATTTGATAGGATTAGGGAGAACTTGAAGAAAGAAGATAGAAAGAAACTTAATTATGATAAGTTCGCAGAAATATGTAATCGTAGTATTCAAGAGACATTTACTAGAACAATTTATACTAGTGTGACTACATTAGTACCAGTTATAATTTTATTAATACTTGGTTCACGTGGAATATTTAATTTCAATATGGCAATGTTATTTGGTTTAATTGCTGGTACATATTCATCTATCTTTATCGCAACTTCTATGTTTATGTTGTTAGAAAAGAAAAATTTAGGTAAAGAAGAGAAAAAGAAAATAGTTTATAAAGATGATTTAGAAGAGAAAAAAATCAAAGGAATAAATTGCTAACTGAGGGGAGTTGAGTTCTTTGTCAAAAGCAGAAGAGAAAATTACTGTTGATGATTTAATTGAAAAAGTAAGTTCTTATATTGAAGATAAAGAACAAATTGATACTATTGTTAAAGCGTACAACTTTGCTAAAGAAAAACACAAGGGACAGTATCGTAAAAGTGGGGAGCCATATATAAATCATGTTATGAGTGTTACAATGATTCTTATTTCAGTTTATGCTGATTATGAAACAATTGTTGCGGGACTTTTACATGATATTGTTTCTGAAGCTGGTGTAGATATTAGTGAAGTTGAAGAAAAATTTGGTAGTAATATTGCAAAATTGGTTCGTGGTGTTACGCAACTTAGTAAGATTCATTTCTCAACAGAAAATGAGTATTTAATAGATTATTATAAAAAGATAATTGTTGGTATGACTGAAGATGTTCGAGTTATTATTATCAAGCTTGCTGATCGCTTGCATAATATGCGAACTCTTTGGGCAATGCCTGAAGATAGGCAAAAAGTAAAGGCTCATGAAGCGTTAGAAATACTTGCACCTATTGCCCATCACTTAGGAATTCATAAGATTAAAAGTGAATTGGAAGACTTATCGTTAAGATATTTAAAACCAGATGTTTTTTATGATATAGTAGAAAAACTTAATAAGACTAAAATTGAACGTGATAAAGCGGTTTATGATATGGAACAAGAAGTTACAAATTTACTTAATGAACATCATATTCCACATGAAATTAAGGGTAGGGCTAAGAGTATTTATAGTATTTATAATAAACTTGATAAAGGTAAGAAATTTAGTGATATTTATGATTTGTTAGCTCTTAGAATTTTAGTTAATACAGAACAAGAATGTTATTTAGCTTTAGGATTAATTCATTCTAAATTTAGACCACTTCCTAATCGTTTTAAAGATTATGTAGCGATGCCAAAAGCTAATATGTATCAATCTTTACATACAACTGTTTTTGGAATAGATGGGTATTTATTTGAGATTCAGATTAGAACTTATGAAATGGATGAGGTTGCAGAAAATGGTATTGCTTCACATTGGGCTTATAAGGAAAATGGTGGAAGTAATTTTGCTGCTAATTTTCAATCTTCAACAGAACAGAAATTACAATTATTTAAGTCAATAATTGATTTAAGTCAAGATAAGCTTTCTAGTGAGGAGTTTGTTACGGGAGTTCAAGAAGAAGTTTTAGATGATAACATTTATTGCTTTACACCTAAAGGTGATGTTATTGAACTTCCGAAAGGAGCTACTCCACTTGATTTTGCCTATAAAATTCATACTAAGGTTGGAGAGACTACTGTAGGGGCTATTGTTAATAATAATATAGTTCCACTTAATCATGAATTGCAAAATAATGATATTGTTAAAATTAATACTAATAAAAATTCAACACCTTCAAAAGAATGGTTAAATATGGTTAAGGCAGCTACAACGAGAAATAAAATTAAAAGTTTCTTTACGAAAAATGATCGAGAAATTTATGTTGAACGTGGTAAGTATGCTTTAGAAAAAGAATTAAGAAAAAGAAAAATTGCTTTTAATGATTTCATAAATGATGAAAATATTAAGATTATTTGTGAAGAGATAAAAGTTGATGATTTAGAAGAAATATATTTAAGTATTGGTAATGGTAAGGCTACTGTTAATGGTGTTATTAATATTATTGAGAAACCAGAAGACATACCAACACCTAAGAATATTAAAATAACTAGTAAGAATACAGATGCTGATATTATTGTTAGTGGTATTGATAAAGTTAAGGTTAATCTTGCTAATTGTTGTAATCCTGTTTATGGTGATGAAATAGTAGGCTATATTACTAAGGGTAATGGTATTACGGTTCATAGAATTAATTGTCACAATCTTGATGTATTAGAGGATAGAACACTAGAAGTTAGTTGGAATAATAATGCTAATAAGCGTTATATGACTTCTCTACTTATTTATGCAAATGATAGTGAAAATCATATGCTTGATTTGGTGCAATCTGTTTCAACCATGAATGTTAGTGTTGATGGTGTTAAAACTATTAATCGTGGTGATAAAGCTATTTATGAAATTAATTGTTATGTAACTGGACTTGAGCAACTTAATAAACTTATACTAGCAATTAATAAACATAATTATATTGAAAAAGTTGAAAGGGCTATGAAATGAGAGTATTAGTTCAAAGAAGTGATAAAGCAAGTGTTATAGTAGATAAAAAGGTAGTTGGTAAGATAGATTCTGGTTTAGTACTTTTAGTAGGTTTTACTGAAGGTGATAGCATTGATAATATTGAGTATTTGGCTAAAAAAGTTGTTAATCTACGTATTTTTCCGGATGAAAATGATGTAATGAATAAAAGTATATTAGATTATGGTGGTAGTATATTATCTATTTCACAGTTTACTTTGTATGCTGATACTAAAAAGGGAAATAGACCTAGTTATATTTCGGCATTACGGGGAGAAGAATCCAGTAAATTATATGATTTATTTAATGAAGAATTAAGAAAATATGTTCATGTAGAAACAGGTATATTTGGAGCTGATATGCTTGTTAATATATCTAATGTTGGACCAACAACAATATTATTAGAAAAATAAGAGACAATAGTCTCTTTTTTTGACAGATTATTTTTTATATGGTATAATTTAGCTCGTTTATGGGGGATTTATGATATATAATACGGATGCTAGAAAATTGCATAAAAGTGGTGAAGTAGCTCTTCGAGAATTTCAATTAGGAAAACATTCTTTGGATGAAAGATTAGCTTTATTTAACTATATTACAATTATTTATCCTGCTATTGCTGATATTAGGGGAACTAGGTCTAAATTTACGCCGAAAAGTATTATTACTGGCAAGAAGCGTGATTTATCTTTTTTAAATTTGCATAATAAATATTCTGAAGGAGTGCCAGAAATATTTATTAGGGATAAAGAATTCCATAGTGATTATATAGCAGATGTATTTGTGGGAGTCACTAATAGAATTTTTGATATTAAGGAAACTGAATATAGTCTTGATGATTTATTTAAACGTAAAGAATATTTTGATGTGTTTTATTTATTTATGCAAAGTTTAGGACTTGAAAAACTATTTTTAAATTTAGTAAATAATGGTCAAATATATGGTGTTGGTGATAGCCTTGAGGAAAATAGTGCTGGATATACAATATTTAATCCTTTTACTCATGAGAGTTTTGTATTTATTAATTTTTTTGATTATTCTGTTGATTCAATGTTTACTTTGGCACATGAAATAGGACATGTATATGATTTTGACAATTTTTCTGAAAACATAAAGAAAAATAATATATATCAATATCAGTCATTATATAAAGAAGTTATTTCTAGATTGTTTGAAAGATTATTTGTTGATTATATGTTACGAAATGATATTAAGAGTAAAGCTGTTATAGATATCTTGTTTGATATGGAATCAAATAATTATGACTTTTTATCATCGAGTTATGTTTTTAGTTTACTTGATAGTGAATATATAAGATATGATCGATATAAAACTTTGTCAAGCGATGAATTGGCTTCTTTGATTAAGAAGGGATTTAAAGGATATAAAAAGGCGAGAAATTTTTTGGAAGAAGGAATGTCTCTTGATTTGGATGAAGATTTAACGTATTTCTATGGAGATATTATTTCAATGTTTTTATTTGAAAGAATTAAAGAAGATAATTATTCATTAGATAGTTTAAAATTATTTTTTGAAAAGTGTCATGGATTGTTTGATGTTGATAGTTTTATGAGTGTTGCGGGTAGTAGTGATAAATATTTAGAATTATATAAAAAAGAGACTAAGATACTTGTTAAAAAGTAGTTGAAGTTTTATAATGTTAGTAGTTATTGGTTAGGAGTAGATAAAATGATTAAGAGACAAAAAGGTTGCAATGATATATATGGAAAAGAAGCTAAGATTTGGAAATATGTAGATACTGTTATAGATGCTTTAATGGAAAAATATAATTATAACTATATTAGGACACCTATTTTTGAAGCAACTGAATTATTTCATAGAGGAGTAGGAGAAACTACAGATATTGTTTCTAAAGAGAGCTATGATTTTGTTGATAAAGGTGGAAGAGAGGTAACACTTCGCCCTGAGGGTACTGCTGGTGTTGTTAGAAGTTATATTGAAAATAAGATGTATGGAGATCCTAATCAACCAGTGAAAGTTTATTATAATGGAACAATGTATCGTTATGAAAGACCTCAAAGTGGGAGAGATAGAGAACTTACCCAATTTGGTGTAGAAATTTTAGGTAGCGATGATCCAATGAGTGATGCGGAAGTTATTTCTTTAGCTGTTAATCTTTATAAGATGTTAGGTCTTAAAGAGATAAAAGTTAATATTAATAGCTTAGGAGATACGGAAAGCAGAAAAGCTTATCGTGAAGCGTTAATTAATTATTTTAAGCCACATATTGATTCTTTATGTGATGATTGTCGTGAACGCTTTGAAAAGAATCCATTACGAATCTTAGATTGTAAAGTAGATGCTGATAATGAAGTGTTAAAGAAGGCTCCTAAAACTCTAGATTATTTAAATGATGAGAGTCGCGATAGATTTTTAAAAGTTCAAGAGTATTTGGAAATAATGCAAATAAAATATGAAATAAACCCTAATATTGTTAGAGGATTAGATTATTATAATCATACAGTGTTTGAAATAGAAGCAAAAGTAGATGGTTTTGGTTCTAATAATGTTATTGGTGCTGGTGGAAGGTATAATGGTTTAGTTGATCAATTAGGTGGCCCTGAAACACCATGTGTTGGTTTTGCTTCTGGTATTGGACGTATTGTAATGGCTCTTGAATTAGAAAAAGTGAAACTTCCAATAAATGACAGTGTTGATTTATTCTTGATGTACGTCAATGAAGATGAGAAAAAATATGCTGCTTATTTAGCGCAAGAATTACGTTTAGCTGGATTTGTTGTAGATACAGAATATACTGATAGAGCTCTTAAAGGGCAATTTAAACAAGCAGATAGATTAAACGCTAAATTCACATGTGTTTTAAATTCTGAAGATTTAGATAATAATGAAGTTAAAATTAAGAATAATATGACAAAAGAAGAAGAAATAATTAGTTTAGATGTTTTAATCTATTATTTAGATGAAAAATTAAGTTCTATGGATGATGAATGCGATTGCTGTGATCACGATAATTGTGGTGATGAATGTCACTGTGGTGATGAATGCTCTTGTCATGATAGTGAAGAATAAAAATAAGAGAAGTTGAGGACAACTTTCTCTTTTCATTAGTAATTAATTTTGATATACTTTTATTATGAATAAGGAGAATGAAAGATGGCAAAACTGAAAAAATTAAGTAGTAATGATATTAATAAAAATTCATCTGTTCAGGTTTCACATTCAATTAATAAGATAAAAGAAAATGAGTTAAAATATACAATTATATTAGTAATTATATTTATGGTTGTTTTTGCATTTGCTGGATATATTTCTTTAAGAGTGAGTAATGATTATATAAATGATAAAGTGTTTTATAATTATAATTTGGCTTTTTCTACTAATAGTGTTACTTTGACTAATAGAAATATCTTAAGTGATGAAAATGGTCTTAAGAGTAAAGGTGTTAATTATACAATAAAAAATAGCAATAATATTAAATATAAGTATCGTATACTTTTACAGAGTGATGATTTAGTAAAGGAAAAATGTGGTTGTGATAATGAATTTGATTATAATCGGATAAAGTATTCTCTCGATGGTGTTAATGTATTGCAGCTTAATGAAGATATGGTTGTTTCTTCTGGTGAAATTACTAAAGATAGTGTTATCCTAAAAGAAATTAAATTTTGGATTTCAGATGATGTTGATTTAAAAGCAGGAGAACATTTTCATGCTAAATTAGTTTTAGAAGAGCTTAAATAGCTCTTTTTATATGAATTTATTTAAAATACTAATTGTTTTTTCAGGATAATATAAGTATGAATAATGATTAGCATTTTTATATATTATGAGGGCTGACTTTTTTATTAATTTATTTATAATGTAGGCATCTTTCAAAGGGGTATCTAAATCTTTTTCACCCCAAATTAGTAAAGAATCAGCTTTTATTTCTTTATAATATTTTCGTAAGTCTTCTTTGATTATATTTTGAAATGTTTTATGCATACTAGGAGGAAGATTTTTGTAATCTGGAGAAGCAAAAAGTAACAATAATTTTTGGTAATATGTTTCTCTTTTTATTTTTGGTAAGATGATTATTGATTTTTTTAATAATTTATATATTTTTTCTTTTACAAATTGTTTTAATGTTTTTTTTCTTTTGATACCAGCTACATCAAATAATACTATTTTTTCTGAAAATAATTGATATTTGCTTAGTAGAATAGCTGTGATTCTTCCTCCGAAGGAGTGAGCTATTATTATGGGGTTTGAAATATTTTTTTCTTTTATGAAATTGAATATTAATTCACTATAATCATATATTGATAGTTCTTTTTGAGGGATAGGGCTTTCTCCAAAGCCAGGATAATCAATAATATAAATTGTATATTTGTTTTTAAAGTTATTAATAATATATTGGAATGTTGAACTAGTATTTCCCCAACCTGGAAGAATTAAAATAGTGTTTTTTTGGTTTCCATATTTTTTATAAAATATGGTTATATCGTTGTATTTAAAGTACATTAAATCACCTATAGTAATTTATGATTTATGTAAAATATTGTTAAAGTACTTGTTTAAATAAAACTATCTGTAGTATAATAGAATTGTCAGAAAGATACGTACAGGTATATATAAAACCGACTAAAGTGACGATACGGGAGTTCGGAACAGTTATCGGTGTTGAAAGCTTATTTTAGATAAGAATCCTAATGATAACGTATGGACACCCACCTGTAAATGAGCAGGTTTTATCGTTTGCCAAACGGTCTTATCTGACTTTTTTTGTTGCTTTTTTGACCTTTGTGTGTTATAATATGCGATACAGAGGTGATTAAGATGTTAGTATTACCTATTGTTAATAAGAGACGAGTAATGAATGTAGAGTTAAAACTTAAAACAGCTTCTAAAGTTCGTCAAGGTGTTTCTTTTGATGATGCAAAAGAAAGTGATATTATTGTTAATAGGGATAAGTTCTCTGAATCTAGTTTTAGTAATTCTAGGGATGTTAGTGCCCCTGTTGATTTTATTAGAAGTAGGACTATGTTATATCCAAGAAATTTTTTGGTTACTACAAAAGAAGCTAATGATTCTAATTTATACGATGTTTATAGTATTACTCCACCACCAAAGAAAGTAACGGCAGGACTTGATAAACTTTATAGTAAGGCAATTACAGATCTTAGAAAAGAAATACCTGGAGTAAAAAATCGTGGAAGATATATTTCGTTAGAAGAGTTAGGTGTAGGTGATCATCTTACTGATGATAAAATTGCTAAACTTCAGCATATAGTTAAAGAAGTTCAAGATGAAGATAGATGGCCAGAACTTTTTGAAAAAGCAGGAATAGCTGATTTAAGTGATACAATTGATTTTATTAATAATTTTGAATGTACAGTTATTTCAGATACATCAATACCAGAAGATAGTTTACAAGATACTTTGAAAGCTATGGAAGTTATTAATACACGTGATTATCGTAATTTAAATAAATATTATAGAACTGCTAAGAACAATGCAGATATATATACTAAATTATCTTATGTTAATAAGATATTATATGATAGACCACTAGGATTAATTAAATCTAAAAATCAAGTACAAAAGCAATTAATAAAAAAGAAAGATGAGGTTGATTATAAAATTGCAGCCTAAGTTTTCAAGATTAGAAAAATTAATTGGTGAAAAAGGGATAGATAATCTTAGTAAAAGTAGTGTACTTATATTAGGATGTGGTGGAGTCGGTGGCTATGTAGCTGAGGGACTTGCCAGGAGTAGTATAGGTACACTTATTTTAGTTGATTATGATACTGTTGACGAAACTAACATTAATAGGCAAATTGTAGCTCTTTCTTCGACTGTTGGCAGACTAAAAGTAGATGTCTTGGAGGAGAGAATAAAAGATATTAATGATAAGTGTAATATAATTAAAGTTACAAAGTTTATTGATGAGACTAATTTGAATGAGTTATTTGATTATAATGTAGACTTTATTGTTGATGCTTGTGATACTGTAGCAACTAAGAAATTATTAATTGAGAAATGTTTATCTAAGAAGGTTGATTTCATTTCTAGTATGGGAACAGGAAATAAATTTGATCCTTCAAAATTAGAAATTGTTGATATTAGGAAGACAATTAATGATCCATTAGCTAGGATGATTAGAAAATTTATTAAAGATAAGAATATAAAAAATAAAGTTATGGTTTTATCTTCAAGAGAAATTCCTGTTAAGACAGGAGAGAGAACACCTGGTAGTACTGCTTTTGTTCCTTCTAGTGCAGGACTTTTAATAGCTAGTTATGTGGTAAAAAAATTTTTAGAAAAATAAAAACTTCATCTTTTGATGAAGTTTTTTTATAATTTCCTGTATAGGCCAATAACTTTTCCTAGGATAGTTACATTTTTTAAGATTATTGGCTCCATAGTATCATTTTCAGGTTGAAGACGAAAATAACCATCTTCTTTATAAAAGGTCTTGACAGTAACTTCGTTATCATCATTCATGGCGACAACTGTTTCGCCGTTTCTAGCGGTATTCTTTCTTTCGACAATTAAAATGTCTCCATCATAAATACCAACATTAATCATTGATTCACCACTTACTTTTAATGTGAAGACATCGTTTTTTGTTGTAAGTAGGTTAGTAGGTAGACTAAAATATTCATCAGGTGTTTCAATAGCTTCTATGGGTGATCCAGCTGTAACCTTTCCTAATAGAGGAACATCAACGACATTATCGCTTTTTTCTAAATATTCATTAGGAACTAAAATTTCAATAGTTCTATTTTTATTATCATCTTTTTTGATGTAACCTTTTTCTTCTAATTTTTTTAAATGGAAATGGATTGTTGCGGGTGATGATAGTTTTGCTTTTTCTCCAATCTCCCTTACTGTTGGTGGGTAACCATTTTCAGCAATAAGTTTTTTTAATATTTCTAATATATAACTCTGACGACCAGTTAATTTTTTCATATAATCCTCCTTATGTACTAAGTTTAACACCACTTGTGTAAAATGTCAAACAAATGTTTTAAAATAGATTGACACGAACATCTATTCGATATATACTTGAGTTGTATTAAGAAAGGAGAGATTGAAATGAAAAAAGTGTTAAAGAGAGGATTAATTATTGTGGGAATATATGCAATATTTACTACATACTTGTTTTTTGCTAGTAATAGAATTGAAAGATTAAACGATAATGATGATACTGAAAAAGTTAATGTGACAATTAAATATAGTGAATAAAATAAGATTATGTTATACTAAAGGCAGATGTATAAAAATTAAAGGGTGATAAGATGAAAAAAATAATCTTAGTTGATGGTAATAATTTATTGTTTAGAAGTTTTTATGCTACTGCATATCAAGGTGTAATTATGAAGAATTCTAAAGGTTTTCCTACTAATGCTTTGTATGGCTTCATTAATATGATGAATAAAATCATTAAAGAAGAAAATCCAAGTTATATTATGGTGGCATTTGATAAAGGAAAAACCTTTAGACATGATAAATATGATAGTTATAAAGCTGGAAGAGCAGAAATGCCTGATGAGCTTAAATTACAATTTCCGAAGGCCAAAGAAGTTCTTAATAGTATGGGAATAAAGTACTTTGAAATTGATAATTATGAAGCAGATGATATTATTGGTACTTTGGCTAAACATGTTGATGAAGAGGATGAGTTTATTGCGACAATAGTAAGTAGTGATAAAGATTTATTACAATTAATAAGTGATGAGGTTGTAGTAAAATTATTAAAGCAAAGTGATCATGTTATGATGGATAAAAAAGAATTTAGAGCTACTTATGGAGTTGATCCAATCAAGATGATTGATTTAAAAGCTTTGATGGGAGATCCTAGTGATCATATTCCTGGTGTTAAGGGAATAGGTGAGAAAACTGCTATAAATTTACTTTCAAAGTATGGAAGTTTAGATGGTGTATATGCTAATTTAGATAATATATCAGGAAAAACCAGGGAAAAATTGGAAGTAGATAGAGATAATGCTTATATGAGTTATGATTTAGCAACTATATATAGAGATGTTCCAATTGATTTTGAATTAGAAGATTGTAAATATAAGGGTTTTAAAGCGGATGAGTTTAAACAGGTACTAGAAGAGTTAGAGTTTTATTCATTATTAAAAAAGATAGATTTTGGTAATGTTTTACCAGAAGAGAAGAAGAAGGAAGAAGAAAAAATAAATATAGTTGATATCTCAGAGTTTAAAAATAAAGATTTCTCCTTTTATTTAGAAACTCGAGGATCAGTCTATAGTAAAAGTGAAATTTTAGGAATAGGTATTTATAATGGTGAAGAAGGATATTTTATTTCTAAAGATGATATCATTAAACATAAAGATTTGTTTAGTAATAATTTAGAAAAGTATACATATGATCTTAAGAAGAATTGTGTTGTTTTAAATGGGATAGGAGCAAATATTACTAATGTTAATTATGATATGATGATTGCGGCATATTTACTTGACTATGTTGTAAAAGATGATATTAGTTTTGTAGCGAGAAGCTTTGATGTGGAAATCCCAAGTTATGAAGAATTATATGGTACTGAAAAAAGACCTAAAGATGTGGAATTAGATGTTTTAAAAGATATTTGTGTGAGAAAAGCTAAATTAATTTACGATACAAGAAGTAAAATACTTTTAGATTTAGATCAGAACGAAGAGATTGATTTGTTTAATAATATAGAGATGCCACTTGCTTTAGTTTTAGCTGATATGGAAATTACTGGTATTAAGGTTGATAAGGAGTATTTAACAGGTATTGAAGAAGAATTAAGAGAACAAATGGAAAAACTGGAGACAGAAATTTATAAAGATGCTGGGTCTACATTTAATATTATGTCTCCAGCTCAACTGGCAAAAGTTTTATTTGAGGATTTGGAAATTAAATACCCAAAAAGAATAAAAGATAATAAGTATTCTACAAGTAAAGATATTTTAGATAAAATAATTGATTTACATCCAATTGTTAATAAAATATTAGAGTATAGAACTTTAGCTAAGCTTTATACTAATTATGCTGTTGGTTTAAAGTCAGAAATTAGAGAAGATGGAAGAATTCATACTATCTTTACGCAGACATTAACTAGAACTGGTAGACTTTCAAGTGTTAGTCCAAATCTTCAAAATATTCCAGCTCGGGCAGAATATTCTAGATTAATTAGAAAAGCTTTTATTCCAGATGATAATTCAGTATTGTTGTCGAGTGATTATTCTCAGGTTGAACTTAGGGTTTTTGCGCATATGTCTAATGCAAGTAATTTGA
Source organism: Bacilli bacterium (assembly GCA_017433415.1). Classification (GTDB taxonomy): domain Bacteria; phylum Bacillota_I; class Bacilli_A; order RF39; family UBA660; genus UBA3789. The sequence goes on from JAFRHI010000003.1 coordinate 19,302, forward strand.
TTCAAGCATTTATAGATGATAAAGATATACATGCTAAAACAGCATCTGATATTTTTCATGTTCCTATGAATGAGGTTACTAAGTCGATGCGAAGAAGTGCAAAAGCTGTTAACTTCGGTATTCTTTATGGAATTAGTAGTTTTGGACTTTCAGAAGATTTGGGTATTGATATCGCAACAGCTAAAAAGTTTATTGATAACTATTTGGAAACATATCCAGGAATTAAAGAGTATATGGAAGAAAAGAAAGCAGAAGCTTATAAGTATGGATATGTTAAAACATTAATGAACAGAAAACGAGTAATTGAGGAATTAAATAATAAAAACTATATGATTAGAAGTAGTGGTGAGAGAATGGCTCTTAATACACCTATTCAGGGAACTGCTGCTGATATTTTGAAAAAAGCAATGGTTGAAATATACCAAGAGTTTAATAAAAGAAATTTGAAGAGTAAAATGCTTATTCAAGTTCATGATGAATTAGTGTTTAATGTAGTTAAAGATGAACTTGATGAGGTTAAAGATATAGTTAAAGATATAATGGAAAATACTTTTAAATTAAGAGTACCTTTAAAGGTTGATATAGCAGTTGGCAATAATTGGTATGAAGCAAAATAATAATTAGGAAGTGGTAAGATGCCAGAAAAACCAGAAGTAATAACGGTAGTTAATAGTTTGAAATCTAAGATAATAGGTAAGACAATAACAGGATGTAATATTTATTGGAATAATATAATTGCATACCCTACAACTAATGAATTTAAAAAACAAATTATTGGAGAAAAGATAAATTCTATAACTACTAGGGGTAAATTTATTGTTATGAAGCTTAATTGTTACTCTTTACTTGTTCATCTTAGGATGGAAGGTAAATTTATGTTTCGTGAAAAAGGAGATAAGTTAGGTAAACATGAACATGTTGAGTTAATTCTAGATGATAATATTAGTTTTCGTTTTCATGATGTTAGAAAATTTGGTAAGATGTATTTAATTCCTATTGAAGATACGTATAAAACTAAGCCGTTAGTTGACTTGGGATTAGAGTATGATGATAATAATCTTACTAAAGAGTATTTATATGACAAAATTCATAATAAAAAATTACCAATAAAGACAGTTTTGTTAGATCAAAGTATTATTACTGGTATTGGGAATATTTATGATGATGAAATTTTATTTATGAGTAAAATAAATCCTAATAGAAAAGCAAGTGATATTACAATAGATGAATGTCAAATGATGATTGATAATTGTCGAATTGTTTTAGAAAAAGCTATAAAACTAGGAGGAACAACTATTAAGAGTTTTACATCTAGTGAAGGAGTACATGGGTTGTTTCAAAATGAATTGCTGGTTCATGGTAAAGCTGGTAGTGTTTGTCCTAATTGTGGGGAGATTATTCTTAAGACGAGAATTGGTGGTAGAGGGACACATTACTGTAGTAAGTGTCAAAAATAAAAAAAGAATAGTAAAAAAACTATTCTTTTAGTTTATTTAATTATATAATTTTAATAGGATATGAGGTGTTGTTTTATGAAAAAGACTAAAATAATATGTAGTATTGGTCCGGCAAGTAATACTTTTGAGGTAATGAGTGAACTGGTAAAAAATGGGATGAATTGTGCAAGAATTAATTTATCACATGCAAAATATGATGACATTTTGAATGTAATAGATGTTGTTAGAAAAGTGCGCAGAGAAACAGGTGAACCAGTAGCAATTATGTATGATACAAAAGGACCCGAATTTAGGACTATGGATATTGATGGAGGATCTATAGATGTTAATGAGGGTGATATTGTAAAGATGCTTGAGACTGATGTTTTAGGAAGTAGGGATTCTTTTTCTGTTAATCATCCAGAGGCACTTAAAGATATAAATGTTGGGAATCGTGTTTTAATTGATAATGCGCTTCTTGAATTAGAGGTTATTGATAAAAAGAATGATTATATTTTGTTAAAAGCCCTTAATTCTGGTGAAATAGGTAGTCATAAAACAATAAATGTACCAGGTATTAATCTTAGTTTACCATTTCTTAGTGAAACAGATAAAAAAGATATTGTGTTTGCAGCCCAGCATTCATGTGATTATTTAGCTTTGTCTTTTGTAAATAGAAAAGAAGACATTATAAAAGCCAAAGAATTGATTGAGAACAGTGATGGAGATGCAAGGATTATTGCAAAGATTGAAACACAAATGGGAATTGATAATATTGACGAAATCATTGAAGAAGCAGATGGTATTATGATTGCTAGAGGTGATCTTGGTGTAGAAGTTCCAATAGAAGAATTGCCTCTTTTACAGAAAAAATTAATTAAAAAATGTCGCGAGAATGGTAAATTTGCAATAGTGGCTACTGAGATGCTTGCATCAATGTATGATAGTCCACGTCCTACGAGAGCAGAAGTTTCTGATATTGCTAATGCTGTTATTGATGGGACTGATTGTGTGATGCTTTCAGGAGAAACTACTGTGGGTAAATATCCAGTCCAGGCAGTTAGTTTTATGAAGAGAATTTGTGAATATACTGAAGGAACTATTGATTATTCAAAGCATACTGAATATAAAAGAAAATTGGAAGTGTCAGATACTATTGCGAAATTAGTTGTTGATGCTATAGACTATGATAATATTAAGTTGATTGTAACTACTACAATGACAGGATTTACAGCTAGAAGAATTAGTAATTTAAGACCTAATTGTACAATCCTTGCTTGTTGTCCTACTAGTCATATTGCTGAAAAAGTAGCTCTTAATTTTGGTGTAAAATCAGTTATTACGGAACTTTATGAAAACACAGATGAAATGGTTAATTGGGCTAGGGAAGTTGCTAAAAAAGAATTTAATTTAAATGATGGAGATTTAATTATAGTAACTGGTGGATTTCCAATGGGGCAATCTAGATCTACTAATTATTTAAGAATTGTCGAAATATAAAAAAGCATTTTTAATGCTTTTTTTCTTTTATTTCAAAGTATAAATCATATAAATGTTGGACACTATTTTCTAAATTATAGTAATGAATAATATAAAATATAAAGAGTGTTAATGTGATTAGAAATAAAATGAGGATTGATATTTTTTCAAAGTATAGGAATCCAAACAGAAATAGTATTGTTCCTATAGCAGTTAAAAAAGTTACAATTAAATGGATTAGTCTTTCATGTTGATAAAAATTAATCCAAGTTAGGATATCTTCACAATTATAATCCTTAGTTTTGTTTTCTTTAATACCTAGTTCTAGATTTTTAATATAATCTTGAATTTTTATTTTCATATTTTTTCTCCTATACTATTATTACTGAAGTTTTCTTCCATAAGTAATTCATGTATTTCTTCTTCTTTAGTATCAAGATATACTTCTTCAATGCGATCAACACGGCATTTTTCAGCAATAATTATTGAATTAACTTTTTCTACTGCGGCTTCTACAATATCATTTACTACTACATAGTTATATTTAGTAACCTCATTTATTTCTTTATAAGCTAAATTAAATCTTTTTAATATTTTTTCATTTGATTCTGTTCCTCTTGTTTTTAATCTTCTAGCAAGTTCTTTAATTGATGGTGGCATTATAAAGATAAATAATGCTTCTGGAACTAGCGATTTAACATTCATAGCACCTTCAATTTCAATTATTAAGATTACATCAATTCCTTGTTCTAGTTTTTCTTTAATATATTTTTTTGGTGTACCATAGTAGTTTCCAGCATAATTTGTGTATTCTAGAAAAAAACCTTCATTTATTTTCCTTTCAAACTCTTCTTTTGTTAGATAGAAGTAGTCAACACCTTCTTTTTCTCCTGCTCTTGCTTCTCTTGAAGTGGCAGAAACTGATACCCATTTATTGTTTCCATATTTTTTCATCAATTCTTTTACTACAGTGTCTTTTCCTGCGCCACTGGGAGCAGATATAACTATTAACTGTCCAGTTTTCTTTGATTTAATCATGGTCTTCTCCTTTATAAATTAGTTTTTGAAATTCTTTTTTTTCTAAATTGTTTGTATATATATCATAAATTTTTGTTGTTTCTATTTCAAATTCTAACATTTCATCTTTTTCTTTTAATATTTTACTTATTATAGGTAATTCAATTTCTTTTTTTAGTGTATTTAAATATTTTCTTCCTTTAATATTTAATCCTAAAATTCTAATATATCTAATTTTATCATATTTTTTAGCTTTTTCTTTTGTGAAATTACATAGTATATGTAATAACATTCTTGTGATTTTATTGTATGTATATCTTTTTGTTTTTACTAAGTTTATTAATTCTTCATAGTTTTTGGCTTTAATTGCTGCTTTTTTTAATAATTGATCTATTCCTTCATCTACTGTTTGATATTTTTCTAAATTGTTTTCTGTTAGAAGTTTATATTTTATAATTGGAAAATAATCTTCTATAAAATGTAGATCATTTAGATATTTAAGTTCCTCTTTAGGAATTTGAGCTGAAATATCTATTTTTTCTTTTAAAGCGTTTCTAATCGCAGTAGCACTAGATATTTCTTTGGATATTGTTTCATCATGATAATTATTTATTCTTTTTATTGTTTCTGGTTTAATTTTGTAATTATATTTTAATATTGTTTTTATATAACTTACTCCTAATAAATCATTTGGAGTTTTTACTTTTTTTTCAGTTAAGTCGAAGATTGCTTGAGATATAGCTGTTGGATAATTATTACCTAGTTTTGAATATGTTTTAACAAGTTTGTCAAAATCTGGGTTGTTTAATTGTGTTTCGGCTATTATTTTTAAATCTTCGATATTATCAGATTCACTACCAAATATAATTCTTTCAGCTTTCATTTTCTCTAAAATTGTTATTCCTCCATAACTGAAATAATCGGCTGATTGAGTTGCGAAAGGATAGGGTAATTCTATTACAATATCTACTCCATATTTTAAAGCAATTTCTGTTCTTTTCCATTTGTCAATTATTGTGACATCTCCTCGTTCAGTGAAATTGCCTGTCATTACTAGTATAATTATGTAATCTTTATATTTTTCTTTTATTTTATTTAGATGATATAAATGACCATTATGAAAAGGATTATATTCAGCAATGATTCCAATAGCTTTCATATTATCCCTCTTTTCTTTTTTTTTGTATTTTATCATATTCTTTCTTTTTTTTCAATTGTTCTAACTATGTTTATAATATAATAGAATATAATGTAAAGTTAGTAATATCTAGCTACTAATTTATATAATTTAGTAGAAAGATATGCTATAATTTTGATAGATGGAGTGATTGTATGCGTGCAATTGTGGTAGCTGGAGGAACAGGAGGACATATTTATCCTGCCTTGGCAATAATTAACAAAATTAAAGAACAAGAAAAAGATAGTGAAATATTGTATATAGGGACAAGTGATAGAATGGAAAAAGATCTTGTTCCTAAGTTTGGAATAAAATTTGTTGGCTTAGAAATGGTTGGTTTAAATAGAAAAAATATTTTTGCTAATGTTGTTGTGTTAAAGAAATTTTGTTTAGCAATAAAAAGAGCAAGAGAAGAGATAAGAAAGTTTAAGCCAGATATTGTAATAGGAGCAGGGGGATATATTACAGCACCTGTTTTGTATGCAGCACATTTAGAAAAAACCCCTGTTTTGATACATGAACAAAATTCAATTCCAGGATTATCTAATAAGTTTATTAGTAGTTTTGCTGATAAAATATGTGTTTCTCTCCCAAATAGCTTGGAGCTTTTCCCTAAGAAAAAAGTTGCTTATACTGGAAATCCTCGTAGTGAGGAGATAATTAATGTTACTAAGAGAAATAAAACTACACTGGGATTTAATGAGAATAAAAGATTGGTTGTTATTGTTATGGGGTCTCTTGGTAGTACTACAATGACTTTAAAAATAAAAGAATTAATACCTGAATTTAAGAATAAAGATTATCAAGTTCTTGTAATTACTGGTAATAAATATTATGATGATTATAAAGATATTGAAAAAAGTGCCAATGTAAAAATTGTTCCTTTTATGGAAGATTTGATTAATTTATTAAAAGATAGTGATTTAATAATATCAAGGGCTGGGGCGTCAACGATTGCTGAAATTACCGCAATAGGTTTACCAGCTATACTTGTACCGTCTCCATATGTGACAAATAATCATCAATATAAAAATGCAAAAGAATTAGAAGATAGAGGGGCTTGTATAATTGTTAGTGAAGAGGAATTTTCTAAGGATATTATTATTAAAAAAGTAGACGAATTATTTCATAATCAGGATAAATATGATGATATGGTTAAAAATTGTAAAGCGTTAGGTATTACTGATTCGGCTACTAGAATTTATAAAGAAGCAAAAAAAATAATTGGGTGATTAAATGAAAGAAATAATTGATATTATTAAATTAGATGAAATTGGTAGAATAGAAGAGAATGTGCCTTTAAAAAAATATACTACATATAAAACAGGTGGTAATGCTAGATGTGTAGTATATCCTAATAATAGTAGAAATTTAGTTAAATTGATTGGTTTATTAAAAGAAAACAAGATTTCTTTTAAGATACTTGGAAATGGATCAAATTTACTTTTTAGTGATAAAAATTATGATGGTGTTTTGATTAGACTTTCGGAATTTAATGATATTAAATTTTTAGCAAGAAATAAAATAAGGGCAGGAGCTGGAGTTTCTTTAATAAAACTTAGTTTGTTAACAGCAAAGAAAGGACTAACTGGTCTTGAATTTGCCTCAGGAATACCTGGTACTGTAGGTGGTGCTGTATATATGAATGCAGGTGCATATAAGTCTGATATGGGATATATTGTACAACGTGTTAAAGTTTTGACTCCTGATCTTAAAATTATAAGTCTTGAGAATAAGGAAATGGATTTTCATTATCGTAGTTCTTTTCTTCAAAAAAATAAAGGCTATATTTGTTTAGAGGTTTTGTTGAAACTTAATAAAGGTAAAAAAGAACTAATTGAAGAAGTAATAAATGAACGTAGAAAAAGAAGACTTGAGACACAACCGTTAGAGTATCCTTCTGCAGGAAGTGTCTTTAGAAATCCGGAAGGAAATTTTGCTGGTAAATTAATAGAAGATGCAGGGCTTAAAGGAAAAAAATATGGTGGCGCAATGATTAGTGATAAACATGCAAATTTTATTATAAATTATGAAAATGCTACTAGTAGTGATATTAAATATTTGATTGATTTGGCTCATGATACAGTATTAGAAAAATATAATATTGATTTGAAAATTGAACAAGAATTTGTTAATTGGGAGTAGATATGGCTAAAAAAATAGTTAAAAAAAGGAAATTAAAAGTAGTTAATTTTTTACTAGTTCTTTTAATTTTAACAGGACTATTTTTTGGCGTGTATTTTATTATTAATATTCCAACTAAAAATATAATTATTAGTGGTACTAATTATTTAAAAGATGATTATATAATTAATATAGCTGATATTAAAGATTATCCTGAATTTTTACTTATTAATAAAAACAAAATAGAGAAAAAATTAGCAAAGTCTAATTATATTGATACTGCTAAGGTAAAAAGAAGATATCCTTTTGTTTTGGAAATAAAGATTAAGGAAGCTAAGCCATTGTTTTTTGATACAAATAAAAATAAATTTGTTTTTGTTTCTGGTGAAATAGGTGATGAGGAAATAAGTCATAATTTTAATGTTCCTAGATTATTAAATTATGTTCCTGATACAAAATATACTAAATTTATTAACTCTATGGGAAAGGTTAATGATGATGTTATTTCTAAAATAAGTGATATTGAATACCAGCCTAATGATTATGATAAAGATAGATTTTTACTTTATATGGATGATGGTAATATGGTTTATCTTACTTTAACTAAGTTTAAAGCAATTAATCATTATAATGATGTTTTATCACAGATAGAAGGTCATAAAGGAATTCTTTACTTGGATAGTGGAAATCATTTTAAAATTATGGAATAATATTTCATTATTTTTTTTTTTTTGATATAATTTTTATGGGAGAATAATTATGAATAAAAGGTATTTAAAGTACATTCTATTATTTGTTTATTACTATGTATGCATGATTGCTGTGTATTTTGTATTTAGGATGGATACATATAATAATTATGGATTTAGCTATGGAATAGTAACAGGTAGTATACCTTATAAAGATTTTAATCCAATAGTACCATTATTTGGGCCTTTTTTATATAGTACTTTTTTGCTTTTTAATCATTCAATATTGCTGTTTTATTTAGAACAGTCTGTTCTTTTATTAGTGATGGATTATTTACTGTTTAAAATACTAGATGAAAAAGCTTGGATAGTGATTGTAATGCTATTTTTACCAGTAATAGTTCCCTTTGCATATTGTATGTTTCCAGGATATAATTTTTTAATTATATTTGAATTAATACTGTTATTATATTTTGATAAATATAATAAATCTGATAAGTTGGTTGGTCTTGTTTCTGGTATTAGCGTTATAACTAAGCATAATATAGGTGTTTTTATATTTTTAGTGTCATTATTATTTGTAGTTAAAGATAAGAAGAAGCTAGTAACTAGGTTTTTATATGGAATAATACCGGGAATTATATTTATAATAATTCTACTTTTATATGGAAATTTATATGAATTTATTGATCTTTGCTTATTAGGAGTATCAGACTTTATTGGTAATAAAAATATAGATATATTACCGATTATGGTAGTATTAATTTCATTAATGATAATGATAATTAAGTTTATTAAAGATCAGAACAAGGATATAAGCTATTTTTATTTATTAGTTTATATATTGGTTGTATTTCCAATTTTTGATATATATCATATTTGCTTGTTTTTACTGTTTTATATAGTGGTATGGTTATATAATAGTGATTTTACTATTAAGAATAAACATTTAGGATTAATATCTTTTGGTCTCATTACAGTATTCATAAATTTATATTTATTATTAAGTTGGAATAATTATCAGAAATTTGAACCATATAGTTATGATAATTATGAAGTGGTATTATTAGAAAAAAAAGAAAAGAAAAATATTGATCAATTAAATAAATATTTAAAACATAAAGATTATTCTATAATAAGCGATCCATCTAAAACTATTTTTTTGTTAAGTTCTAATAATAAAAAAGCAGATAATTTTTTAGTGCTTTTTAGAGGTAATTATGGAAGTAAAGGTAAGGATAAAATATTAAAGGAGATTAAAATAAAAAAGAATTATTATTTTGTAGTAGATACAAGTATTACTTGTAGGGGGAAAAAACATTGTCAATATTTAGAAGAAATACCAGAATATGTAATGAAAAATTTAAAATTAGTTAAAGAAATAGATTATTATAAGATATATTATAAAAATTAAGGGAGATTATATGAAAAAAAAAGAATTAATTAAATATATTTTACTGTTTTTTTTCTTTTTTGCGTCATTAGTTTTTATCTTTACTTTAAGTAGGGGAGATACTTTTGTTAATTATGGATTTAGTTATGCCATAAGTAGAGGAGAAATACCTTATAAAGACTTTAATATGATCATAACTCCATTTGCTCCATTTTTATATTCTATTGGTTTATTTGTTTGTAAAAATATATTAGTATATTACTTTGAACAAGCTTTTTTATTAACTTGTATGTTTTATTTATTAGAAAAACTTATAGGTAAGAAAAGCATATTATTTCTTTTGTTTTTAATTGTACCTTATCCTGTTGCGATGGTTTCTACTGTTTTTCCGGGATATAATTTTTTATTAGTATTTATGTTTATATTATTTATTTATTGCTTTAAAAACAATTGTAGTGATTACTTATTAGGAATAATATTAGGACTTATTTTTTGTACGAAGCAAACTATTGGTCTTGTTTTGTTTTTACCGACA
>JAFRHI010000030.1 GCA_017433415.1 Bacilli bacterium
TAATAAAATAGTTGTTGTTTTATATGCATTAGTAATTACTATATTTGAGATAGCAATATCAGTTAGAAGCATTCCATTAAATGATTATGAAACATTATTTAGAATGAGTGCTACTATAATTATTCCAGTAATAATTAAAAATGCTGTAATGACATATTTATGCTATCACGTAGGATATAAAGTACCATTGTTATATAGATTAATTATGGATATTTATATTTTTATAGTTCCGATAGTACCTAACTATGGTGAGTATTTACAATCGTTATTTTTAATAACACTACCATTAGTTATTTATATTAATGCATTTACTTTAATTGATGAAAGAAATCAAAAAGTTGAACATATCTTTACAAAAAGTAATTTTACACTATTAGATATACCAGTAGCTGTAATAATAGTTGTATTGGCATGTTTAATTTCGGGATTCTTCCCACACTTTATGATTGGTATAGGTTCAGAATCAATGAGTCCTAAAATTAATAAAGGTGATGCGGTTATTATAGAAAAACCTAAAAAAGATCAAAAGTATAGAAAAGGGGACATAATAGCTTATCAAAAAGATAAGCACTTAATAGTTCATAGAATTGTAGATATAGGTAAACAAGAAGGAAAGACTGTTTATATTACTAAGGGAGATGTTAATAAGAGCGCAGATTCCAATGCAGTAATGCGTAAACAGATAAGGGGTATAGTTAGAATTAGAATACCAGTTATCGCATATCCTACAGTTTGGCTAACTGAATTATTTTATGGTTAGGAGTGATTACAATGAAAAAATATCTTAAGGGATTAATAATGGTTGCATGTGCAATTGCATTAGTTATAATAGGTTTAGTATTAAAAAATACTGATTATGCAGGATATTCAGTATTATGCTTCACAGGAGCTTTAGTATTAGTAATACTAGGAGCAAGTTCTATTTTCACAAGTAGTAATCCTACTAAAATGTATGAAGCTAAAGTAAAAAATATTTTGAATACATATGATTCTATTTTAGTAAAAAGTAATAAAATTCCATCTTTAGAAGGTAGAAATGTTGTTAATGTAGAGAAAATGGAAGATTTAGTAGATGCTCAATTAGAATTAAGAAAACCAATTTGTTACTTAAAACAAACTGAATCTTGTTCATTTGTACTTTTAGATGAAAAAGAAGCATTTGTCTATGTTGAAAAATTAAATGATGATGTTGTTTCTCCAGTAGAAATAGAACTAAAAGAATTAAAAGTTAGAGAAAAAGATCGTGACGATATGGATTCAGAAATGTTAAAGGCTATTGATAAGACAACTGTAGTTAAACTATCTAATCGTAAGAGTTATAAGGTGTCTCCTATTCGTAAGAAAACTGAAGGGGATGAAAAGGTTGATTTAACTTCTATTATGCCACCTGTTAATCCAGAACAACCTGCATTTCCAGTAGTGGAAGAAGCAAAAGAAGAAGTACAACCAGAACCAGTAGTTGAAAGTGCTCCTCAAGTGCCAGTAGAGGTGCCACAAGTAGAAGAACAGCCAGAACCAGTGGTTGAAAATGTTCCTCAAGTACCAGTTGAAGAACCAACTATAGAAGAAAAGAAAGAAGACTTAGAAATCATTTAAATGATTTCTTTTTTTATAAATAATTGTTATATGGGTAAATAAGTGATATACTATATTTAGAATAGGAAGAGATTAGTATGGCGTATAAGAGAAGATTGAGATTTGACAAAAGAATAAAATTTCAAAAGAAAATGAATATTATCTATATTCTTCTTTTAATAGTGCTTGCAAGTATAGGAACAGGATATGCATATATAAAGAGTAATTTAAATATAAATGGAACAGCTAATGTAACAGCGGCTTCTTGGGATGTACATTTTGAAAATTTAAATGTAACAACAGGAAGTGTAACAGCTACTACACCTGCAAATATAACAGATGATACAACAGTAGAATTCTCTGCAGAATTAGCAGAACCAAATGACTTTTACGAGTTCACAGTAGATGTGGCAAATGATGGAACAATGGATGCAATGATAGATAGTTTTTCAATTAGTCCAACACTAACTACAGCACAAGCAAAATATTTAGAATATACTGTTTCTTATAGTGATGGAACACCTTTAGCCAATAAACAAGAATTAAAAGCAAACACAAGTGAAACATTAAAAGTAAGATTCAGTTATATAGAAAATTCTGATAAAACAAATTATCCAACAGAAGATCAAACATTTAGTATATCTTTCTCAGTTGATTATACACAAGCTGATGGTAGTGAAATAATTGTTGACCACTCGTTTAATAGTCATTCTTGGGAAACAATAATTGCTAATATTAACTCTGGAAATACAAGTAATTATAATGTTGGAGATACAAAAGAAATAGATTTGGGATCATTTGGGATACATACTCTAAGAATAGCCAATAAATCAACACCAGCAGAATGTTCAACAACAGGATTCTCACAAACAGCATGTGGTTTTGTTTTAGAATTTGCAGATATTGTTTTAGAAAGAAAGATGGCTTCATCAGATACTAATGTTGGAGGATGGCCTGCTACAAGTTTAAGAACTTATATAAATAATGATTTATATAGTGCAATGCCAACAGTTTTAAAGAATTCTATAATTACTACTAAAGTAATATCAGGTCATGGTAAAGATGATTCTAGTAATTTTGAAAGTATTGACAAATTATATTTATTATCAACTAAAGAAGTATGGGGAAAAGAAGGAACTACTAATGAAGTAACTAGGGATACAGCAGAAGTTGAAACAAGACAATTAGATTATTATAAGTCAATAGGAGTAACTACTGACAATAATAATGGTGCAATCAAGAAATATGAAGGAAATGCTAAAAATTGGTGGTTACGTACTGCTGATAGTGTTGATTCTGATGATTTTATTCGTGTTAATGATACAGGTCATTGGGGAGATAGTACCGCTGATGTCTCTAACTGGGTATCTCCAGCTTTCCGAATCGGATAATAAAAAAATCTAAGAAAAATCTTTTCTTGGATTTTATTATGTTATAATTAATTATAGAGGTGAAGTATATGCCTAATATTGGAATTCCATTAAGATATAATAGATTGCCTGATGGTAGATGTATTTTATTTTTAGGAGAAAAGATTAGACGTTGTATTCAAAAGGCAGGAGGTTTTGTAGTACCAATCACTCAGGTACAAGACTTAGATTATATGGATACACACTATAATGAATATCCTGAATTAACTGATAAAGAAAAAGAAGATATTGAAAAATATTTAGATATGGTAGATGGAGTAATATTTCCAGGAGGAAACAAGATAACTCCATTTGATCAATACTTAGTAAAAAGATGTATAGAAAGAGATATTCCAACTCTTGGGATATGTCTAGGTATGCAGTTAATGTGTTATTATGATAGAGAATTTAAACCAACTAGGATTGAAGAATCAAACCACTATCAAGAAGATGACAATCTATTGACACACAAAGTACAACTCAAGAAAGATACTTATTTATATAAGATACTTGAAAAGGATGAGATATTAGTTAATAGTTTTCATAATTATAAAGTAGATGTAGAAAATGAATATATAGTTAATGCTTTAAGTGAAGATGGATTTATAGAGGGTGTTGAATTAAGAGATAAGAAGTTTAATATAGGTATTCAATGGCATCCTGAAATTAGTTATGATTTTGATGAAGACTCAAGAAAGATAATAGATTATTTTATAAATATATGTAGTAATAAGTAAAAACCTTGCTGTTTTTGCTTTTTTATGTTATAATATGTCCTACCTGGAGGGATATTATGGAAATAAATAGCAAAATACCTTTTATAGATGTTGTTACTGTAGCTAAAAGTTTATGTGAATATGTAACTAGTGAAGAACATGAGATTATTTATGTTCCAGTGACATTGAAAGATAATGGTGAATCTAAGAAATATCTTTCTGTATTAATATGCAAAAAGGATGAAATAGAACCAGTATTGATTGAATATGCAAAAATGGGAGAAATGTCTAAAGAGGAATATTCTGTTAATAAAGGATATTGCCATATTGCAACATTCCCTGAAGATATTAAACGTAGAGAAGTTGATTTTGATTTTAATAGTGATTCTCCAATTAAAGCTGATATTAATGAAGAATATAGTTATGTTGATAGATTCTTTAAAATGTTTATTAGATTTAGAAACAACTTAATAGAAAATAAACAAGTAGTTAAAAGAGATGACATTTATCAATACTTTTTATCACTTACAGGATTTAATCAAGATACTAATAAAAAACATCATAAAAGTAAATAAAAGTGTTGACAAATAAGAATATTTTGCATAAAATATTACTAGTCGAGAAAAATAGGAAAGTGATTTATATCCACCTGATTGCCAATAGCGATAGGTAAAAAGCCAAAGAAAAATAAAAATATTAAATATTTTATTGTGGTTTTTAAGTGGATATAAGTTTTATATCCGCTTTTCTTATTATTATGGAGGTGTTAAATATCGCAAAGGATAATAATAACATGTTGATTAACGATCAAATTAAAGTACCAGAGGTTCTAGTAATTGGACCTAATGGTGAACAAGTGGGAGTTAAGTCTATTAGTGATGCATTAACTTTAGCTAGTTATGCTGCTTTAGACTTGGTTTTAATTAGTCCAAATGCTAATCCACCCGTTTGTAAAGTAATGGATTACAATAAATATCGTTACGAAAGACAAAAGAAAGCTAAAGAAGCTTTAAAGAAACAAAAAGCTAATATGAGTGAGATTAAAGAGTATCGTTTATCACCTGTTATTGATGTCGGAGATTTTGAAACTAAACTTAGAAATGCAACAAAGTATCTTGAAAAAGGAGATAAGATTAAACTTACTATTCGTTTCAAAGGACGTCAAATGGCTCATACTGAATTAGGTAAAGAAGTATTGATGCGTTTCGCCGATAGAGTAAAAGAGTATGCAGATGTAGAACAACAACCAAAACTAGATGGTAGAACTATGACTATGATGTTAATACCTAAAAAATAAAAATGTAGGAGGAAGAGAAAATGCCAAAAATTAAAACACATAAAGGTACTGCAAAAGTATTTAAAAAACGTAAAAATGATATTAAAATTGGAAAACCAGGTAGTAGACATAACACTGGTTCAAAAAGTGCAAGCTACAATAGAAGCTGTAGAAAGGGATCTAACCTTAGTAAGGCAGATCAAAACAGATTAAAGAATATTATTTAATCTAGAAAGTGAGGATGAATAGACATGGCAAGAGTTAGAAATGGAGCAGTTACAAAAGCTCGTCATAAAAAAGTATTAAAAGAAGCTAAAGGCTATTTCGGAAGTAAACATAGATTATATAAGACAGCTAAAGAACAATTAATGCATTCTGGACAATATGCTTTTAGAGATAGAAGACAAAAGAAAAGAGATTTCAGAAAATTATGGATTACAAGAATTAATGCTGCTTGTAGATTAAATGATATTTCTTATTCTAGATTTATTGAAGGTTTAAATAAAGCAGGAGTAGAAGTTAATAGAAAGATGTTATCAGAAATCGCTATTAATGATCCAAAAGCATTTGCTGAATTAGTAAAAGTTGCTAAAGATGGTAAAGCTGGTAAGATTAAACCTGCTACTGAAGTTGCTGGAAATGAAGTAACTATTGGAGCAAAGAAAGAATCAGCTAAGAAAACTGCAGCAAAGAAAGAAACAGTTAAGAAGGAAGAAAAGAAAGAAACAAAAAAAGAAGAAAAGAAGGTTGACTATTCTAAAATGACAGTAGCTGAATTAAAAGAAGTTGCTGCTAAAAAGAAAATTAGTGTAACTGGATTAAAGAAAGCTGAAATTATTGAAGCTTTAGAAAAATAAACATATTAGTGAATTTACTTATCTAGTGCCTTAGGGTGATAAGTTTTAGAAACTAATAGAAGATTAAAACGAAAAGGAGATTAAAAAATGACTGTTGTATCAATGAATTATTTATTAGAAGCTGGTGTTCAATTTGGACATCAAAAGAGAAGATGGAATCCTAAGATGAAGGAATATATCTTCACTACAAGAGATGATATTTATATTATCGATTTACAAAAAACTGTTAAAAAGTTAGAAGAAGCTTATGAAGCAATGAAAGCTATTGCTGAAAAAGAAGGAAAAGTTTTATTTGTAGGTACTAAGAAACAAGCTCAAGAAGCTGCTGAAGAATGCGCTACAAGAACTGGAATGTATTTTGTAAATGAAAGATGGTTAGGTGGAACTCTAACTAACTTTAAGACTATCCGTTCAAGAATTAGAAGAATGGAAGAAATAGAAACTATGGAAACTGATGGTACTTTTGAAGCTTTACCTAAAAAAGAAGTTATCCAAATTAAAAAAGAATATGATAAGTTAAATAAAAACTTAAGAGGAATTCGTGAAATGAAAAGAATGCCTCAAGCTATGGTAATAGTTGATCCTCGTAAAGAAGAAATAGCTATTAAAGAAGCTCGTATTTTAGGTATTCCTGTATTTGGTATCGTAGACACTAACTGTGATCCAGATATGGTAGATTATGTAATTCCTGGTAATGATGATGCTGTTCGTTCAGTTAAACTATTAATTGGAGTTTTAACTAATGCAATTGCTGAAGTTAATGGTAGTGAAGTAATTGATTATATTAGTGAAGATGACAAAAACAAAGCAGAAGAAGTAGAAGGAACAGAAGAAGTAAAAGAAGAAAAGAAAGCTAAAAAAGTAGCAAAGAAAGAAGAAATCATAGAAGAAGCTAAAGAAGTAGTAGAAGAAATTAAAGAGAAAAAAGAAGAAGTTAAAAAAGAAGTAAAAGCTAAAAAAGCTGAGATTAAAGAAGAAGTTAAAGAAGTAATCGAAGAAAAGAAAGCTAAGAAAGCAGCAAAGAAAGAAGAAAAAGAAGATTTAGCTAGTTTAACTTTAGCTGATTTAAAAGCAAAAGCTAAAGAGTTAGGAATTAAAGGTTACTCTACAATGAAGAAAGCAGAATTAGTAGACGCTTTAAATAAGTAAAAATAAAAGGGGAAGGGATGAATATAATTAATAGTTTATAATTGATTATTATCATCTCTTTTCTTGTATAAAAATATAAAGAGGAGGATATATATGTTTAGTGCAAGTGATGTAAAAGAATTAAGAGAAAAAACAGGCGCAGGTATGATGGATTGTAAAAAAGCCCTAGAAGCTTGCGAAGGAAATATGGATAAAGCTGTTGATTGGTTAAGAGAAAAGGGAATTGCTAAAGCAGCTAAGAAAGAATCAAGAATTGCTGCTGAAGGATTAACTGAAGCTGCAGGAAATGATAATGAAGCAATTATTTTTGAAGTAAACTGCGAAACAGATTTCGTTACTAAGAATGAAAAATTCCATGATTTAATTAAAGAATTAAGAGAAGCATTAATGTTTAGTGATTGTAAAGATTATGAAGCAGCTAAAGAAGTAAAATTAGAAGATGGAAAGACAATTGCTGAAAGAATTGTAGAAGCAACAGCTACTATTGGAGAAAAGATTTCATTTAGACGTTTCGAAAGAATTACTAAAGCAGATGATGAAGAATTTGGTATTTATTCACATATGGGTGGAAAGATTACTTCTATCGTGGTAGTAAAAGGAGCTGATAGAGACGTTGCTAGAGATGTTGCTATGCAAGTATGTGCAATGAATCCAGTTGCAGTAAGAAGAGATTTAGTTCCAGAAGATATGATAGAACATGAAAAAGAAATGATTAAGAGCGAAATGAAAAATGATGAAAAGAACGCTAAGAAATCAGATGAAATTTTAGATAAAATGGCTACTGGTAGATTAAATAAATTCTTTAAAGAAATTTGTTTAGAGGAACAAGACTTTATTAAGGATTCTAGTCTTAATGTTAAAAACTATGTTAAGAATGCCGGTGGAGAAATCGTTTCAATGTTACGTTATTCAGTAGGTGAAGGAATTGAAAAGAAACAAGAAAACTTTGCTGAAGAAGTAGCAGCTCAAATGAATATGTAAATATTTGTAAATGATTTTGTAAAGTGTACATATATGTACACTTTTTTTCTTTCTCTATGTTATAATTATGGCAAAGGTGGAAGAGATATTATGGATGAAAAAAAGAATAATAAAACATTAGTAATTATACTTTTATTAATACTATTTTTAGTATGTGGTTTCTTTGGAGGAAAATACTATTATGATACACATAATAAATGTGGAGTATCAGCTAATCAAAGTGAAGAGAGCAAGGATTCAAATACTGAAGAATTATCTATTGATTCAAGATTAGTACAATATTTATATAATAAAGTTACTTATGATGAATCTGAATCTTGTTATGCTGGATGGGAATTTGCCACTTCAGATAATAATGAAATAACTTATACAAAAGACTTTGTACATAGTGATTCACAAACTAGTTATATTGATTTAAGATTATTAGCTAGAAATCTTACTGGTGACAAAAGCTATGCACTTAGTAGTGAAGCTCCAACTGTAAATGGTAGAAAAAATCATATGGTTAGATATGATAATAGTGGAGAAGTTGATTTAGGAGCAACATATTACACTAGAAAGTATGTTGAAGCACAATATAAAATGTTGTTTGGAACAGCTGCTAAGCTTGATACATCTAAACCAATTCAAATGGATGTTTTCGGAATAGAAGAATTATATTATGATTCAAAAACTGATAATTACTATTCACAATATATCGAAGGTGGTGGAACTTGTGGACCTGGAGGAACAAGTTATAAACTTTCTAAAGCTACTAAGATAGATGATGAAATAAAAATATATCAAGATGTAGAAGAAATAAGCTACAAAGAAGATGCCAATGGTCGTATAGAAGAAACTGATGCCACAAGACAAGTGGATGATAAATATAAGTATGTTTATACTTTTAAACTTGCTGATGATGGAATGTATAATTTTGTAAGTCGAATAAAAGAAAAGTAGACAATGTCTACTTTTTGATAATTAAAGAGGTGAGTTCATGAATAATAAAGAAGACCTTGATAAGTTAGATAGACAAATTAATAAACTTTTAAATAAAGATGAAGAAGAAAAAGAAAAAGAAGAA
>JAFRHI010000031.1 GCA_017433415.1 Bacilli bacterium
AACTAGCATTAATAACAATCTAGGGAATATTGCATCATGTTTAAGTCGGATTACTATAGGAGTATTTTTCCTACTTTTCTTTAAAACAATGAATAGTAATGAATCAGTAAATAAACTTTATCATCCTATTGATTCTATTGGAGATTGTTTAGCTGGAATTATGGATAAGTTAAAGGATATTGATAAAAGTGTTAAAAAATTAGGAAAAAATTAGGAGAAGATAAAGATGAAACTGATAGTAGAAGGTACTTTTAAAAATCCACCTGAATTTATTACTTGCCCTGATTGTGGCACTAGTTTTTTAATGACAACTGATGAATGGGAAGATTTTCCATATACATATCATGGTGGAGTAAAAGCTAGTAATTTAATTACAGATTGCCCTAAATGCTATGCTTCTATTTTCCGTTATCCTATGAAATATGATTTAAATGATATTCATCCATTAAAGAAAAGATAAAAGTAAATAGAGGAAAATAAGCATAATTTGTGTTGGTAATCGTCCATCAACGGGTAAATGTCCGTTTCTTACTAGATTAGCCTATTAGAAAGGAAATTACTTATGAGTATTAAAAATTCTTATCTTGACGAACCAATTTTCTATCTATGTAAAGATGGAGATATTTTTACTTTAGATAATATTATCAATGCTTTTCATATTGTTACAGGAAAAGACCCTATTGTTCATGAAGAATACGAAAATGAATTTTATGAATTTTTAAATAATCTTCTCAAAACTACTTTAACTTGCAAATTAGATAATCCTTCTGTAGAATTTCTTATTAAAAATAAATCAATGATTTATGCAATAAAGAAATATCGTTGGGAACATAATTGTACCTTAGTTGAAGCAAAACATGCTTGCGAAGAAATTAGAGAAAAGCTAGAGAATACAACAAATTAATAATCTTTGTAACACTTTTGAAATAAAGGTTACAAATTGTTACATTTTTTACTTGACAAAAAGTGGTAGTATATGTTATACTACCACTATAAACTTTTAAGGAGATGGTAAAAAATGCTAAATTTAGAAAAGATTAAGAGGTTCTTTATTAAGAATAGTTATTCTTTTGCTTTAGCTGGTATCATCATTTTTACAATTTTGCTTACTGCTAGTTGTGTTAGTGCAACGTATGATAAAGGTGCTATTGTTAATTCTACAGGGTCAAACAAAGTAAAGATGATTGCGCCCACTATTGTTGAAAAAGAAGTTGTAGTAAAAGTTGAAATTGAGCCTACATATTTTGATGATTTTGATATTTCTGCTTCAACGAAAAGTCAATTAAAAGATAGAGTAATAAAAATTAATGAACTTATCAAAAGCGCAGAAGCATTAAATATGAATGATACTGGTTTAGTAACACAGGCGTATGCCGAACTTGAACGTATTAATCAAGCTCTTGAAACTGGTTCTTATTTATATCCATACTCAGATAATGATTTAAATCTTATGGCGTATATGCTATTTGATGAAGCTGGTGATGCTTCTAATGAAGAGCAACAATTAGTAGGTTGTGTAATTTTAAATCGTCAAAAGATGGGTGGAATTAATCAAAACATGGTAAATCCCACCTTAACACAAGTCATTAATGAACAAGGACAATATTATAGAGCAATTAAGATGGGATATAATTTAAATATCTCTACAATTAGTCTTGACAAAATTACAGAAAGATGCTATAATAACGCTAGAATAGTATTGGAGCATCGGTATGAATGTCCAGACAATGTAGTTTATCAAGCTACTTTTAAGCAAGGTAGCGGAGTTTATAAGAGTTTTTATCATGATGCTCCATATTATAACACCACATATTTTTGTTATTTATAATAAGGAAGGATATAATATGGCTTTTTTAAAATTACAGCCTCTTGAAACTCATTATGCTATTAGTGATAATTTTACAACAATAGAACAATTTAATACATTTAAGGAATCGTTAGAATCAGATAAAAATACATTCACTAAGAATTTTGAAGAACACATAAATGAATATAAAGAATATAAGGAACGAACTGATAAAAATTTAAGTATTCTTCAAAAAAATTCAGCTTTAACATTAGAAAATACTAAAGCATTAAATCTTTCTGTTCAACGAACAGAAGCTACAATGAAAGCGAGAGAAATATTTGTAGAAGATTTTGTAAAACAAGTTAATTCTAATGTTAAAATTATGCAAGCATATGTTGAAAGGCAATTACTAGATGCTAGAATTGAACAAGAAATTACTCAAAGACAATTACATAGCCTTTTAACATTACCTTGGTACAAACGTTTTACAAAAAAACAACGTGCAAGAATCCTAGAACGTGTTCGTAATGAAGTTATTGAAGAATATAAAGAATTAAAAGAAGCAGCAGAAAAGAAAATTAATGAATCTTTAATTCAAGGAAATATTACTATTAAAACGCCAACATTAAATGAGGAAGATATTAATGAGTGATTTAATGTTTACTAGACCTGATTGTGGGTGGACTACATTTAATATTTATAAATATTGCCCTAATATTCCTAAAGAATATGCCTCTATGTTTCATGCTTCTTATCTTCAATCTGGTGCTACAATGCTATTTGAAATGTTTTTAGATATGCTTAATCCTAAAATCCATCATTTAGGATTAGTACCTTTTGATGCAGAAGGATGGTATTGGTATTTAGTAGAAACAGAATATGGTTTTAATCTTTTACTAGATAATCCTGATGTAGAGCAATCAGATGATGTTGCAATGCCTTTATTGAATACTTTTCTTGGATTTGAAATGTTAGGTTCATCATTACAATTAGCTCAGGATTGGGTAGATTGCTATGAGACATTTCCCGAAGAATGGTTAGCTTTTGATTTATGTGAATTATCTTCATCTTCTTTAAATGAAGAAAATATTAGAGAACATCTAAAAGAAATGCTTAAAACTACTTTTAATGAAGAAATAGTACAAGAAAAAGTTAATAATATTAATAAAAAGCGTGATGAATTAAATTTATTATGTCTTCAACTGAAAAATCTTATTAAGGAGAACTCTAAGAATTAATTATGCTTTATCGTTTTACTCTAACCTTTGATTTAGATACAACTAAATATGGACAGAAAGAAATTGATAAACTGCGTGATGCTATTAAAGCAGAAACAGAATTAATTACAGGTCAAGCTAATGTTAAAGTAGAAGATGAAGATTGTATCCAAAACAACAAAAAGATGATTATTCATCCTATTGTAGATACAATTGATGTTCATTATGATAAAGATAAACCATATTCTAGTAGCATAAAAATTCTCAGGCAATATTTACAACAGCTAGAAGAAGATGGTAAGCAATCAACTGATTATCATATGGCTTTAGTAACAGCTATTAATGTTTTAATTGCTAAAATTGGAGAGGAAGGATAAATATGAGTGAATATGGTCACATTTTTGAATTAGGACATGATTGGACAGGAGATAAACAACCATTAAAAAATCGTTATACAGTAGTATATGAAAATAAAGATTATTATGTTTGTGTTACTGGTGGCGATACTCAACCAAGAATTATTCAGAAAAGTAGTGTATATAGTTTAGAAAGTATGCACTATGCTATTGAACATGGTCGTTATGATTTTACTAATTCTCGTTATGTATTTGTTAAAAAAGCAAAAGATTTTGATATTAAACTCCCAACTAATAGAGAAAAATATCTTAATACTGAAATTAAAAGACGAATTAATGACATTGATGCTTATAGAGAATATATGCAAAAATATCAAAATGATATTCAAGACAAACAAAATTCTATTAATAGATGCTTAGGAAGAATAGCAGGATTATCAATAGAATTAGATAAGTTACAAAAATTATATTTGGAAGAAATTGGGAGAGCTTATAATGAATCGTAAAGCATTTATTAATGGAGTAGTTCAAAGACTTAAAGATAAGTTGCAAGATTGGGTATTTGTAGAAACTCAATATTTTAAAGAAGTAGATAATTATGATATTAGACTTTGTTTTAAGATTAACGATAGTCAATATTGTCTTTGTTTTAATGATTGTATTTTTGATAAATTTTATATGCCATTTATGACATATATCAATCATGAAGAGATAGACTATACAGATTCAGATATTGAACATGCTGTTTATAATATTTGTATTAGAGCTAATGAACTAATTGCTCGTCTTATTTGGAAAGGAAGAGAATATTAAACATGACTTGTATTGTAGGTTATATTGATAAGAAAAATGATACTGTTTGGATGGGTTCAGATTCAATGGGTTCTAATGGTTATACTCATGAACTTTTTAGTGTTCCAAAAGTATTTAGACAAGATGTATTTAAGAATGTAATTATGGGTGTATGTGGTTCATATCGTAGCATGGATTTGTTACGTTATAGTGAATCACTCTTTCCTGAATTAGATTGGTATAAAAAGAAAGATGAAATCAACCATAAATATATGGTTAAGACTTTTATTCCCAATGTTATTAAACTATTACAAGAAAATCAACCAGATGAAAATGAAACAAGTAGAGGTTGTAATTTCCTAGTAGGAGTAAAGAATCAATTATTTGAAATTCAAAATGATTATTCTGTTTTAACACCAATACATAACTTTGCTTCTGTTGGTAGTGGAGAAGTAGCTGCTATTGGCAGTTTAATCACTACAAACCGATTATATGGAGATAAGATGAAACCTGAAAATCATATTCTTCATGCTTTAAGGGCAGCAACAGAATATTGCATGGGTGTTGGAGCGCCATATTATCTAATTAATACAAAAGAAGAAGATAAAATTTATACTTTTGACGAATAAAAGGTTATAATAATTATGGATAAAAAGACATTTTTATTTACATATGATGATGATAGTACCTATCTTGCAGAAAATGTGACGCTTAAAGAAGCATTAGTTAATGCTATGGAATATTATGGTGGAGCATATGATTTTTTTAGAAAAAGTTTGATTGGATTTAATGATAATGATGTTAAATCTATGGTAGCTTTATATGCATACTTTGCTCGTTTCCATTCAGTTATTGAATCTATTTATGTTATTTCTGAAAAAATTTTCTAAAACTACTTGACAAATACCTCCTTTATATGTTATTATCTTTATGAAAATACATATAAAGGAGTTTTATTATGTTAAATTTTAATAAAAAAGAAAAACCTCAGCCTAATTGGATTGATACTAAAGCTGATGAATATCGTGATGCATTATGGGATATTAAGAATAGTATGAACAATAATATTCAAAAAATCCTTACTATACAACAATTTATTAATTGCCTTCCTGATGGGCCAGATAAAGAATTAGAAGAAAAAAGATTAGAAAATCATAAAAATTCTTTATTATGTAATATTGGTGCTTATGATGGAGTACTAGCTGATTGGCGTATTATGCTTAAAGAAGCCTCAGAAGAAGATAAGGCAAATATGCTTCACCATAATAATGTACCAGTAACAAGTAGCCATGATTATGCTAAAATCTTAATTGAACAATTTTATGGTTTTGATTATTAAGGAGATTTATAAATATGAATGAAATTACAATGAAAATTCGTAGCGAAATGTATGATGCCATGAAGGATGGTCGTAAGGAAGATAAGGCAGCTTTTTCATTTATCCTAGACCAAGTACAAAAGGCTGAAAAGCTTGCTATGCATGAACTCAATGAAGATGAAGTTATTACTGTGTTAATGAAGATTAAAAAGGGTAGTCAAGAATCTCTTGATTGGGCTATTAAGGCTAATCATGATGAACTTAAAAATAAGTCTGAACGTGAAATTGCTATTGTAGATAAGTTTCTACCCACAATGATGACAGCAGATGAAATTAAACTTGCTATTGTTAATTTAATCCCTGTTATTGGCAATACTGACAAAAAGAGTAAGGGTCTTTATATGAAGTCTCTATCTTCTTTAAAAGGTAAGGCAGATATGAAGATGGTTAATCAACTTGTAGACGAGGTATTAAAGTAATGAAAACAGTAGCATATTGTCTTAAAGCTAGTTATATTGATGAAAATGGGAATACAGTAATTGGTTATGTAGTTGAGCCAAATTCTCATAATTATCATCATAATTCACATGTAAAGATTATTCGAGAATTTCTACCTTATGAAATTATTTATTTTTCAGAAGAAAAATATGCTAAATATAGAGCACCAGAAATTAAAGAAACATTAAAGAAGTATTATAACATTTTCTCTATTAGTATTCATGAAATTTGTGTTAAGAATTAAATATGGATATTGGATATTATAAAGATGGTGGATATTATAAGAATATATCTTGCCCTATTTGTGATGCAAAATATGATGAAGAACATGATGAAATGATGTATGACCCTCCTATTGGAGTATGTGAACATTATTATTGTTGTTCTAATTGTGGTTATAATGAGTTTATGGCATATAGCCCCACTTATTACAGTTTTGATAAACTTACTTTACATTCCGCTTTTGTAAGATTAAAAAATATTAAAAAAGTAATAGGTGTTATAAAGCAAAAGAATTATATCCCTTCTAAGATATTTGTGGAACATGGTGTGTTTTAATAAAGAACTACGACCCCTATTAAGAGGTCGTAGTATCTACTATTTATTAACCACTACAGATGCCGCACATCTGGCAAAGAAGCTGAAATAGTACAGCTAGATTAAAACCACACATTAAGGTATACCTCCTTTAATAATATAAACAGCTTTCGCTGATGATATTAATATAATACAAAAAATAAGAATAATCAAACTATAAAATATGGAAAAGGAGATTTATTATGGAAGATATTACTTATAAATGGATTGTTAAGTTAATGATTTATGCTATTGTGCCTCTACTTATTATTGTTACTATTTTTGCTAGTATTTTATGTTTCTTTACTCAGAACATATTTATTCAATTAATTTTTATACTTTTATTTGTTACTATTATTATCAAGCCTTTTCTTAAATATCTTAATTGGTTAATGGATAATAATTATTTGAAGTAATTTTAAAAATTACTTGACAAACATTCCCAAAGCATGATATACTACTAGCACAAACATAAAGGAGATATTATTATGGTTACTTTTCATTGTCAACGAATTGGTTGTCGTTATTGTGATGATAGTGATAATTGTAATTGTCCTGATAATGAAATCACAATTAATATCAATAAAGAATGTTCTGGATATAAAAAGGGTGTTTGGCATTATATTTGTGCTGTTAAAATGGCAATGGGTAATAACAATACAATGTTGCCAGCTTTTGATTTAAATACGGAAATTAAAATCGGTGTATATTTTATTGTTATGCTTTATAATATTACTTATGCTTATACTGAGTATGGTAATTGGGGTTGGATTTCTTTCTATGACAAAGATGAAAAAGAATCTAAGGCTTTATCTATTGAGAATATTTTTAAAAATTATAAATTAAATATTGACCAATTTAATTTATTTACTCATTATCTTGAAAATAGCAATAATGATAACGAAGTCATTGAAAAAATTACTGGTAAAGTACAGCCAGAAGAAGTAAATGATGATTATATTTTTGATTATGGTTTTATCAATCCTATGGGAGATTTTTCTCAAGAGGATTGGGGAGAGCATGAAAATTTAGCTTATCGTATCATTCA
>JAFRHI010000001.1 GCA_017433415.1 Bacilli bacterium
AACAGAAGATAAAACTAAGAACAACTTAGATGTAATCTATGTTAAAGATAACTTCGAATATACAGTAAATTATTATTATAATGATGGAAAATCTACTAATAAAATTGGTGATACTGTAGAAGATGAAGCAGAATTTGATTCAACAGTAACTCTAACAGAAGAAGAATTGATGGATCGTGTACCAGAAGGATACAGATTACAAGACAATCAAGCAGATTCAATCAAAATAACAGAAGATAAAACTAAGAATAACTTAGATGTAATCTATGTAAAAAGAGATGATTTAACTTATACAGTTGAATACTACTATGATGGTAAATTAGATGAAGATGCAACTGTAACTTATGTTAATCAAACATTTGGAGATGAAATAACTTCATATGTAGATAAAGCAAAAGAAGGGTATGAACTTGATAAAGTAGAAAACTTACCATTAACAATTTCTGTTGATGAAGAAAAAAATGTTATAAAAGTTTACTACGTTAATACAGCAAAAGATCAACCAATTGAAATTCCTAATACTGGACTTAATGAAGAAAGTGGTTCTACTGCAGGACTAATTGTAACAATGTTATATTTAGTTGGACTATCTATTTTCTTAAGTAAAAGAAAAGGTTTCAATTATTAAAAAGAAAGTTATCGAAAGATAACTTTTTTATTATGTTTTTAATTGATAGAGTAAAACTTATTTGTTATAATTTGATTATAATAGAGGAAGTTTTATGGAAGAAAAAAATGTAAATGTAGAAAAAAACATACCACAAGCAGAAGTGAAAACTATAAATGTAAATAGTAATATCAAAGATGGACAATATAAATGTCCTAATTGTGGTGCTAGTGAAATAATGCCAAATCCTAATACTGGTAAATTAAGATGTAATTATTGTATGTCAGAGTTTGATGGCAAAGAACTTATTGGTGTTGAGAAAAACATCTCTAATTTGCAAGGAAAAATAGTAGGTAAAGGTACCCAAAACATTAAAGAAGGTGCCAACAACATGGTCACTCTAAAATGTGGTGGTTGTGGTGCTGAAATAGTAATTGATACTAGTGACGCTCCACACGCTAGGTGTCACTGGTGTCGAAGTGTTTTATCAGTAAATAACCAACTAGAAAATGGTGCTATTCCTGATATGATATTGCCATTTCAAACAAAGAAACAAGAAGCTGAAGCCAAAATTCAAGATTTTGTTAAGAAAAGAAGATTTTTTGCTAATCCTACTTTTAAAAAAGAATTTACAACCGAAAATATAATGGGTGTATATTTTCCTTATTTAATAGTTGATGCCAATGCTCATGCTAAATTTGAAGGTGAGGGAGAACACTTAGTAAGAAAATATACAGTTGGTTCAGGCGATGATAGAGAATATCGATATGATGCCGATGTATATAAAGTTGGAAGAGAGTTTGATATTTTAATTGATGATTTATCAATTGAATCAAATTCTGAGAGATTAGATAAGACATCTAACTCTCAAACTAATAACATAATTAATAGTATCATGCCATTTGATACAGAGAATTGTGTTCAGTATCAATCAAATTATCTTGTTGGCTATACATCTGAAAGAAGAGATGTAAATATTGATGACTTAGAAGAAAAAGTTAATAATCAATTTAAAGATGTTGCAAGATTCGCTGCCAAAGAAGAGGCTGAATTTTATGATCGTGGAATAAATTGGACCACAGAAGACTTTCATATAGTAGGTACTCAATGGCTAGCTGCTTATCTACCTGTGTGGTTATATTCTTATATGGAAATAAAAGGAAATAAAAAAACTCTTCATTATGTAGCTGTTAATGCTAGAACTAATGAAACCATGGGGAGTATACCAATAAATAATCCATTACTGATCGCAGTATCTACTATTATTGAAATAATCTGTTCAGCTCTAGGTATAATGTTACTTATGGCATCTTCTGATTCTGATGATGATGACGGAAGTGGTATTTTTGCACTTCTTTTCCTAGCTGGCTTTATATTTTATGCTGCCATGTATGCAAGATATAGAAACAAGGAAGCTAGACATACTTATGAAAAAGAAACAAAGAAAAGTTTATCTAATATTATAAAAAACGATGAATTTATCAAACATGAAAAAGGTTTAAAAAATGCATCGATGAATGATAGAAACGATAATAAGATTGAAGGAGATAATATCAAAATAGGTAAATTAGCTAAATTATCTAATGACATTAAAATAGAAATTGCTGCTTCTGCCAAACAAAATAATAAGTAATAATATAATAAGAAGATATTATCCTTAATATGAAATCAATTTTAGTATTAAAAGAATCAAGTAATTGTCTTGATTCTTTTTTAATAAAACCTTTATATATCAACAAAAAATGTAAAATAAAGTAAAGCTTTGTTGATAAAATGTAAAGTTTTATGTATAATGTAATAGGAAATATAGGAGTGATAAAAATGGCTGGAAAATATGATGCATCATCAATTAAAATATTAGAGGGACTTGAAGCTGTTAGAAAACGCCCTGGTATGTATATAGGATCAACTGATAAGAGAGGATTACATCATCTTATTTGGGAAATAGTAGATAACTCTGTCGATGAAGCTATTAATGGTTATGGAGATTATATTAAAATAACTCTTCATAAAGATAAATCAGTAAGCGTTGAAGATCATGGACGTGGAGTGCCAACTGGTATTCATGAATCTGGAAAAAGTACTCCTGAAGTAATTTATACAGTACTCCACGCTGGTGGTAAGTTTGAAAGTGATGGCTATAAAGTATCCGGTGGTTTGCATGGTGTTGGTTCCAGTGTCGTTAATGCTTTATCTAAATGGATGGAAGTAACAATTAAACGTGATAAAGAAGAGTCATATATCCGTTTTGAAAATGGTGGTCATGTAGCTGTACCACTAAAAAAGATTGGTACCACCAATAAAACCGGAACGACAGTTCGCTTTATGCCGGATGAAGAAATATTTTCAACTATTAACTTTTCCTATACAACAGTCTGTGAAAGAATGCAAGAATCAGCTTACTTATTAAAAGATATAACTATTGAAGTAGTTGATGAAGAAGATGATCGTAATGCTAAATTTCATTATGAAAGAGGAATTGAAGAGTTTGTAGAAGATTTAAATAAAGGTAAAAATGCTCTTCATAAAGTATTAAGTATTAATGGAACTAAAGATAAAATAGATGTAGAAATATCTATGCAATATACTGATACATATAATGAGAATATTGTCTCATTTGTAAATAATGTTAAAACTATTGATGGAGGTTCACACGAAGTAGGTTTTAAAACAGCCCTAACCAGAGTTTTTAATGATTATGCCAAAGCTAATGGTTTTGTTAAAGGAAAAGATAAAGCTTTTGAAGGTAGTGATGTTAGAGAAGGTCTTACTGCTGTTATTAGTTTAAAAATTCCCGAAGGAATTCTTCAATTTGAAGGTCAAACTAAAGGAAAACTTGGAACTCCTGCTGCAAAAACAGTTGTTGAAAGTATAGTAACTGAACAAATAAAGGTTTATTTAGAAGAAAATAAAGCAATTGCCACAGAAATAATTAATAAAAGCTTACGTAGTAAAATTGCTCGTGAAGCTGCTCGTAAAGCTCGTGAAGAAGCTCGAAAAGGTACTAAAAAGAATAATAAAGAAAGAAGTCTTTCTGGAAAACTTGCTCCTGCTCAGAGTAAGGATAAAGACAAAAAAGAATTATTCTTAGTCGAGGGTGATTCAGCAGGTGGTTCAGCTAAACAAGGTCGAGATAGACGCTATCAAGCAATTCTTCCTTTACGTGGTAAAGTACTTAATACTGAAAAAACAAAAGAAGAAGATATTTTAAAGAATGAAGAAATAAATACAATGATATATACAATTGGTGCTGGATATGGATCAAACTTTGATATTAAAGACTGTGAATATTCAAAAGTAATAATCATGTCCGATGCCGATGAAGATGGAGGACATATCCAATGTCTATTATTAACATTCTTCTATCGTTATATGAAACCATTAATTGAGGATGGAAGATTATTTGTTGCTTTGCCACCACTATTTAAAATTCAAAGTGGTAAAGAAATAGAATATGCTTATACAGTAGAAGAAATGAAAGAAAAGTCACGTGGTAAAAAATGTGATATTCAGCGTTATAAAGGTCTTGGTGAAATGAATGCTGATCAACTATGTGAAACAACTATGAAACCAGGTAGTAGAACACTAATCAGAGTTAATATTGAAGATGCACAACTTGCTGAAAAACGTGTATCTATTCTTATGGGTGATGATGTTCCACCTCGTAAAGAATGGATTGAAGAAAATGTTGAATTCTCATTAGAAGATGAATATCAAATAGCTTAACAAATAACCCCAATATAGAAATATTGACAATCGAAAATATGTATTATATTTTAAAAATGAAATCTATATTATAAGTGGGGAAATATTATGAAAAATAAGCAAGAGTTGATTTCAAATTTATTTGAAGAAAAAGAAATTAGAAGTATTTGGGATAGTGAAAAAGAAGATTACTATTTCAGTGTAGTTGACGTTATTGAGGTTCTAACAGAAAGTGTAGATGCATCTCATTATTGGCGAACGTTAAAATCTAGAATGATTAAAGAAGGAAATGAAACCGTCACAAAATGTGACACTTTCAAATTAAAAGCCAAGGATGGCAAAATGCGAAATACAGATATGCTAAATACAGAAGGAGTTTTAAGATTAATTGAATCTGTTCCATCTAGTAAAGCAGAGCCTTTTAAGATGTGGTTAGCAAGTCTAGGTAAAAGGGAAATAGATAGTGCTTTTGATCCATCTGTTGGTATTGATAAAATGATTGATTATTATCTAAATAAAGGATATAGCTTATCATGGATTAAAGATAGAATTGATGCAATAATTGACAGAAAAAAGCTTACTAACACCTGGAAAAATCACGGAATAGAAGAAGCTAGTGAATATGCAATATTAACTAACGAAATATATAAGACATGGTCTGGTATGACAGCTAGAGAATATAAGCAACTTAAAGGCATCAGAAAAGAATCGTTAAGAGATAATATGTCTGATTTAGAAAAACTTCTTACTAACATAGGTGAAGTAGCAACACGTGAACTAACTAATACGCATCATCCGATGGGATTAGAACAAAATAAGTTGATTTCTGAAGTTGGCGGAAGTGTTGCTAATAACACAAGAAAAGATTTAGAAAAAAAACTAGGAAAAAAGGTTGTTTCTAGTAGAAATAAATTAATTAATAGATATGAAAAATAATAGAAAGTAGTGGTAGAATGCCAAAGAAAAAAACAGAGACAGAAGAGATAATAGAGAAGATTTTTGATTATACTCTAGAAGATATTATGGGAGAACGTTTTGGTAGTTACTCAAAGTATATTATTCAAGATCGTGCAATACCTGATGCTCGTGATGGATTAAAACCAGTTCAAAGAAGAATTCTTTATTCAATGCACAAAGAAAAAAACACTTATGATAAAGGATATAGGAAAAGTGCTAAAACTGTTGGAGATGTAATAGGTAATTACCATCCACATGGTGATACTTCAATTTATGATGCTATGGTTAGAATGAGTCAACCATGGAAAACTCGTCTTCCATACATTGATATGCATGGTAATAATGGATCAATTGATGGTGACTCTCCAGCAGCTTATCGTTATACTGAAGCTCGTCTTTCAAAAATTTCTAATGAAATGCTTCGTGATATCGATAAAGATACTGTAGAGTTTGCTCCGAACTTTGATGATACAACTGTAGAACCAACTGTCCTACCAGCTAGGTTCCCGGCTCTTCTTGTTTATGGAACACAAGGAATTGCAGCAGGATATGCCACAAACATTCCACCACACAATTTAAGTGAAGTTATTGATGCCACAATTCACAGAATTGACTATCCAAATTGTGAGCTTGAAACATTAATGAAATATGTTAAAGGACCAGACTTTCCAACTGGAGGAATAGTAGAGGGCCTTGATGGTATTGTTGAAGCTTATAAAACTGGTCGTGGAAGAATTATTATTAAGAGTCGCTACAATATTGAAGATGATAAAAATGTTAAAAGAATTGTCATAACTGAAATACCATTTGAAGTAAATAAAGCTATGATGGTTAAAAAAATGGATGACATTAGAATAGATAAAAAAGTTGATGGCATTATTGAAGTACGAGATGAATCAGCAGCAGATATTAGAATAGTTATTGAATTAAAGAAAAATGCTAATGTTGTCTTAATTGTTAATTATCTTTTAAAAAATACTGATATGCAAATAAATTATAATTTCAACGTAGTATCAATCGTTAATAGAAGACCAAAATTATTAGGATTAAAAGAAGCCTTAGATGCCTTTATTGCTCACCAAAAAGAAGTTGTAAGAAGACGTACAGAGTTTGATTTAGCCCATGCTAAAGCAAGATTCCATATTGTCGAAGGTTTAATTAAATGTATTTCTATTCTTGATGAAGTAATTAAAGTAATCAGAGCTAGTAAAAATAAAGCTGATGCTAAAGACAATTTAGTTAAAGAGTTTGAATTTACTGAGGCACAAGCCGAAGCAATTGTTACTTTGCAATTATATAGATTGACTAATACTGATGTTGTAGCCTTAGAAAATGAAAAAGCCGCCCTAGAAAAAATTATTAATGGATTAACTGCCATACTAGGTAGTGAAGAAGTATTAAAATCAGTAATGAAGAAAGATTTACGTGCCGTACGAGATGAATATGGACTACCTCGCCTTACAGATATTAAAGATGAAATAACTGAAATAAAAATAGATGAAGCAGCTATGATTCCAAAAGAAGACGTAGTAGTTGCCATTACTAAAGATGGTTATATTAAGAGAACATCATTTAGGAGTTATACATCATCTAATCCAGAAGATATCATATTAAAAGAAAATGACTATATTATGGGCTTATATGAAATGAATACAACAGATACAATTCTTATATTTACATCAGGAGGAAATTATTTACACATCCCAGTTCATATAATTCCAGACTTAAAATGGAAAGATATGCCAAAACATGTTAGTAATATAATTGAAGTACCTGGTGAGGAGAGTATTATAGGCTCAATACCTGCTTATGACTTTGAAAATGATAAAAATATAATTATTACAACAAAATATGGTATGATTAAAAGATCTAAACTAAAAGAGTTTAAGCTTCAAAGATATAATAAAGCCACAAGTTGTATGAAACTAAAAGATAATGATGAAGTAATTAGTGCTCTTGTTGAAGAGTTTGATACCATTTTCTTAACAACAAATACTGGTTATGGATTAAGCTTTAAAACAGAAGAAATACCACTAGTTGGTGTAAAAGCATCAGGTGTAAAAGCCATGAAACTAAAAGATGATTATTTAGTATCAGCCAACAACTTCTCATACAACAAAAGTGAATTTATCACAATTATAACTACACGTGGTACTGGTAAAAGAGTCCGACTACAAGAATTCGAACTATCTACAAGAACTAGACGCGGAATTCAAGTGTTGCGGGAAGTAAAAACAAATCCATACAAAGTATTAAAAACATTTATTGAAGATTCTAAAAATTATTTAGGATTGAAAAATTCTGAACTAGTAAGTGTGAAATTAACAGAATTACCAATAGCTGATCGTTATTCAACAGGAAGTCAAATAATAAAACATGAACTAACAGATGCTTTTATAATTGCTCAACTAAAAAGAGTGGTCGCAACCCAAGAAAAAATAGAAACCTCTGAAACTGCAGTGGAAGAACAACCAGAGAAAAAGACACCTAAAAAAGATCAAATATCTCTTCAAGAAATAGATGATAGATTAATGACTATTGATGACTTTCTAAAATAAATAAAAAATAATCTTGAAAAAAAAAATACTTGGTGTTAGAATATAATTATAATAGATGGTTAGTATAGACGTAACCATCATAAAAAATAAAAGGAGTGGATTTAATGGCAACAGAATCTTTGGCACCAGCAGAATTAATAAGACAATCAACAAGGGTAGATGAGCAAGTAGAAAAACTTGGCATAATGTTAAACAAAATAAATGGTAATTTAGATGAAGTAAGTAAAATAATGACTAATTATGATACAAAACTTGTATCTCAGGTGGAAAATTTGAAAACAGCTGTAGAAAGTTATAAAAAGAAAGCTACAAACATCTATGGTGAAATGTCTAAATCTTTATATGCTTATGCAACTGGATTACAAAGCAACTTAGCAGACCTAACAAAGAACGTAACAACAATTACTTCTTCTGTAGAAGCTTTATAGAAAACAAAAAAAGGCTTAAAAAGTCTTTTTTTTATACTTGTAATGCCAAACAAGATAAAGTATAATTAAATTTAGTAAAGGTGTAGTGATAATATGGGAAAAATAACTTTAGAAGAAAAATATGAAATTGAAAGATATTTAGCTTCAGCTTCTGATTCATCAGGTAATGATGAAATTGTTGAATTAGAAAAATTGAACAATGTTTTAGTTGAAGAATTAAGAAAAATTCCTTCAATGAGTGGAGTGATTTCTAAAATTAATAGTGCAAATGAAAAAGCTCATACATTAGATAAAGATATAAAAGATATATCTAGTAAATTAAATAAAATTTTAGCAGAGCAAGAAATTGCATCCAGCATATAGGAGGTTAATATATGGAATTAGTAGAAATGGCAGTAAAAACAAAGAAAATAAATGATTCTGTAGAATTTATCATAAAGTATTACAATACAGCTATATCTAACTTGCTAAAAGCAAGCACTATACTAGCAAAAACAAATCATCCATCTCTATCAGAAACAAAAAAACAAATAGAAGAATTAAAAACTAAAGTTAATAATATTTCAAATGAATATATGGAATCATTAAGGATAATTAATACCTATATAAAAAAATCAAATGAAAATTGTGATAATCTAAGTGATGACTTATCAATTATTTCCAAAGATTTAATGGATATAGTATCAAGCATAGAATAGAAAGACTTAAATGAACTAGTCAAGCAAAAGTAGACACTTTATAAAAAACACATTAAAATCCTGATTCAATTTTGTATTGAATTGGGGTTTTATAATTTAAAGCATAACTAGGTCTTTCATTATTGTAATAATTGATATATAATTTAATTAG
>JAFRHI010000004.1 GCA_017433415.1 Bacilli bacterium
CCCCTGTATTAAATTTATTATTTTTTAATATTAATTTCTTTGTATCTTCTCCATTATTATTTTTAGAATAAAATTGTGATAATAAAAACATTAATTCTTCATTTGGTAAATGAAAATCATATTTTGATCCATATTCAATTTTTTGATAATCAAAATATGGTGCTTTCATTATTTCTTTTAACATATTTTCAGCACGATTTATTGTTTCTAACAATTCACTAAATATAACATATTCATCTTCAGTATGCTCATTATAATAACCACAACTTAAATTAACTGATGCAATATTCCAATCATTACCAAGTATAGAAATATCACTACAAGTTCCATAATCGGTTTCAAATTCAAACGATTCTATATAATCAATAAATTCTTTATTGCCACAATCGTAAAATACACAATTATTTTTACCTCTACGATCAAATTCAATTATATATTTAACATTTGGCTTTATAAGTTTATCTACTGCTTTTGATGCACCAATACAACCAATTTCTTCATCTTCTGTAAATAATACATGAGGTCTATAATTTTCAAGTAATTTTATAATTGCATAGATACCGCATCTGTCATCTCCACCCAAAATACCATCAGGGTTATATATCATATCATAATTTTGTTGATACAATACATCTATAGGTGGTTGTTCACATACTGTATCCATGTGTGCAACAAGCAATACAGGTATATTTCCTTTTGCATATACAAAGCCATCCTCAAATATCGGATTCATTTGTCTTTCTTTTAATAAAGCATATAATTTAATTTTTAATTCTTTCTGTGTCATTTTTAAATAATAAACTAGCTCATTCATACCAATTCCCCCATTTGAATAAAGTATTTCCCCAAAAGCAGGAACTATTATACATCAAAACTCATATAATTGCAAATAAAAAAGCGAGAGTATGCTTTAATAACATATTCTCGCTTTTATAATACATTTAATGAATAACAATAATCATAAACATCTAAATTATGATTAATTATAGTATTGATATTTTCATTTTTAAAATCGTATTGAAAAATATTAAATAACATTTCTACTGAAAATTTTTGTTTTTCTAATGTAGATAATTCCATATACTTTGCTGAAATAAATAATAGGTTCTTATATTTAGCAAAGTTAGTTATTACATTTTTATAATTTGGATCTAATAATTCTAATACTTTCTTTAATATTTTAATAAAATTAGTAATATTATAACTAGGTATAAATCTTAAATCTTCAAGTATATGTATTGCTAATCTTATTTTATCAATATCATTTAAATCATCTACCATATCAACTAAATTCATAATTCTTTCTGTATTACTATCTAATAGCATAAATCTTCCACCTTTCAATTTTGCCATTTAAGGCATTTTATTTTTTAGAACAGATAAGAGATTAAACCTTAACTTAAAACTTGAATATGGGTATTTAAATAGGGAATAATCTCAAATCTCTGTTTCATTATTTATCACTCTAACAATTAAAAAAATCAAGAGTATTTTTGTAATTTTACATGCTTAATTCAAAATCGTCTTTATCATATTCATATTCATCATAATCTCTAACTCGTTCTTTATAATAATTAGGTGCATCTACATAATCAAATAATTCATCTTGTTTAGTAGTTCCTCGTGATATACCAACAACATCATTCATATCAAATTCTTCATTATCATAGCAGTCTTTAATTGCATCGGCAGTTTCGTCTTTGGTATATTCATTACCTCGTTGCAATAATTTTCTTAAAAATTTCTTTAATAATTGAAACATATAATTTAATCTGGCAATTAAACTTCTATTTTGTCGCTCTAGATGTTCATTATCTTTTTCAAGTTTAGTAACTTCATTTTTATATTTTTGATTTTCTTTTTCTAGTGATTTACAACTATTAGCATAACCATCAATTTTATTAAACACTACTTGTAATTTAGGTTGCATATCCATTACTTTTTTAGATTCTTTAATAACATTATTCATACTATCAAAAGTATCTTTTTTAACTTTAACATAGTCTTTACCTACTAAAAATGATTCTTTGGTAGATTTCATTTTATCTTCAAACTCATTCATTGCTTTATCAAGTCTATCATTTTTAACATTTAATTCTTGATTTAATTTCCTAGTTATTTTCTTATATTCTTTAATTTTAATGTGTTTATCATCACTGCCTTTAATACCTCTTTCTAAATCATAACCTTTGTCAGTTAGTCTTTTATGATACATATCTTGTAATTGAGAAATGTGTATCTTATCTCTAATATATTGCTTTTTAGATATGGTATATCGTTCAGTATTAGTTCTATAATCTAGTTTCTTAACAAGTGGTACTACTACACAATGAATATGTGGTGTTTTTTCATCTAAATGGACAGTTGCATGTAAAACTTGTTCTTTTTTATAACCTAAATCTTCATAAACAAATTCCATACAAGTATCAGCCCATTCCTTAATTTGTTCTCTAGTCATTCCATCAAAGAATTTAGGCGAAGAAGTAAACATTAATTCATCTGCTATACAATTTCTAGAACTATTTAGCATATCGTGATATTTCTTTTGTCTAGATTTCCTTTCAGTTTTCATTCTTTCTTCGTGTTGTTTTTTATATTCTTTTGTTAATTCATCAAAACCTTTTAAATACTTTTCAGCAAGTGATACAAGTTCTATATTATTTTTACTTAATTCTATTTTAATATCTGGATTAGAATTATAAGCTTTCTTTTCTCGTTTATTATGTGATCCTATTTGTGCTAAATCTTGTGTAGTCATAATAGGTTCACTTCTAAATATTGCATAATTTAAATTCATATATCATTTCTCCTTTCATTTTATACAGCAAAAAAGATATGTTGTTAAACATACCTTTAATTACATATCTCATCATATTTTTTATTGTAATGACAATAATTTCTTATCTTACATCTCTCACAATTAGGGTTTTCCCCACATATATTAGCAGACCTTAATAAACAGAATTGTTGAATTATTGATTCTACTACTATTTCATCACAATTATTAAGTTTTGCTATTCTTTTAATGATATTTAATACTTGTTGCTCTGTAGCATTAGGATTTTCAACAACACCTAATCTATGACTACCAAATAATCTTTCTAATTGAGAACTCTTTTTACAAGTATTAACACCAACTCGTTTTAAATAATCATAAGCAAAAGCTCGTCCAACTTGTATCATCTTATATTTTCCATCATTAAACATATTAGCAATATCATTAGGAGTTTCTTTATTTACAAAATTATCTAAACTACCATAATCTTTTTCTATTTTCTCTAATACCATTATATTTTTAGATAATGCTTTCATTTGATTATTAATCATTGGATTAGTGCAATGAATTATTCTTAATTTATTAACCAAAATACTTGGATCAACTACTTTTAAATAATTCTTATTATAATTATGAAATATCTCATCAATAGCATCCATATTTTCTCTAATATTATTATCTCCCCATCTATGATTTGATAAAAGAGATATAATTAATGCTTTTAGGTGTTCTTCAAAAGTATATTTTTTACCTTTCTTTCTTGATTTAACATTATTAACTAAATCCTTAATATCACTCATATAATCATAATTAATATAATCCATACTTTTTTTAATAAGTGGCAGTATCTCTTTTAAATCATTATCATCTAATATTGTTATCTTACTTACCATATCATAATTAGGATTATATATTGTATGATTATTTATACATTCCTTTAATATTTCAACAACTTCTTCATTAGATAAATATTTAACTCTTTCAATAGGAAATACAACTTTATTTACCTTAACATATTTTATCAGCAAAGGTATTAACTCATCATTTTTGAAAATTTGCTCATTTTTCATAAAAAAAATATCTCACTTTCTTAATTTTAGTCTTTAACTAATAAAGTGAAATATTGTCTTTAACCCTTATTTTATGGGCATTTATTAATTTTTCTTTTTGGGTATCACATATTCAACGACACCCAAGGTGTTTTAACCATTCTTGGACCATTTTCATCTGTAGCTCCTATTGCATTATCAATCATATAACCAACGCAATCAATTAGTTTTATATTACAGTTTATGTCATCTATTTTAATCTTAGCAGTATTATTTGGAATAAATTTTGGCTCTGTGGTCATAATTGTTTTTCCAGCGGCACTTTGTGGAACTTCATCAAGAGCTCTTTTTCTTTCATATTCATCTTCAATATTTGGTACTATTAAAGTTTCCACCACTCTTTTAATAAATGTTGATTTTCCTGATCTGACAGCACCAACTACTCCTAAGTAGATATCTCCGCCACTCCTTTTGGCAATATTTTTAATAATTTCATATTTTTCCATAGCATTTCTCCTTATTTAGTAATATGTATGTTATCTAATAAAAAAAAAGAACAAAATTGTTCTTTTATGCATATATAGCTATTATTAATTCAATGATAGATGATATTACAAATATTAACATTATTATGTATCCTATTCTTAATGGCATACCACTTTTTCTACATAATTCTAGTAATTCTCGTGAATCTTTATCAGGATTTTTGTTTTTTATTTTTTCAACTTTTTTAGTAGCTTTATCTAGTAATAATTTGCCTGATATTTTTGCAATTATGGCATTAATTATTAAACAAGGTCCTAATAGGCTATTTGTTAGAAAAATGCAGAAGTTTACTAATATTGATGAAATAATTGCTGGTATATATAATTTTCTATAGAACAAGTAAAGTGGTCCAAAAACTAATGCGGGTATTAATAATGGAGTCTTTGGATCAGTAATCGTTTTATATGTTTTATCACCAATATAGGCTTTTATGTAATCGATATCACTAGTTATAGTTGTGGAATCAAAATTACTATATTGTTGGCTGTATGTGTATTGACCATCGTGTGGGGTATTATATTCTTTAGTATTTCCGCTATATGTTTTACTATATCCGTATTGTTGGTCATGAGGAGTTTCATACTCTTTTTTTACATTACTATAAGCTTTACTATATTCATATTGATCATTTCGACTATTTGCTTTTACTCTTTCACCACAGTAGTTACAAATTTCAAGGGTATTATCAATTCGTGAATTACATTTTGGACATCTCATAATTGCACCTCTATTCTAATAGTATTATATAATAAAAAAAGCTAAAATGATAGCTTTTTAAAACATAGTATCAATATTTTTTGGTACTTTGTCATTTATAATAGCAGATATTATTTTATCCTCTTTTTCTTTTGTTACTTCTTTACCGGTTAAATTACTTATATCTTTTATTATTTCTCTTAGTGTTTTTTCATCTTTCATATTATTATTTTGTAGTTTATTGGCTAAGCCTAAGATTGTTTCTTTATTTATATTAGTTTTTTGTTCAATTTTATTAAATAGATTATCTTTAAACATAAAACCTCCTACTAAATTATATGTAGAAGGTTATTTAAGTTTTATTATTTTTGTCTTATTTTATTTAATTGTTGGCATTTTTTTGTAAATTCTTCTAATGATATAAGACCATTATTATATCTTTCTTGTAAAATAGCATAAGATTTATCAGCCATATCACTTTTACTATTAATATTATAAAAATCTGTTGATTTTTTGCCTATTGTTATTGGCTCTTTTTTTTCACTTTTTTTGAATTTGAATTTTTCATCGGAGTTTTTAGTAAAATTTGGTAGTGGTTTAGTAGTAAAATTGTTATTTGTATTATTATTTCCTATAATCATTAATCTTCCCCATTTCTATTTTTAAATTGTAATATGATTGGTGTTCCTGTGAAGTCGAAGTTTTCTCTGATTTTATTTTCTAAATATCTTTCGTATGAAAAATGAACTAATCCTTTATTATTTACTCTAAAAGTAAATTTAGGAGGATTGATACCTGTTTGTGAGGTAAAGTATATTTTTAAACGTTTACCTTTATATGATGGAGGTAAATTTAATTGATAAGCATCTTGGATGACTTCGTTGATAAGTGAAGTTTTAATCTCTTTTTTGATATTATCTTTTACTTTTAATATTTCGGGCATTAAAGTATGTATTCTTTTTTTAGTTAATGCGGATAAGAAAACTATAGGAGCATATGTAGCAAATTGGAATTCCGCTCTAATGGTTTTTTCAAAATCTTGAATACTTATATCTGTTACTGTATCCCATTTATTTACAACTATTATTATACCTTTTCCTCTTTCTATGGCATAACCAGCAATATGTTTATCATGTTCTTTTATACCTTCTTCGGCGTTTATTACTACTAGGCAAATATCACTTCTATCAATTGCTTTTAATGATCTTAATAAACTATATTTTTCAACTGATTCAAAAATTTTTCCTTTTTTTCGCATTCCAGCTGTATCTATCATAATAAATTCTTCATTATGATATTTTAGTACTGAGTCAATTGAATCACGTGTTGTTCCTGCAATATCTGATACTACAACTCTTTCTTCATTTAAAAGAGCATTTGTTAAAGAGCTTTTACCAACGTTTGGTCTTCCAATTATTGAAAACTTTATTCTAGTATCTTCTTCTTGTTCTTTTTCACGAAAATCCATTGTTATATTATCCATTAGTTCAATAAAACCAGTGTTGTGAATACTGCTTATTGGTATATAGGTATCAAAGCCAAGTTCATAGAAATCATAAATGTTATTTTTGGCATCTTTAACATCTATTTTATTAATTGCCACAATTACTTTTTTATCTGTTTTTCTAAGAATGTCTCTAATCAAGATATCATTAGCAGTTAATCCCTCTTTACCATCTACGATAAATACTACAATATCAGCCTCATTGATGGCAATTTCAGCTTGCATTTTTATTTCTTTGTTGAAATCCATTTTACTTGCATCTATTCCACCAGTATCAATCAAATAAAAGCTTTTTCTATTGTATGTAGCTTCTTGATATATTCTGTCTCTTGTTACACCTGGTAAATCTTCAATGATTGATACTTGTTTTCCAACAATTTTATTAAATAAGGTAGATTTTCCAACATTTGGTCTACCTACAAGGGCAACAGTTGGTAGTTTCATTAAAATCCCTTCCTTCTTTTACGCATTTATTATAGCATACGGTTGTAAAGTTTTAAAGAAAATTTATTTTATTATTTAGTACTGTTAATAATAATGCTATAATTATAATGGATGGTGATGATATGAATAAAAAAGATAACAAAAATATTAAATGGTATGATAGTGGTAATACAATTACTAGTTTAATTATTGTGACAATTTTAATTATTATCGTTTCTAGTCAGTCTTTTTCTGTTAGAGCGGATAGTTCATTAGCATTGTTTAGTAGTATTATAAATCATAATAGTATATATTTATTAGTTCTTATTTATTTTATATTTTTAAAGTTTCATTTTGGGAAGAAATACTTTAATTATTTGAATGTTGTTTTGATGTTTATTTATTTTTTAGCGACGATAACATCTTTGTTAACATTAGTTCAAGCATTTTCATTGAATACTGTATTGTCTTTTGCTATTAATTTTTTGATTATAATTTATCTAATTCATACACTATTTAGGGATACTATTATATGGAAGGATTTTCATCTTTATAATTCACCATTTAATGAAATTACTAATGATGGTTTCTTTTATGCTATTTTAGTAGTTAGTGTCTTCTTATTAGCTATTAATTTGATCTCTACAGTTGCATTTAGTGGAGTTTTAATATCTGTACTTGATTGTTTGTATTTTATCTTGTTTGGTAGATATATATATCTTTATAGAGAATTTTTGGATTTAAAAAAGTTAGATAGTGATAATAGTGGTAATTTTGATGAAATAGCAAAGAAAATTGATGATACTATTGAAGATGTAACTGAAAAAATTAATAAAGTAATTGAAGATAGCAATGTTGATGAAATAATTAACGATGTTAAGGAAAAAGTAGATGATATAAAAGAAGATGCTAAAGAAAAAATAGATGACGTAAAAGCAGATGTTAAGGATAAGATAGATGAAATTAATTCTGATGATAAGAGTAAAAAGACTAAGAGCAAGAAATCTACTAAGAAGGGGGATAAATAATGGAACTTTTTGAGGAGATATATAAAACTAAGGAGGAATTTCCTAAATTTAATTCCGTTAGTAAGGAAGTAAAAAAGTATAAATTAAATTTTTATCAGAATTTTGCAATAATTTTATTTATAATTTGTTTCTTTTTAGGAATTATTTTTGGTAATTTGTTTGCTATATGCGAAACTTCTTCATATTTTTATTCTGATTCATGTTTAGTACCACAATTTAATTTTTCTTTGATGATTGCAATATGGTTTGTAAGCTTGTTGTTGTCATTATTTATATTTGCTATAGGACATATAATTGTTTTGCTTGGTCAAATAAGTGAAAAACTTAATAAATTTAATGTATAATTGTTGCAATTTAATATAAAACATGGTAATTTTAATATGTAAGCATGGTAATTATGCTTAATTCATATAGGG
The DNA here is from genome assembly GCA_017433415.1 of Bacilli bacterium. Taxonomy (GTDB): domain Bacteria; phylum Bacillota_I; class Bacilli_A; order RF39; family UBA660; genus UBA3789. The sequence continues at coordinate 8,439 of JAFRHI010000004.1, forward strand.
AGGTATATTATTATGAAAAAAGTTGAATTAGTTGAAGCTGTAGCTACTGCTACTGGATTAACTAAAGCTGATTCTGCAAGAGCAATTGATGCTACTTTTGCTGCTATTACTAAAGCATTAGCAAAGGGAGATAAAGTTCCTCTAGTAGGATTTGGTACTTGGTCAGTTTCTAAAAGAGCTGCTCGTGAAGGACGTAACCCAAGAACAGGAGCAAAAGTTAAAATTGCTGCTAGAAAAGCTGTTACTTTCAAAGCTGGCTCTGCATTAAAAGATGCTGTAAACTAGTTTAGAAAATGTAGAAAAAAAAGAACCTCATTGTAGGTTCTTTTGTTTTGATATGATATAATATAGTTAGGTGGTGATTAAATGCTAGATGTTGCTTTAAAACTACTTAAAGAAATAACTAGTAATTCCCATGAAGCTTATATAGTAGGTGGTTTTGTAAGAGACTATATTTTAGGTGTTGAATCTAATGATATAGATATTACAACTAATGCTACTCCTAAAGAAATATTAGAAATATTTGAAGAAAGTTGTTTACCAAACGAGGATTATGGTTCTGTTACAGTAATAAAAAAGGGTATTAGATTTGAAATAACTACCTTTAGAAAGGAAATTGAATATGTTAATAACCGTAAACCTGTGGAAATAAAGTATATAGATGATTTACGTGAAGATTTGTTGCGTAGGGATTTTACAATTAATACTCTTTGTATGGATGAAAATGCTAATATTATTGATTTACTTGGGGGACAAGAAGATATTAATGCTAAATTAATTAAAACAGTTGGCAATCCTAGTGATAAATTTAATGAGGATAGTTTAAGAATTTTAAGAGCAATAAGATTTGCAACAATACTTGATTTCTCTTTGGATGAAGAAGTTTTAATAGCTATTAAAAATTGTAAGTATTTACTTAGAAACTTAAGTTATTATCGTAAAAAAGAAGAACTTGATAAGATATTTACTAGTCCTAATTATAAGAAAGGAATTCGTTTGTTATTAGATTTAGGATTAGATGCTGATTTAGATATTCCAAATTTAGGTAGAGTGTTAGATTCTGGTGCTAGAAGTTTAATTGGAATTTGGAGTTTGTTGAATGTTTCAGATAAATATCCATTTAATAAAAATGAATATAGTCTTATTAAAGAAATTAATACTGTTTTATCTCTTAATAATTTAGACCCAATTATTTTATATAAATATGGATTATATGTTAATAGTGTGGCTGCTGAGATAAAAAATGGTGATATAAAAAAGATAACAGAGGTATATGATTCTTTAGCAATTAAGAGTAGAAGAGATATAGATATTGATTCTGAAATAATTATGAGAATTTTAAATCGACCACCAGGTAGATATTTGAAAGAAATATATGATGATTTAGAAAAAGAAATACTACAATGTAGATTAATTAATAATCGTAGTGATATATGTAAGTATATTGTTGATAATTATAGTGATTGAGGTGATAAAATGAAAAAAGCCAAAATTTTAGTTATAATAGTTTTTTTGTTTTTTTGCAGTTTTAATGTTAGAGCAATGGAATATCAAGAAATGGAATTAATTCCTGTTGATACAGTAGCAACAGTTAGTACAGAGAGTTTTAATTATGTAGATTTTAGCTATTCTTCTGCAGTTAATGAGAAAGGTAATACTACGCTTAATTTTGCTGCTATTACTAATAAAACAAATAAAAATATGTTTGTTAGTATTGATCTTCTTATGTTTGATAGTGATAAGAAGAATGTTGGATTTTTAACGTATTGTAGTGATAAAGATAAAAGTAGTGAGTTTTCTGGTGTTAAATTAAATGCTGGAGGTTCAATGGCTTTTAGTATTAATGTTGTAGCTAATAAATATTTTGCTCCAGAAAAATTACCAAAAGATGTTAAGTATATTGCTGTAATGGATGATAATGAGTATTGTCATATTGGTGGATATACTAGGTATGTTGGTTTAACTATTGAACAGATTGCTTCAGGAGATTCTGTTGTTGAAAAAACTCAAGCAGAAACTATAACTGAATTTTATAACTTTCTTGATGAAAATGGAATAATAATGATTGCAGTATTTTTGATTAGCGTAATTATAGTATTTGCTGTTTATGGTGCTATTCTTAATGCTTTAAATAAGAGAATGTTTGGTAAAACAACTTCTTTAGCTTATTTGCCAATCACAAATACATATGTTACTGTTAAATTGGCCTTTGGTAAAATCATTGCTGCTATATATATGGTTTTATTCTTTGTTTCAATTCCTTTGGTATTTATTTATGTAGGTACTGTGATATTATCTGTTCTTGGTATTATAGCTAGCTTAGCATTCTTAATTGTTATAATTAAACTTGTTACTAAGAGATATGATTGGTTTTATTATGAACCTAAAACAAAAGCTATTAATTATGATAGTGCTAATAATTATCAGGTTAGTAGTACAGATGCATCTGGTTTTGGTATGGGTAATCAAAATAGTCCTAATAGTAGTACATTCAATACTAATAGTTCTAATACTAACAATAACGCTAATAATAGTTCAAATGAAGAAGAATCTGATTTAACTAAGTTTTTTAGTTAAATTCTTTTTTTCTTTTTTTACTTGTGCTATTATTTTAATATGTGAGGTGATTTTATGAAGAATTTAGCCTTGGTTGATATATTTAGAAGTGGTAATATTGTTATCCCTATATTCTTTTTGAAGAATATTAAAAAATTAAAATTAAATAGTGAAGAGTTTTTGTTTTTGATGTATTTATATAATTTGGGTGATAAGTGTTTATTTGATCCTAATAAATATGCTACTGATTTGAATTTGGAATTAGCAACTTGTATGACATATATTGATGCATTGACTGAAAAAGGTTTTATTGATGTAAAAGTTATTAAAAATGATAAAAATTTGATGGAGGAAGTTGTCGATTTAGAACAATTTTTTAGTAAAGTAGCTCTTTTTGAAATCGATGAAAGGAATAATGATGTTAGTGAATCAAATGTATATGAGTTGATAGAACAAGAATTTGGTAGAACTCTTAGTCCTATTGAATATGAAATAATAAAAGCTTGGCTTGATAATAATATTAGTGAGGAAATAATAACTGAAGCTGTAAAGGAAGCAACATTTAACGGAGTATCTAATTTACGATATATTGATAAAATTTTATATGAGTGGGGTAAACTTGGTGTTAAAACAGCTGCTGATGTTGAAAAAATACGAAAAAAAAGGAATACTAAGGAAGAAGTTAAAGATGTTGATATAGATATAATGGATTGGAATTGGTTTGATGATGAATGAGATTGAGAAATATTTAGATAAACTGTTTCCAAATCCAAAGTGTGAACTTAATTATGCTAATGATTATGAATTATTAATTGCGATAGTATTGAGTGCTCAATCTACTGATAAGCGTGTCAATTCAGTAACACCTATTATATTTAGTAAATATCCTAATTTAAGTGATTTAATGAAGGCAAGATTAGCAGATTTGGAAGAGATAATATATCCGGTTGGTTCATATCATAAGAAAGCTAGTTATATTAAGGAAATAGCAAGAATTTTAGTTAATGATTATAATGGTGTTGTGCCAACAGATAGAGATAAATTGAGTGCTTTTCCGGGTGTTGGTAGAAAGACAATTAATGTGTTTTTAAGTGAACTATATAATGAGCCGGCAATAGCCGTTGATACTCATGTTGAAAGAGTTTCTAAGCGATTAGGTTTAGCAAGTACTAATGATGATGTTTTGAAAATAGAAAGAAAGTTGATGAAAAAGTTTAAAAAAGATACATGGGGTAGGAGGCACTTACAAATGGTATTGTTTGGTAGATATTATTGTAAAGCTAAGAAACCAATGTGTAATGATTGTGAATTGGTATCTATTTGTAAAGAAAAAAAGAAGAATTTTGATTAATTCTTCTTTTATGGTGTTGGAATAATACTATTTATTATTGTTCCAATAGGATCTTCAGGAGTAGTAGGTTCTTCTTCTGGTGGTTTAACTTCTTCTTCCTTTTGTTCCTCAAGAACTTTAACTGCTGGATCACTTTGAATGTCATTGTATGATTTGAATGTTGCAATTATTTTATATGTTCCATATGGATTATCAGGTGTGAATGTATAATTTGTTCGATCTGTCCAATCAATTAAAACGTCATCCTTGTAGATGTTATAACCAAATTTTCCATGTGATCCATCGTCTAATTCTCCAGGACTAACGGCTGTCCAAGATAAGCTTACTCGACCACTTTTCTCTGATACTAAGAAGTTTCCTGGAGCTCCTAATTTAAAGTTAGAAGTATCATATTCAGTTGGTTCTGTTCCTTTTTTGAAATATTCATAAACAGCACCAAAACCGCCATATGCTAGTTTAGGAGGATTACTACCAGGAGCTATTCCTACTTTTACTACACTTGCAGGTTGTTGGAATTCTTCACGATTGGCTTCCATTGCACCTGAAGCAACTAAAGCATTAAATAATCTATCTTTTTGAATTGTTGCTGGGATATTACGTAATACAAATTCTCCATTTTTATCTATATAGTCATATCCATACCACATACCAATAGTGGTTTTAGTTGAATAACCAATTACCCATGAATCTCTAATAGCATCACCAGGCATATGGTTATCTGCCATTGTTTTATCATCATAGTTAGTTGTTCCTGTTTTACAAGCAACGTTTCTAGGGGTTCCACCAGTTAGTGAAACGTCTTGTAATACGCTTGATATCATGAAAGCTGTTGCATCAGACATTACTTGAACTCTTTCTGGTTTAACTTCTTCAGTTTTTCCTGTTTGCCTATAGACAATTTTACTAACAGAGTATGGTTCATTATAGTATCCACCATTTCCAAATGCGGCATAAGCAGCGGCCATTTGTAGTGGAGAAACTCCTGTGAATGCTCCAATTGCATGAGCTTCATGTAAATTAATAGTTTCAGTTTTATCTGTGGCATCTTTTGGATTTACACAGTTATTGTTTTTCTTATCATATCTATAGCCACTAGGACAAATTTCAGGAACTATTCCTAAATTTGTGACAAATTCGGCTATTTTTTTGTTATCTACTTTTTGGAAAGCTTTTAGTGCTGGAATATTTCTTGATGTTGATAATGCTCTTCTTAAGGTGATTTGTCCGTAGTATCCACCATCCCAGTTTTTAATAGACCTTCCATTTGAGTATGTATATGGTCCATCGACAAATTGTTCATAAGTAGACCAATTGTTGTATTCAATACCAGGACCATAATCAAATAGTGGCTTTGCTGTTGAACCTGGTTGTCTCTTTAGTTCTGTTGCATAATTAAATTGATCTGATGTACTGTTATTTCTAGAATTGATATTTCTACCATTACCAATTGCTAATACTTTACCAGTTTGAGTATCTATAACAGCTACGCCAGATTGTACTTTATCATTTATCCAGTCATAGCTTTCGCCATTTAAAACAGAATTTACAGCATTTTGTTTTTCACGGTCTAAATTTGTATATACAAGCAATGGTGTTGTATAAGCATTAATTCCATAGCGATCTTTTATTTCATCAACTACGGTATCAATATATCCTTGATAGATGTTTTCTGTTGAGTAATTAGTTTCAGCTGTAAGTGATTCTACAGGTATAGAGTTAGCAATTTCTTCCTCTTCCTTTGTAATATACCCGGCACGACGCATTAAATAAAGAACTGTTTTTCTTCTTTCAGTGGCATTTTTTGGATTGGCTGTTGGTCTATAGTAGTTTGGTGATTTAAACATACCAGCAAGAATAGCTGCTTCACTTAAATTAAGGTCACTAACACTTTTTCCAAAATAGGCAATTGATGCTTCTTCAACTCCATATATGTTTCCACCTAAGAAGTGATTATTAACATAGTACTCAATTATTTGTTCTTTTGTATATTTTTTTTCTAATTTAAATACGGCTAAGTAAATATCTTCAAATTTACGAATGATTCCTGATACACCAGATGTTTTTTGACCGTATTTATCAGTAAAACTATTTTTAACAACTTGCATTGATAGTGTTGATGCTCCACCAGCACCGGCTCCTCTTGTTAGTTGCCCTATAGTAGCTTTTAAGAAACGAGGGGCATCAAAACCATTATGTTGGAAGAATCTTGAATCTTCTGTAGCAATTATGGCATCTACTAAAACTTCAGGCAATTCATCATAAGTTACTTTTTCCCTTTTTTCAGAGCCAAGCTTTGCTATTTCGAAACCATCTTTATCATAAATCCTGGTTATTTCTAGTGTATTAAGTTTTTCTTTTTCAAACTTAGGATCTGCATTTATTTTTATATAAACTATAAAAGCACTAAAGGAAAGTAATCCAATAATTCCTAAAATAAGGAATGCAATTATTATTAAGTTGAGAATTTTTTTCTTTTTACCACTTTTATTTCCTTTTAATAAATACCAAATTGCTGCGACAAATAAAATTCCCATTAATACAATAGCAGCAAAAAATATTCCACCACTCATATAACTTATTAATATAGCAGCAATTGTTGCAAAAAGAATAGCTAATTTTATATTGTTGTTCTTTTTGCTTTTAATATTTTTAATACTTTTAATTCGACTAACTCTAGTCTTTTTATTAGGATTTTTTCTTTTTACTTCTTTTTTTTGCATTTATATACCTCCAATTATGTTATCAATTACTTTTAAATAGTCAATTATTGGTTTATAACTATCTTTTATTAGATATCCTTTATTTCTAAAAAAATCTATTGGTATTGATTTTCTATCAGTATTATTTAGAAAACTTAAGAAATCATCAGCAGTAAGTAAATATGTTTCATTTAATGTTGTGAATCTTACAATTAGAAAAGCAATACCACCATTATTATTAATGTTTGCAATGTGCTTTATTTGATGTTCATGGATATTAGTTAAAGCAAAAGACGTTTTACTTTTGGTTTCCTTTGCTTCAAAATCAATATATTTGCCTCTATACAAGCCATTATAATCAGTAGTAGATGGTATTGTAAAAAAAGCTTCTTTAATTATTGCTTTATTTCTAGAAGGATAATCTACTTTAGTTATTTTTATAGGTGTTGGCTTTTTATAAATATAAGCTTTATTAATGAATCTATAGTATTCATTAGATTCATTTAATTCACTTTCCAATGTCATACCTCTGTTTTTGTAATTTATTTCTTTATTATTATTATTGATGATGCCATTTGGATAGTTCATTAAATCACCTATTATTAATTATACTATATTATTATATTTTTTTCCATAGATTTTTGCATTTAATGTTATGTTGTTTTTTGGCTTGTTTTGTCATATTTATGATTTATTTTAGATAATGTATTAATATGGAATTGGTGATTAGATGAATTATTTGGAAATTAGTAATGTCTTAAATAAAATGAATAATACTATAGAAGCAGCAAAAATTAAGCTTATAGTAAGAGTAGCAATTAATGATGTAGTATTTGACAAAAAAGAGCAAAAATGACATAATACTAGTGTAAGGGATTGGTGATGAATATGTATCAGAACAAAATTAAACTTACACCACAAGATATACTTGAAAAGAATTTTAAGATTGATACACGTGGTTATCGTTTGAAAGAGGTAGACCAATTTTTAGATGATATTATTGGTGATTATGAACAATTCTTGGAAATAATTAATAATCTTGAAAAAGAGAAAGCTGATTTATTGGCAGAAATAATGAATTTGAAGCAAGAACTTAGAAATTCAAAGTTAAGTGTTGAAGCTGCTTCTAATTCTAGATCAGCAGGAGAAGTTACCAATATTGATATTATGAGAAGATTGTCTCAATTAGAAAAGATGGTATATGGATCAAGAACGAGCAATGAAAATGATGATAATTAATATATAGACAAACGCAGGAGTAATATTACTTTTGAGGAAAGTCCATGCTCACACAGTCTGTGATGATTGTAGTGTTCGTGCCTAGGGAATAAATAACCTAGGGTAGTTTAACTAACGGCGGATGTATTCCTAAGTCTTTGATATGGAAAAGTCTGTAAAGTGCCGCAGTGACGATGCTTCTAGAAATGGAAGAGTGAAACGTGGTAAACCCCGCGAGTGAGAAACCCAAATTTGGTAGGGGAACCTTAATAGAGAAACGAATCGAATTAAGGACTAATTATTAGTAGATAAATGTTTGTCACCTAGAAATAGGTACAGAACATGGCTTATTTATATTATTTATTATCATTAAAAGAGGTGTTGTGATGAAAGAACTAGGTGAATATTTAAAGAGAATGCGAATCAGTAATGGTGTTAGTATAACAGAGGCTTGTGAGGATCTTGAATTTTCTACATCACATCTTGAAAATATTGAAAGTGGTAATGTTCGAGCTTTTAAAGATGTTTACGAATTGCGAGATTCTATTAAACTTTATGCAAAATATTTAGGACTTGATCCTGATAAAATTGCTGATGAGTTTAATGGTTTTTTATTTCAACATACATCAAAAATATCATTGGATGATATTTTAGCAGCTCAAAAGAAGAAACAAGATGAAAGAAAAGTTAAGTCACCTTATACTAAAGAATATAAAGAAAAGACTAATATTTGGCCTGTATTTGTCATTTCGTTGGTAATTTTTGTTTTAATATTTACTGTTTTTGTTGTTGTTGCAACTATTAATAAAAAACCTGTTCAGACTAATGAATTGAAGGGTTATAGAAAGGATGATTTATGTGAATTTGCCTACTAAGATTACTGTTACTAGACTTATTTTAACTGTATTTATTGTTTTGCTACTTTGTATTCCTTTTTCATATTTTGGTTTTAATTTTCCCAAATATGATATTAATGGAGTTGTTGTAGAACTTAATTATATTATTGCTGGTTTTATTTTTATAATAGCTAGTATTACAGATTTTTTAGATGGTTATTTGGCTAGAAAGAATAATCAAGTTACTGATACTGGGAAAATGCTTGATGCTATTGCAGATAAAGTGCTTGTAAATCCAATATTAATTATTTTAGCTGCTAATGGTTTTATTAATTGCATTATTCCCGTTATAATTATTTCAAGAGATATTATTGTTAATGCAATAAAGATGGAAGCTGCTAGTAAGGGTAAAGTAGTAGCTGCTATTAAATCTGGAAAACTTAAGACTATGGCTATGATGATAGGTATATCATTAGTCTTCTTTTATAATATTCCATTTGAATTTATTAATATAAGAGTAGATTTGTTTTTATTGTATTTTGCATGTATTATGTCTGTAGTTAGTGCAGTTCAATATTTTAGATTAAATAAAGAAATTGTTTTTCCAAAAAAGGAAAATAATTAATTAGTTATTGATTGGAATTGAAAATTCTCTTTTTGATAAGAGAATTTTTATTTTTTGTTTTTAATTAGTTGTAAATTATACAAAACAAATGTTCGAAAAAGTGTTGCAATTTTGGAAAATGTATTATACAATTAATTTGTAGGTTATTTACGAGGAGGAAAATAAATGGCTGTAAATAAAAATACTTCTAAAGATAAAACTTTAGATCAAGTCTTAAATGATATAGAGAAACAATTTGGAAAAGGTGCTATTATGAAATTAGGCGATAATAAGCATATGAAAGTTGATGTTTGCTCTAGTGGGTGCTTATCTTTGGATATTGCATTAGGTGTTGGTGGTTATCCAAAAGGAAGAATTATAGAGATATATGGTCCTGAATCTAGTGGTAAAACAACTTTTGCGCTTCAAGCAATCGCAGAGCATCAGAAAAATGGTGGTAGGGCTGCTTTCATTGATGCAGAGCATGCTTTAGATCCTGTTTATGCTGAACGCCTAGGTGTTAATATTGATGAGTTACTATTGTCTCAACCAGATACTGGTGAACAGGCATTAGAAATTTGTGATGCTTTAGTAAGAAGTGAAGCGATTAGTATTGTTGTTATTGATTCTGTAGCAGCACTTGTTCCACAAGCAGAAATAGATGGTGAGATGGGAGACTCTCATGTTGGATTGCAAGCACGTCTTATGTCACAGGCATTAAGAAAACTTAATGGTACAATTAGCAAAACTAATACGACGGTTATTTTTATTAATCAATTACGTGAAAAAGTTGGTGTTATGTTTGGTAATCCAGAAACAACAACAGGTGGTAGAGCATTAAAATTCTATTCAAGTGTTAGATTGGAAATTCGTCGTAGTGAGCAACTTAAAATGGGCGATGGAGTTGTTGGTAATAAAACAACTGTTAAAGTTGTCAAAAACAAAGTGGCTCCTCCGTTTAAATCTTGTGTTGTTGATATTATGTATGGCGAAGGAGTAAGTCGTGAAGGTGAAGTAATTGACCTTGCTTCTGAAGCTGGAATAATTGAAAAGACTGGGGCATGGTATGCATATCAAGGTGAAAAACTAGGTCAAGGTAAAGAAAATGTTAAACTTTTACTTAAGGATAATCCTGAATTGTGTAGTGAGATTGAGGCTAAAGTTAGAGAATATTATGATATAGGTATTGAAACAAATGACAAAAAAGAAAAAGAAGAAAAATAGAAATGTTTTTCTTTTTTTATTTTTATGATATATTTCTTATATTGAGTAAAGTGTCATAAAATTAATTGGGGCGATTATATGAAGAAAATAAATGATTTAATTGATGTTAATTATGATTTTGAAGTTTTAGGAATTACTGATGACTCGAGATTAGTAAAAGATGGTTATGTTTTTGTTGCAACACAAGGATTTAATGTTGATCATTATAATTATATTTCACAAGCCATTAGTAAAGGTTGTATTTTTATTGTTAGTGATAGAGAAATAAGTATTGATTTTCCTCATATTGTTGTTGATGATATAAATAAGTACTATAAAGAATTGTGTATTAAATATTATGATATTGATTTGAATGATTTTTGTTTTATAGGGATAACTGGAACAGATGGAAAAACTACTACGGCGACAATAGTTAGTGAGTTGATTGATGACTGTGCTTATATAGGAACTAATGGTTTAAAAGTTGGTAATATTAGTAGTTCGACTAGTAATACAACCCCTTGTGTTTCTGAATTGTATGAAAAATTATCTTATATAAAGAATCAATCTGTTGTTAATACGGTGATGGAAGTTTCTAGTGAAGCTTTACTTCATGATAGAGTAGCAAATTTAAAATTTGATATTGTTGCATTTACTAATATTACTGGTGATCATTTAAATGTTCATGGTTCTTTTGAAAACTATGTTAATTGTAAATTAAAACTTCTTGATTTGTTGAAAGATGATGGGATTGTTATTATCAATGGTGATGATCCTAATTTAGAGATTATTGAGCATTCTAATTTATATAAAATTGGGAAAAAAATCTCTAATGATTTTATTATAAGAAATTATAAAAAGATTGGTAATTATATAAAAATATATCTAGATTACAAAGATATGTCATATGTAATAGAAAGCCCTTTTAGGGGTGATTATAATGTTTATAATGTCGTAATGTCTTTTGTAATTGCCTTTTTATCTGGTGTTAAAGTGGAAAAAATAATATCTAAAATTAAAAGATTAAAGCCAGTTAGTGGTAGAGGAGAGTTTTTGGATTTTGGTCAAGATTTTGATATTGTTTTAGATTATGCACATACTATTAATGGTATTCGTTCGGTACTAGAAGCATTTAAGAAGTATAAACGTGTTATTGTTGTTACTGGATGTGCAGGAGGAAGAGAGAAGAGTAAACGCAAAATAATTGGTGATATGATAATAAAAAATAGTGATATAGCAATATTTACTATGGATGATCCAAGATATGAAAGTGTTGATGAGATAATTAATGAGATGGTTGGAGATAATAAAGATTATGTAAGGATTATTGATCGAAGTGAAGCTATTAATTATGCATTATCTATTGCTGATAAAGATTCTATTGTTTTGATACTTGGTAAAGGTAGAGATAATTATATGGCTATAGAAGATAAAAAAATTCCATATAATGATTATGATGTTGTAGCTAAGTATTTTATGTAAAATTTGTGGATTATGAATATGCAGTCGTTATTGCTGATGAGGATGGCAATGGAATTGGTGAGTTTGATAGTAATGGTAAGCCTTTAAAAGTTACAAGCATGAAGAGATTAGAATCACCAACTTTAATAAAAAAAGATAAAAAAAATATAATTAATCGCAAGATTTTTTATGAAAAAACAGCAAGCGGAACAAACGAAGATTTAAATGTATTAGCCGCTCCTACATTGGAAACAAAGTGGGATGATAAATGTTTCGCCGATATGTTAAATGAGAGCAGTTTACAGGCAAATAGTACGCCTATTGCTTGTACTTTAAAGTCTTAAAATTTTAAGCACCATGGTGAAGTGATATAATAAAAGTAGACAGTGTAAAAAAAACACAGTCTACTTTTTATGTGCTAAAATTTAATAAAGGAGATGATAAATGTGGGAAGACCAAGTGGAACAAAAAGTGTAATCAGAACGCCGGAAGAAAAAGAAA
>JAFRHI010000005.1 GCA_017433415.1 Bacilli bacterium
AATAAATAATAAAAAAATATAAAAAAGACAAAATTAAACAAATAAAAAAATGAAATATAAATTTTAATAATTTCTTTTTTATAAACAACAACTTATGACACAATCTAAAAATATAAAATAAGAAAATACCAAAAAAAAATGAAAATAAAAAACTAAATATTTGTATTTTTAAATCCATCATTTAAATAACCTACTAAACATACTTTCTTCACTATTTTTTTTACTATCCGTTAAAACATAATTAATTGAATTAATTGATCCTTTAATAGTAACATTACCAGCTAGTGTATCAAGTTTAATCAATTCTAACTCTTCTCCTTTGATAATCATATGCCCCATAGTAGTTTCAAGTAAAAAATGTAAATTATCAAAATTTTCTATTTTTTTTACTCCTGTTATTACTAATGTCTTTCTTTCTAACAAACTAACACTATGATTATAACTATTTACACTTGAATTATCTCTATCCATATTATATCCTCCTGATAAATAATATGCCTATTGTTTTATTTTATTACAAAAAAAAAGATGCTAAAAGCATCTATTCTTCCTCTTCTTCTACTTCTTCTGCATTTTCATAAGCTTCTAAAATAGCTTCTTCAAACATAGAACGGACTTCAGGATTAATTGGGTGAGCTATATCACGATATCCACCAGTAGCTGTCTTTCGGCTAGGCATTGCTATAAATAAACCATTATCTCCTTCAATTATTCTTATGTCATGTACTGCAAAACTATCATCTAATAAAACAGATGCAATTCCCTTCATACGAGAACCTTCTTTTTCGATTTTTCGTACATTTACAGATGTAATCTTCATAGTTTTCCTCCCTCATAAAGTATAATAAATAACTTTATAAAATAATTTTATAATATAAAATATTAAAAATCAAGAGTTTATATCTAGTATTTTCAACAAAAATCAATCAAAAGAACAAAATAAAATAACATTTTTTAAACTACCACCATTTGATACATCATATTTAATGATTTTACAAAAAGTATTCTTCAATAACTCACTATAATTGTCCGTTCGATAAACTAATATAATTTTCCCATTTGGATTTAAATTTCTTTGTCTAAATTGTTCTAGTAGAAACAAAATATCAGTTTCACTATAATAATCACCTATATTACTTAAATATATATAGTCATATTTTTTTAAACTATCAAAATCCAAATCAAATATAGATTCAGCATAAGTATTAACACTTACTGATTCTGACAACAAATAATCTTTTAATTTATTATAATTATTTTCATTTATTATATATAAATTATTCTTTTTATATATATTCCTTCTCCTATCAATATTAATATTATTATTAAAGAAATATGAGTCAGACCAAAAAAAAGTGCTAATTATAGAAAAAGAATCAGACAAAGAAGAATTAAAGATATCTAAAATTTTCTTTTTAGTATCCTCTGAAATAAAAACAGAATACTCATCAAATTTGTTATAAAAATTATTTAAATCATCATAAAAAGCAAGAAAATCTTTATACGAATACTTTTTTATAATTGCTTTTTTTATTTCAAAATAATAAAATGCATATTCATTTATATCAATTAAAGTCATATCATTGCAACCTAACAAACAAGAATTAAAGAAAAAATCACCAGATGCAAGAATTGAAAGCACACTTTTATTATATAAAGATTGAATATCAGAAAAAAAAGCTAATACCGGCTCATTTGAAAACATATACACTTTTGATTTATTAGAAAATAAAGAATCACAATTTAAAAGCATATTACATTCATTAATAATTTTTCTTCTTTCGTTGCAATACTGATTATATGATATATAAATATCATTTTTTTCATTACCAGATAATGCATTATTATCTAAAGTAAATATTTTTTCTTTACTATTCTCATATATTCGAATAAAAAAACCTTCTTCACAAGAAATATCTAATAATTTTATAAAACTTTCCGGACCAAAGAATTGCAATTCAACAATACCATCAGCATTTAATACTTTTATAGCTTTATTGGAAATAACTTCGTATAATTTAAAAGTTCCTCTTTTTTCAACAAAATTATTATTTTCTGATATATAGTAACAAACTTTAACTACCCAATTAATATGATTTTCTAAATAAAAAAAAACATCAAACATACTATTATCCATAACATACTCCATAATAGCATTATAACAAATCAAAAAACATTAATCAATTATCTCTAAATTACCAACTAGCAAATCACTATAGCTAAACGCTCTTAACCTCGAATCACACCCCATAATAGTAAAAACTTTATCATATAAGCCATTTATAATACCCTTAAAATCTTCATTTTGATTTCTTGTTCCTTTATATCTAAATGAATGTAAAACACCCTTTTTTTCCGCAACTGAATTTTTAATTTTTTCTAATGTCATCTAGGATACCCCACATACATTGTGCCATTTGTAATAATTCCTCCAATACCATCACTACCATATTTTGTCTTTTCAATCAGCTTAATAAGATCTATACTCTGATTTTTATCAGAAAGCGCTACTGAAGATGCAATAATTGCCGGATCAAGCGCATGAATATTAATTCTTTTTGGACTTGAAGCAAAATTAGCACCTGCTTTTATTAATTCCTCATAATCTGATTGACATGCTCCTGCTATTACTATTAATTTATCTTGACTTTTTTCATATCTTCTAACCTCCTTAACAGCAGATACAAAATTAAGAGAGTTTTGGTAATTATCAATATTATTTTTATCCTTTTTCTTTGAATAATAAGCATCATGACCAGTAATAACAACTATATCAGGTCTATATTCTTTTACCAAATCATAGATATTTGATGTTATATCAATCTCTTTTAAAGTCAAACCATTTGCTTTTATCCCCATATTTTTATAAAAATTCATACACCGATTCAAATAATCATCATCTCCATCAATATGAAGAATTTTTCCCGGTAAATAAAAATAATTATCTCTATCAATATCTAATTCTTTCATATTGCGTTCTATAATCTGTTCATCATCATTTTTAGTATCACTAACAATAACCAAATCATTAACATCAGCATCTGCAGACAACCGTAAATTAACACCATTTAATTTTACTAAACCACCATCAAAATCAACTATTTTAAATATGACATCATGATTATGAGATATCCTACTAACTAAATCACCTTTCTTAAAATTCAAAAAATCATCTCCCCTAAATTTATATGCAAAAAAAAAGAAAATAGTCTATCTATTTTCATATAAAGAATTGGCCAATTCAACAAATATTTCATATTTTAACATTTCTGCTCTAACAGTTAAATCATAACCATACTTTTTCAAAACCGCACCAACTATTTCCAAATCATAATTATTTAAATTGTTTTTAAGATTTTTTCTTTTATATTGAAAGGAATCATGTAATATTTTTTCAAAAAAATCAAAACTTTTAAGATATAATCTTTCTTCTCTGTTTGAAAAAGAAATTATAACACTATCTACTTTCGGTTCTGGTACAAACTGTTTCTTAGAAACAAAAAATTCTTTTTTAACTTCAAAAAAGTAGTTTAACAAAACAGTTATTGAACCATATTCTCGATTACCAGGTAAACTAGTAAATCTATCTCCAACTTCTTTTTGTACCATCATAACTATTTTTTCAAAATTCAAATTGCTCTTAATCAACTTCATAATAATAGGAGTTGTTATATAATATGGGACATTACTAGTAAAAAAGAGTTTTTTATAATCATAGCTCTTAACATCATTCTTTAAATCAGAAATTAAAAAATCTTGAAATAAAACATCCACATTGTCAAATTCTTGAAGCTTATTATTAAGTTCCTCAACTAAATCAGTATCTATTTCATATGCTAATACCCGACCGGCTTTCACAGCAAGTTCTTTTGTCATTATTGCACCACCAGGACCAACTTCAATTACAAGAGATTCTTTATCAATATCACTAATAGCTACAATTCTCTTAACAACACCAACATCCTTTAAAAAGTTTTGTCCATATTTTTTCTTAAATTTAACATTATACTTTTCCATAGCATCACCAACTGAAAATATTATAAACTAAAGTAAAAAAAAAGAAAACATTCATTTTCTTCTTTATTTTTTATTATACACTGACACAATACGACTACCATCATATAAGAGTAAAACTAAAGCTGGAATAATTATTGCTATAAAGAAATTAATTGGTTTTGAGAAAAACTTTTTAATATATCCAAGTTTTGGTAACTTTAAAAAAACCTTACCATGTATTGAAGCTGTCGTTATTGTATTGGGATCAGCTATTGAATTATTATCACCTTTCGTTGTATAAGTAGATATCTCACTAGATTCAGACACCTTATTTATAATTCTATGAGTTATAGTAAATCCTTGGTAAATTGGACTTGGAGAATCAAATGTTATTATATCTCCTATACTATATTTATCATTATCTATTCTTTTTATCACAATTGCATCATTAACTTTAATTGTTGGAACCATACTTGGAGTAACAATTACATAAGCACCAAACAACGGTTTATCGGTTCTTCCTGTCTGTCTATTAACTAATAAATCAGCAAAATAAACAGCAAGTAATATACCAATTAAAATCAAAAAAGCCAAAACAGCAATAAAGAAAGCTCTAGCAACAAAATTAGTAATATATTTTGATTTAGAGATATCTTGAACCAT
The DNA here is from genome assembly GCA_017433415.1 of Bacilli bacterium. Classification (GTDB taxonomy): domain Bacteria; phylum Bacillota_I; class Bacilli_A; order RF39; family UBA660; genus UBA3789. The sequence goes on from JAFRHI010000005.1 coordinate 4,660, forward strand.
TTTAACTCCTCCTACTAAAACCAATTATAATATACATAAACAAAAAAAACTATTATTTAAAAGAAAAAAGAAAGCACTTTACACAATTAAGATGCTTTCCCTACAACAGATACTGTAACACTATAATTACCAGTTTCCAACAAACTAGTATCTGCTAACCAAACCCTAAGTCGATAATTATCAACAGAAGATTTTGTTTTCTTTTCTGATGTTAAAACCATACTCCCTTTTTTACTACCTAACTCTGATTCTTTTTTTAAAGGACTATACTTAGTAGGAGCTAAAACCTGAGCATATGTTCCACTATTTTCTTTCTCTAAATATATTCTTATATCATCATCAGAAATAGTTGAATCTTTAGCTATCTTAGTGGCAAATATCTCATACTCAACATTCTTTGCCTTTTCCAAATCAACAGCAATAGAAAAATCAAAATATTTACCATCAGTTACATCCTTTATAGCTATACTATCAGCCGTTTTTTGTGCATTAACAATAGTAAGTCCACTAAAATTAGTAGCATAATTCAAAACTACTGTTCCACCTTTTTCTTCTTTCTCTACTATTTTTCGATCCCTATTCTTAAAAGCTTTATACCCAAATATAATACCAACAGTAAATAAACAAAATAAACAAATAATTATTATCCAAACTTTTTTAGTCATTTTCTTTTCCATATAAACTCCTTAATATTCTTCAACAACAGAAACTACAAACTTAAATTTATCTTTATTAAGTGATACAACATAACTATCAGATAACCATGATTTAAGCTTTAAAACTTTTTTTTCTCCAGCATTTAAACTGATAGTTGTCAAACATTTATAATCTTGATTCTTTTTATATACTTCTAATTTATCATAATATGGAAGTATATCCCTATCAAATTCCTTCATTGGAATATCCTCAGAATCAGTCAAATAAAATTTAATGTAATTACCATCTATTGCTGGATTAGTTTCACTCTTAATTACCAAAATGCTATAATCATGTTTTTTTGTATCTTGATTTTCTATTGTAATTTCTACATAACCTTGAACACCAGATTTTGTTCCAGTACCATCAAATTCTTTTCCCAATTTATCCGAAACAGGTAATATACTTTCAATTTCAACATTACTACTAGGTTCATAACTAACATTATATAGGAACGTCGGTGAATTATGCTTATTTTTTAGTAAGATAAACCAACTTATTAAAAAACAAATAACAATGAATCCTATAACAAAGAATAAATTAAATTTGTTTTTTTCCTTTCTTTGCGCCATAATACCAAATCCTCCAACCCTATATTACTACTCTTAAGATAACACAAAAACTATTTCAAGTCAAACAAGTTAATAGCACTATTAGAAGTAGTTAATGCAACTTCATCAACTGACATATTCAGTATTTCAGCAACTCTTTTTGCAATATAAGGAATATATTTTGATGAATTTTTTCTACCACGATATGGTTCTGGTGTAAGATATGGACTATCAGTTTCCAAAATAATATTATCAATCCCAACTGCTTCTATAACTTTAAATAGATTACTATTTTTAAAAGTTACTACTCCACCTATCCCTAATTTATAACCCATAGATATATAAGTTAATGCTGTTTCTACACTACCACTAAAGCAATGAATATCACCTTTAACATTAGGAAATTCTTTTAAAATATTAATCGTATCCATTGTAGCATCCCTACTATGAATAACTACCGGTAATGAAAGTTTTTCAGCTAAGTGTAATTGCTCTCTAAAAAGAAATTTTTGCTGATCAATATCTTCTTTACCATAATGGTAATCAAGACCTATTTCACCTATACCAACAACCTTGGAAGTATTTTTAATAACTTCTTCTAAATTCAAAATATCCTCTTTTTGTATAGAAGAAGCTTCACTTGGATGATACCCAATCGTTAAATAAAGATCATTGTATTTAGAAGAAAGAGAAAGCCCTTCAATAATTGAACTCTTATCACAACAAGAAACAATTATCTTATCAATTCCACTCTCTCTATTTTCTTTAATTACTAAATCAATATCATCATAATCATCTTTTGATAAATGACAATGTGTATCAATAAACATCTAATCACCTCTAATCTAAAAAGATGCTAAAAGCATCTTACTTAGTATTATCAATTCTCATAAACAATGGACTAGGAGTACCTAATTCATAATTATTATCTTCTTCAAATGCAAATGATTTAACTGAATTACTCAATTGCTTAAATATCTCCTCACTTGTTTTTGTTAAGAACGGTTCTAATAACACAGCACAAACTCTTATTGATTCTAATAAATTATAGATTACTGTTTCTAATCTATCTTTTTTACTATCATCCTTAGCTAATATCCATGGTGTTGTATCATCAATATATTTATTACTTGCACGTAAAACATTAAATATTTCACTAATTGCATCACTTATCTGCAACTGATCCATTTTTTCAGATACTTTATCATAAAGTCTATTTATATTATGAATAAAAGCATTATCAACATCTTCTTTTACTTTCTTATTGGAAACTTTTCCAGAAAAATATTTATTACCCATAGAAATAGTTCTTTGAACTAAATTACCTAAAATATTAGCTAAATCACCATTAATTCGTTCTATTAATAAATCTCTAGTAAACACTCCATCACTAGCAAAAGGAATTTCATGAAGGAAATAATATCTAACTGCATCAACACCAAATTCTTTAACTAAATCATCAGCATAAATAACATTCCCACGAGATTTACTCATTTTACCATCATTCATAATTAACCATGGATGTCCAAAAACTTGCTTTGGAAGTGGTACATTTAAACTCATTAAGAAACAAGGCCAATAAATAGTATGAAATCTAATAATATCTTTTCCAATTAGATGCAAATCAGCTGGCCATTTATATTTAAATTCGTCAGTTCCGCCATCAATATCATAACCTGGAAAAGTAATATAGTTTGATAAAGCATCAAGCCATACATAAACAACATGCTTTGGATCAAAATCTACTGGAATTCCCCATTTAAATGATGTTCTTGAAACACATAAATCTTGTAATCCTGGTTTAATAAAATTATTAATCATCTCATTTTTACGTGCAACCGGCTGAATAAACTCAGGATGAGATTCAATATATTCTTCTAACTGCTTTTGATATTTACTTAATTTGAAGAAATAAGCTTCTTCTGATTTTTTCTCAACTGGTCTTCCACATTCAGGACAAACTAATTCCCCATCTTCGTTTTCCACAACTTGTGTTTCTGTCCAGAAAGCCTCATCTGGAGTACAATACCATCCTTCATATTTACCTAGATAAATATCCCCTTTATCGTACATGTATTTAAAGATATGTTGAACAACTTCTTCATGACGTTTATCTGTTGTACGAACAAAGCGATCATAACTAGTATTCATAATATCCCATATTTCTTTTATACCAGCTGCTTTTTCATCTACAAACGCTTGAGGATCCATACCTGCTTCTCTAGCTTTTATTTCTATTTTTTCTCCATGTTCATCAGTACCAGTTTGAAAATAAACATCATATCCCTGTAATCTCTTAAATCTAGCAATAGCATCAGCTAAAACTATTTCATAAGTATTACCTATATGTGGTTTACCAGATGTATAAGCAATTGCTGTTGAAATGTAGTATTTTTCTTTTTCCATTTTTATCCCTCCAAAAAAAAATTATTATAAACATAAGGACGAATTACTCGCGGTACCACCTTATTTTATAATAATCAATATTATACACTTAAATAGTTAACGCCTATCTACGTTTATACCTACATATCGATATAAAAGTTCCGAAGCCATACTAATATAAGAATTCATACTCTTTTTCACCAACCGAGCTCTCTAAAATGAACAACAATATATTAGCTCTCCATCAACACATTTAAAACACGAAGCTATTGTATCATAGCATTTTATAAAAAATCAACCTATTTATCTAAATCATTAAGAATTCTCGAATTATTTAAAGTAAATTTATATCTTTCATTTTGCTCTTTAATACTATTAATTAACGTAGTATCCTTAACAAGTATCTTAATATCGAAATTTTCAAGCAATTGCTTTAAATAGTTATTTTTAATATACTTAGTAATTTCATTAATAATTAAATTTTTAATTTTAACATCAATATCTTCACTAAATATACATTCAAGTTTATTCAATAAACTATCAACTGATTCATCAAATTCTGACTTAAATATTTTCTTTATTTCTCGGTTAATATCTATAAAATCTTTCTTATTTATTTTTATAACTTCTTTATCAGTAATCTTTTCTCGCTTTACTATCTCAGTCAATCTTTTAACTCTCAGTTCTTCTATTTCAACACATATTTTAAGAAGATTATTTCTAAAACCATCTATTTTTTTATCCAATTTAACAGTATTTAAAATAACCTTATTCTTTTTTGCCAATGATAAAAATCTTACTTTAATTAAATCCATTGTTTCAAGAGGTGGTTTTTTAATTAATATTCTAATATCACCAATTAAAGCAGAAGTATTATTACTTATTATATCCAAAATAGCATTCTTATAATTATTTACATGCTGCTTTTTCATTTGTTCTAACGCTTTATTTTCCATAACATACACTCCTAGTATCTTAAATTTAGCAAGCAAAAAAATATTAGTCAATAGAATTTTCTATTTTAGAAGAAATTTTATTTAATAATTCAACCAAATAATAAATTGGGTGCTTATCTAACTTTATAAGATCTAAAACAATTACCAAATTTGTTCCTCTACTTAAAAATCTGAACATATTAGTAATTTTAAAAGCATCCATAAATACTTCTTCTGTATCCATATTTTTAACTGTTTTTTCCGGAAAAATAAGCTCAATTGAATTTTTTGATTGATTAACATGTGTAATTTCTAATTTAGCAGCAAGCTTCTCAAACCACTCTTCATACATATAAATGATTAAAGACTCATCAAGCACTCCAAATCTATCCTCTAATTCTTCTCTTACACTATTAAAAGTTTCTAAACTATCAATTGAATTAATCTTTCTATGTATCTCTATTTTTAAATCTGTATCATCTACATAATCGTCTGAAATATGAGTTGAGACGTTCAATAATGGTTTTGTATCTTCTTCATCTAAATTTGAATCAATAGAATTATTATTAATTCTATTTACTTCATCATTTAACATCTTTAAATATAGATCAATCCCTACACTATCTATAAATCCAGCTTGTTCACTACCTAAAATATCCCCAGCACCACGAATCGATAAATCTCTAGTAGCAATAGAAAAACCACTACCTAACTCTGTAAATTCTTTTATAACATTAAGCCTTTTCTTTGCTGTTTCAGTCAAGTTTTTAAATGGTTGATACATCAAGTATGCATAAGCAAATTTATCACTTCGCCCTACTCTACCTCTTATTTGATATAATTGGCTAAGACCAAATCTATCAGCATCAAGAATTATTATTGTATTAACATTATGAATATCAATTCCTGTTTCAATAATAGTAGTACAAATCAAAACATCAAAACGATAATTAACAAAATCATAAATTGTGTTTTCAAGTTCTATCTTACTCATTTGACCATGAGCTATTCCAACTCTAGCATCTGGCACCAAATCTTTTACCCTATTTGCTACTTCATCAATAGATTGAACCCTATTATGAAGAAGATAAACCTGACCACCTCTTGATAATTCTTTATAAATTGCATCTTTAAGTATTTGTTTATTTTCTTCTATAACATAGGTTTGAACAGGATATCTATTAATTGGAGGTGTTTCTATTAAAGATAAACTTCTAATACCAACTAAAGACATTTGTAATGTCCTAGGAATAGGAGTTGCTGTTAAAGTAAGAACATCAACATTTGTTTTATACTGTTTAATTTTTTCTTTATGAGCAACACCAAATCTTTGCTCTTCATCAATTACTAATAATCCTAAATCTTTCAATTTAACATCATCACTAAGTAAACGATGCGTACCAAAAACCAAATCTATTGTCCCATTTTCTAAACCAGATAATATTCTTTTTGTCTCCTTTGGAGTCGTAAATCTATTTAATAACCCTATATTAACTGGAAAATTTTTAAATCTAGATAATGCATTTTCATAATGCTGATTTGAAAGTATAGTTGTTGGACATAGGAATAAGACTTGCTTTGAATCGAGTATTGCCTTAAATGCCGCAATAAAGGCGACTTCTGTTTTACCAAAACCAACATCACCACACAATAATCTATCCATTGGATTAGGCCGTTCCATATCCTCTTTTATCTGAACAATTGCTCTTTTTTGATCCACTGTTAACTCATAAGAAAAATCATTTTCAAAATCATTTAACATATCACAATCCTTAGAAAAAGAAAATCCTTGTCTAGCTTCCCTTTCAGCATATAATTTAATAAGTTTATCAGCCATATCAGTAACTCGAGATTTAACTCTAGCTTTAGTTTTTTGCCATTCTGTACCACCAAGTTTATTAATTTTAGGAACAACACCCTCTCTACTAGAAAACTTAGTAAGTAATTCTATCTTTTCTACAGGTATGTATATCTTATCTGTTCCTTGATATAAAACCTCTAAATAATCCTTTATAATCGAATTTAATTCCAATGTTTTAATACCATTATATATACCAATACCATGGACATTATGAACAACATAATCTCCAACATTTAACTTATTAACATCACTTATAGATGTAGAATACTTATACTTTGTGTTATATTTTTTCTTATGCTCAACACTCTTAAATAATTCAAAAGCCGTTAATAAAACAAAATCATTATAAATAAATCCTCTATCAACAGCAACATCTACAATATTCACTGTATTCAACTTAATATTATTAAAATCTGTTTTATAGACTTTCATATTTAAATGCTTCAATATACTCTTTATTTGATATGCTTTCAAACTAATAATAACCGTTTTTTTATTTATAATACAATCGTTAATAAACAAATTAATTGCTTCGACATCTTCATTAAAATTATTAATTGTTTTTACATCAAAACTATGTAAATTATTTATATAACTACCTGATTTTAAATTATTTAGTGAAGAATAATAAATTGGAAAATCAACTACCAACTTATTAAAATCAAACATATACTCATAATCAAATAATGCATCTTTTTCTTTTTTGTAATCTATAGTCTCTAAAGTTGTATTTTTATAAGAACTAATTAGTTGATCATAATCTTTAAAAACAGTAAAATGATCACCTAAATAATCACCAATATTAACCACTTTCTCATAAAGCTGAAGATACTTTTGTTTACCAAAATGTTCTTCTATTACTTTTTTATCGGTCAAAAATTCAAAAAAAGGCGTAATTTTAATTTGCGAAACACTATTAATAGATTTCTGAGTCGAAGGATCAAAATAACGAATAGATTCTATTTCATCATCAAAAAATTCAATTCTAATAGGGTTATCATCATCAACAAAAAAAGCATCTATTATAAATCCTCTAACAGCAAATTCTCCAGTTTTATTAACTATTGTCGTCCTCGAATAACCCGCAGAAATTAATCTCTCAACCAGTTTACTTGGCGCGACTATATCACCAACTTTTAATTCATAAATAAATTTTTCATAAGTAGATGGTGGTGATAAAAATCTTAAATAACCCATTAAATTTGTAATAATTATTCTACCAGTAAAATTAAATGTATTCTTTATTGTCTCCATCCTATTAGCCATTAAATCAAAAGACATAGCTAAAGCTTCACTAGTTAAAAAATCATCCATAGGAAACAAATACACATTAGAATTATAAGAACTTAAAGAAGAATATAACTTATTTGCCTCATACAAACTATTAACTACAACTAATATATTTTTATTATTCTTTCGATTTATATAATTAATGAACAAACAAAAAAACTCATCGGTCATATTACATATACCCATGCTTTTTTCTATTTTTAAATTAATTAATTCATCAAAAAATTTCACTAAATCACCTGTTCTTTCTATTGTATTTGCTCATTAAATCTGAAAAAGGCAGATGAAAATAATCGTCTATTAATAAACAAAGTTTATCAAATAAATCATTAATCACTTTTGAATCTTCAACCGACAAATTACCAAGAACATAATCTTTTGTATCAATATCATTATCTTTTGATATTCCAATTTTTAATCTTTTAAAATCATCTGTATTTATATTATCAGAAATATTCTTTAAACCATTATGTCCCCCACTAGAACCACAAGATTTTATTTTAAAATTACCAACTTTTAAATCTAAGTCATCACTAACAACCAATAAATCTTCTACTGATATATCAAAATATTTCATACACTTATTTACTGAAAACCCAGAAAGATTCATATATGTTTGCGGTTTCAAAAATATTACTTTTTCCCCATCAATTAAAGTTTGAATATATAATCCATCAAACTTACTTTGCCACTTTTCACTTATACCCTTATATTTAACATAATAATCAATAAAACTAAAACCAATATTATGTCTAGTGTTTTTATATTTTTTATCAGGATTACCTAATCCAACAATAAGTTTCATATTATCACTTCCTATTATGATATTCATTATAAATAACTGATTTAGCTACATTTCTTTCCTTAGCCACAAGTTTGATAGCATCCATCTCATTAATACCATCAGCAAGAAAAATTTTTACATGCTCAACAATATCTAAATCACTATAATCAACCTGTTCTTTATTTCCCTCTACGACTATTACAAATTCACCTTTCATACTAGATACTAATGGCAATATATTACTAATTCTATCTCTACAAACTTCTTCATGAATTTTTGATAATTCTCGACAGATAGCAATTTGCCTATCACCAAAAACTTCAAGCATATTTTTTAATGTCATCTCAATTCTATGAACCGATTCATAAAAAATAATTGAATATTTTAATCTTTCTAAACTTCTTAATTCTGTTAGTTGTCTACTTTTTTTTGAATTTAAAAAACCATAAAACAAGAAAGGTGAAGGATCAATTCCTGATATAGTTAACGCCGGAACAAAAGCAGTAGCACCAGGTAAACTTACCACATTAAATCCAGCTGCTATTACAGTTTTGACAATTATATATCCAGGATCACTAATAATTGGTGTACCTTGATCAGTAACTAAACCTATATTTTTACCTTCTTTAAGCATTTCTACAACAGAACCAGAAATTTTTTCTTCATTAAATTCATGACAACTAATTAATTTTTTCTTAATGTCATATTGCCTTAATAAAATGCCTGTATCCCTTGTATCTTCGCATAAAACAACATCTACCATTTTCAATGTATTAAGAGATCTAATAGTTATATCTTCTAAATTTCCAATAGGCGTTGGAATAAGATATAAAGCCTTTTGTCCATCATAACTTTTTTGTATCATACCCTCACCTCTTCTTGAAGCAATTTATATTCATCAGTGATACTACCATCTTTATTATATAAAATCAAAGGTTTTTCTATTTTTAGACCAGTCTTACCACATTTTTGTCCTTCAATAAGCACCAAAAAAGATTCTTTTTCAATAGTTTCATATATAAATTTAATTTTCTTTGGTTCAATATTATTTTTCTTTAACTCTATCAAAATATCCATTAACCTATCACTACGATGAATTAAGCAAAAATTACCATGATCCTTTAAAATTTTTTTTGCACATGCACAAAGATCACTTAAAGTAATAAACACTTCATGTCTAGCAACCATTTTCTCATAAGAAATATTAAATTGAGTTCCTTCAGTAACTTTAAAATAAGGTGGATTACATAGCACCAAATCAAAACTATCACTATTTTTCTTAGAAAAATCTTTTATATCCTCACAAAATATTTCTATTTGATTATCAAGATTATTATAACTAACAGAATCTTTTGCTAACTTAGCAATTTTTTCCTGTAATTCTACACCAATAATTTTATTAGATGTTCGCCTACTTAAAATAAGAGGAACAACTCCATTACCAGTACAAAAATCAACAATAGATCGATCTCTTAACCTTATTGTTGCATAATTTGCTAAAACTATACTATCCAAAGAAAAAGAAAAATAAGAAGAGTTTTGATAAATCTTTAAGTTTTTATATCCTAATACATCATCAATCCTATCCATTATTCATCATCCTTAGAAAACTCAACAATACCTTTTTCCTTTAAATCAACAGAATAAGTTTTTTTGAATATATCAACAGAAACAACCTTTCCCATACCAAGTGGTGTTTCTGTAACTAATCCTACCTTTGGTAAATCCTTTTTCATCTCAGTATAATTATCATTTTCATAAGCAAGACAACATAACAACCTGCCACAAATACCATTAATTTTTGTTGGATTCAAAGCCAACATTTGATTCTTAGCCATATTTATAGAAACACTATTAAAATCTGTTAGAAAAGAATTACAACATAAAAACAAACCACAAGGACCTAATCCACCTATTCTTTTTGATTTATCTCTAACCCCTACCTGTCTTAATTCAATCCTTGTTTTATATTTAGATGCAAGTTTTTTAGCCAACTCTCTAAAATCAACTCTATTATCAGAAAGAAATAGAAAAACCAATTGTGAACAATCCAAAGAATAAAATGCATCTATAAAATTCATTTCCAAATCTAAACTTTTACTTATTTTTTTAGCATCATTCAATGCTTTAATTGCGGCCTTTTGATTTTTATTTTCAGTTTCTAAATCCTTATCAGAAGCCATTCTTATAATTTTATTAAGTGGCAAATCCAAATTTTCTGCTTTTTCTTCATAAATTTCTTTGCAAACACGACCAATTAATAAACCATTATCAGAATCAAAAACAACCAAATCATTTTTTTTCGGTGTTAGACCATTAGGTGATAAATAATATATATTATTAGTTTTTTCATCACTTATAACCACTACTTCCATTAAACTAACCTCCTATAGAAAATCTAGAGAAAAGGCAATCAAGCCACAATTTGTAATTAACATTATAATCTATTCTAGTAATTTCCTGTTCTAAAATAGAAATATTTCTAATTAAAATTTTCTCATCGATATTATTAAACAATTCAAATATTTTTTTATCAACAAATATGTTTTTTCCACAATGCTTTTGATTTAAATAATTAACAATTAGCTTTTCAATAATAATAAATTTTTCTTTCAATTCATTTTTATCTCTAATAATATCATTTATAAAATAATTATATTTTTTATAAAAAATTACTGGATCTAACATAGCTTTTAACAACTCAATTATATCATCATCACAACTAACATCAAAAAAAGAATCGCGCAAATTTAATATTTGACAACGAGATAAGATTGTCTCTAATACTTTAAATCTATTTTCAGTAAGCAAAAATGCTATTATATCATCCTCTGGTTCTTCTAAAAACTTTAAAATAGTATTAGCAGATGAAGAATTTAATTTTTCACAATGCATTATTATATATATTCGTTTATTACCAAGAAGAGATTTATTAACAAATTCCTTTTGTAAATCCAATAATTGCCCCTTTTTTATAAAATTACCATCTGGTTCTATTACCATAATATCAGGATAATTACCACTATCAATTAAATTAATTATTTGATTATTTAAAGATTTAAGTTCTTCATAAGAAACATTACATAAAATCATTTTAATAAAATCATAAATAAACAATAAATCTTCATCATAATTTTCTATTTCAATCAAATAGCTATGTGAAACACGCTTATTTTCAATTATTTTATTAATATAGTCAATATAATTTTTTTTAACAATAGATAATTCCTTCATAATTCCTCACAATATTAAATATTTGAATAAAACCAATACAAACAATCCAATGGACCCAAATAAAGAAACAAAAGATAAACTTATTATATTTATTGGTAGCATTAAAGAAAAATTAACAGATATTAAGTTATATCCATAAATCAAAAATGCTGAACAAATAATTCTTTTAATAATATTTTTAAATAATTTAATAACTATCACCAATAAAATATATTAAAAACAAAAAATATTATTCGATATTTTTTCTATCATTTAATGCTCTTTCAAGTGTTAAACTATCAACATATTCAATATCTGCACCTATTGGAACACCACTAGCTAAACGAGTAATTTTAATATTTAATCCTTCCAATATTTTTTTTATATAAAGTGCTGTCGTCTCTCCTTCAATACTAGGTTTAAATGCAAAAATTATTTCTTCAAATTTTTCAGAATTAATTCGATCTAAAAGTTTATTTAAACCAATATCTTCCGGATTTATGCCATCAAGAGGAGAAATCAATCCTTCTAAAACATGATATTTACCTGTAAAAATACCTAATTTTTCAAACAAAAAAACAGTTTTTGAATCTTCAACAACACATAAAGTATTTGAATTTCTTGATAAATCCTTACAAACAAAACACAAATCAGCATCAGTTAAAGTATTACAAATTGAGCAATTATGTATTTTTTCAAAAGCTTCATTAATACTAGATGAAAACAAATCAATCTGTTCTTCATCTAAATCAAGTACAGCAAAAGCTAATCTTTCAGCAGTTTTTTCTCCTATTCCTGGTAAAAACTTAAATGATTCTATTAAATTATTAATACTTTCCGGATACATAAAACTTACCTAAAACAATCCAGGTATATTACCATATTTACTCATTTTTTTCTCTGTTTCAGCATCAATTTTTTTATTAGCATTATTAACAGCAACCATTAACATATCTTGCAATGCTTCAATATCATCCTTATCTAAAGATTCAGCATCAATTTTTACAGCAATTACCTCTTTAGTACCCTTTAATACAACCTTAACAAAAGAACTTTCTCCTTCAAATTCAGAATTATCAATTTCTTCTTTAGCCTTCATCATATCTCTTTGCATAGCTTGAGCTTGTTTTAACATAGCTTGCATATTCATAAATAATCTCTCCTTTATTCAACTTCAACAATATCACCAAATAGTTCAATTGCATCATTACTTATTATATCATCTTTATCTATTTCTTCCAAGATAACTTCAGGTTCTTTTAAAATTTCATATTTTATATTATTTTTAAGATCAACAATATATTTATCTTTAGTCCTATTCCATTCCTCATCAGAAATAATAGCAATAAGTTTATTAGAACTTGTAATTTTATTATAAGTATCAGATAATTTAGTAATAATATCCAAGTTTTGTTTAACATTAGAGTCATAAGCAAAACTAATTATCATACTATCAGGACTAACAACCCTAACTTTAGAATCTAATAAGGCACAAGCAATATAACCAATTTTTGGATCAAAAGTATAATCTTTTAATAACTCAAACAATTTTAACTCTTCCTTTAAAAGGGTTTTATTAGCAGCTGCTAAAGTATTATTAATACGTATTTTCATAATCTCATCAATATTTAATATCTTTTGATCTACAGAAACATAATTACTTTTCGAATTAGATCTTTTAGAATTTTTCTTTTCAATTAAAACAGAATTATTATTATTATCATTAACATTAGATTTAATTAAATCATTATTAACCCTATTTTCGTTAGAAGTAACAGAAATTATATTTATATTATCATTAATAAATTTCAATAAACATATTTCCACATAAATTCTAACATTACCGCTTCTTTTTATATCGAACAAACATTCGTTAATATAATTAGCTAATTTAAGTAATTTATCATCAGAATAATTAATACTACTTTTTTCCACATAGAAAGAAACAAGCAAATTTCTTATATAATTAAGTAACTGTATTAATATATAAATTAAATTTTTACCATTATTATCAAACAAATTTAACAAATTAAGTAATATACCTGTATTTCCTTCTAAAATAGATCCTAATAATTTTTCCAAATCCTCTTGTAATACAATAGCATTAACTTCAGAAAACTGCTTCATAGTAATTTTCTCATCTGAATAAGAAACAAGTTTATCAAGCATTCCCAAAGCATCCCGCATACCACCATCAGAAAGCATTGCGATATTTTCCAGAACATCTTTTTCTATTTTAATTTTTTCCTTAGAACAAATTTCCACAAGCTTTTCTACTACTATTTCTGGAGCAATCCTACTAAAAGAAAAGCATTGACACCTAGAAACAATAGTTTCAGGAACTTTTTGAGGATCAGTTGTTGCTAAAATAAAAATTGCATGTTCAGGTGGCTCCTCCAAAGTTTTCAACAATGCATTAAAAGCACCAATCGATAACATATGAACTTCATCTATTATATAAACTTTATATTTAAGTTCACTAGGAACTAAAGAAATTTTATTTTTTAATTCTCTAATTTCATCAACACCATTATTGGAAGCCGCATCAATTTCAATAATATCAATACAATCATGAGAAAAAGAAACCTTACAAGATTCACATTTTCCACACGCCAAACCATTTTTAGATTTTAAGCAATTAATATTTCTAGCAAATATTTTAGAAACTGTAGTTTTTCCAGTACCCCTAGGTCCAAAAAACATATATGCATGGGAAAAATTTTTGTCCACAATTGAATTTACAAGAGTTTTTACAATAACATCTTGGCCAACTACAGAATCAAAATCTATAGGACGATATTTTCTATATAAAGCTTGATACATATGACATCACTCCACTAGATATTATAACATATAAAAAACAAAGAACTATTTTTTTCTTTGTTTTTCAAAAAAAGAATTTAATTTTTTTTTTGCTCTTTCAGATTGCAAATCAGATAAAAAATTAACAGATGGATTAGTATTGTCACCCAAAAAAATTTTATTAATAATTTCAGAATTATTAGAATCAGAATTAGATAATGCAGAATAAACATTAGCAATACGCGATTGCTTAATAGCACTAGCACACATAGGACAAGGATCTAACGTAACATATAAATCACAGCCATCTAAACGCCAATTATTCAATTTTTTTTCTGCCGATTTAATCGCAATTAATTCTGCATGACCCAAAACTGTATTCTTATGCTCTTTATTATTATAACCATAAGAAATTACTTCCCCATCTTTAACTATAACTGCTCCAATTGGAACTTCATTATTTAAAAACGCTTTCTCCGCATAAAAAAAAGCTAAATTCATAAATTCTAAATTCATTATGATCACCCATAAACAAAAAAGTGCACATGAATGTTGGTTCTTAAGGCTGCTATCTTCCAATCCTGACCTGGTTCAAACACATCCATTGCACAAGTAAATTTTAATATAAAAATTAAATAAAGTAAACAAATAATGATATTTATTATGTTTTTAATATATAAAGGCTTTTTTCATGTTTCACGTGAAACATCACACTTTTCATCTTAATTATTTCCCAGGAAATATTTTTTATACTTTTTTATGTTTCACGTGAAACATTCCACTTTTTATCTTAATTATTTCCCGGGAAATATTTTTTATATTTTTTTCTATGTTTCACGTGGAACATATTACAAACAAAAAAAAAGAAGAGCTATTACTCTTCATTATCTGTAGATTCTTCTTTTTCAACAAGTGCTACTGTTGATACTTTTTGATTGTCTTTAAGATTTATTAATCTAACACCCTGTGTTGCTCGCTTCAAAGTAGATACTTGCTCCAACGGTAATTTAATAATTATTCCACTATCTGTAATAATCATTAAATCTAAATCAGCAGCAGGTTTTAAACATTTTAATGAAGCCATCATTCCATTTTTTTCTGTTACATTTAATGCCTTAACACCCTTACTTCCTCTATGAGTAAGTCGATATTCATCAATTAATGTTTGTTTTCCATACCCATTTTCTGTAACGATTAATACCAAATGACCTGATTCAACAACTTCTGCACCTACTACAATACTTCCACAAAGATCCATTCCTTTAACGCCAGTGCTATTTCTACCCATAGATCTAACTTCAGATTCATTAAATCTGACTAATCGACCGTTACTAGCTCCGATTACAATTTCGTTTTTTCCACAAGTGCTTTTTACGCTGATTAGTTCATCATTTTCTTTTAATACGATAGCAATTTTACCACTTTTTCTAATATTATCAAACTCTTCTATAGGAGTCCTTTTAACAATTCCATTTTTTGTAGCAAACATTAAATATTTAGTAAAATCATCATCTCTTTTAATATTAACTATCGAACTAATGTTCTCATTTTTTTCTAATGGCAATAAGTTTACTATAGGCAATCCTTTTGATTGTCTAGAAAATTCTGGTATTTCATAACCTTTCATTCGATAAACACGACCTCTATTAGAGAAGAACAAGATATAATCATGAGTATTCATAGAAATTAGATGTTCAACAAAATCTTCCTCATTAGTAGTCATACCCTTAATACCTACTCCACCTCTATTTTGAGTTTTATAAGTATCAGTTCTTAACCTTTTAATATAACCATTTTTGGTCAAATTAATTATTATATCTTCTTCAGGAATTAAAGATTCATCTTCAATGTATTCTATTGCTGTCATATCAATATTAGTACGTCTCTCATCACCATATTTTTGTTTAATTTCTAAAAGTTCATTCTTAATTACTTCTAAAATCTTTTCATCACTAGCTAAAATTGCTTTTAATTCAGCAATTGTTTTTAACAATTCATTCAATTCGTTTTCAATTTTTTCACGTTCCAAACCAGTCAAACGACGCAATCTCATTTCTAAAATTGCATTTGCTTGAATTTCAGTTAAACCAAAATTGCTCATTAAACCATTTCTAGCTTCTTCATCAGAATCAGAACCTCTAATAATTTTGATAACAGCATCAATATTATCAAGAGCTATTTTTAATCCTTCTAAAATATGAACTCTTTTTTCTGCAACATCCAAATCAAATTTTGTTCGTCTTATAATTACCTCTTTTTGATATTCAATATATTTAGATATTATTTCCTTTAATCCTAAAGTTTTTGGAACACCTTGATCTAACATTAAGAAAATAATTCCATAGGTTGTTTGAAATGAAGTATGCTTATATAACTTATTCAAAACAACTTGCGCATTAGCATCTTTTTTCAATGTAATAGTTATTTTTATACCATTTTTTAAATCAGAATGATAATCAGCAATACCATCAATTATTTTATTATGAACAAGTTCAGCAACTTTATTCTTCAGTTCCAACGTATTAACACCATATGGAACTTCATCAATAATAATATGTTGTCTACCATTACTCTCTTCAATTGTTGCTTTACTTCGAATTGTAATTGATCCCCTACCAGTTTCATATGCTTTTCTAATTCCACTATTTCCAAGAATTATAGCACCAGTAGGAAAATCAGGACCTTTAATATGCTTCATTAATTCGTCCAATTCAATATCAGGATTATCAATATAAGCAACACATCCATCAATTACTTCACTTAAATTATGTGGTGGAATATTAGTAGCCATACCAACAGCAATACCTGTTGTTCCATTAACTAAAATATTAGGAAATCTTGATGGTAAAACCTCTGGTTCTCTTTCACTTTCATCAAAGTTAGGAACAAAATTAACTGTGTCTTTATTAATATTTCTAAGTAACTCCAAAGAAATTTTAGATAATCTAGACTCCGTATAACGCATTGCTGCAGCACCATAACCTTCAATGTTACCAAAATTACCATGTCCATCTACTAACATATATCTATATGAAAAATCTTGGGCCATACGAACCATTGCCTCATAAATTGAAGAATCACCATGAGGATGATATTTTCCCATTACATCTCCAACTATTCTAGCACTCTTTTTGTGAGGTTTATCAGGAGTATAACCAGATTCATACATAGAATATAAAATACGTCTATGAACCGGTTTTAATCCATCTCTTAAATCTGGAAGAGCTCTAGCAACAATAACACTCATAGAATACTCTAAAAATGAATCTTGAACTTCTTTTACAATATTATTTTTTTCTAATCTGTCCATCTAAAACCCTCCTAAACATCCAAGTTTTCTACATAAGTAGCGTTTGTTTCAATAAACTCACGACGTGGTTCTACTTCTTCACCCATCAACTTAGAGAAAACTTCATCAGCAGCAATAGCATCATCTACCGTTATTTGCCTTAAAATACGTTTATTTATATCCATTGTAGTTTCATTTAATTCTTCAGCATCCATTTCTCCCAATCCTTTCATACGAGCTATATCATATTTAGTATTTGGAGATAAGGTAGCTAGATACTCATCTCTTTCCTCTTCATTTAAAACATATTTAATAGTTTTACCGTGTTTTATACAGAATAATGGAGGTTGAGCAGCATATACATGTCCCGCCTCAACAATCGGCCTAAAAAAGCGATAAAATAAAGTTAGCAATAAAACTCTAATATGACTACCATCAACATCAGCATCAGTCATTATTATAATCTTATGATAACGAAGCTTTGATAAATCAAATTCTTCACCAATTCCTGTTCCAAACGCTGTAATAATTGTCCTAATTTCTTCATTTCCTAAAGCTCTATCTAGTCTAGCTTTTTCAACATTTAAAATCTTACCACGCAAAGGAAGAATTGCTTGTGTCATTGAATCTCTACCTTTAATTGCAGATCCACCTGCTGAATCACCCTCAACCAAAAATATTTCACTTACACTAGCATCTTTACTTTTACAATCAGATAATTTTCCATAAAAGTTAGTTATATCTAAATCTCCTTTTCTTCTAGTAAGTTCACGTGCTTTTTTAGCAGCTACTCTCGCTCTACTAGCAGTCATAGATTTATCAACTATAACTCTGGCTTGATCAGGATTCTCTAATAAAAATCTTTCAAAAGCAGCAGAAAATATCTTATCTGCTATTCCCCTTACTTCACTATTACCAAGTTTTGTCTTAGTTTGACCTTCAAATTGAGGATTAGGATGTTTAATAGAGATAATCATTGTAAGACCTTCTCTAACATCATCACCAGTAAGAGGATCATCTTTTTCCTTTAAGAATCCATTTGTAGTAGCATATTTATTAAGAATTCTTGTTAAAGCTCTTCTTACACCATCTTCATGAGTACCACCTTCAGGTGTAGTTATATTATTAACAAAAGAATAAATACTAGAATTATATGTTTCATTATACTGTAATGCTACTTCAACTTTTATATCTTTCTCAATTCCTTCAACATCTACAATAGTTTCATGAATAGGTCCTTTGTTTTTATTTAGCATTTGAACATACTCAACTAATCCGCCTTCATAATAAAACGAATCTTTTTTATCAGCCTCACGATCATCAAATAAAGAAATTCTAAGACCTTTATTTAAAAATGCTAATTCTTTTAACCTATTTCTTAATATTTCATAATCAAATACTGTTGTTTCAGTAAATATTTCATCATCTGGAAGAAATTTAACAGTTGTACCAGTCCTATCTTTATCGCATTTATCGATAATTTTTAATTCATCATCGGCATGTCCACCATGACTATACCTTTGATAATAAACATTTCCATTCTTATAAACTCTTACTTCTAACCAATCACTTAAAGCATTAACAACACTAGCACCTACTCCATGAAGACCACCAGATACTTTATATCCGCCACCTCCAAATTTTCCACCAGCATGTAATACCGTATAAACTGTTTCTACAGTACTTTTTCCTGTTTTTGGATGTGTTTCTACTGGAATTCCTCGTCCATCATCTTTTACTGTAATACTATTGTCCTTACCTATTGTAACTTCAATATGTGAACAATATCCAGCAAGTGCTTCATCAATAGCATTATCAACAATTTCCCAAACTAAATGATGAAGACCTCTAGAACTAGTAGTACCAATATACATACCGGGTCTTTTTCTAACTGCTTCTAATCCCTCTAACACTTGAATGGATGATGAATTATATTCTTCGTTTACTTTTTCTTCATTCATTTTATAACCTACTTTCTTTCAACATTACCATTAAAAACTTTGAATATTATTGCATTTTCTATATATTTTTTACTTATATTTTTTAAATCAGTTGTTGTTAAAATACTTTGAATATCCTTTTCTGAAATCATTTTCAACAGTTTATTTCTTTTCTTTATATCAAACTCACTAAAAATATCATCAAGTAATAATACTGGAGAAGATCCACAAATATCTTTAAAAATATCTATTTCAGCTAATTTAAAAGATAATATTGCTAATTTTTGTTGTCCTTGAGATCCATATAATTTTAAATCATGATCATTAAAATTAAATAAAAAATCATCTCTATGTGGTCCATAAATAGTCATACCGTAATTTAATTCCTTAAGATAGTTTTTCTTATATGTATGTTTCAATTTTTTCCTTAAACTCTCATTATCATAATTATCAAAATCTATATTTGGCACATATTCAATAGATATTCCCCTATTTGATGAAATATTATAAAATATTTTATCAATAGATAAATTAACTAAATCAATATATTCCTTACGTTTTTGATATATTATAATTGCCTTTTCTATTAATTTATCAGTAATAATATCTAAATAATTTTTGTCAGCAATACTATTATTAAATAATATTTTTAAATATTCATTTCTTGTTTTCAATAATTTATTATATTCATTATAAGTTTTTAAATAGATTTGTGATATTTGTGATAACTGTATATTTAATAAATTTCTTCTAACATTTGGGGATCCTTTAACTATTTCTAAATCATCAGGAGTAAACATGATAATATTTAAATGAGATACATAGTTAGCTACTTTACGTATTTCTGTCTTATTAATCCAAAATCTTTTTATATCGCCATTAATCTCTATTTCCATTTTTGATAATATTTTATTATTTCTTATAGTTCCACTTATTTTACAAGAATTTCTATCAAACATTATCAAATTAGGATTAACACCTACACGATGTGATTTTGTTAATGCCAAAACAGTAATTGCCTCTAAAATATTTGTCTTTCCTTGAGCATTATCACCAACAAATATATTTTTGCCATTACCCAAATTTAGTGAAAGTTTAGAATAATTTCTAAAATTAACCAAATTTATTTTACTAATTTTCATTTAAAACCGTAAAAAAGACCCATACGCTTCACCTATCCCCTATACAGTATTCCTATACACACATACCTATTATAGCACAAATAAGCGTTAAATACACTAAAAAAATAGTTAAATTAACTATTTTTGTGATTTCTTAATATTAAATCTAATCTGGAAGCCCTAGATAATTGATTTTCAAAAGTTCGATATGAACAATCAATAATCAATTCTTTATTATTATCAAAAATAACTTTTGTATAATTATTTTCAATTTTTTCTATTTTTTTGACTCTTCTTAATGATATCCAAACACAATCATCTGCCGATGGAGATGTTGTTGGAAACACAATTAAATTATTACTATCTTCTATTACGATAGGTACCTTATATTCTGCACCAAGTATTTCTCTGGCTCCATTTTTTCTACCTTCATAAGTACTTCCAAAATATTTGCAACTTTCCTCCATTATTGAAAAAGGTGTTTGATCAATAATATACCTTTCTTCATCCTCATACACTATACTACTATAATTTTCATTAGGAACAATTGCTAAAGTTCCTTTACTTATTTCATATTTCATAAATTTTCCCCCTATCGAAAGCCATTAATTGCTTTCAAAACATTTATATCATAATTATTTGTCAAAATTTGTCTTATTTTGACAAAAATTATTATTTCTTAATTATATAATACTCAAAATAATTAAAAATCCACAAAAAAAGAGGAAAATTCCTCATTTTTTAATAAGTTCTAATTGGTAATACAAGTTGTGTTAAAGTTTCATCCTCTGTTGATTTTATCAAAATAGGTTTTATTTCACCAACAAAATGTAAATCCACAGAATCTGTTGAAAAACTTTTTAATGCTTCCATCATATATTTAGCACTGAATGAAATTTTTATATCTTCGTCGTTATTTTTATTTATAACCATTTTTTCTTCTACACGCCCTATTTCTGCTGAACTACTACGTAAAACTAAAGTATTTCCATTAGTTTCTAATGTAACTATATTTTTTTCTTTATCACTAGTCAAAATACTAACTCTATCAATAACACTATAGAAATTATTCAAATTAGTACTAATAACTAATAAAGCCTCATCTGGCAATAGATTTGAAGTGTTTGGATATGTGCCATTAATCAATCTTGATTCAAATTTTAAATTACCTGTTTTAAATAATATTTTATTGCTAAATACATGTAATTCAACATTATCAGTATCATCGTCTAATATTTTTGTAAATTCCAATAAATTATGACTAGGTATTACAATATTATAATTTTCTTCAGATTCTTTATTTAATTTCACAACTTTTCTAGCTAATCTATAAGAATCTGTAGAATTACACTCCAAAATATCACCAACAATATTGAAATTAATTCCAGTTAAAACTGGTTTTGTTTCCTCATTTGAAGAAGCAAATGCTGTTTGAAAAACTATACTCTTTAAAGTTCCAGCGGATATATCTATTTTCTTCTTACTTTCTTCTAAACCAATATTAGGATATTCACTATCACTAATTCCATTAAGATTAAATTCACTATTTTCAGTATAAATAAGAATTTTTAATTCATCTATAACTTCTAAATTAATATATTCTTCAGGTAATTTTCTAACTATATCTAATATATATTTACCTTGAATAATAATACTTCCTTCACTCTCAATTTTAAAATCATCTGAATTATCAGCATCTATAATAGTTTGGATAGTAATATCATTATCACTAGCTGTTAAAGTTAGTTTTTTCTTTTTTAATTCAAATTTAATACCAGCAAGTACAGGAATTAAATTTTTTGTAGAAATAGCTTTTGATACTTTTATTAAAGCTTCTAATAACAATTGTTTTTTTATTGAAAATTTCATATATATATTCCTTCTTTCTTTTAAATTATTTCTATTATTATAGTGGAAAAAGTTAAAAAATCAATTTTTCCTTTATTATTCAAAGACTTAGCAATTTTTTTATTGTGGATAATTATTTAAAAACTCCTTTTTTTTACACAATGCCTATATCCTTTTTTAATTTTTCAATAATATTTGCTAAATCTTTGTTATTTTTAATTTCTTTTTCAATTTTCTCAACAGAATGCATTACAGTAGTATGATCTTTACCACCAAACTCTGTTCCTATTCTAGGAAAAGATTCACTAGTCAATGTTCTACACAAATACATAGCAATCTGCCTTGGAAAAGAAATATTAGAACTTCTTTTTTTACTCCTTATATCTTCAACAGTTATCTGAAAATATTCCGAAACTATTTTTTGAATTCTAGAAATATCATCCTTTTCCCCTATTCCTTTACTAATAAAATCTTGTAGAGCATCAATAGCTAAATCTAAAGTAATATCTTTACCACCCCAAATAGCTGAATATGCTAAAACCCTTGTAATAGCACCTTCTAATTGCCTAACATCTGGGCCTATATTAGAAGCAATATATTCAATTACATCATCTGGTATATCTTGTTCAAAATTTCCTGCAACAATCTTCTTTTTTAAAATTTCCATTTTTAAAGCAAAATCTGGAGGAAATATATTTACTGTTAATCCCCAAGTAAATCGAGTTTTTAAACGTTCTCCGAATGATTTAAAATCATTTGGAGATTTATCTGATGAAATAATAATTTGTTTACTATCATTATATAAATTATTAAAAGTATGAAAAAATTCTTCTTGAGATTTTTCAGCCCCATTTAAAAATTGAATATCATCAATAATTAATACATCAATATTTCGATATTTTTCTTTAAAAAAATCGACATAATTAAAATTTGTACCCGAAGAATCCTTTTTATTAGCTTGAACAAAATCTTTTATAAATTGTTCACTAGTAACATATAACACCTTTTTATCAGAATTCTCCGTAATATAGTTACCAATAGCATGCATTAAATGAGTCTTACCTAATCCACTATTTCCATATAAAAATAAAGGATTATACATTTTTCCAGGATTTTCAGCAACACTTAAAGCAGCTGCATGAGCAAATTTATTACTATTTCCAACAATAAAATTATCAAAAACATATTTTTTATTAAGATTAGAATTAATATTAGTGTTAGTATCAATCGAAGAAACAACATCTTTTTCTTCTTTAATTAAGTTAATACTACTATTTTTTTCTTCTATTTCTTCTTTTAAAGTAAAAATCAAATCATAATTAAAACCAAATTCTTCATTTAATTTATTAGAAATAAGATCATAATAATTGTCATTTAAATGTTTTTTGTGAATTGGCATAGGGACAATAATATATGCTTTATCCTCTTCCAACTTAAATAATTCTGTATCCGCAAACCACGTATTATAAGATAGAGAAGTTAGTTCGTCTTTTATTTGATTAAGAATTTTAGACCATATAATATCTATATTCATCGAACCATCTCCCCACAAGAATCATTAACAAAATTTATTCTACATTAATTTAAAAAAAAAAGGAATACAAAATTACTATTTTTTTTAATCCACAAAAAATCCACATGATTATCCACAGATAATTTGTCGAAATAAAAGGAAATAAAACACTTTTCCACATTTTCCACAAATTTTTATTAACATATGTAGAAAAAATAATTAACATACTTGTGGAAATTGTTAATTATAAAAAAATAAAAATCAAATTAATAAGTTTTAATTGACAAAATCACCATAATATTATTATAATAATGTAGATTTATGTCTGGAGGTGTAACAAATGAAAAGAACATATCAACCAAATAATCGTAAAAAATCAAAAAGACTTGGTTTTTTCGCACGAAAAAAAACAAATATATTAAATCGTCGTCGTCGTAAAGGTCGTAAAGTACTTTGCAAATAAAATACCGCTGCTAAACAGTGGTTTTTTACTATAAAAGGATTGATAATATGAAAAAAAAAGAAATTGTTAAGAATTCATGGGAATTTGAAGATATAATCAAAAATGGTAAATGTATAAAGAATAAATATTATGTGATTCACTATAAAGAAAACAAATTATCATATGACCGTTATGGAATATCTGTAAGTAAAAAATTAGGAAATGCTGTTTTCAGGAATAAATATAAAAGAAAAATAAGATCAATTATAGATAATTATAAAAAAAGCTATGTTAATTCTAATGATTATATTATAATATTAAGGAAAGAAGCAATCCAAAAATCACATAGTATTCTAGAAAGTGAATTCTTTGCTTTAATGAATAATCAAAAGAAAGGAATTTAAAATGACAAAAAATAAAAGAAAAATAAAAATTATAATAGTACTTGCCCTATTACTTTTAACAACAGGATGTACAAAAACATTAACTGACAATAATAAAAAACCAGTTAGAAATGAATTAACTGGTCAAACTTTAACAAAAAACATAATATGTAAACCAACAAATAAGAAAACATCAGAAATTTATAAAAAATACAAAGTAAATATTGATAAATTACCAGAATGCAAAGATTTTAAAATAACATCTGGAAAATATGAAGGGTTATGGACAAGTTTCTTTGTAAAACCACTTGCTTATATTCTTTTGCGTTTAGGAAGATTTGTTAAAAACTATGGTGTATCAGTAATTATAGTTAGTTTAATAATAAGATTAATTGCTTTTCCTATCACAAAAAAAACAGCCATGCAGTCAGAAATGATGAAAAAAGTTCAACCTGAACTAAATAGAATTCAAAAAAAATATGAGAATAAAAAAGATCAAGAATCAATGATAAAACAAAATCAAGAAATGATGGCTATTTATAAAAAATATAATGTAAGTCCAATGTCTGGTTGCTTATTTGCCATGATTCAATTACCTATCTTTGTTGCTTTTTTCGAAGCTGTCCAAAGAACACCAGTAATATTTGAAGATAAATTTTTAGGATTACAATTAGGAACAACTCCATCAGTAGGAGTAACTAGTATAACATTCTATTCATATATAGTATTAATGGTTTTAATAGCTGCAACAACATTTTTCTCATTCAAAATGAATTCTGCTGGTAATTCAGATGATCCAACAATGAAAATGATGCCAGTCATGATGTCTATAACTATTATCATTACAGCAATGTTTATGCCAACAGGATTAGGAATATATTGGGTAACATCAAATTTATTCACAATTGGTCAAAATATATTAGTTAAAAGGAGTAAAAAAGCACATGGAAAAGCATAACTATGTAGGAAAAACAAAAGAAGAAGCTATACAATTAGCTAAAGAAGAATTACAAGAGGTTGAAGAAAATTTATTTATAAAAGAATTAGAGTCAACAAAAGGCGGATTATTCAAAAGTAAAAAAGTAGAAATAGAAGTTATAGAAAAAAGAGAAGTTGTAAAAGGAATAAAAGATTACCTATTAAAAATATTAAAAGCTATGGGATATAATGTGAACATTGAAGTTAAAAATAAGGAAGAAGTTCCAAAATACATTATTTTTTCTGATAATGATGCTTTATTAATAGGGAAAAATGGTAAAAATTTAAAAGCTTTATCAACAATAGTTAGTCAATACTTAAATACAGAATTAGGAAAAAATTATAAATTTATTATAGATGTTAATGAATACAAAGAAAAAAGAGAACATTCTCTAGAAAGATTAGCAAAAAGAATAGCTAGAGAAGTTGCTCAAACAAAAGTAGAAGTAAAACTAGATTCAATGAATTCATATGAAAGAAGAATTATTCATAATATATTAACTAATAATAAAAAAGTTTATACAGAAAGCGAAGGAGAAGAACCAAATCGCTATGTTGTAATAAAACCAAAAGAAGATTAATAATCTTCTTTTTTTACACTATTGACAGCTAATTATAATAAAAAAGCAATTACAAATGTAAAAAAATGATATCATTATAATAATATGGGGTATTATGGAGAAAAAATAGCTTCTTTTTTTAAATTGTGCTATAATATACCGGAAAAAGGAGGGATACTATGAATGATACAATTTGTGCAATATCAACTTCTCAAGGAGTAGGAGCAATTTCAATTGTTCGTGTATCTGGAGAAGAAGCAATTGAAAAAGTAAATAATATCTTCAAAGGAAAAGATTTAACAAAAGTAAATACACACACAATAAATTATGGTCACATTGTTGATAAAAAAGAGATAATTGATGAAGTTTTAGTATCCGTAATGAAATCTCCAAAGACTTTCACAACAGAAGATATAGTAGAAATAAATACCCACGGCGGAATAGCTTCAACAAATAGAGTATTAGAATTATTATTAGAAAATGGTTGTCGTCTAGCTGAACCAGGAGAATTTACTAAAAGAGCTTTTTTAAACGGTAGAATTGATCTACTTGAAGCAGAAGCTGTTATGGACATGATTGATGCAAAAACAGAAACACAGCTAAAGATGGCAGTTAATCAAATAGATGGAAAAACATCCTCATTAATAAATGAATTACGTGATGATATGATCCAAATAATAAGCAATATCAACGTAAATATAGATTATCCAGAATATGATGATGTTGAAATAATTACCAATGACATATTAAAACCAAAAATTAGTAAATTAAAAGACAGGATAAAAAAAATATTAAAAGAATCAGAAAATGGCAAAATAATAAAAGAGGGAATTAATACATCAATAATAGGAAGACCAAATGTCGGAAAAAGTTCATTATTAAACGCTTTATTAGAAGAAGAAAAAGCAATTGTCACTAATATTGCCGGAACAACTAGAGATATAGTTGAAGGCCAAATATCCATTAATGGAATAGTATTAAATATAATAGATACAGCAGGAATAAGAAAAACAGAAGATATTATTGAAGCAATTGGTGTAGAGAAAAGTCTAAGAATAATGGAAGAAGCAGATTTAATTTTATTAATGCTAAATAACAATGAAGAATTATCAAAAGAAGTCGAAGAATTAATAGAAAAAATAAAAAATAAAAAGTACTTAATACTAATAAATAAGATTGATTTAGAAAACAAATTAGATAGAACTAAATTATTACTAAATTCTAATAAAATAATAGAATTAAGTATCACTGAAAATAAAGGTATTGATAAATTAAAAGAAAAAATAATAGAAATGTTCAATCTAAATGAATTAGAAACCAAAGATCCTACATATTTAAGTAATACAAGAAGTATAAGTATTTTAAAGAGATGTCTAAAAAGTATAGAAGATATAGAAATAGCAATAGAAAAAAATATGCCAATAGATATGATTGAATTAGATATAAAGAATATATGGGAAGAATTAGGAACAATTAATGGTTCAACATACGAAGAAGAATTATTAGATGAAATGTTTAAAAGATTTTGTTTAGGAAAATAAAGAAGGTGAAAAAATGGTAGAAATAATAGTAGTAGTAGGTGCAGGACATGCAGGATGTGAAGCAGCCTATGCTGCTGCTAAAAAAGGTCATAAAACACTACTAATTACTAGTAATATTAATAATATTGCTGATATGCCATGTAATCCCCATATTGGTGGTAGTGCTAAAGGTATAGTTGTTAGAGAAATAGATGCTCTAGGTGGAATTATGGGTAAAATTGCCGATAAAACTCATCTTCAAATAAAAATGCTAAATAGCGCCAAAGGACCAGCTGTTCAGTCATTAAGAGCTCAAGGAGATAAAGTAACCTATCCACAAGAAATGTTAAAAACTCTAAAAACTCTTGATACTCTTGAAATAAAAGAAGCAATGGTTGAAGATCTAATTATTGAAGATAATACTGTAAAAGGAGTAATATTAGAAAGCAACGAAAGAATAGAATCAAAAATAGTCATTTTAACGACAGGAACATACTTAAAAGCCGATATTTTAGTAGGAAATACTAGGACAAGACAAGGACCACATGGAGAAAAACCATCCCTTCATCTAAGTGATAAATTAAGAGAATATGGCTTTGAAATTAAAAGACTAAAAACAGGAACTCCTCAAAGAATTGATAGAAAGACAATAGATTTTTCCAAAACAAGAATCGAACCGGGAGATAATAAGTATTTAACATTTAGTTTTGATCTAGAACCACAATACAAAATAGAAGATCAATTACCATGTTACTTAACATATACAACAGAAGAAACACATAGGATAATTAGAGAAAATCTAAACAAATCATCAATGTATGGTGCTCTAGATGATATTGAAGGAATTGGCCCAAGATATTGTCCATCAATAGAAGATAAAGTAGTAAGATTTGCCGATAAGGAGAGACATCAATTATTTATTGAACCTGAAAGTAAATATTATGATGATATGTATCTTCAAGGTTTTTCAACATCAATGCCAAAAGAGGTTCAAGATTTAATGGTTCATTCATTACCAGGATTTGAAAAAGCTAAAATATTAAAATATGGCTATGCAATCGAATATGATGCTATTTATCCTACTCAATTAAATGCTTCATTAGAAACAAAAATAATCAAAAATTTATATACAGCAGGGCAAATAAATGGAACTAGTGGCTATGAAGAAGCCGCTTGTCAAGGACTAATGGCAGGAATAAATGCAAGTTTAAAATTAGAAGGAAAAGAACCTCTAATTTTAAAAAGAAATGAAGCATACATAGGAGTTTTAATTGATGATTTAATAACAAAAGGAATTAGAGACCCATATCGCTTATTAACGAGTAGAGCAGAATTTAGATTAATTTTAAGAAGTGATAATGCTGATCAAAGATTGAGAAGATATGGTTATGAAGTAGGTTTAATTGATAAAGAACAAATATCACGTTTAAATCAAAAAGAAAAAGAGATAGAAGAATGTTTAAACTGGTTAAAAGAAACACGTTTAAAAATAACCTCTGAAGCAAAAAAAATATTTGTAGAAAATAATATTCCTATTCCAAATGCAACTATGACTTTTGAAAACTTATTAAAAAGACCTGAGATCACTGTGGAATTTCTAGAAAAATTTCAAGAATTTCCATACAGAGAAGAAATAAAAGAACAAGTAGAAATATTTCTAAAATATGAAGGATATATTATAAAAGCATATAAAGAGGCAGAAAAACTTTCAAAATTAGAAAAAAAGCAAATTCCTACTGATATTGATTATGATAGAGTAAAAAATCTTGCTTCAGAAGCAAGACAAAAACTAAAAGAAGTTAGACCAAGAACAATTGCCCAAGCTATAAGGATTAGTGGAGTCAATCCTTCAGATATTTCAATCCTTTCAGTATACTTAAAAAAGGAGTATGGAAAAGATGACTAAGGAAGAATTTATAAAAGCTTTAAAAGAAATAGGAATAAACATTAGTAGTGAACAATTGCAACAATTGAATGAGTTTTATCAGATATTATTGGAATGGAATAAAAAAATCAATTTAACAAGAATAACATCAGAGAAAGAAGTTTATTTAAAACATTTTTATGACAGTTTAACCCTAAATAAAGTTGTTTCTCTTGAAAAAATAAAAACAGTTTGTGATGTGGGTACAGGAGCAGGATTTCCAGGTATAGTTTTAAAAATATGTTTTCCACATCTAAAAATAACATTAGTTGATTCATTACAAAAAAGAATAAACTACCTTAATTATGTAATAAACCAATTAAACTTAAAAGATATAGAGGCTATTCATACAAGAGGAGAAGAATTCAGTGGAAAATATGAATTAGTAACTGCTAGAGCAGTGGCTAATATTGAAAAACTATTAGGTTACACAATGCATTTGGTAGATAAAAATGGTATATTTGTTGCTATGAAAGGAAATATAGAAGATGAATTAACACCACAAATTAGTAAAAAAATAGAATCTAAGTATAAAATTATAAAAATAGAAAAATTTAAATTACCCCAAGAAGAAAGTCAAAGAAGTCTAATATTAATAAAAAATAAATAAAGCACGATATTGCTTAATAGCTAAAAAAAATATTATAATTGCATCATAATAGGAGGTCTAGTTATGAAAACACTAATGATGGCAATTATAATTTTTAATTCTAATAAATATCTTTATTTTAACTGAAGTTTTTTGGTTATCTCTTCCTTGGTGGATCTATATATTATTAGTAGGATGTATATTAATTGCTTTTGCTATAAAAAATGAAATATCAGAAAAGAACACTAAAAAGAGTTCTTTAAAAGAACTAGCAGAAAAAATGAATTTATAATCCATTTTATAAAAATATGTTGAAATAAAAACAAAAATAAACTATAATGCTATTATAGGAAGAATATAAAAAGAATAAAAAGAGAGGTGAAATCTATGTATCCTGGAGAAAATGATGAAGTAGTTCAATTATACTTAGATGATATAATTCCAAATAGATTTCAACCACGTGAAGTGTTTGATGAA
Source organism: Bacilli bacterium (assembly GCA_017433415.1). Classification (GTDB taxonomy): domain Bacteria; phylum Bacillota_I; class Bacilli_A; order RF39; family UBA660; genus UBA3789. The sequence goes on from JAFRHI010000005.1 coordinate 35,761, forward strand.
AAAGCTCTAAAAGAGCTAGCAGTCTCTATTAAAGAACATGGAGTTATTCAACCAATAATAGTTCGAAAAGTAAATGAAAAATATGAAATAATAGCCGGAGAAAGAAGGTATAAAGCTTCCGCTCTAGCAGGACTTACAAAGATACCAGCTATTATTAGAGATTTAGATGATAAAGAAAGTTCAAAAGTGGCCCTACTTGAAAATCTTCAAAGAAAAAATTTAAACCCAATTGAAGAAGCAAGAACATATCAAAAAATATTAGAAATAGATCAAATGACTCAAGAACAACTTGCTAGAACTATGGGTAAAAGTCAATCAGCTGTTGCAAATAAAATAAGATTACTTTCATTACCTGAGGAAATACAAGAGGCTTTATTAAAAGAAGAAATATCAGAAAGACATGCTAGAACGTTACTAAATATACCAGATGCCAAAAAACAAAAAGAAATGTTAAAAAAAGTAATAGATAATAAAATGAGTGTTAAAAATTTAGAAGATGAAATCAAAAGTTTATATCCAAAAGGAGAGTCTCAAACAGTGACAGCACCAGTAAAAGAAGAAGTAATTGCAACCGCTAGTGATTTTGTTAATAGTAATCCATTAATCCCAACTGCAGAAATACCAGAAGAAACATCAAATTATGGAAAAGTTGTTATAGCTCCTCCAGAAGGAGAATCTATGCCAACAGGTAAATACATAAATTATGGTGAAATAGAGAAAGATGAAGAAAAAGAAATAGACAACTCACTTAATATTCCAACACAAGTACCTTCAGTAGATATTAATGCCATAAAAGAAAATGCAACAGATATTAATACTGCACCAGGTAATGAAGCAGCCTTAGACAACTTATTAAATTTAAATTTAAATAATGTTGGAACGAGCAATGATTATATTACTCCGGGTGAAAAAATTGTAAAAACAGATACAGCAGAGTTAGATGATGAACAATCTGATTATTTCCAAACACCAGATTTATCATCACTACAAGTTGCTTCACCGGTAATACCAACCTCAACAACTCCTGAAACATCAAGCATTTTTGAATTAGAAGCAACACCACAAGGATTACCAGAAAGTGATTCAAGTACTCCAGCACCTTCTAAAGATACAATAACTGTTGCAGTTGATAAGATAAGAATTCTAGCAGAAGAATTAAAATCATCAGGATTAGGTGTTACTCTAGATGAAATGGATTTTGATAATACATATCAAATAATTATCAAAATAGATAAAGAAAGTTAAAAGAAGATAAAAATATCTTCTTTTTTTTCCAAAAGCATTTAAAAAAAATATAATATTTGATACAATATATTAGTAAATGAAAATGGGTGATTAGATGGGAAAGATTATATCATTAGTTAATCAAAAAGGCGGAGTAGGAAAGACCACAACCAGTATCAATCTTTCTGCGTCACTAGCTGAGTTAGGAAAAAGAGTTTTATTGATAGATTTAGATCCTCAAGGAAATACAACTACCGGAGTAGGAATAAATAAAGGTGAAATAGATAAAAGCATGTATGAAGTTTTAATAGGTGAAGCAAAAATAACAGATGCTATGATTAAAACCAAATATAAAAATCTATATGTTTTGCCGGCGTCAATTAATTTAGCTGGATTAGATAATGAATTTAATGAAAAAAGCCACACCGAAAAGGGCTTTCAAAGAGGAGAACAACTAAAGAATAAAATTACAGATATTAAAGATAGTTTTGATTTTATAATAATTGATTGTCCACCATCGTTAGGAATAATTACAACAAACGCATTAACTGCTTCAAATTCTGTTATCATTCCAGTGCAATGCGAATTTTTTGCCCTAGAAGGAATAACTCAATTATTAAAAACTATTATGATAGCTCAAAAAAGATTAAATCCAACACTAGATATCGAAGGAGTACTTCTAACAATGCTTGACTCCAGAACAAATTTGGGATTCGAAGTAGTAGAAGATATTCGTAAATTTTTTAAAGAAAAAGTATATAACACCATAATCCCAAGATTAGTAAGATTAACAGAAGCACCATCGCACGGTGAACCAATAATAGTATATGATCCAAAAAGTAGAGGGTCTGAAGCTTACTTAAACTTAGCAAAGGAAGTGATTGAAAGAAATGGAAACAATTAATCAAACAGAAAGCGGAATTCCAAAAAGAAGAGCTTTAGGACGAGGACTAGAAGAATTATTTAATAGTGAAGTACTAGACTATAATTCTGTCGAAGAAAAAATAGTAAATGATACTCCAAAAGAAGAAATCACTATGGTAAAAATAAGTGATTTAAGAAGTAATCCATACCAACCAAGAAAAAATTTTGATGAGGAAGCTCTAAAAGAATTAGCAGCCTCAATAAAAGAACATGGTGTCTTTCAACCAATTATTGTAAAAAAATCAATAAAAGGATATGAAATAATAGCTGGAGAAAGAAGAGTTAAAGCATCTGAAATGGCTGGAAAAGAAGAAATACCAGCTATTATTAGAGACTTTAATGATACTCAAATGATGGAAATAGCTCTTTTAGAAAATTTGCAAAGAGAAGATTTAAGCGCTATTGAAGAAGCAAATGCTTATAAAAAACTTCAAGAAACATTATCATTAACTCAAGAAGAATTAGCAAAAAGATTGGGTAAGAGTAGAAGCCACATCACAAATATGCTTGGTCTACTTACATTACCACCAGAAGTTCAACTAGCAGTAAATAATAAAGAATTATCAATGGGTCATGCTAGAGTATTGAGTAAATTAGAAAATCCAGAAGAGCAATTACAATTAGCATATAAAATTATATCTGAAGGAATGAGCGTTAGAGGAATTGAAGAATTAACAAGCAATCCAACAATAATCAAAGCAAATCCTCAAAAAGCAAGAACAAAAAAAGATAATGAATATAGTTATTTAGAAAGTGAATTAAGTGAGAAATTAGGCACAAAAGTAACAATAAGAAAAAATAAAATAGAAATTAGATTTGTAAATAGTAATGACTTAAACAGATTACTAGAATATATGAATATAGAGGTTTAAAATGTTAAATATATTTAAATTTCAAATAGATATAAAATTGATTATTTTGCCCATTATCTATATAGTAATAGGGGTAATTGCTTTTAAATTTTTGAAAAGAATAATCAAAAGAAGCACTCAAAGAAAAACGATATTAAAGGCAAGTCAAAAACAAAGAATTGATACTTTAGTAGGATTAATAATTAATTTAATAAAATATCTTACTGTAATATTAGTAATCTTAGCAATTTTATCGGTTTATGGAATCAATATTAAATCAATTTTAGCGGGCTTAGGAATAGGAACAGCAATTATTGGTTTAGCCTTTCAGGATTTAGCAAAAGATTTAATTGCTGGTTTTTCAATAATTACAGAAGGAGAATATGAAATAGGGGATACAATTGAAATTGATGGATTCATGGGGGAAGTTGTTTTCATAGGTTTAAGAACAACAAGAATTAGAAATTTTAAAGGAGCAACAAAAATAATTGCCAATCATTACATGGATAATATCATCAATTATAGTAATAATAATTCCCTAGCTGTTGTTGATGTTTCAATAGCATATGAATGTGCAGAAGAAAAAATAGAAAAGGCTTTTGAAAACTTATTTAAAAAGCTAAATGGAAATGTACCATTTGCGAAAAAAGATTTAGAACTATGGGGAGTTAATGAATTGGCTGATTCAGCGGTTGTATATAGAGTTGTTGTTGAAACAGAACCAATGAAACAATTTGTAGTTGAGAGATATCTTCGTAAAGAAATAAAAAAAGAATTTGATCAAGAAAACATAAAAATACCATATCAACAAATAGAGGTGCATAATGGAAAATAATAATTATGGCTTAGGAACAATAGTAATCATGAAAAAACAACATCCATGCGGTACCAATGAATGGGAAATTGTACGTGTGGGAGCTGACATAAAAATAAAATGTTTAAACTGTGGAAGGACTGTCTTAATTCCCAGAGTAGAATTTAATAAAAAACTAAAAAAGATCAAATCATAGAAAGGAAAAATATGAGAGATAAAAGAAAATTAAAACTAAAGAAATTTTATTTTCACCCAATAACAGTTTTCATATTTTTAATATTTTTAACTGTAATACTTAGCGGGATATTTTCAGCGTTTCAAATGCAAGCTACATATAATGTAGTTAACCCGAATACAAAGGAATTAGAGCCCGTACTTATAACAGTAGAAAACATGTTATCATTTGATGGATTAAAATTTATTATTAGTAACGCCGCTAAAAACTTTTTGAGTTTTGGACCATTGGGAATGTTATTGTTATCTCTAATTGGTTTAACAATTGCTGAAGGAACAGGTTTTATAGAGGCATTTACAAAAAGACATATAAGTAAATTATCAAAAAACACCTTAACTTTTATTATTATATTTTTAGCTACCATATCATCATTAATAAATGAGGTTGGATATGCTATTTTAATACCATTAGCAGCTTTAGTATATTTCATAAATAATAGAAATCCAATTCTTGGTATTATAACAGCTTTTTGTGGTGTTTCGTTTGGCTATGGTGTATCTATATTTGTTGGTTCAATGGAAGTTTCACTAATGAACTACACAAGTAAAGCAGCATTATTGGTGTCTTCTACTCACATTGCACTTACGTCAAATTTAATATTTATAATTGTTGCTTCAATTGTTCTATCAATAGTAGGAACTATAATCATTGAAAAAATAATTGGACCTAATCTTGGTAAATACAAAAGAGAAGATGAATTTTCAAAGACTGAACAATATCATCCAATAACAATAGAGGAAGCTGAACAGCAACAATTGGAAAAAGAAAAATATGAGAAAAAAGGTTTAAAATCCGCTTTAATAATGGCAATAATCGTATTATTAATATTTGTGTATTCATTAATACCTAATTTACCTTTTTCAGGAATGCTTTTAGATATGAAAGAGACAACTTATTTAAAGCAATTGTTTGGCGATAATTCATATTTTCAAGATGGTTTCACATACCTAGTAGCATTAGTGTTTATATTATCAGGTATTGCCTATGGAGTAAGTAGTAAATCAATTAAGAATGATAAAGAAATAATTGAAAATGCTAGTAAAAAATTTGGAAATATCGGAAGTGTTTTAATATTACTTTTTGTAGTTTCCCAGTTTATTGCGGTTTTCAGAAATAGTAATATCGGTATGATAATAACTGCTTGGCTAGCATCATTACTTGAACATATTGAATTGAGAGGAATTGTTTTAATCCTTATCACAATGCTTTTAATTGCTATATCAAACTTCTTACTTACTTCACCAGCAAGCAAATGGATGATTTTTTCACCAGTAGTAGTACCAATGTTTATGCAATCAAATATTACACCACAATTTGCTCAGATAGTTATGCGTGCTGCAGATTCAATGACAAAAGGATATACACCTTTATTAGCATCTTTTGCTATTTATATTGGTTATTTAAATATGTATAATCTTCAAAAAGACAAACCCTTTACTATTAAGAATTCATTAAAATTAATTTCTCCATATTTTTTAATTATTTCAATAACATGGATTTTACTAGTAGTTGGATGGTATATAATTGGATTACCAATAGGACCAGGTGTAATGCCAACAATATAAAAATGCTCATATGAGCATTTTTTTATTTAAAAATAGATAAAACTTTAGTTTTTGTTTCAGGTTCTAAATTCTTCATATATTTATCAACAATTTTCAATTTTTGCTGAATAGAATCAATATTTTTACTTATAGTATTTGCCGTTTTGAGTGACAAATTAATATCTCTAAGAATAAATTTTCGACAAATAGAAGGTGAACAACCTATATACTTTTTAAATATTTCCGAATAATATTCTTGAGAATAAAAACCAGAAAGAATAGATATTTTAAGGAGAGAACAATCACCATCAGCTAATAAATTAATAGAAGAATATACTTTTTTAATATTTATATATTCAACAATAGTTATTCCTAATTCACGTTTAAATAAACGCATAATATAATCACGATTATAGTGAAAAAATTTTTCCAATTCACTAATACTGATTTTTTTATATAGATTTTTATTTATATAAGTTAATATATCTACCACTAATTTATTAGAAAACATAAACTCACCACTGCTATTATATCATAAGTCGTTATTGTTTAAAAACAATTTAAAAATAGTGTTAAAATAATCGTGAAAGGAGGAAAAATATGGGTTATGGAAGATGGTCCACTAAGGACGAACTAATAAGTAAACTAGATGGAATAACATATGAAACAAAAATTGATAAGGGAGGAATACCAATAACTTATGATGATAATAAACTATATATTGATAGTAGTGAAAGTCATACATTGGTTATCGGTTCAACAGGAAGTGGTAAAACACAAGCAGTAATTCTACCATCTTTAAATTTAGCTTTAAAAGCAGGAGAATCAGTACTAATAAATGATCCCAAAGGAGAAATTTATAAAAATGTATCTACTAAATTAGAACAAGAAAATTATAAAACAATAATATTAGATTTCTCTGATCCAAATTGTGGTAATAACTGGAATCCATTATTCTTACCATACAAACTATTTAAAAGTGGAAATCAAGATGCCGCGCTAAAAATAGTAGAGGAAATGGGTTATTATTTATTTACAGAGGAAAAATCACAGGCTGTAGATCCATTTTGGATTAATTCAGTAAGAAATTATTTTACTGGATTAGTTATGTATCTATTTGAACATGCTAAAGAAGAGGAAGTAAATTTAAAGAGTATAGAAGCCTTAAATAGTAAATTAGAAGATGAAGAATATGCTTCTAAATTGCTAGAAAATGCTAATAAAATAGTTTACTTAAATTTGAAAGGAATTCTTAAGTCACCAAAAGAAACAAAAGGAAGTATATTATCTGTTTTTTATCAACAATTAGCAAAATACTTAACTAAAGAAAAATTAAGTAATATGTTAATGAAAAGCGATTTCGACATTACAAGCGTTCAAAAAGAAAAAACAGCCATTTTTGTAGTTAGTCATGGCGTAGATAGCAGTGAAAATCTAATACCTTTATTATTTAATCAAATAGTAGATGCAACAGTATTATTCCAAGCAGAAGACAAGAGATTAAACGTTTTCTTAGATGAATTTGATAGATTAGTTCCCATCAAAGATTTTGAGCATATGATTGCCTTTTGTCGCTCAGAAAAAATTAAAGTAACCGTATGCATTCAAAGTTTTGCTCATTTACAAAATATGTATAGCAAAGAAGAAGTAGAATTATTGAAAATGTGCTTTGGAAATATAATTTACTTATTATCACAAGATATATATACTCTAGAAGAAATTGTAAAATACTGTGGAAATAAAGAAGAAAACGGCAAAATATTACCGCTTATTACAGTAGAAGAATTAAAAACTTTAAAACCGTTTGAAGCAATAATTCTTATGCCACGCATGATGCCAAGCCGTACAAAAATGCTTCCAAGCTATGAAATTGATTGGGGATATAAATCTGAAGCAAAAGAGTTGCCAAAAAGAAACCCTGTCGAAGAAAAAATCTATAATGCATAATAATGCATAAAAAAAGCTATTAATTAATAGCTTTTTTATTTATTCATCTGCTAGATTATCAAAATATCCTTGAATAAATACAACAGGAGTACCTTTGTCACCACTACCACTAGTTAAATCACATAAAGATCCAATTAAGTCAGTAAGTCTTCTAGGAGTTGTACCTTGTGTTATCATTTGACCTTTCAAATTAGCTTCTTTTTTTCTTATTTCTTCTTTAATGGCTTCTTTTAGTTCATCTCCGTGAAGATCAGGAAATTTATTATCAGAAACAAACTTAAGTTTTATTTCGTTAGGAGTGCCTTCAAGACCAGAAGTATAAGCTGGAGAGACTACAGGATCAGCAAGTTCCCATATTTTACCAACTGGATCTTTAAAAGCTCCGTCCCCATATACCATTACCTCAATAGTTTTACCAGTTTTTTCTTTTAATTTTTTTTGAATATTATCAACTAATTCTTGTCCATGTTCTGGGAACAATTTAATTCTCTCTTCAGTAGATTTGTTAGAACCTAGTAATCCATATTTAGAATTATACCCAGACCCGTCAATAGAAGAAGTTAATATTTCATCCATACCTAATACTTTATTAGCACCAGCATTTTTAAGTTTCTTCTTAGTTCTTTCACGATCATGAATATTACAAACAATTACATCCTTTGTATAATCAAGAATTATATTGGCGTTATTTCCAAATACAAATTCAATTTCACAATTTTCTTTATTAACTAATTCTCTAAAAAAATCAACATAATTAATTCCTGTAAAAGGATGGACTAAATCACCAAACAATTCTTGATATTTATCTTCAGATAGAACATCAATATATGGATTTAAATTATGTTTATCCATCTCTTCCTCAACGAAGAGTTCATTTCCAACTTCATCTCTTGGATAACTAAGTAACATAGTTATTTTCTTGCATCCTCTAGCAAAACCTTTTAATAATAGCGAAAAGCGGTTTCTACTCATAGGAGTCGGAAAAACCACACCTAAATGATCAGAATTAAACTTATTCTTTATATCTTTTGCAATATCATCAACACTTGCATAATTACCTTGACTGATTCCTACAACAGCTTCTGTTACTGCTACTACATCACGATCATTAAATTCAAATCCTTCACTTTCTTTTGCTTTCATTAAAGAATCAACAACAATATCTTCTAAATTATCACCATCTTTAATGATAGGAGTACGAATTCCACGTACTACAGTACCAACACTTCTCATACAATCACCTTCCATTATAATTTTAACAAACTAATTTTTTAAAATCTATACTAATATTATAATTTACTTATAAAATTAAAAATGCTATACTATAAAACGAAAGAAGAGGGATATTATGAGTTTAACAGCAGGAATTGTAGGACTTCCTAATGTTGGAAAATCAACATTATTTAACGCAATAACTAATCAAAAAATTTTAGCCGAGAATTATCCATTCGCAACAATTGAACCAAATGTTGGAGTAGTAACAGTACCTGATGAAAGAATGGATAAGCTAAAGGAAATGTATAATCCAGAAAGATTTATACCAACAGCCTATGAATTCACAGATATAGCAGGTTTAGTAAAAGGAGCCTCAAAAGGAGAAGGTCTTGGGAATAAGTTTTTATCACACATAAGAGAGGTAGATGCAATTGTTGAAGTGGTTAGATGCTTTGATGACGGGAAAATAATACATGTTGAAGGAGATATAGATCCAATCCGAGATATAGAAACAATTAATCTAGAATTAGCAATTGCTGATTTAGATGTAATAAATAATAGATTAGAAAGAGTTTCTAAAAAAGCTCGAACTACTAAAAACAAAGATGATCTTCTAGAAGTAGAAGTATTAGAAAAATGTAAAAAATCTCTAGAAGAAAACAAACCAATTAGACAAATAAATCTTAGTGAAGAAGAACAAAAAGTAATAAAGTCATATAGTTTTTTAACACAAAAACCAATTATTTATCTAGCTAATATTAAAGAAAGTGAATTAGGACAACAAGAAAACGAATATGTTGCACAAGTAAAAGAATATGCAGATAAAGAAAAAGCTCGAGTTGTTAGCCTTTGTGCCAAAGTAGAAGAAGAACTAAGTGAATTAACAGAAGAAGATAAAAAAGAAATGTTAGAAGGATTAGGAATAGACATATCTGGACTAGATAAACTAATAAAAGCAACATATGATATCTTAGGATTAGCGACATATTTTACTGTAGGAAAAGATGAAGTAAGAGCTTGGACCTTTAAAAAAGGTATGAATGCTAAAGAATGTGCAGGAATAATTCATACTGACTTTGAAAAAGGCTTTATTAGAGCAGAAGTAATATCATATGAAGATTTAATAAAATATGGTTCTGAAATAAAAGTAAAAGAAGCTGGAAAAGCCCGCCTTGAAGGAAAAGATTATTTAATGCAAGATGGAGACATTTGTCACTTCAGATTTAACGTATAAAAAAAGAGCTTAAGCTCTTTTATTTTTCACTGATTTCATACTCATCTGCATAAGGTTTAACAACATTATCATATACTTCTTCTAAACTACCATAACCATAATAATAAGAAGATCCATCATCACCAAAATGATATTCTGGTGCTTGTAACTTTCCGTTTGCTAAATCAAATGATAAACTTTCTTTATCAACATCACTATAAACTATTGGCATATATAAAGTATATTGACTTTCTTGATGAAAGAAATCTTTATAGATACCTTTAAGTACAATGATAAGATAATTGTTACCGTCTTTATATGCAACATAAATTTTTTCTTTTTCTAAATCACCGTCAAGCATATAACTATGTTGCGCATTATTAACACCCTTTGCCGTATGACTGATTTCCATTTTAGCATCAGAGTAAATAGAATCAACATCGTGATTTGATAATTCACTGGCATTGGTTAATAATTTTTCACTATCATCCTCTTCTTCTTTAATCATATTTGATATAGGATTTTTACTAGAATTATTTTTATTATTAGATATTTGCTTATAAGCGCTGACTCCTATAATGATAAACATAGCAAGTACGAATAAGCCAATTAATGCCCCAATAATATAATGTCCAATAACTACCCCACCAAAAATTTTTGCAGCTGTACTAGCAGTTCCTTTTAGTTCACTTAGATTAAATTGTTCAGCAATATCAGCCACATTTATATTACTGTCTCTCTCAATTTCAAAAGCTCTATGACAATACTGACATTTACAACTCTTATCAGTATCATTAAACTCTAAACTTGCGCCACAATTAGGACATTTCTTCTCAATTAATCGCATATTAATACCACCTTTTCACAAACATTATAACACAAAACAATAATAAAAAAAGTTAATTTCAAAAAAATATAGACATTTTCATATTTTATTGTTATAATACCTTCGAGTATTTCAATACTCCTTGCTGCAATTGCAGCCTAATGTCCAAAAGGAGGTGCAAGAATGAATAAATATGAAATAATGTTTATCGTTAGACCAGACATGGAGGAAGCTGAAATTAGAAAAACAGCTGACAGCATGAAAAAGGTTTTAACTGATGCTAAAGCAAAAGTTTTAGAAGAAAAAGCAATGGGACAACGAGAATTAGCTTATGAAATAAAAAAGTTTAATACTGGATATTACTATTTATTCGTAGTAGAAGCTAGTAGAGAAGCAGAACAAGAATTTAATCGTGTTGCTAGAATTAATGAAAACTTACTTCGTCATTTAATCGTAAAAGTAGAAGAGTAAGAGAAAATAAGAGGTAATTTATGAATAAAGTTTTTTTAATAGGAAGATTAACAAGAGATCCTGAACTAAGATATACTGGCAATAATACTGCTGTTGCAACTTTTTCTTTAGCAGTTAATAGAAATTTTTCTAACCAACAAGGAGAAAGAGAAGCTGATTTTATTAATATAGTTGTTTGGAGAAAACAAGCTGAAAATGTTAAAAATTATTTAACACAAGGAAGTCAAGTTGCTATTGATGGTAGAATTCAAACAAGAAGTTACGATGATAATAATGGTCAAAAGAGATATGTTACAGAAGTAGTTGCTGATAATGTTGAATTTTTAGGATCAAAAAATTCCTCAAGTAATTCTAATAATATGAATGACTCTGGAAATAAAGAGCCAACACCTTATGACTTTGGCGATGCCAAAGAACCAAAGGGAACAGACGTAGACAGTAACCCATTCGCAGATTTTGGTTCAAGTATCGAAATAAGCGATGATGAGTTACCATTCTAAAAAGGAGGATTATCATGGCAGAATTTAACGGACGTAGAAAGAAAAAAGTATGTTTGATGTGTACTGGTAAAACAGTTGATTATAAAGACCCTGAAACACTAAAGAGATATATAAATGAAAAAGGAAAAATAGTTCCAAGACGTGTTACAGGAAACTGTGCCTTACATCAAAGATATACTACAATGCAAGTTAAAAGAGCACGTGCAATAGCACTATTACCATATTCAAAATAAAATGTAGGAAACTACATTTTTTTTGTTCAAATAATCTAAGCATATATTAGACAAATACTATAAATTATTATATAATAATAATGACATTTATAGGAGGAACTATGGGTATAATAAAAGAAAGAAAAAAACTTAATAAAGAAATAAGAAAAGCAAAAACAATTTTCTTAATGGCACATAAAAATTTAGATTTAGATGCCTTAGGCAGTTCTATTGGAATGTACATGATTTTAAAAAGAAGAAAAAAGAATTGTTATTTAATAATAGATGATAAAGAACATGAACAAGGTGTAGAAAAAGTCCTAAAAGAACTAGATGGTTGTATAGATATCATTAAAGGTGATGAAGTAAAAGAACACTTATATCCAAGAGAATCAAAGAATTTGCTAATAGTATTAGATACCAACAAGTCAGAGTTAGTTCAAAATGAAAAAGTCCTAAACAAAATAGAAAATAAAGTAGTAATAGATCATCATGATTTAGGAAAAGGAACAATAAAAAATGCTCTAATGATAAATGATAATAAGGTTTCTAGTACTTGTGAAATGATTACTAGTATGATTGAATATTATGATGTAGAAATTGATTCATACTATGCCACAATACTATTATCAGGAATCGTCTTAGATACCAACAATTTTACTTTAAATACAACATCAGAAACATTTTATATATCATATTATTTAACATCTCTAGGAGCAAGCGCTAAAAAAGTTCAATATCTATTAAAACAGGATATTGGTGAATATACAGAAAGACAAAAATTAATGTCTTCAATAGAGACAATAAACGGAAATATTGCTTTTACAAAAGCAACAGCTAACACTCAATACAGAAGAGAAGATTTAGCTAAAATTGCTGATACATTACTATTCTTTAATAACATAGAAGCATCTTTCGTAATAGGAAAAATAAACAAGACAACAATTGGACTTAGTGCTAGAAGTTTAGGAAATTTTGATATTGTTAAAATATTAGAAAAATTAGGTGGTGGAGGAGATACATATAATGGTGCTGCCAGATTTGAGGATACAACAATAAGTAAAGTAGAACAAAAACTAAAAAAATTATTAAAAGAAGAAGGTGAATAGCATGGAAGTTATTTTCATCAAAGATTTAAAAAACCAAGGTAAAAAGGGTCAAGTAAAGAACGTAAAAGATGGCTATGCCGAGAACTTTCTTATAAAAAATGGTTATGCTGTAAAAAAGACAAAAGAAAATATGGCAAAATTAAGCCATGAAAAAGCAAAAAAAGCTGCAGAAGATGCCCAAAATAAGAAACAAGCAGAAGAAATGAAAACAAAACTTGCTAAAGAAGTGCTAGAATTCAAAGTAAAAACTGGTGCTGGAGATAAAGTTTTTGGAAGTATAAGTATTAAACAAATAAAAGATGCTTTACAAGAAAAAGGATATAAAATAGAAAAAAATATGATTGATCATGATAATTCAATCTCAAGCCTAGGCTTTCATAATGTTAAAATAAACTTATATCCAGATGTAGAAGCTATAATTAAAGTACATTTAATCAAATAGAGGTGATAATATGCCGGCCAGAACAATGCCCAATAATATAGAAGCAGAAGAATCAGTACTAGGTGCTTGTTTCTTGTCTAAATATGCCCTTCAAAAAGCAGCTGAAAGATTAATGCCAGATTCATTTTACAATGAAAAAAATGGTAAAATCTTTGCGGCAATGACAGAGTTACAAGACTTAAAAAGTCCTATTGATATTACTACAGTAACAAGTCATTTAAAAAATAAGAATGAATTATCACTTGTAGGAGGAGTAGAATATTTAACAGAAGTATTAAATTATGTTCCTACAGCAAGTAACATCGATTTTTATATCCAAAGTGTAGAAGAATCAGCAATACTTAGAAATTTAATTTTAACGGCTGAAGAAATAGCAGCTGAAGGGTATAAAACCGATGAAACAATAAATGAGATATTAGATAATTCTGAAAAGAAAATTCTAAATATCATTAAAAATAGAAAAACAAGTGAATTTAGAACAATAAAAGATATTTTAGCTAAAACACAATCTGATTTAGAAATGCTATCAGAAAGAAAAGGAGATATAACAGGTTTAGCAACAGGCTGGTATGATTTTGATAGAATTACAACAGGACTACATCCTAATGAATTCATAATATTAGCAGCAAGACCAGCAGTAGGAAAAACTGCTTTTGCCCTTAATTTAGCCGTTCATGTTGCAATGACACAATCAAAGTCAGTAGCTGTATTTAATATGGAGATGAGTGCTGAACAATTAGCTATGCGTATTTTAGCATCTTTAGGTCAATTAGATGGATTTAAATTAAAAACAGGTAATCTATTGAATAATGATTGGAAAAGAATAAACGAGGCATCAGCCCAGCTTGCTAATACCAATTTAGTTATAGATGATACACCAGGAATTACTATTGGTGAGATAAGAGCAAAATGTCGTCGTCTTGCTAGTAGTGAAACTGGATTAAGCTTAGTTGTAATTGATTATCTTCAATTGATATCTGGTGGAAAAAATTATGGTGCTAATCGACAACAAGAAGTATCAGATATTTCGCGTAGTTTAAAAACTCTAGCTATGGAATTAGGAGTACCAATAATTGCTTTATCACAACTATCTCGTGGTGTTGAATCAAGAGAAGATAAACGACCAATGATGAGTGACTTACGTGAATCTGGTTCAATTGAACAGGATGCTGATATTGTAATGTTTTTATATCGTGATGATTACTATAATAAAGAAGCTCGTACCGAAGACAACAATAGTATAATTGAAATAAATATAGCTAAACATCGTACAGGTCCAACCGCAACAATTGAATTATTATTTAAGAAAAACACCCAAACTTTTTTAAATTTAAGAAAAGAACATAAGGAGGGGAATCCTAGTGCCTAAAAAAATAAAATCAATATTTATCTTACTAGTGATAATATCACTAGTATTCACAACAGGATTTACTAAAATGACAATGACTCCTCAAAACGTTTACCGCGTTTATTTAAAAGGAAAATCATTAGGATTGATAAAATCTAAAGCTTCATTAGAAGAATATATTGATGAAAAAAATAATGAAATAAAAAAGAAATATAATGTTAAAAAAGTATATGCTCCAGGAGATTTAGATATTCTAAAAGAAATTACATATGAAGATAATATCAAATCAAATGAAGAAATATATAACGAAATAAAAGATATTTCCCCATTCATGATTGATGGCTATGTAATAAAATTAAAGGGATTGGATTCAAAGACACCAGAAGGAAAAACAATAGAAGGAAAAGCTCAAACAATCTATGTTTTGGATAAAAAAGTTTTCACAAATGCCATCGAAAAAACAGTAAAGTCTTTTATACCAACAGAGGAATATGAAAACTACGCAAATGACAACCAAAAAGAAATAGAAGATGTCGGTAAAATAATAGAAAATATTTATATTAAAAACAAAATAACAATTAAAAAATCTAAAATACCAACAAATACTAAAATATATCAATCAGAAGATGAACTAAGTAAATATCTTCTTTTCGGAACAACCGAAGACCAAGCTAAGTACACAATTAAAGAAGGAGATACAATCAGTGATGTAGCTTTTAACAATAGAATATCAGTTCAAGAATTCTTAATAGCTAATCCAAATTTACAGGATGAAAATAGCTTGTTATCACCAGGACAAGAAGTAACTTTAGGTATCTTAAAACCACAATTTAGTGTTGTTGAAGAAGATCATGTAGTATTAAGAGAAGAAAAAAATTATACTTCTGAAACAAGATATGATAATGATAAATATGTTGGTTATGAAGAAGTTATTCAAGCTGGAGTAAAGGGTGAAAATAAAGTTACTCAAAAAGTTCAAAAAATAAATGGTGAAATGGTTAATGCTGTTACAATTTCAACGGAAGTAATTAAAGAACCTATTAATGAAATAATAGTCAAAGGTGGAAAACAAACAAGTTATTATGGCCGTGGTTATGGTAATGTAATCGCCACAAAAGGACAATGGGGCTGGCCAGCATCTTGCGCAACAGTTTCCAGTGGCTTTGGCTGGCGTTGGGGAGTATTACACGATGGAACAGATATAGCTGGTTGTGGATATGGTTCAAATATTTTCGCAGCTCAAGCAGGAACTGTAGTAGTATCATCTGTCAAAAGCGATAATGGTCAATATATAGTAATAGATCACCACAACGGAATGTACACTATGTATGCCCACCTTTGTGAAGGATGTAGATATGTCCACGAAGGCGATTATGTAGAAAAAGGACAAGTAATAGGTGGAATGGGACGTACTGGAGCCGCAACAGGAGTTCACCTTCATTTTGCTATCTGGCAAGGATATCCATATCGTGGAGGAGTTGCACTAGATGCAATGCAATTCTATTAAAATGCAGTTTAAAACAATTGCTAGCGGTTCAAAAGGAAATTGTACAATTATCTTATGTGGAAATACAAATTTAATTATTGATATGGGAATTTCCTACTTAACTTTAAAAAGAAGTTTAGAAGAAAATTCCCTTTCTTTTAATGACTTTTCAGGTATATTAGTAACACATAATCATAGTGATCACATCAAAGGATTAGCATCACTAATAAGTAAAACATCACTACCTGTTTATATCCCAGAAGATATGTATGATGGCCTAAAAGAAAAAGTCCCATATTCAAAATGTATATTTGTAGAAGATAAATTTCTAATCAACGATGTTGAAATAGAACTAATTCACACTTCACATGATGCTCCTTCATCAGTTGGATATGTCATAAATTATAACGACAAAAGCATGGTGTATGTTACAGATACTGGTTATATAAATAGGAAATATCTTGCTAAAATGGTAGGAAAAGATGCTTATATAATAGAGAGTAATCATGATGAAGTAATGCTGATGGATGGACCATACCCTAGATTTTTAAAAGAAAGGGTTATAAGTGATAAAGGGCATCTATCTAACAAAACAACAGCTAAATATTTAAAAAAAATAATAGGTCCAAATACAAAGACAATTGTTCTTGCTCATTTAAGCGAGAAAAACAATACAGAGGAAAAAGCTCTTTCTGCAATAAGTGCAGAGGAATTACCTAACTATATTAACATTCATATCGCAAGACAAAATGAAGAAGGACCACTTATAGAGGTGTAATATGCTAAAAATAATTTGTGTTGGTCAAATAAAAGAAAAATATTTAAAAGAAGCTATAGAAGAATATCTAAAAAGAATAAAAAAATATAACCACATAGAAATAGTAGAAGTAAAAGATGAAGGTCTTGTTGAAAAAGTAAAAGAACTGAAATTAGAAGAAGAAAAAATATTAAAACATCTAAATGAAAAAGACTATATTATAACATTAGAAATAGAAGGAACCGAAATAACTTCCGAAGAATTTGCTAAAAAGATAGATAATGTTTTAATAGAGAACAGTAATATTACTTTCATAATAGGAGGCAGTTATGGCCTATCAAATGCTATAAAAGAAAAAGCCAAATATCATTTGTCTTTTTCAAAACTAACGTTTCCTCACCAATTATTCAGAGTGTTACTTTTAGAGCAGATATATAGATCATATAAAATAAATAATAATGAAAATTATCACAAGTAGGAGCTAATATGATAGGAAATAAATGGGATGAGTTATTAAAAGAAGAATATCAAGAAGAATATTTTCAAAATCTTCTACAATTCATCAAGGAAGAATATAAAAAAAAGACAATTTATCCTAAACAAAATGAAGTGTTTAATGCTTTTCGTTACACAGATTTTGATAATTTAAAAGTTGTAATATTAGGTCAAGATCCTTATCATGGTCCAAATCAAGCAGAAGGTTTATCATTCTCAGTAAGTAACGAAGTATTAAAACCTCCATCATTAAAAAATATTTTTAAAGAGCTAGAAAGTGATATGAAAATACCATTTCCAGAAGCTAACTCATTAAAACCATGGGCAAAACAAGGTGTATTACTCCTTAATGCAGTCTTAACTGTAGAAGAACATAAACCAACTTCCCACAAAGATAAAGGTTGGGAACATTTTACTGATGATATCATAAAAATAATAAACGAAAAAAAAGAACCAGTAGTATTCATATTATGGGGATCATATGCTAGAGATAAGAAAAAACTAATTACTAATCCAAATCACTATATAATAGAATCTGCTCATCCATCTCCCTTTTCAGCAAGAAATGGTTTCTTTGGAAGTAGGCCATTTTCCAAAACAAATAAATTTTTAAAAAGTAAAGGAATCAAAGAAATAGACTGGAGAATTGAATAATAAGAGGTGAAAAAATGAAAAATAAAAAAATTCTCTTTTTCATAGGAGCAGCAGTAATTATTATAGGATCAGTAGCAGTACTTATTTTTATTAAAACCAAAGAACAAAGTACACAACCATTACCAGAAAATAAAAAGAAATCAGTCAAAAAAGAAATATGCACCCCTATAACAGGTGGATCATTTAATCTTATTTTTAATACTGATAGTGAACAAACAATAGATAATATGACTATTTGTATAGCTTGTGCACCAGATACTTATCAGGATTTACCAATTCCCATAAAAGAAGGATATGAATTTGATGGCTGGTATTATGATAATGAATTTATAAATAAAGTTGAAACTACAAATACTATAAATATAAAGCCAGTTCCTAAAAAGGATAAAGACTGTACAATAGGATATGAAGATATTACTTTATATGCGAAATATCTGAAAAATGAAGAAGAAAAACAAGAACAAAAAGAAATAGAAGAACAACCAATATCTCAAGAAAAAGTTATAGAAAATAATGAAGCACCCTCACCATCCGAAGATCAATCTCAAGTTTCAGCATATACAGAAAAATTTAAAAAACCAAATGGAGCAGTACATTACTATGATGAGTACGGTTCATTTTCTTATCCACCGAATTATAGAGGTCCATATTTAGCAGTAAATGGTTCTAATATAGTAACAGCTATGGCTAATGGTGAAGTAATATCTGCTTTAGGCGGCTCAAGCGAATATGGGGGAATATTAATTACAAAACAAACAATTTTTAATAACGGAAAATTAGAAGACTATTTAGTAGCAATAAATTATTATCGAGTACCAAATCTAAATCCAGGAGAAACATTTGAACCGGGTCAAGTAATAGCAAACTCGGCAACAAATCACAATACTGGTCAAGGACGTAGATATTCCATATATACGTATAAAGAATATAATGAGGACATGAAAAATAAAATATTGGCATGTGGAAACAGATATCAATGTATTGATGATTTCTTAAGATCAATATTAAGATTAAGAATTGATCCTCGACCAATAATGGAATAAAAAAATCCACAAATTCTGTGGATTATTTTTTTTGAGCTTGAACAGCAGTTATAGCGATAACACCAACAATATCATGAACATTGCAACCTCTACTTAAATCATTGATTGGAGCAGCAATACCTTGAGTAATTGGACCATATGCTTCAGCTTTGGCAAGCCTTTCCACTAATTTATAACCAATATTTCCGGCATCTAAGTCAGGGAAAATCAAAACATTAGCAAGTCCGGCTATTGTACTATCAGGAGCTTTAAAAGCAGCGACATCTGGAACAATTGCTGCATCTAATTGTAACTCACCATCTATTCTGTAATTACTATATTTTTCTTTAGCAATTTTAACCGCCTCAACAACTTTAGTAACATCAGCGTGTTCAGCACTACCTTTTGTTGAATGTGAAAGTAAAGCAACAATAGGTTCGCTTTCAACAAGTAGTTCAAAAGTTTTAGCACTAGTAGCTGCAATAGCTGCTAATTCTTCACTAGTTGGATTTTGAACAAGACCTGAATCAGCAAATACGAAAGTACCGTTAGCTCCATATTCACAATCAGGAACAACCATCAAGAAGAATGCTGATACTAGAGGAACATCCTTATCTGCTTTAATAATCTGTAAGGCAGGTCTTAGTGTATTAGAAGAAGAATGACAAGCACCAGAAACAACGCCATCTGCCCTACCAGTTTTAACTAGCATACAAGCAAAATACATATAATCTTCAAGAATTAATTTTTTCGCTTCTTCGTAAGATAATCCCTTGTTTTTTCTAACTTCAACTAATTTATTAATCAATTCTTCAGTAATATCAGCTACATTAGGATCAATAATAGTTGTTTCACTAAGATCAAGATCACTATTATTTGCCTCTATATCGATTTCATTTCCAATAATTATTATCTTAGCAATTTTTTCCTTAGAAGCAATTTCAGCTGCTTCTAATACCCTTCTATCCATTGATTCAGGTAAAACAATCGTCTTTAAATTTGTTTTAGCTCTTTCTTTTATATTATCAATAAAACCCATAATAAAACCTACCTCCCATTTAAAATTTCAAAAATTTCTCTTTTTTCATTATTATAAAATTCAAGTTTTGTATATCTCTTAAAAAAAGCTAATATATTAGATGGAAAAGAAACAACCAACCTATTAAATTCTACAACTGTATCATTATAAAATTTAATTGCTCCAACAATGTTTTCCTCATTAGTATTTAATTGTTCTAATATTGATAATAAACTCTCACTCTTCATCAATTTTTCATTTTCATCTAATATTTTAAACAATTCATTATAAGCACTTTTTAATTTATTATGATTTTCTAAGTTTTTTTGTTCTTCAAATTCATTATCTAATTCTTCTAAAAACTCATCCAGTTTTAATTCTTTCTTAATAATAGGCCTAGCTCGATTTAATAGTTCTTGTTTCTTCATTAAATACATATCTATATCCTCATCTGCTTTGTCTATTTTAATAACGACTAATTGATAATTATTATTAATTATCACAAAAACAAATAATACTATTGATATTCCAACAATTATTCCTAATATTATTTCTAACATCTACTTCACCATCCTAACTAATTATAACAAATTAAAAAAAATAGCACAATAAATGTACTATAAAAACTAATTATTAATATTAATTTCATCAAAAGTAGGATCTGTTTCTCTAGGTTCTGTACCTTTTAAAAAGTACATAAGTTTTGTATTTTTAGATGTATCACTAAGAGGCTTTCCAGAAATTGGTTCAACCAACAAACCAACTACATTTTTCGGTTTTTCATACCATCCATCATTAGAATCAACATCTTTTTGATATTCTTCCACAGTATTATACCAAATATTTTGTGCATATTTATAATCACTCTTTGTCAGTTCTTCATTATTATCATGTCCAACCCACACCGCACATAAAACATTTTTATTAAAGCCAATATTCCAATTATCTCCACTAGTAGTACCACTTTTTAATGCATAAGTATGTTTAAGTTTTCCAGATAAACTTATTGCGGTAGGATAATTATAATCTATATATAGTGGATCATAAGTAGCAGTTAAAACATTGTTTAAAATAAAGACTAAACTTGAGTTTAAGACTAATTCTTTATCCTCATTAACTTGATAAAGCAAGTTACCCTTACTATCTTCAACTTTCAATATAAAATGGGGTTCAACTTTATAGCCAAGATTAGCAAATGCAGAGTATCCAGCAGCCATATGCAAAATATTAATTTCATTAGTACCTAGAGGAAGAGAAGGAACAGGCTCAAGTTTTTCATCTATCCCAACTCTTTTTGCAACATTTATTAAGGCATCATTACCTAAAAACATATGTGTTTTAACAGCATAAATATTATCACTATAAGCAACAGCTGTAGCCATTGAAATAGGCTTATTACCATAATTATCATTATAGTTATTAGGAGCATAAACTTCCTTATTATCTACAGGAAAAGAAGTCTTTTCACTAGTAAAAGAAGTACTAGCAGTAAAACCATTTTCTAAAGCAGCGTAATAAAGATATGGTTTCATTGTAGAACCAACTTGTCTTGAAGAATATAAAGCCCTATTATATGGTGATTTATTATAATCTCTTCCTCCTACTAATGCCAAAACTCTACCTGTATTTGGATCCATAACTACACTAGCTGTTTCCAAAGTAGAATCATCAGGAAAAGTATCTTTAATATTTTTTTCTAAATTACTTTGTAAATTAAAATCAAAGCTAGTATATATTTTCAATCCACCTAAATCACTATAATTATCAGGAATAGTACTAATATTTTTTAATTCATCCATAACAGCATCTTGATAATAATTAATACTTGATAAATCCTCTCTTTCATTATCACCAATAATTTTTATTTCTTCATTATATGCTAAATCTTTCTCTTCTTCACTTATTATTCCATTCTTAACCAAACTATTTAATACTAATAACTGTCTTTTCTTGGCATTATTATAATTAATAATAGGAGAATAATTACTAGGAGCT
This sequence comes from Bacilli bacterium, assembly GCA_017433415.1. Lineage (GTDB taxonomy): Bacteria > Bacillota_I > Bacilli_A > RF39 > UBA660 > UBA3789. The sequence goes on from JAFRHI010000005.1 coordinate 58,063, forward strand.
TTAGGTATAGCTGTAAGTATGCTAGCTTCTGCTAAAGTCAAATCTTTTGCTTCTTTTCCAAAATAAAACTTACTTGCATTCGCAATTCCATATTTACCATGACCATAATTAATAGTGTTCAAATACCCTTCTAATATTTCATCTTTACTATAATTTGCCTCAATCTTCATTGTATACCACATTTCATTCCATTTTCTGGACCATGTCTTATCAAAATTCAAAAACAAATTTTTAGCATATTGTTGAGTAATAGTAGAAGCACCTTGATCATTACTTTTATTAGAAATATTTGTAATTATAGCCTTTCCTATCCTAAAAAAATCAAAACCCAAGTGTCTATAAAAGTTTTTATCTTCCGTATAAATAGTAGAATCAATAACATATGTATTAATATCTTTTAATTCAACCCATTCTTTTTCTTGACTTCCCTTAAAATAAACATTATTATCTTTATCATATAAAATAATATTATTAGCACTATTAATTATAGGTTTAGGAGAAAGTTTCACATATAAGAAACATCCACTAACAATTAAAAGGAAAATTACTATAAAAGATTTTACTAATATACGGAATAATTTCATTTTTATACCTCCATTCTTTAATAGTATTGAAAATAAAAGGAAAAATATGTATAAAAAAAAATAATATTATGTTATAATCATTACAGCAAATTTTAAGAGGTGATTTAATGCCTAAAAAAAATATTATTGTTAAAATATCTGATACTGAAAATGGTGAACATAAACACGAAACAATTGCAAATTTTGAAGAAGGCTATGTAGAATATATGGAAAGTGATGATTGTACTACAATTTTTAATTATACTAACAAAACTTTAAAAAGAGAAAATAGTAGATTAATAATGGATGCGACATTCAAAGAAAATGAAGAAACTGAATGGTTAGTAACTACTAAAGAATTGGATAGAACTTTTCCTTTGAAAGTTAAAACTACAAAACTAGAAATTGTTGATAAAAATATAAAAATAAATTATACAATAGAAGGAATTGATTTCTCATATAGTTTAGAGGTGAAAGAATGAGTATTTATAATGAACTAGAAAAAGATTTAAAGGAAATAGTAAAAAAATCTGGTTATGATGTAGAAAATATATTTTTAGAACCATCTAATAGAAGAGATTTAGGAGAGTTTCAATTAAATGATGCTATGCAGTTAGTAAAAAAATATAAGACAAATCCACGTGAAATAGCTACTAAGATAGTAGAGCAACTAGAAAAGGATAATCGTTTCACTAATATAAATATAGCTGGACCAGGATTTATTAATTTTAGTTTAAGTGAAGAATATACAATAGAAATACTAAATAGAATTAATGAAAACATTTACTCAAATATTAATAAACATGAAAAAAAGAAAGTAGTAATTGATTATGGAGGCGCTAATGTTGCTAAAGCTCTACACGTTGGCCATTTAAGAAGTGCTAATATTGGTGAAGCCTTAAAAAGACTTGCTAAATTACTAGGATATGATGTTTTAGGAGATGCCCATTTAGGAGACTATGGTCGTCCTCTTGGCTTTGTAATCAAAGAAATCAAAGAAATGTATCCTAACCTTCCTTATTTTGATGAAACATATACTGGAAATTATGAAGATATAGATTTACCAATAACTAATGAAGATTTAGAAAGAATATATCCCCTAGCATCAGCTAAAGCCAAAGAAGATGAATCTTACTTAGAAGATGGTCGCAATATAACAGTTAAATTTCAAAACGGCGAAAGAGGATACTATGATTTATGGAAAAGAATAGTTGAAATATCCAAAGAAGATATAAAAGCAACCTATGATAGGCTAAATGTTTCATTTGAAATATGGAATGGTGAAAGTGATGAGATGGCTTATTTCGATAAACTTCTAAAAATTTGTAAAGACAAAAATCTTGTTCAAGAAAGCGAAGGAGCAAAAGTAATTGATGTTAGTAAAGAAGATGATAATGCTCCTATGCCACCATTACTTATGATTAAATCAAACGGATCAAAATCATATGATTCTACAGATCTTGCTGCAATTTTAGAAAGAAAAGAAAACTTTAATCCAGATGAAATATGGTATGTAGTAGATGGTAGACAAGCACTTCATTTCGAACAAGTATTTAGAGCAGCCAGAAAAGCTGAGTTAGTATCTGAGAATGTTACTTTAGAACATATTGGTTTTGGGACAATGAATGGCAAAGATGGCAAACCATTTAAAACTAGAGATGGCGGCGTAATGTCATTAAAAAGTTTAATTGAACTAGTAAAAGAAGAAACATTAAAAAGAATTAATCCTGAAACAGTAAGCGAAGAAGAAAAAGATGAAGTAGCAGAAATAGTTGCTATAGCAGCCTTAAAATATGCTGATTTAGTTTCTTTCCGTGGAACAGATTATGTCTTTGAAATAGACAAATTTGCTAGTCTAGAAGGAAAAACAGGTCCATATTTACTATATTCAACAATTAGAATGAAATCACTTTTGACAAAATCAGGTGACTTTAGAAAAGAAAATATCAAGGTATTAAAGACACCAACAGAAAAAGATATAGCTTTAACTATTCTTAATCTACCTAATATTCTAGACAAATCTCTAGCAACAAAATCCTTAAATGAAATAGCTGACTATCTTTATAATTTAACAGCTCTATATAACAAATTTTATGCTGAGAATAAAGTTTTAACAGAAGAAAAACTTGCTTTAAAAGAGTCATGGCTAGTCTTAACAGACATTGTTTATAATATCAATATGTTACTACTAGATTTACTTGGTATAAAAGTTCCTAAAAAAATGTAGAAAAAAACTATTGCGTATATATAAGATATATGTTATAAATTTAATTGTTAATTTTACAAACACAGAAATTTTATAAATACATATAATGTTTGATATAGGAGGGCTACTATGAGTCTTAAATCAATGAAAAAAGAAGAATTAGAATTATTATCAAATAAAGATATTGCATATTTAATAATGCAAGAGATGAAAAGAAAATTAAATACTGCTGATTTATTTAGAAAGATTATGAAATTATTAGAATTACCAGAATCTGCATTTGAATCTAAAATAGCTGATTTCTATACAGCATTAGCAACAGATAAAAGATTTATTTTACTTGATAATGGTAAATGGGATCTAAGAAGTAATCATACATCTGATAAGATTGTAAAAGTATCTGAAGATGAAGAAGAAGAGGAAGATATCGAGGAAGAAGAGCAACAAGATGAAGAAGAAATAGAAGAAGATAACTTTGATGATCGTGAAGATGAAGATTATGATGATGATACAAATGAAGAATTAAAAGATTTGGTAGTAATAGATGAAAATGAATTAGAACTAGAAGAATAGTCTAATTTTTTTCTTAAAATGTGATATAATATAACCAGTCACGAAAGGGTGATATAATGATAGAACGTTTAGAAGCAACACTTACAAAATATAATGAATTACAAGCAGAATTGACAAAACCAGAAGTACTAAGTGATATTAAAAAGACAAAAGCATATTCTAAAGAAATGGCCGATTTAGAAGATATTGTAACTTGCTATAAAAAGTATAAAAAAGTACTTCAAGGTATTGAAGAAACAAAAGAAATGACTAAAGATCCTGAATTAGGAGAAATGGCTAAAGAAGAATTAAAAGATTTAGAAGAAGAAAAAGAAAACCTTGATAAAGAATTAGAAATATTATTAATCCCTAAAGATCCTAATGATAGTAAAAATGTTATTATGGAAATTAGAGGAGCAGCTGGTGGAGATGAAGCAAATATTTTTGCTGGAGATTTATTTAGAATGTATACAAGATATGCTGAAAAACAAGGATTTTCCTATCAGGTATATAATTCAGTAGATGGAACAGCTGGAGGATTTAGTCAAATCGAATTAATAATCAAAGGTAAGGGAGCATATTCATTATTAAAATATGAAAGTGGATCTCATAGAGTACAAAGAGTTCCTGTTACTGAATCAAATGGTCGGCTACAAACATCAACCGCAACAGTATTAGTAATGCCAGAAGCTGATGAAGATGTTGAGATTGAAATAAATCCTAATGATTTGAGAATCGATATTTATCGTTCAAGTGGCTGTGGTGGCCAAGGAGTAAATACAACAGATTCAGCTGTAAGAATTACACACCTACCTACAGGATTGGTTGTAACCTGTCAAAATGAACGTAGTCAAATACAAAATAAAGAACAAGCTATGAAGGTATTAAAATCACGTCTTTATGAACTACAAGAACAAGAAAAAGCTGAAAAAGAAGGAAATGAACGCCGTAGTAAAATCGGAACAGGAGATAGAGCTGAAAAAATAAGAACTTATAATTATCCTCAAAACAGAGTAACTGATCATCGCATTGGCTATACTACAAATAACTTAGACAGAGTAATTGATGGTTATTTAGATGATATTATAAATGCTTTAATCCAAGAAGATCAAAAGCGAAAACTAGAAGGAAATGAAGATTAAAATATTATGACAATAGATGAACTATTAGTGTTTGCTAATTCTCATATTCATAAGGATCATGCTCGAATTCTTCTTGCTGAAATAATAGGTAAAAATCCTTTAGAATTACTATCATATTTAGATGAAATTATACCTGAAGAAAAAGTAGCTTTATATAAAAAATCTGTCTTAGCCTTAGAAGAGGGAAAACCATTACAATATATTATGAAACATATAAATTTCTATGGATTAAATTTTTATATTGATGAAAGAGTACTAATACCTAGATTTGAAACTGAAGAATTAGTAGAGAATACCATTAAGTATATTGAAAGAAATTTTAAAGAACCAATAGATTTAATTGATCTTGGCTGTGGTAGTGGAGTAATCGGTTTAACATTGGAAAAAAAAGTATCCACAAAAACTGTGGATTTAGTAGATATAAGTAAAGATGCTCTAGAAGTTACTAACATAAACTGTGGAAATTTAAATTCTCAGGCCAATTTAATTGAAAGTGACTTCTTCACTAATATTGATAAAAAATATGATGTAATAATAAGTAATCCACCTTATATTATGAATAATGAAGAAATAGAACAAATAGTAAAAGATAATGAACCTCATTTAGCGCTCTATGCTGGAGAAGATGGTTTAGATTCATATCGAAAAATATTATCTACTATAAAGAATCATATGAAAGATAAGTGTTTAGTTGCCTTTGAAATTGGTTATAAACAAGCAGAAGCAATAATTAAACTAATAAACGAATATTTAGAAAATGTTAAAATAGAAGTAAAAAAAGATCTATCAGGTAAAGATAGAATGATTTTTATTTTTAAAAACATTGAATAAAAATATAAAATAAACCTCACAACTATTATGAAAGTGAGGTTTTATTATGCGAAAAGCAATTATAATATTAGCAATTATTATAACAGTTTTATCACTAAATAAAGCAAGCAAGGTAATTATCCCAAAAGAAGCAATACGCTTCCGAGTAATAGCAAACAGTAACAAAGAAGAAGATCAATTACTAAAAAAAGAAATAATAAAAAATCTTTCCCCAGAAATTGTGGAAAGTAGTAAAGCTAAAAATATCGAAGAAGCAAGAAAATATTTAAAAAATAATCTTCCCAAATTTGAAGAGATAGTTAATAAGACACTAGAAGAAAAATCAGCAAATAAAGAATTTAATATAAATTATGGAAAAAACTACTTTCCCAAAAAAGAATATAAAGATATTATATATGAAGCAGGTGAATATGAATCATTAGTTATCAAACTAGGTGAAGGATCAGGTAAAAACTTTTGGTGTGTTTTATTTCCACCATTATGTTTAGTTGATGAGGATATGCCAAATGTTAAATATAAGTCATTAATAAAAGAACTAATAGATAAGTATTTTTAAATAAAAAAAAGAATAAAATATATAAGGTGATTAAATGTCGCACATACTTATATATTTTTTTATTGCAATAGGATTAAGTATGGATGCTTTTTCTGTAGCTTTGTCGATTGGTACAATTAATCCATCAAAAAAAGATACTATAAAAACAGGATTAAGTGTAGGATTATTTCATTTTATAATGCCAACATTAGGTAGTATACTTGGAAAAATACTAAAAAGAAAAATAAATATAGGTACAAATTACATAATATCAATAATTTTTCTTGTTTTAGCTATAGAAATGTATTTTAATAAAGAAGAAAAAACAAAGATTGATATTCTAAATACAATAACCATTTTATTAATTAGTTTTTCCGTAAGTATTGATAGCTTCTCAGTTGGATTAGGAATATCACTATTAAAAAACAGTATTCTAATACCGAGTATTATTTTCTCAATAATAAGTATGACTTTCACAATTATAGGTATGTTTCTAGGTAAAAAATTAAAAAACAAATATAACAAAATTGCTACGAATATTGGAATAATAATATTAATATTATTATCTTTAAAATATTTGTTTTTCTAATATTTACGACAAATTAATAGCTAATTAATTACTTTTATTGACAAAGAAAAATTAATTATCTATGATTAAGTTGGGTGATAATATGTTGGTAAATTTTAATGAAATGCTAAAAAAAGCAAAAGAAAATCATTATGCTGTACCACATCTTAATATAAATAATCTAGAATGGACAAAATATATTTTAGAAGAATGCCAAGAATTAGATGTGCCAGTAATATTAGGTGTTAGTGAAGGAGCTGCTAAATATATGGGTGGCTTTGAAGCGATTACTGGAATGGTAAGGGGTTTAATTAAAGACTTAAATATTAGTATTCCAGTATGTCTTCATGTTGACCATGGTCAATCATTTGAAACATGTAAAAAAGCCATAGATGCAGGATTTACTTCAGTAATGATAGATGCATCAAAATTAGAATTAGATGAAAATGTAAGAATAACTAAAGAAGTAGTTGATTATGCTCACGAAAGAGGGGTATCAGTAGAAGCCGAAGTAGGTCATATTGGCGGAACAGAAGACAATATAACAAGTTCTGCTACAAACGCTACTGTAGAAGAATGTCTAACAATCTATAAAGAAACAGGTATTGATGCTTTGGCGCCAGCTCTAGGAAGTGTTCATGGTTTCTATAAAGGTGAACCTAACCTAGATTTTGAAAGAATGGAAATAATTAATAAGGAATTATCAATTCCATTAGTATTACATGGCGGAAGTGGTATTCCAGATGATAAAATCAAAAAAGCGATTGCATGTGGTATATCTAAAATAAATGTAAATACAGAATTACAATATGCTTGGTCAGAAGCAGTTAGAAAATTCTTACAAGAAGATAATAAATCTTACGATCCACGTAAAGTAATTGGTAGTGGAGAACAAGCACTTAAAGATAAAGTCAGAGAAAAAGTAGTATTATTTGCTACTAAAAAATAAATCAGGAGGTAAGTATGAAAATAATTGAAATAGAAGGTAATAGAAATTTAACTGGTCAAGTTCGCATTAGTGGTGCCAAGAATGCAACTGTTGCTTTGATACCAGCAGCAATCTTAACAGACGAAGAAGCCACAATTTGTAATGTGCCAGAAATTACTGATACTACAGCTTTATGTGATATTTTAGAACTATTAAAAGTAAAAGTTAATAGATCAACAGAAAGTGTTGTAATAAATCCTCAAACAATGGAAAATGTAGAAATAGGTGAAGAATATTCCAAAAAGTTAAGAGCGTCTTATTACTTTATGGGTGCCTTATTAGGTAAATATAAAAAGGCTGTTATGTATTTTCCAGGTGGTTGCTCAATTGGCGCTAGACCAATAGATTTACATCTAAAAGGATTTGAAGCCTTAGGCGCAACAGTAACAAATGAAGATAATAAATATATTGTCGAAGCAGAAGAATTAAAAGGAGCTAATATTTATTTGGATATTGCTTCAGTTGGTGCAACTATCAATATTATGTTAGCTGCAGTAAAAGCTAAAGGAAAAACAGTAATTGACAATGCTGCTAAAGAACCAGAAATAGTAAATGTTGCAACATTTTTAAATAATATGGGAGCAAAAATTTCTGGTGCAGGAACTTCAACAATTACAATTCAAGGAGTTGAAAAATTACATAAATGTTTTCACGAAGTAATACCAGATAGAATAGAAGCTGGAACCTATATAATAATAGGAGCACTATGTGGAACAGATTTCAAAGTAGATAATGTTATACCAGAGCATATTGATTCTCTACTTTCAAAACTAAAAGAAATGGGAGTAAACTTAGAAATAGGAACAGATTATGTAAATGTTATTAATCGCAATGAAAAACTAAAAGCCACAAACATAAAAACAGCAGTTTATCCTGGATTTGCTACTGATCTTCAACAACCATTTACAGTTTTATTAACTCAAGCCACCGGTAAATCAAAAGTGACAGAAACAATCTGGGAAAATCGTTTTATGCACATCCCATATTTAAGAGAATTAGGTGCTAATATCGAAATAAAAAATCAAACCGCAACAATTATGGGACCAACAAAATTAAAAGGTGCAGAAGTAGTCGCAACAGACCTAAGAGCTGGAGCAGCTATGGTTGCTGCCGCACTTCTTGCTGAAGGAAAAACAACAATTACTAATGCAGAACATATTTTAAGAGGATATGAACAATTAGTAGAAAAATTAACTGCCGTAGGTGCTAAAATAGCCATTAAAGAAATATAATTAAATAGTTATATTTCTTTTTTTGGAGGTTTTATGACTAAAACAATAAAATTAATTATTTTAATAATAATAAGTTGTTCAGTATATTTTATATACCAAGATACAAAAGGAAAAAATATGAATATCCTAAATATTGGTGATGGTCTAGCAGTAGGTATTAATTCCTATGGTATAAAAGAATATAGTTATATTGATTACTATAAAGATTATCTAAATAAAACAAAAAACGTAACCATAGTAAATAACTATTCTAGAAAAGACCTATCCATTGATAAATTACTAGATACTATTAAAACAAATCCTAAATTAAGAAGAAGTTTAAACGAAGCTCATGAACTAATTATAGTAGTTGGTTATAATGATATAAAATATAAAATGTCTTTAGAAAATAATATAACTAAAACTAAAATAGATTATATTATGGAAGATATAAATAAAAACTATGAAGAACTAATAAAAGAAATAAGAAAATACTATAAAAACAATATTTATATAATTGGCTATTATAATCATAGTATAGATAATTACTATTTAAACTATAGTATAAGAAAACTAAATAATATTTTAAAAGAAAATCCCGAAATAATATTTATAAATACAGAAAATATTGCTAATAATCCAGATAAATATTTCTCCAATCCCAATAGTTATTATCCAAATAATTATGGTTATGAAGAAATTGCTAGGAGAATTATAAGAAAAACACTTGAAAAAAAAGAAAAACTTTGATATATTAATAACGCATTTAATTACTATGACATAAATTTTGTCATGGCGGAAGGAGAGATAGTATGAAAAAAGATATACATCCAGAAATAAAAGATTGTAAAGTAACATGTGCATGTGGAGAAACATTCACTTGTAAATCAACAAAATCAGAAATAAATGTTGAAATATGTTCTAAATGTCATCCTTTTTATACAGGAAAACAAAATAGAGCATCTCGTGCAGGACGTGTTGATAAGTTTAACAAAAAATATGGATTTACTGGAAAAGAAGCTGAATAGTTTCTTTTTTTATTTTCAAATGTTATAATAAAATAAGAGGTGAATTAATATGGTAATAGGATTCGCAAGTGATCATAGAGGATATAAATTAAAAGAAGAATTAAAAGAAAAATTACAAGAAAAATATGAAATAAAAGATTATGGTACTGATTCTGATCAATCTACTGATTACCCAGATTATGCCTTTAAATTAGGAGAAGCAGTACGTGATAAGAAAGTAAATTATGGTGTCGCTATTTGTGGATCAGGAATTGGTATAAGTATTGCCTGTAACAAAGTAAAGGGTATTCGTTGTGCTAAAGTTAATAATAAAGAAGAAGCCGAAGTAACACGAGTAGATAATGATTCTAATATAATAGCCTTTAGTGAAAAAGTACCGTTACAAGAAGCGTTAGTAATGATTGAAACATTTATAAATACTCCTTGTTCAATGGAAGAAAAACACATAAGAAGACGTAACAAAATAAAAGAATATGAGGAACGTATATGACAGGTAAATTTTTTCTTTATATTTTAGTAACTATAATAGTAATATGGGCAATGGATTCAGTTAATATTAATCAAATATTTAAGAAAAACAAAATTCTTCAAGCTCGAGTATTTTATTTTTTACTAGGATTATCACTTATTTATTTAGTAACAAATTTTTTCATGGATTTATTCTCTTCAGTAAAATTTTTCTAAAAAAGAGTATAAATTCTTTTTTTTTGTAAAAACTTTTATTGAGGTGAAATAATGAAAGAAAAAAGAATCAAGCTAAAAAAAATTCCGTTATTAGTAGCTATTCTGTCTTTAATTCCCATTCTAAGTTTTGCATTTATTTATAATAATAATCTAGAAAAAGATATAACTAATCCTGATTTTGTTACAGAAGAAGTATTAGAGGAAACAACTCCTGTCATAAACGAAACAAAAAAAATAATCAATCCATATCTAGCTCAAGATGTTACTATAGGAAAATCATATTATGATTACAATGGTCAAGAAGAAGAACAAATTAATTCAATAACAGTTCATGATAATACATATATGCAAAATACTGGTATTGACTATGTAAGTGAAAATGAATTTGAAGTAGTTGCAATTTTAGAAGGAACAGTAGTAGATGTAAAGGAAGATGATATATCAGGAAAAACAGTTCAAATAAAACATGATAATGGTTATGTATCAAATTATCAAAGCTTAGGAGAAGTAACAGTAAAAAAAGATGACATTATAAGCCAAGGACAAGTAATTGGTAAAAGTGGAACAAATGAGTTAGAAAAAGAATTAGGTAATCACTTACATTTTGAAATTTATGTAAATGGTCAAGCTGTAAATCCCATTGATTACTTAGATAAGGAATTAAAAACAGAAAAGGAGAATTAATTCTTCTTTTTTTCTTAAAATATAAGTATATTTTTCTATGAAAAAAATAAAATTATGGTAAAATAAGAAATGGAGGAATGACATATGCTAGCACATGATATTGGAATAGATTTAGGTACAGCAAATGTATTAATATACATAAAAGGTAGAGGAATAGTTCTCAATGAGCCAAGTATAGTAGCGGTTGATACAGAAACAAAAAAAGTAATTGCAGTTGGTAAAGAGGCAAATGAAATGCTAGGAAGAACACCTGGTAAAGTTAAAGCGATAAAACCCCTAAAAGATGGAGTAATTGCTGATTTTGAATTAACAGAAATAATGCTAAATACATTTATAAAAAAGATTAAAGCTAAGAGACTTTTCTCCAGACCAAGAATTCTAATTTGTTGTCCAACCAATATTACCCAAGTTGAAAAAAACGCTATTAAAGAAGCAACAGAAAGAACAGGTGCTAGAAAAGTATATATCGAAGAAGAACCAAAAGTTGCTGCTATAGGAGCAGGAATGGATATTTCTAAGCCAACTGCTAATATGGTTTTAGATATAGGTGGTGGAACTACTGATATTGCCATTCTCTCATTAGATGGTATTGTCTCATCAGAATCAGTAAAAATAGCCGGTAATACTCTTGATCAAGATATTATAAAATACATAAGAGAAAAATATAAATTATTAATTGGTGAAAAAACAGCCGAAGATATAAAAATAAAGTTTGCCAATATTTATAATCCAGATGAAAAAGAAATAATGGAAATTAAGGGGAGAAACCTAATTACTGGTCTTCCTCAAGCAATAGAAATAAAACAAACAGAAACCAAAGAAGCCTTAGAAGATAGCATTCATAGGATAGTGAAAGCCATAAAAGGTGTTTTAGAAATGACACCACCAGAATTATCCGCAGATATTGTGGAAAAAGGAGTTATACTAACAGGAGGTGGTTCATTATTAACAGGTCTTGTAGATTATTTAGAAGAAGAGTTAACTATACCAGTATTAATAGCTGAAACACCACTAACATGCGTCGTAGAGGGAACAGGTATATTATTAGATAATATTAAGAAGTTAGAAGAAGAACAATAAATGTTTTTCTTTTTATTTAAATATTTATTTGATATAATTTTTTTAGAAAGAAGTGATTTTATGAAGTATCAAATCTTATCTGCCTCAAAAATAGTATTAATTACTTTTGTTTTTTCGGCACTAATTATGTTTTTAATGCGACGAGTAGCAGTTCATATTGGAGCATTAGACATTCCAAGAAGTGATGAAGAAAATCGTCATATTCATAAAAAAACGACACCTAAATTAGGAGGAGTTGGAATATTTTTAGCCTTCTTATTTGGTTATATGCTATTTGGAGAACAAAGTATTAGAATGAACTCTATTCTTATTGGTAGTTTCATTATAGTATTAACTGGTATTGTAGATGATATAAAATCGATACGAGCAAGTCACAAAATGTTAGGGCACATAGCAGCCGCCATGGTAATTACTTTCTATGGAGGAATTTTATTAAATAATATTACTGCTTTTGGTTATTCATTCGATTTTGGAATTTTAGCCTATCCAATTACTATTTTATTTATTATTGCTTGTACTAATATTATTAATCTAATAGATGGTTTAGATGGATTAAGTGGTGGAATTTGTAGTATATTCTATATTACAATAGCGATTATTGGATTCTATCAAGGAAGATTTGGAAGTTTAGTAATGGTTTTAACTTTAATAATGTTAGGATCAACATTAGGATTCTTATTGCATAATTTCCATCCTGCAAAAATATTTGCTGGTGATTGTGCAACATTCATGGGTTTTATTATTGCTGTAATAACATTATTAGAATTTAAAGGACCAGCCCTAATTTCTTTTTTCGTACCAGTAACTATCTTAGGTATCCCTATTTTAGATACACTATTCGCAATAATTAGAAGACTATTAAAAGGGCAACCTCCATTCAAAGCAGATAAAAAACATCTTCATCATCAATTACTAGGAATGAACTTTTCACAAACCGCAACAGTTTTAATAATATATGGAATAAATATCTTATTCGCAATGGCTTCAATATTTTATACATTAAAAGACCCAATAATAGGAGAAATAATCTATATTATAATATTTATAATAGTACTTTGGTTTGTATTTCATACAACAATTATTTCTGATAAAACTCCAACAAAAACAAAAAAAATAATGGATAAAATTGTTCCAAAAAGGAAAAAATAAGAACACTAAAAGTGTTCTTTTAAAATACTTAAAAGCATGTTAGAATTATACTAGGATGCGTGATAATATGATAGAATTTATTATTTGTGAAGATAATGAAGAATTCACAAATAGATATAAATATATAATTGAAAAAGTAATGATGAACTATGACATTGAATATAATTTCAATGCTTTTAATGGTTATTCAAAAAAATGGGAAAAAATATCAAAAAAAGACAACTTTAAAGTTTACATATTAGATTTAAAAACAGATGAAGGATCTGGAATAGATGCTGCAAGATATATTAGAGAAGAACTAGATGATTGGCAATCTATGATTATTATTGTGACGGCTTATCCAGAATATAGATATGAAGCATTATGCAAACGTTTAATGCTTGTTGATTTTGTTAATAAGTTAGATGGCTTTGAACAAAGATTTTCTCAAGCTATCCAAATAAGCTTAAAAAATTATGATAAAAGACCAAATTCATTAAAATATACATATAAAAAAGTTGTATATAATGTAGAATTTCATAAAATAATTTATATTGAAAAAGAACAAGACAGCAAAAGATGCATTATCAAAACCATTGAAAGAGAATATTATATTCAAGGTAATTTAAGTAAAATATTATCCTTATTAGACGATAGGTTTATAAAATGCAATCGTAGTTATATTATTAACCTAGAACAAGTGGATTCATACGACATTAAATCTAATGTAATAATGTTTAAAAACGGAGAAAAACTTTATGCAGTATCCCGAGATAAAAGAAAGGAAGTGTTAAACAGTGTTAGAGGCATTCATTAGTTTTATTTGTTGCTTCTTACTTGCTTTAGTAGGATTTTATATCATAAAAAAAATTACTAATTATGATGAACACTTAACCTTAAAGGTGTTTATTGCTTTAAGTATTAATAGCATATTAATTGTAACAATTCATTATATGGATTATAATGAATTATCAGTATTATTAAATTTTATAATTAATACTATAACATATAAAATTATATTCAAAAGTAATATAGAACAAGCAGTAATTGAAACTGCAATTTTAACAATATTGGTAATTGTAGCAGACATAATAGATATGTTTATACAAATTACTTTCATTCCGGGAGATTTACTTCAAAACAATATTTATATTTACTGCTTAGGCAACATATTAGTATGCCTCATTGCATTCTTATTAATTAATATAAAACCATTATGTAAAAAGCTTAATAAAGTATATACGATACTATCATCTAAAAACTTAAAATTAAATATAATATTTATTTTTTTAATAATGATAGCAATAAGCGGTATAGGATATAATTTTATAATTAATTATAAATATAATACTAGATTTTTTAGTGATATGTTAATTATGTCTTCTCTAATTGTCATTAGTATTGTTTTCGTAAGAAAAAGTGATTCTTATAATAAGCTTTCAAATGAATATGATGTACTATTATCAAATGTGCAAACATTTGAAGAGTGGATTGAAAAAGAACAATTTACAAGACATGAATATAAAAATCAATTGGCAGTTTTATATGCACTATCTAGCGAAAAAAAAGTAAAAGAGAAAATAGAAGAGATTATTAATCAAAATCTAAAAATTGAAAAAGAAGTTATATATGAACTAAAAAATATACCTAAGGGAGGAATAAAAGGAATCCTTTATTACAAAGTTATTATTGCTCAAAAAAATAAAATTAAAATTTCAATTGATGTAAGTATAAAAGAAAAAGGAATTTTAAAACATTTAAGTCCTAAAAAAATTAATGAAGTGTCAAAAATTATAGGAATATACTTTGATAATGCAATTGAAGCCTCAAGAGAAAGTAAAAAGAAACAAATATTATTAGAAGTTTATGAATTAAAAGATAAATTAAATATAATTATTTCTAATACATTTAATAAAAAGTCAATAATTATTAATAATGGACAACAAGGCTTATCATCAAAAGGAATAGGTAGAGGAAATGGATTATATTTTGCTAATAAGTTATTAAAAGATAACCATGATTGGTTATCTGAAAAACATGAAATAATAGATAACTATTATATTGAAACATTAACTATAAAAAAAAGTACTTCTAAAAAATAGAAGTACATTTTTAATCTAAATTTAAACCACAAGCATCAGGTTCATCAGAAACAAACCAAAAACAACCCATGCTAGCAGCACCAGTTGCTAATATAGCAACAGCAGCTAATAAACGAGCAATTGTCTTTTTCATATTATACCTCCTTTTTATCTATGCTAAAATATTTAAAAATATTTAAGCCAAATTAACTTTTTTGTAATTATTATAATTAAGCCCAAGAAGCCTATAATTAAAAGGATTAATAACGGAACTTTCAATCAACAGTGAACAAATAATTGGAATTCTAAGATAACTGATTTTATAAGCTATAATTGAATATATAAAAACACAAATAATAGATAGTATTTTTCTAATAAGTCTTTTTTTCTTATTTGTAAGTGGTCTTTTTTCAGTATCACTAGGAGCAAATAAAACAAAAGATATTAACGATTCTATAAATACAAAATAATAAAACCAAATTGGTATATCAATCTGTAATAATAAATAAGGAATTAAATTAAATTGAATTAGTGAAATAATTAAACAATGCCAACTTTTTTTAGCATGTAATCCAAAAGCAAAAAATCTTAATATATTAAAAAACACAAGAGTAAGTATCAAAGTATCAAAGTACTTAAAAATTATTCCAATTGCTAAAATTATAATCATTTTTACAAGAGTTAAATAAATTCCTTCAATCCCATATTTTATTTTCAATAATTCTTCCTCACTTTGATTATAATTATTTTCAATAAACCTAATAGTAAAGTCAGTTAAAAGTCTACTCAATTTTATCACCATGAAAATTATAAGAATAAAAATTATAAAAAAATTAATAAATCTGGAAATAATCATATTATTGAATTTTTGTCGAATTTTGTCGAAAAAATCACCAAAAAATACAAAAAGTATAAAAAAACAAACAGTTTAGGGAAAAAACAAATAAAAAAGAAATAATTTGCTAGAATAAATTCACCAATAAAAATAAAAAATGGTAGAATGAGAGGTGTGATAAATTATTGTGATGACTGGACGCGTGAAATGGTTTAGCAATGATATGGGTTATGGATTTATTGGCTTTAGAGAGAATGAAGATATATTTGTTCACTACTCTGCCATAGATCTAGATGGCTATAAGACATTATCTGAGGGACAACTTGTGGAATTTAAATTAATAGAAACAAGTAAAGGATACCAAGCAATTAATGTAAGACTATTAAAAGAAACCACCACTGTTTAAAATGGTAGTTTTTTTTTCAAGCATATGGTATAATCAAATTACAAGGAGGCGATAGTATGGAAATAATTATTCATGGTGATAAATTAAAAATAACTAAAGCTATGGATACATATATTAAAGAAAAACTAGAAAAATTAGAAAAATATCTAGAAAATAGCGATACAGTTCGCGCAAATGTCATAGTAAAAGTTAAAAATCATGAACAAACAGTAGAAATAACCATACCATTAAAATCATTTATTTTAAGATCGGAGGAAACACAAGACGATTTCTATGCCGCAGTTGATAAAACAATTGACCGACTAGAAAGACAAATAAGAAAGAATAAGACAAAATTAATGTCAAAAAAGCTAAAACCAAGTTATGACTTTAATTTATCTACAATTGAACTTGATGAAGAAGAAGAAAACGATAAAAAAATATTAAAAAGAAAGACTGTAGAAGTAAAACCAATGAATGAAGAAGAAGCTATTCTTCAAATGGAGTTACTTGGTCATCAATTTTATATGTATAAAGATGCAGACACAGATAAATATGCTGTTGTTTATAAAAGAAAAGATGGCAACTATGGTGTAATTGAATCAGAATAATTATAAAAAGAGGAGAAGTACTTTTAATTCTCCTTTTTTTTTGATAAAATATAAAGCTGAAGGAGAAATCAAAATGAATGTATTAAAAAAGTTATTTGATCATGAATATAGAGAATTAAAAAGATTTAATATAATTGCTAATAAAGTAATGGCTTTAGATGAAGAATATTCCAAATTAACAGATACAGAATTACAGAGTAAAACGGAAGAATTTAAAGAGAGATTAAAAAATGGAGAAACACTAGATGATATCTTAGTTGAAGCCTTCGCAACAGCTAGAGAAGCAGCATATCGTGTAATTGGTGAAAAGCATTATTATGTTCAAATTTTAGGTGCTTTAGCAATTCATTACGGTAATATTGCTGAAATGAAAACAGGAGAAGGTAAAACCTTAACATCAGTATTACCTGCTTATTTAAATGCTTTAACTGGAGAAGGAGTACATATAATCACAGTCAATGAATATCTAGCTGGACGTGATGCTGAATGGATGGGTGGTATCCATAGATTCTTAGGATTAACTGTTGGTGTTAATATGAGGACATTAAGTCCAAAAGAAAAACAAGAAGCCTATAACTGTGATATTTTATATTCAACTAACAATGAAGTTGGTTTTGACTACTTAAGAGATAACATGGTAGTAAGGAAAGAAGACAGAGTCCAAAGAAAACTAAACTTTGCAATTATCGATGAGGTTGACTCAGTATTAATCGATGAAGCTAGAACACCATTAATCATTTCTGGTGGAGAAATGGCTAATGCTAATTTATATATTCAGGCAGATAGATATGCAAAAAGTTTAAAAAAAGAAAAAGATTTCATTTTTGACGAAAAAACACAAAGTGTTAATTTAACAGAATCAGGTGCTGATAAAGCCGAAGCAATGTTTAATGTTAAAAATTTATATGATGTAGATAATGCAACTCTCTTACACTTTATTAACCAAGCTTTACGTGCAAACTATGCAATGAGAAATGATGTAGATTATGTTGTTCAAGATGGAGAAATTGTTATAGTAGACCAATTTACTGGACGTTTAATGAAAGGAAGAGCTTATTCAGATGGTCTTCATCAAGCAATAGAAGCAAAAGAAGGAGTAAACATTAATCAAGAAACAAAAACCTTAGCGACTATTACTTTCCAAAACTTATTTAGAATGTATAAAAAATTATCAGGTATGACTGGTACTGCTAAAACAGAAGAAGAGGAATTTAGAAATATTTATAACATGTATGTAATAGAAATTCCTACAAATAAGCCAGTAATAAGAGAAGACGCTCCAGACTTAGTTTATGCTACAAAAGAAGCAAAATATAAAGCAATAATTAATGTAGTAAAAATGAAATATGAAGAAGGACAACCTGTACTTATTGGTACTATTGCTATTGAAACAAGTGAACTTATTAGTAATTTATTAAAACAAGCTCATATTCCTCATGAAGTATTAAATGCCAAAAACCATGAAAGAGAAGCTGAAATAATATCTAAAATAGGTTTAGGAAAATCAGTCACAATCGCCACAAATATGGCTGGACGTGGTACTGATATTAAATTATCAGATGAGGTAAAGAAACTAGGCGGACTATGCGTAATAGGTACAGAACGCCACGAATCACGTCGTATTGATAATCAGTTACGTGGACGTTCAGGACGTCAAGGAGACCCAGGATTTACTCAATTCTTTGTATCCATGAAAGATGATTTAATGGTAAGATTCGGTTCAGATAGAATAGGTGCCATGATGGAAAATATGGGAATGGGAGATCAAGCAATTAGAAGTAAGACTTTTACTAAATCAATTGGTACTGCCCAAAAAAGAGTTGAAGGAAATAACTTCGATATTCGTAAAAACTTACTACAATATGATGATGTAATGAATAATCAAAGAGAAATTATTTATGAAAAAAGAAATAAAATATTAGATAATGATTCAATTCATGAAATGGTTCTAACTACATTTAGACATCATATAGAAGACTTAGTAAAATCCCATATACCACCAGAAAACTACTTAACAGAAGATGACTACAAAGAAATAATGGAATTTGCTAATGAAAATCTATTAAAGAAAGATTTAAAAATAAAAGATATTCAAGGAAAAGAACCAAATGATTTAATAGACTATTTATCAAAGAAAGTTATTGATGAATATGAAGAAAAATTAAAAGATGTTCCAGAAGAAGTAACAAAAGAATTTGAAAAAGTAATAACACTTCAAGTACTAGATAATTACTGGATGGAACATATCAATACAATGTCACACTTAAGAGAAGGAATTCACTTAAGAGGATATGCACAAGAAGATCCATTAAGAGCTTATACAATGGAAGGATTTGATATGTTTGATTCCATGCTACAAAAAATAGATAAAGATGTTTCAATCTTCTTATTAAAAGCAGAAATAAGACAAAACATCGAAAGAAAAGAAAACACTAAGAAGATGATAACTAATGATTCAGAAGAAAAAGTAGCAAAGAAAAAACCAGTCAAAAAACAAAAGATAGGTAGAAATGATCCATGCCCATGTGGCTCAGGGAAAAAATACAAACAATGCTGTGGTAAGTAGTAGGAAATATAAGGGTTTGCGAGGATTTTGTCCACGTAAAAATTGACCGAAAATTGCCATTTGTCCACATTTTGTCCACGTAAATTTAAAATTGTGGACAACAGGACAAAAAATGTTGTGAAATTTAGT
>JAFRHI010000006.1 GCA_017433415.1 Bacilli bacterium
AACTATTAATAAAAAGACTAAACAACAACCCATATTTATATACATTTATCTTAGGTGATAAATCTTTGTTAAAAGAATCAGTAAAAAGAAGTTATCAATCCAATGGTATTAGTCATTTGTTTGCAATAAGTGGTATGCATATAACACTTTTAGTAAATATAATAAAAAAGTTATTATTAAAACTTAAATTAAGTGAAAATAAACTTTTTACAATAACAACAAGCATATTATTAATATATCTAATATTAGTAGGATTATCACCATCAATCCTAAGAGCTATACTATTCTATATTTTGTTCTCATTAAACAATATAAATTATTTTTATATAAAACCTCAAAATTTATTTTTTATTACAATGTCTATATCATTATTAATAAATCCATATTATGTTTTTGATATTGCATACCTTTATTCATATTCAATAAGTTTCTTTCTAATTATACTATCCAAAGAAATATCTTCTCCGAATTATATATTAAATTTAATTAAAGTTTCTCTAGTATCATTTTTAATAAGTTTACCAATAACATTATATAATTTTTCAGAAATAAATATTTTAAGTATTTTGTATAATCTTTTTTATGTTCCTTTAATAAGTTTAATAATATTTCCATTATCATTAGTAGTTGTATTAATAAAACCAATAGAACCAATATATAATTGGTTTATTAGTATTTTAGAAAAAACTTCATTATATCTTTCACATATAAATATTTTAAAAATTACTTTTAAAAAATTATCACTAATAATTTATTTGATATATTTTTTGTTAATATCAATTATTCTAATAAAAAAGAATAAAAAAATAGTAATAATCTTTTTATTAATCTTATTTCTTCACCAGCAAATACCCTATATAGATAATTCTACATATTTAGAAGTATTAAACGTTGATCAGGGAGATTCTTTAATTCTACATTTTAATCAAAAAAACCTCCTTATCGATACAGGTGGAAAAAAGTCAGAGTATTCAAAAGGAGAAATTTTTAATAATATTTTAAGCCCATCATTGAAAACACATGGTATCAAAAGAATAAATTATTTAGTTTTAACACATGGAGACTACGATCATATGGGAGAAGCAATTAACTTAGTAAACAATTTTAAAGTAGAGAAAGTTATATTTAATTGTGGTGAATATAATGATTTAGAAAAAGAATTAATCAAAGTATTAGATAAAAAGAAAATACCATATTATTCATGTATTAAAGAATTAAATATCGATAAAAATAAACTTTATTTATTACAAACGAAAGTTTATGATAATGAAAATGATAATAGTAATGTTATTTATACAGAAATAGATGGATATAAATTTATGTTTATGGGTGATGCATCTGTTATTACTGAAAAAGAAATATTAGATAAATATAGCTTACCAGATATAGATGTATTAAAAGTAGGACATCATGGATCTAAGACAAGTAGTGGTAAAGAGTTTATAGATAAGATTAATCCAAAATACTCAATAATAAGTGTTGGCAAAAACAATAGATATGGTCATCCAAATAAAGAGGCATTAGAAAATCTAGGTGGCTCTAATATATATAGAACAGATTTAGATGGTAGTATTATGTTTAAGATAAATAATAATAAATTAAAAATAGAAACTTGTAGTCCATAAAAAGGAAGATGATAAAATGAATGAAATAAAAGAATATACAGAAAAAATATTTGAAGAAATAAAACATATAGATAAATTGGGCCATGAATATTGGTTTGCTAGAGAATTAATGCCAGTATTGGGATATAGTAAATGGGATAATTTTCACAAAGTAATTAATCAAGCTATGACCGCGTGTAAGAATAGTGGTATTGACATATATGAACAATTTCCCGAGGTCGGGAAATTGTCAATAAATGTAAATGGTGGAAAAAGAAGAATAATAGATTATAAGTTATCGAGATATGCTTGTTACTTAATTGCTCAGAACGCAGACTCTAGAAAGAAAGTTATAGCACTTGCTCAAACTTACTTTGCCATTCAAACAAGAAAACAAGAACTTTCAGAAAAAGAGTATAATGAACTAACTGAAGATGAAAAAAGATTATATAGAAGAAATCAAGCAAGAAAAGGTAATTTTAATTTAAATAAAACAGCAGTTAATAGTGGAGTAAAAGATTTAGCTAGATTTCATAATGCAGGGTATAAAGGTCTATATAATGGTGAAACAGCAGATGATATATTTAAAAGAAAAAAATTAAGATATAGAGAAGATATATTAGATAATATGGGAAGTGAAGAACTAGCTGATAATATATTTAGAATTGCTCAGACGGATGCTAAATTTAAAAGAGATAATGTGGATAACGAATATACTGCAAATTCTGTTCACTTCGAAGTGGGCAAGGAAGTAAGAAATAGTATTAAAAGATTAGGAGGTACTATGCCAGAAGATTTACCAACACCAGAGAGAAGTTTAAAAGAATTAGAAAAAGAAAGTAAAAAATCAATTGACTAAAAATAATTTGTGATATAATATGAATTAATTGGTAGGTGGTTTAAATGATTATAAAAGGAACAAGCTGTTATGCAAATGCAAAAAGCGGCAATTTAGTATCTATTACTGGTGATGGTGGAAATGCGTGGGGATTCTATGGCAATGCCTATAAGAAAATGTCACCAAGATTATATTTATGGCAATATTATGATCAAAATCCAGATAATTTATCAGAAGATGAATTGATTAACTGGTATATAAAAGAATTCTATGATTTAAGATTAAAAGATTTGAATCCAAATGAATTGATGAGCACATTAAATCAAAAGTATGGTGAAGATATAATATTACTTTGTCATGAGTTGCCTGGATTAGAAATCAATAAAGCACACTTTTGTCATAGAAGATTATTAGCAGATTGGATTGAACTTGAAACAGGTATTGTAATTCCTGAATTATCAATTAATGAGTATGGTAAAATAACCCAAGAGGAAATTTATGATTTAAAACCAAAAATAAAGAAATTAATCAAAAAATACTAAGAATTATCACAACGATAGTTCTTTTTTATATATGTATTAACTACTCAAACCAGCGGGTAAGAATAATAGATATGGTCATACAAATAAAGAAGGATTAGATGATTTAAAAGATTCTAAATAACATAGAACAGATAAAGATGGTAATATTACGTTTAAAATTAAAAATAATAAATTAAAGATTTAAATATGTATGGTACAGATATACATTGACATGTATTAGTGTAAATAATTAGAAAATCATATTAAAAAAATTGACTTATCAATAAATACTATAGACAATTATAATAGAAGGAGTGAAATTGTGGAAGAAAAGAAAAAAATAACATTGCCAATTAAGATTATCATCATTGGATGTATCATTGGTTTAGTGGTTTCTGGTTTTGGTGGATTTAAGCAAGTAAAAGCTAATAAAACAAACGAGGAAAGAAAACAAGCAGCACTGAAAGAATCAGAAGAAGCAGTTGCAAAAGCAAATGCAAGATTAAAGGAAATAGAAGAAGAATACTATCCTTTAAAAGATCAACTTGAAAAGAAAGAACAAGAATGTGATGCAATGAGCATGTCAGATTCTGATTGGTTTGAAAAGCATTCTAAATGTCAAAGAGAAGTAAGTGAATTAAACCAAAGAGTGATTAATCTTGAAATGGAAGATGATGCAATTAAAAATGCAGATTATACAAGATATTATCAAAAAGTTAAACCTATGTCTTATCAAATATTCTATATAATTGGTGCATCAATTGCTGGATTGGCAATATTAGGAGCATTTATTATATATCTAGTAAAAGGTAAAAAAACATATTAACATGTAGCAAAAAATTATATATAAAGAGACTACCATTAGGTAGTCCTTTATTTACATTTTTTATAATTAATTTAGGATGTGTTAGGATGCAAAGAAAATCAAAAATATATTTATTCAAAGATAGAACTGATTATATAAAAAAACTTACTAATGACAACGTAATAAATATAATAGGGACAAAAGGATCGGGTAAAACTACAAGTACTATTAAATATATAAATGATGATAATTATATTGTGATTAATTGTGATAGATTATATGAATTACCAGAAAATAATATCCTAGAAGATAAATATTTGCCAGATATTAAAAATATGTTAAAAGAAAAATATGGTGAAATATCTGAAAAGCAAGAATTTATACATTATTATAATGATATATTAGACTTCATCAAAGCAAGGAAGAAAAAAGCAATTATTGAAGGAAATGTAATTTATGATATAAAACCAATAACTTTATTAAAAGGAACTGTAATAGTCAAAAGAACAGGAATAATTAAATGCTTTATACGAGCAATAAAAAGAGATTATCCTAATAAGTACTATCTTAATCAAGAAATAGCAAAACATGGTCCGTTTTTTGGTAAATTTTTTCGATTAAAAAATATAATAAAAAGAAGAAAAAACATTTTTAAAATTTATCATGATATAGAAAAAATAATTGATGAATTAGAAAACCTTAAAGAAATTAGTTAGAAGAATAAGTTTGATAAAATAATAAAATATTCAGTAAGCAATTGCTGAATATTTTTTGTAAAAAAACGTCTCAAAGCTAGACTTTAAATAAAAATTTAGATACAATCATTATGTGAAGGTGGTGATCAATTTGAAAAAAGTAACTAATATTCATTCTGTAGATGAAACAAAATTGACCCACGCATTTCAAGCTGCTTGTAGCAATAAAGATTTTAAAGAGTATGTTTATTCACTTAATATTAAAGAAGATATCTTAATGAAATATACTTCACGGTTAGAAGAAACATTTGAAGAACACACCAATTGCCTTAATTGTGAGTGTTTAGAGACATGTAAGAATAAGATGAAAGGCTATAAATATACTCCGATTGCCGAAGAAAACATAATTAATTTTTCTTATGATGCTTGTAAAAAATTAGAAAAAGAATTAAAAGAAGATGCTTATAAAAACAATCTAGATTTATATGACATGCCAATAGATATAAAAGAAGCATCTTTTAAAGGTGTCTATAAAGATGATAAAGCACGAGTTCCCATTATTAAGTATTTTAAAGAATTTATTGATGCCTACAAAGAAGGAAAACATCCCAAAGGAATATATCTTAATGGTTCATTTGGATCTGGTAAGACATATCTAATAGCAGCCCTTTTTAATGAAATGGCAAAAAAAGGTACAAAAAGTATTTTAGTATACTATCCAGAATTTTTAAGAAGTTTGAAAGCATCTTTTCAAACAGATTATGAAGAAAGATTTTATAATATAAAAACAATCCCCCTTCTCCTACTTGATGATATAGGAGCAGAAAATTGTAGTAATTGGTCCCGTGATGAGGTTTTAGGGCCAATTCTTCAATATCGAATGGAAAACCATTTGCCAACATTTTTTACTTCAAACCTAACCCTAGATGAATTAGAATCAGCCCTTGCTGCTACATCAAGTGGAGTAGATAAAGTAAAAGCAAAAAGAATAATAGAGAGAATAAAACAACTAACTATTCCACTGGAATTAATAAGCAAAAATAGAAGGGACTAAAATTATGAAGAATGTTGAAAAGAAATTAGCAAATTATATTAAAGGTACACAATCAGAACCAAAAGAACAAGAATTAATTGAATGGATAAATAAAGATGCTAACGAATTAATCAACATTCTTTTTCGTCTATTAAATAATTGCGTAGAAAATATTAATGGGGATAAAGATGTAAAAAAAGAATTAGATTTATTTAAATATTTATCAGCAGTTATTCATAATTCAGATGAAGTTAATAGAGGAATAATAATTAGAAAATTAACTAAATTAGATGAAAAAATATCTCGACTAAAAGAAGAAAAGCGAAACAAGTTCTTTAATGTTAAAAGAGCCTATACAGAATTAGAAAAAATGCGCGCAGAACTTTATAAAGCTCAACTAGAGGTGTCAGACAGTAATACCAGTAGTTATGATTTTATCTCTTATTTAATAACAAATACTAGAAATATTAGTTATGCTGAATACATATTAAAAAAGCATCCAAATTTAGTAAATGCTAAAGATGCCAATAAAGAATCACTCTTACTTAATGTATTAAATAAATATATAAAAACCATACTTGAAGGTAATGAAAAAGATAGTACATATTATGAAAATTTGGTTACCATTATGTTAAATTCCAAAAATCTAAATTTTACTGAACAAGAAAAAAGAAAAGTAATTGAAACAATATATAAAGTAATTAATAAAATAAGTTTAAATAAAAAACCAATGAAGACAAATCAAAGTAAAATAGAAAAGCTTAATTTATTAATTAATACATTAATAGGAACTAATAAAGACAAAAAAGATAAAAAAATTGAATTAATAGCCCAAAAATATCATATCAATATTTATTTTAGTGATACTCTTTTAGCTGAAGCAAGACTTCATAAAATGCCTAAAATTGGTGAAATAGAGGATAGAACAGAAATAGACGATTATATAATAACAATAGATAAACCAGGAACATTACATATAGATGATGGATTATCATGCGTAAAACTAGATAATGGTAATTATTTATTAGGAGTTCATAATGCCACTGTTTTAGGGTATTTAC
Organism: Bacilli bacterium; assembly: GCA_017433415.1. GTDB lineage: Bacteria > Bacillota_I > Bacilli_A > RF39 > UBA660 > UBA3789. Next base: position 6,558 of record JAFRHI010000006.1, read on the forward strand.
CATATGAATCAATAATTGTTCAAGAAGCTTTAAATCGAGCTAATGTAATTCATCTGCCACGTAAATTTACGACAAAAGATAATACTGAGGAAAAAGTAATTTCTTCACTTCCTTATTCTTTTGCAGTTCAAACAGCATCATTATTTCCTAATAAACCCAAACTAGCCAGAAGCTATTATTTTGAAATTGATAAATATGGAAATGTGGTTAATGAAAATTACTTAAAAACAATCATTACTAGTAGTAAAAGAACAACATTTAGTGAATTTGATCAAATACTTCAGAAAGGCTCATCAGATAAGAAGCTAGATATGCTTGCAGAAAATCTTCAAGGAGTTACGAATATATTAGATAAAATATATCAAAGTGATAGTTTGTATGCAGGTATTAAAGAAAGTACCACTGATTGTCAAGGTAATAGGGTGAAAAAACAAGGAGCATATAATATTGTTTATAAATCGATGATTTTAGTAGGGCATCACGTCGCAACACATTTTGCTAAAGAAGGGTATCCATGTCTTTATCGAGTTCATGAAACCAATCACGAAGATATGAAAAAAATAAAAGAAATGATTGATTCGCTAACAGATTTTTACGGTGGAGAACAATATAAAAACTTATATCAAATAGTAGAAGGAATTTATCCCAAAGGATGGTATGCAACTAGTGGGAGACATGATGGCTTAAATCTAGATCATTATTGCCATTGCACATCAGCATTAACAAGAGGGGCAGATATTGTTGTTGAGCATGCTCTAGAAGTTTGTTATGACAATAGACCTACTGATAACGAAGTATTGTTATTGGCTGCTGAAATTGAAAAACAAGCAGCTCAAATTAATGCTAAACAATCATCAATTGAATACTTTCTTAAAGAGTGCAGAGGTGCTTATCAAAAAAGAAGACACTAAAAAAGACGATTATTAATCGTCTTTTATTTATAAATCCATTTTAACGTCTTCTTTTTTCTCCTCATCAGCTTCAAAGAATTCTTTCTTTGTCAATCCCTTGCTTTTAGCAATACTACTTGTTGGAAAAGAAACTAATAATTGATTAAAAACTGAGACATTAGAATTATACAATCTTCTTGCAGCTTGTAAATGTTCTTCAACTTCAACAATTGATTTTTGTAAAGTATTATAATTTTCACTTGATTTTAATTCAGGATAGTTTTCAGCAACAACATTTATTTTCTTAAGAGTCTCATCCATAGCATGATTTGCTTCTTTTTTCTCTTCCATAGACATATCTTTACGTAAATTAATTACTTCAAATATAGTTTCTTTTTCATGCTTAGCATAACTTTTAACTACATCAATCATTTTAGTTAAAACATCATATCTTTTTGTTAAAGCTACATCAATACCAGAAAGAGCTTCATCTATTTTAACAACAGTTCTGTTTAATTTGTTTGATGTTGATATATACCAAATAACAAAAACAAGTAAAATAAAAGCCATTATTCCAATAATAAAATATATTCCAGTCATTTTCACCCCTCCTTTCTAAATAAATCATTATCTAAGTTTAAGTCATCGACAAGATCAGTTATTACTTTAATATCATTTTGTATATTATTTTCAATATCTTGCTCGTTAATTACTTTTAGTGGATTATATTCAAAAGAATCTTCACGATTGTCAATTGCAACAAGTAGTTTGCTATTCAAAAAACCAAACATTGTAGAACAATTTAATTTTTGACTAACATTTTGTATTTTTTCCATAAAATTTGGAGTCAAAATATAAAATGCTTCATGTTCACTTTCTGCAAAAACAGTAAAGTTTTTATTAAAATTGATATCTTCCATAGCTACTTTTAAAACCTTCTTATCCCAAAAAGAACTAGCAGAAAAACCACGACTTACAATTTGGATGTTTGATTTAAAAGGTTTATTAAAATCAAATACCATTATTCTTCCTTCAAAAATTGTTACCCATACAGTTCTCGTATCACCATCACTATCAGTTTCCTCATGTCTTTCTTGAATATGGACATCAGCTTGTTCGAATTTAATATCTTTATATTGTCCTGATACATAATCATTAGACTCATAACTATCAGCAAGATCAATCATACCAGTTTTTGAAATAAAATCTTCATTAAAACCTTCATTTTTATATTTTAAATCACTAAAACTTTTTTCAAGAGCTTTTAATACAAAAAGCTTTTTAAAATTATCATTAAAAGTTTCAATATTTTTACCATTAACAATGCCTTTTATAATAGAAGTTATTAATATAGAAAAAATAGCAGCAATAAACAAAAATACAAATGAAAATTCTGGTATACCATTTATAATAGAAATGCTAATTATAATTGTTACAACAATTAAAAATAAAAATATTCCTATTAAATTACAGGTTCTATTCTTTTTGATAATTTCTGATTGTAATGATTTTAATTCTTCTACATTCATATATATCACCATAGATCTTTCACTAAAAAAATTATAGCAAAGCCAAAAAAAGAAATCTATTATTTAATGGAAAAAATGTGAGATATACAATAAAATTGACAAATTAAAGTAAAAATAGTATAATAAACCCTGTTTTTAGGGGGGATTAGTATGGATTTAAAAAGAAAATTTTTAATTTTACTTTCTTGTGCCTTTTTATTTATTTCCATAGGTCTAAAATCTATCCCTGCCTTTGCTAAAGCAGATTATACTGTTAATTATGAATATATAAATATAAATGATATGGCTACAGCAAATAAAATAACTAAAACAGAAGACAATACAAGTATTTTGGATAATTTATTAAATCTAAGCCCTAATAATACAATAAAGTTAACAACAACAGAAGCTCCTCAAGCAGTAGAATTGCCGTTATTAGAAAATACACCTTTAGCGATGGAACTAGCCGATCAAAATAGACAAATATGGTATCTTCCTACTGAAGTTGGAACTATCTCACAATATCCAAGTTATTATCATGCGGCTTATGACATAACAAGTTCTAGAGGAAGTAATGAATTAATTTTTCCAGTTGCTAATGGAGTTATATCATCAATATATACTGATAATGCTGGTGCCTTAATAGTAACAGTATTACATGAAGTAAATGGTCAAAAATACACGTCATTGTATGCTCATCTTTCTAGATATGCTGATGGATTATATGTAGGTAAACCAGTTACAGTAAATGATTATTTAGGATATATGGGAACAACTGGTTATTCAACAGGTGTCCACTTACATCTAGTAGTAGTAGATTGTGCTATGTTTGATCCAAATGATCCTTATTGCAGTGATTTAAATGGTTTTTTTAGATATACTAAACAAAGAATTAATGATGGATATTATGGATTGGGTACAATGATGGAAGTTCCTTCACAATGGTGGGGAAGATAATAAAATAAATATTTGAAATATAATTTAAATAGTGATATAGTATTAATGTAAATACATTGACAAAGGACAAGATAAATTAATAGAGTTTTTAAGAGACCTCATGTTTGGTGTGAATGAGGAACAAGTTAATTTATTACTACCTTTCGAGTAGAACTATAAAAAGTAGTTCCGGCCTAGCCGTTATTTAATTAAGTAAACAAAGGATGGTACCGTGCATAGCACTCCTGTACTATCCTTTTTATTTTGAGGTGATTAGATGCAGATAGAAGTATTAGGGCATTCAAGTATAAAATTAATAGCAGATAAAATAATTTATATTGATCCCTATGATATTAAAGAAGAAACACATGATGCTGACTACATATTTATAACCCATGATCATTATGATCATTATGATAAAGAATCTATTTCAAAAATAAGAAAAGAAACAACAAAAACAATTGTCCCGAAAGTATTAAATACAGAAGAAAATAGTTTAATAGTTGAGCCAAATAAAAACTACAAAATAGATGATTTATCATTCGAAACAATTCCTTCATATAACATAGATAAACCATTTCATCCCAAAGAAAAGGAATATGTGGGATATAATATTCTTCTTCATGATGAGTACTTTTATATCATGGGAGATACAGATCAAACCCCAGAGGTAGATATGGTAAAAACCGATGTTTGTTTTGTCCCGATTGCTGGAGTATATACAATGGATGTAAATGAAGCTGCAAATTATATAAATAATTTAAATCCTAAAAAAGCTATTCCAATTCACTATGGAAAAATAGTTGGGGATATTAGTTTAGGTGAAGAATTTAAAAATAAAGTAAATAAAAATATTCAAGTAGATTTATTAATAAAGGAGAGATAATTATGATTAATATTAAAGAAAATGAAAGATTAGAAAAATTAAACCATTCCTGTGCACATTTAATGGCTCAAGCAGTAAGTCATTTATATCCACAGGCTAAATTCTGGGTAGGGCCAGCAATTGAAGAAGGCTTTTATTATGACATTGATTTAGGTGATGACGTCATTAAAGAAGAAGATCTAGAACGTATAGAAAAAGAAATGAAAAAATGTGCTAAAGATAATAAAAAAATCGTTAGACATGAATTATCAAAAGCAGAAGCTTTAGAAAAATTTAAAGATGATCCATATAAAGTTGATTTAATATCTCGTATGGATGAAGATGAACAAGTAATATCTTGCTACAGCCAAGGGGATTTTACTGATCTTTGTCGTGGACCACATGTTGAAACAACTAAAGAATTAAAATACTTTAAATTGTTAAAATTCTCAGGTGCATATTGGAAAGGCGATTCTAAAAATAAAATGCTTCAAAGAATTTATGGAGTTTGTTTTGATAATGAAGAAGATTTAAATAATTGCTTAAGAGAAATAGAAGAAGCCAAAGAAAGAGATCATCGTCGTATTGGTAAAGAACAAGAATTGTTTATGAATCATGAACTTGTTGGTTCTGGAATGCCTTTGTGGTTACCAAATGGATCTATTGTTAGAAAAAATTTAGAGAACTATATCTATGAAAAAGAACAAAAATTAGGATATCAACATGTCTATACACCTTGTGTAGGTACTGTTAATCTATATAAAACATCAGGTCACTGGGACCATTATAAAGAAAATATGTTTCCAATGATGAAAGTAGATGAAGAGGAATTTGTTCTTCGTCCAATGAATTGTCCACATCACATGTTGATTTATAAAAATAAAATGCATTCTTATCGTGATCTTCCAATTCGTATTGGAGAATTCGCAACAGATTTTCGTTATGAAGCAAGTGGAGCAGTAAAAGGATTAGAAAGAGTAAGATGCATGTGTCAAAATGATGCCCATCTCTTTGTAAGACCAGATCAAATTGGTGAAGAATTCCAAAAAGTAGTAAATTTGATATTAGATGTCTATAAAGATTTTGGCATTAAAGAATATAAATTTCGTCTATCACTAAGAGATCCAGAAGATAAAGAAAAATATTTTGATGATGACGAAATGTGGAATAATGCTGAACAAAAATTAAGAGAAGTACTAAATGATTTAGGAGTAGAATACTTTGAAGCAGTAGGTGAAGCTGCATTCTATGGACCAAAATTAGATGTAGAAGTAAAACCAGCAGTAGGACCAGAAGTAACTCTTTCTACTTGCCAATTAGACTTCTTACTACCAAGAAGATTTGAATTAAATTATATTGATTCAAATGGTGAAAAACAAACACCAGTAGTAATTCATAGAGCTATCCTTGGAACATTTGATAGATTTGCTGCTTTTGTTATCGAAGAGACAAAAGGTGCTTTCCCAACATGGCTTGCTCCAACTCAAGTAAAAGTAATACCAGTTAATCCTGAATTTCAAGGAGATTACGGAAAAGAGGTAACAGAATTATTACAAAAAGAAGGCGTACGAGTAGATCTTGATGTTCGTAACGAAAAGTTATCATATCGCTTAAGAGAAGCACAAACTTCTAAAGTACCATATACCTTAATACTAGGAGATAATGAAAAAAAAGATAAGACAATTAGCTATAGGTTATTTGGAGAAAAAGACACAACAACAGTTTCTCAAAAAGAATTTATAAAAATGCTAACTTCTGAAATAAAAGAAAGAAAATTAAGAAAATAGTTTAAAATACAAAGAAAATGTAGATTTGTAAAAAATCTACATTTTTATTTGACTAGATTAGGAAAAAAACATAAACTAATTATAATAGGTGAGAATATGAAGAAAAAACTTATGAAAAAAAACAGGAAAAATGCATTTACTTTAGTTGAATTATTAGTCGCAATAACAATACTTGGTATTATCATTGCTCTTGCTATACCTTTAATTAGAAATATTCAAGGTAATCAAGAAAAACAGAAAGTTCAAATATATCATGATAGCATAGAACAAAGTGCTAGGATATATGTTGATACGTATGGTAGAGATGGATTCGAAAATGAAGATGTTCATTGTATTATAATTCCTCTTAGTATACTAATTGAAAAAGATTTGGCCAAAGATATTCAAATAGAAGAAAAAAGTTGTCATACAGAAAATAGTTTTGTAAAAGTAGAAAAAGATAAAAATAGATATACTTATGAAACATATCTATCATGTGGTAAAGTAGGTGCATCAGGAAATATTATTATAGATTCAAATATTTCCGACGAAGAAGCTAATATAGCAGCATACTTAAGTACTTGCAAAAAAATTGAAAACTAGTTATATGTAATTCCAAGGAATTAAGGAAAATATAAAGCATTATTATTGCTTTTTTTTTGATAAAAATTTAAATTTTCTGTCTTTAATTATGTTGACTAGCAAACTAAAATAAGATAGAATGGTAATAGAAAATAGAGTATAAGGTAGTGGTATGTATGTTAAAAAACAAAAAAGGATTTACATTAGTTGAATTGTTAGTCGCAATAACAATACTTGGTGTTATTATTGCTCTTGCTATACCTTTAATTAGAAATGTTCAAGGTAATCAAGGAAAACAAAAGTATAATACCTATCGTAGTAGTATAGAACAGAGTGCTAGACTATATGTAGATACCTATGGTGAGGATGAATTTGGTAATAATGAAGAAGGATGTATTTTAATCCCTTTAGAAGATTTGATTGAAAAAGATTTAGCCAAAGATATTCAAGTTGATAATACAAGTTGTAATACCACTAATAGTTTCGTAAAAGTTGAAAAAAAAGGTAAAAGATACACGTATGAGACATATCTATCATGTGGGGAAGTTGATGGAACAACAGGAAATATTGCTGCAGATACTTTAATGACTGATACTGGAGCCGATTTTGACAGTCAGTCAGATTCATGTAACACTGGACATAAAGATTCAACAAATATGGATATAGTGTTTGCCCCTACTTATTCACAAGCAATAAATATGAAAAGAGTTACAATAAATATAAAAGTAACTAGCGCAACAGGAATCAATAAAAACAGTAAATTATCATATGCTTTCACAACAAGTAATAATACAACAACAGCAAAATGGAATACTTTATCAATAGATTTAGCAGAAAATGGAAAAGAAGCAACTGCAGTAGTATTAACACCAGAAAAAGTAACAGGAGAATACTATTTACATGTTAATACAAAGAATTTATCAGATAGTAAAGCAACACCAGCAGAAGTAAAAATTACCTCAGGAGATGGAAAATGTACAAAAACCGGAAAGATAATAACTTGTGGAACTTACATAGTAGATAATGAAGTGCCAAAATTTAATAATTCAAATCCATTATCAGCAGGAGATAATTTTAGTGATAGTAAATTATCATTCAAAGTAACAGATGATAAATATACAACCAATACAAGCCTAGGAGGATCAAAAGACAAATTAAGATTATGTCTAGAATTAAATACAAGTAATAAGAAGTGTGCAAAAAATCCAAATAAAGTAGAAGAAAACGAATTGGAATATAGAGAATTTAGTGCTATAAAAGAAGGAGAAGATGCCAAACTAAATAGTTACTTGACTGGCTCAGATAATACTGAAGGAATAACTAGTGCCAAAATAACAATAGCTGATATGGCCGGTAATACAAAAAGCGAAAATTATCCAATTAATAAACTTACTTATGATTTTTATAATGGTGGAGAAGGATGTACCTTTAAATATGCTTTTAAAGGCATTAAGTGGGGTAAATTATGTACTCCATCTCGTGGTAATGGCTATACTTTCTTAGGATGGAATACAAAAAAAGATGGTTCGGGTACAACTATTACTAATGATACTACTGCTAACGATAACACAACAGCATATGCTCAATGGAATAAAAAAATTAGTGAATTAACCATTGAATTTAATCCACCAGAGTATTTTTACGATGGAAAAGAGAAAAAACCATCAATTGTATTAAAGGATGGAAATGTTACATTAACTAAAGATGCAGACTACACAGTAAGTTATAAGGATAACATAAATGCCGGAACAGCACAAATTATAATTACAGGAACAAGAAAATATAATGACAAAACACATACGTTTTATAGTGACTCCGCATCAAAAGAATTCACTATAAAGAAAAGAATAGTAACAGTTACTCATGCCAGTGTAGTAGAAAAAAGATTGGAATATAACGGTAAAGATCAAAACCTATTAAAAAATGCAGGAAGTTGTACCACAGGTGGAAAAATGTATTGGTATAGTAGTAATGCCACAAGTTCAAGTGCTGCACCAACATTTAGTGCTAATAATGGTTGGACAGCAACTAAGCCAAATGAGTACACTAAAAAGAATGCTGGTACTTATTACATATATTATTATTGTTATATTAGTGACACAAATAATAATGAAGGTGAAGATACTAATATAGTAAAAAGTGTCAGCAAAACAATCGAAAAGAAACCAACAACATTAAGCATAAATCCAACCAATGCTACATTAATATATGAAACAAATGGAACAAGTACAATAACAACAGATGGTGATGGAGCACTAAGTTGTAAGAGTAGTGATGAAAGTGTTGCAAAATGTAGTATAAACGGAAAAACATTGACAATAATACCACAAAAAAACACAGCAGATGGAAAAACAGCAACTATAACAATAAATCAAGCAGAAGGAAATAATTATTTAGCAGCAAGCACAACATATTCTGCAACAGTAAATAGAAAGACATTGACATGTCCAAAAAGTCCAAGTGATCAAACATATGCAAAAAAAGTTTTGGGTAGTAACATAAAGTGTCCAACAGGAAGTACAGAAGGAGGAACAACAAGTGCAACAGATGCTGATACATATACTCAAACATGTACAGCAAATAGTGGATATAAGTTTGCTACTGCTTGTAGTGTAACTTGGAAAATTGTAAGAGCTTCTGCAGGATTAAAACTAGATCCAACTAGTGGTGACTTAATATATGAAACAAATGGAACAAGTACAATAACGACAAATAGTGATGGAGCACTAAGTTGTACAAGTAGTAATGAAAATATCGCAAAATGTACTATAAATGGAAAAACATTGACAATAATACCACAAAAAAATACAGCAGATAATAAAACTGCAACTATAACAGTAAGTCAGGGTGAAACTAAAAACTATTTATCAGGAAGCAAAACATATTCTGCGACAGTAAATAGAAAGACATTGACATGTCCAAATAGTCCACGTGCTCAAACGTATGATGGAAACACTAAAGAGAGTGGAATAACTTGTCCACAAGGAAGTACAGCCGGAGGAACAACAAGTGCAACTAATGCCAATACATATACTCAAACATGTACAGCAAATAGTGGATATAAGTTTGCTACTGCCTGTAGTGTAACTTGGGAAATAAAAAGAGCCCAACCAACAATAAGTTTAAATCCAACAAGTGGTACATTAACATATGGAACGAACGGAACAAGTACAATAACGACAAATAGTGATGGAACACTAAGTTGTAAGAGTAGTGATGAAAGTGTTGCAACCTGTAGTGTCAG